>JAJAPZ010000042.1 GCA_020523905.1 Candidatus Obscuribacterium magneticum
GAATGGGTGGGGGGCGTGGGGGACGGTGACGCCGACGGCGATTCATTTGTCCACGGCCAATTTACAGAACTGGTCGTATGTGTTGGGGAACGAGACGCAGATTTGGGAGCACAACAAGAGGTACCAGGTGTTGATTAAGGCGACGGACAAGCCGGGGAATGTGCAGACCTCCTTTGTGGTGGGGCAATCCTCGAATGCCTTCCGGTACGATACCCAGTTCCCCACGACCACGGTGGTGGTGCCGCCGTCCACCCTCAACTATTACAACGGCTCCACCAAGCCGATCCCGTTGGTGTCGGGGACGGCGGTGGATGAGACGTTGGGCAGCCGGGTGTTGAATGTGCAGTATTCGATCAAGGAGAGTACGACCTCTCTCTATTGGCTCCCCTCGGCCTCGACGTTCAGTTCGGTGTCCGAGCAATTCATGAACATGTTCTTTACGGAGCCCAACGTCTGGTATTCGACGCGGCCGGCGCTTCAGGATTCGTATCAGTATTCGGTGCGGATGCAGGCGACGGACAGAGCGGGGAATGCGGAGCCGTTAAGGACACCCAATGCGTTTGTGTTTGATGTATCGAGTCCGACCACACAGATCACGAATCCGCAGAATGGGTTGCACACCTCGAGTTCGGTGATGGTCACGGGGACGGTGGGGGACAACACGGGGCTGGCGGGGGTCAGTGCGGTGGAGTTGGCGATCCAGGTGGACACGGGGACTTGGTACAGCGGGACCTCGAAGACCTTTGACGCCACGGAGGAGACCTTCTTCGCGGCGGTGCCTACCGACGGCTTCCAGACCTGGTTTGCCACCGGCATCCCCTGGGTGACGGACCACGTTTACTCCATTAAATCCAGGGCCACGGACAAAGCGACCAATGTGCAGCAGGTGTTCACCACCGGAGTGAGCACTTTGACCTTTACCTATGATAATAAGGAGCCGGATAGCAGGGTGACCTTCCCCGATGGAACGCAAGTTCGTTCCACCATCTCGCAAGTTGAAGGGACCGCCAGCGACACCAAGGCCGGAGTGAAGCTGGTCTATGCATCCATCGGACAAATCGCCGGCCAGACCACAAGTTATTTCAACGGGAGCGGGTTTGATGCCGCGACCGAATACTTCAACCTGGCCACCTATGAGCTGGGTGCCAGCACTTGGGTTTATACCCCCGTGATACCCTATGCCTCCGGTTCGAGGTACCTCTTCCGGTGTTTTGCCATAGATAAAGCGGACAATCCGGAGACAACGCTCAGTGCTCAAATCGCCGCTTATTATGACGTGACGAAACCGACCGCGGCCATTACGACCCCTGCGCATATGAGCTATCGGTCCGGAATGGGGTCCGAATCGGACCCGATTGAGGGAAGCGCCTATGACAAGACGGCGGGGTTGGACAGCTTCGTCAATGATGGCGTTCAAGTCCGTCTGTATGAGTACGGCGGTCAGTGGTGGGGTGGGACCACCTTCAACCAGGCCGATGGAAACCTCGCCTGGCGAAAAGGGAATGCGGGAACCCCAGCCGCCTGGCAATATTCGGACGTCAATTTAACAGGCCAGTTGCAAAGCGGCACCACCTATCTTGTTCAGGTTCGAGCGAGAGACACGGCCGTCCCCTACAACAGCGGCCCCACCACCAACGGGACGGACTCAAACTTTACCTTGAGCGTCGATTCGGTGAGTTTTATTGCCGACAAGATTGCGCCCGCGTCCCTGTTGATCTTGCCGGTGCCGGGGGCCACCACTTACACCAATGCACTGCCCACCATCTCGGGGACGAGCAACGATTCCGTTTCGAAAATCACGGCGGCCGGACAGGTGACAGTCGGCATTAAGGAAATCGCTCCCAATGGCAATTGGTGGTCGGGGGATTCCACCTTCTCGGCCACCAGCGAACAATTCCACGCGGTGACAAGCCTCCTGGCGACCAATTCGACGTGGACCCTGACGGCCCCTCCCTTCCGGCATGGCTATGGATACCGGGTTCTTGTTAAAGCCTCGGATAATGTAGTCCCCACTCCCAACACGGAAGCGACCGCCTCCTTGTCCAGCGCAACTTTTGTTTACGACGTCGAATACCCAACGGCGACGGTCACTTCGCCGGCCAACGGGGCCGTTATTTGCAGTTTGACGTCCGTGGGCGGAAGCACGGTTGAGCAATTTAAAATGTCCGGCGTGTACATCACAATGAAAGACAATGTGACAGGCAAGTGGTGGGATCAAAGTGGCTCCACCTTTTCACGGACGGACGGTGAGAAGATATTTTATCTGGCCACGCCTCAATCGCCGGGGATTTGGACCACCTGGTCGTGGTCGGTTGACCAGAGTAAATTCCAGACCGGCCGGGGCTATACCGTTTCCTACTACGCGTTGGATCAAGCGGGCAACCAGCAGCCGGATGCCTCGAGCGGATTTACATGGGACAAGACGGATCCCACCTCCGCGGTGGTCGAACCGGCGAACGGCGCGTTCATAAAGCAGGGTGGATTTGTCCAGGTGACCGGCTGGGCCGATGATGCGAACGATATTTCGAAAGTGGAGATTTCGATTCAACGGGTTGACGATGACAAGTGGTGGAAGTATCAAGGGGCCAGCGGGGATTGGGAGACAAGCGCCGGCGCCATTTATCTGCCCACGCCGGCAACGCTGAATCCTCCTCCCGGTTCCCATCGGATATGGGTGCAGACCGCGGAACTGCCGCCGGATGAAAAACTTCTTAACCCATCCGATGGAACTCAATTCCGCATCCGGGTGCGGGCGACGGACAAGCCCGGCAACATCCAGCAAACCATCGGCGATCCGGTGATTTTCCGTTACGATGTCACCCCGCCCAATGTGGCCATTCAGTTCCCGAGCAATACCTCTCAATATGCATCGGTCCCCGTTCTCTCCGGGACGGCCCAGGATCTCTTCAACACCAAGCAGGTTGAAATTCGTTTGAAGAACGGGAGCAATGAGTATTGGAAGTTTGGCCAGGGATATCTCTCTGAGATGGATACGTGGAACGTTGCAACGGGCTCTTCGGCCACCAATTCCGTCGTGAACTGGACATTTTCGAATCTTCCCACGTGGGAACAGCAAACCTATGTGTTGAATGTGAGGGCCCGCGACGAGGCCGGCAATTATACCGCAACGTATTCAACCGTCACATTTTACTACGACAGTGAAGCCCCTGTCGTCGTTACGACCACGCCCGTTACCGGCGGAACTTACAAAACCATGCCTGGAATTTACGGGACGGCTCAGGATGGAAACAGTCCCCGTGATATACAAGAGATCCGGGTCAAAATATACAAGGTGACCGGTGGGGCGACCTCGTATTGGAACGCGGGATCTTCCACCTGGTCCGTTTTGGAAAGCCAGGGGTGGGGGTTGGTGGACCCCAAGACAAAAATAGCGGGCAGTTTGTGGCGGTGGGATTTGACGCACACCAATTTCACCAACGATCCCTTGACGTGGACGACCAACACCACCTATTACATTTTGGCCAAGGCGCTGGATAAAGCCGGCAACACCGGGACGGAAACTTCAACGAAGACATTCGTGTTCGACAATTTACCTCCGGGATCATCGCCGACGCATCCGGCCAATGACCGGGCCTACAAGCCGACGGAGTTGTCGGTCATTTCCGGAACGGCCGTGGATGAAACAAGTCCCCTGGAAAATGTGAAGGTGTCCGTCAAAGACGAAAATGCGGCCGGCGGGGCGAAGTATTTCAACGGGACAACGTTTGGTTCCGACGTGGAAATGTTCTGGTCGGTGACGGAGCTGTTCCCCTCCTCCTGGACGTTTGCCCCCGGAGGTTTGACGTTCGTTGACGACCATCATTACGTCATCAAGTCGTCGGCCGCCGATACCATTGGAAACATTGAGACCCCGGGTTCGGGCAATCGGATTCTGGTGGACAATCATAAGCCCCTGTCCGGCGTCGTGGATCCCGAGAACGGCGTCACCTACACGCCGGATAAAACGATTTATGGAACGGCGGCCGATACTGGTTTCACTTCGGGCATTGACGGGACAGGGTCCGGGGTCAGGAAGACATTGGGTTGGCATCAAGGGAAGGCTCAGGTTCTCATCGTTAAATACGACAATGGCGGGGCTTGGGGAGCGGGGCCCCTGGCCTATGGGTCATGGGGAGGAAGCGACTATTTCTGGGATGGTTCAACGTGGACCCTGACGGGCGAAGGCGAAAAGTGGATGGATTGCGGACCCATCAATGAAGCGGGGGTCTGGACCTATACGACCATTTCAAATCATTGGATCAAGGGGAAATTTTACTGTGTGTGGGTTCGGGCCATTGACAATGCGGGCAACACCCAAACGACCGTTGCCAATGGCCCGAAAATCCAGATTGCGGCGGAAGCCAAGAATTTTGTGGTGACGGGCCTGACCAGCGGCCAAACGGCGGGATTTGATAATACGGTCACCGTCGAGGCCAAAGACCAGGAGGGCTTCCGGGCCACGGCGTATCAGGGGTGGGTTGTCTTCTCCGCTCCGGGGGGACATGAAATACCGGATGATGATGATACGGTGGATGATATCCATGGATTGCCCAAGACCTATAAGTTCACGGCGACAGACGCCGGAATTCATACGTTTACGGGACTGGTTCGTTTCCGGTTGATCGGTCAGAGACAACTGCGGGTGGAAGACTCCGTTGATAGCGGCGTTTTCGGCATACAGTCGAACGTCCAAGTCAATCCGGCAACGACGGAACGACTTCTTGTCATTTTGAGCAGCCAGACATATGTGGCCGGAGACGCCCCTGATCCGGACGGCAACGGCCGGGATGGCAACCCGACCCCGAAAACCGCCGGCAACTCCATTGTCACCAATATCTTGGCCGTGGACAAGTATTGGAACATCAATCCGGGCTCGAGCCCCGTTGCCAATATCGGGACATCCGATCCTTATGATGTGGACCCCGGCACCTACACCCTGCAAAATGGATCGGCCACGATCAATGTCGTTATGACCACGGCCGGCAATCAAACCGTCACCGCCTCCGGTGCCGGCACCTCAAACGAGTCGAATATCGTGACCATTAATCCCAAAGGAGCTGATAGGGTCCTGGCGGTGTTGCCGGGTCAGACCCGCGTCCAAGGGAAGAACAAAGTCGGGGGATCCTACGGCCCTTACTATGGAAAGTCCGGAGAGGTTTCTCAGATTTTTGCCGGGGCCAATATGCAGATCAATGTGTACTCTGTTGATGAGTACTACAACCTCAACGCCGGCGGAAACAAAGATGTTTTCTTCAGCCTTCCCAACAATTATGACACCACGGTGAGCTCCCGGACATTGGTCAGCGGCACCACCGGCATGATTTTAGTGCCGGTGACGGCGGGATCCCAGGTGGTTAAAGCGACGGCCGCCTATGCAAACCCTCAGTATATCAGCGAAAACTTCACGGTTTATCCGGATACGGTGACCAGCCATTTCCGCATCCAGTTGGTGTTCTCCGGCGAAACGCCGGTGGCGGGGAAGCCGCCGTATGAGCAGCAGCAAGGCGGCAAGACGGGACTACCGGCGGTGCAATACACGGGACTGGGAGCGACGGTGACGGTCCGGCTGGTGGACCGGTACTACAATTTGATCCCCGAAGGACCGTCCATGCCGTTGGTGACTTTAAATACCACGGACCCAAATGATGGGACCTTTGGATTCGACGGCAAACAGGTGAGCCTGGAAAACGGCGTCGGTCAAAGCACCGTCACCTTCGTCACACAGAACAATTCGGAGTGCGCCACCAGCAATCCCGCCCGGGATGGAAAGGGCTGGCAGGTGACGACGACGAACAACCGCGGGTATTGGAATGACACCTCGACGAACGTCGTCACCTGGCCGAATGATGTCGTTAAGCTGCGCCTGATCGCGCCGAACCAGGTGGCGAAGGAAGGATCCGATCCCGCAGGGACCGGCAAGGACAACTCACCCAACGTCGGCCAAGCGGGAGCCACCTATGCTCTCACCGTACAGGCGGTCGATGCCTACTGGAACCGGAACTTCGGGAGGGGACCCGCCCACAAGACTAAGACTGGGCATCAGGTGGATGTCGAGAGCAATGACCCCTATGCCGTGAATCACGCCACGATATCGATGGTGGATGGAGAAGCCACCTTCCCGAATTTTGCACCTCGGCTGGCGCAGGACAACTTCATCTTATGGGCGTACGACGTCGACGATCCGGTGACGGTGGCGAGCCAAACCATAACCGGTGTGGCCGTGAGTGCGAATGAGGCGAAACACTTGCAGATCTTAATGCCGGGCGAAACCGCTGTTCCCGGCAAAACTCCCTATGGGGGCGATCCGACAGGAGGAAAGATCGGGACACCGGATCCCGTCACCGCCGGCAACGCCATCGCCAGCGGCGGTGTTGAAGTTCGGCTGACGGACGATTATTGGAACCCTGTCGAAACAGGGGCCTTGCCCTGGGTGGTTCTCTCCGCGCCGGAGCAACCTCTGGATAAGTATGCGTTGATGCCCTCCAGCAAGCAAATGTCTTTGGCGGTGTATGGTTACCGAGCCGTGTTTAATAGCACCGTCATTTTTAGGACGGCCGGAGTATTAAACCACCGCTTGAGGGCCACGGGAGTGGATATCACCACCTATACATCGCTCAATTCGCCCTATTTCACTGTCGCGCCGAATGCCCTGAACCGGATGCAAATCCTGATGACCGGGGAAACCGCCGATCCGGGACGCTGGGCCAATTATGCTGCCTCGCCGAATAATCTGGCAGGGAAATATGGAGAGCCGGATCGAGACGGCGACAATCAAAACGGCGTGCAAAGCCTCTGGGCGGGCGATGAATACAACGTGACTGTTAAGGGAGTCGATAGCTATTACAACGTGGTGAGCACCGACGCGGCCATCAGTGTCCTCTCCACCGATCCCAATGGAACCCCGAATAACGTGACGCCCCTGACGCGCTCGTTGATCAATGGAACGACGAGTTTTTGGGCTAAGTTTTTGACCGCGCAGAACGCCGATGGCGATCCGGTCCAACGGTCGTTGACGGCGACCTCCGGATCACTGAACCCGGATTCCACGCCCAACATGTGGGTGGATGCAAGCACCTCGACAAGGATTTTAGTTATCTTCCCAGGCCAGACGGCGGCTCCCGGCACAAGCCGGGGGAAAACGGGCTCCATCAACGACGCGACGGCCGGTGAGGATTATGCCATCAAGGTCCGGCTCACCGATAATTACTTTAATGCCGTTGGGAATCCGGACTCGCCCGTCTATCTCCGGTTAACCACCACGGATCCCTACGATGCCGCTCAGGAAGACCATATTATCAACATGGGCGTGGCCAATTATGAGGTCACCTATACAACGCACCAATTCATAACGGCCTCAAGTCCCGGTTGGATGGTGAGCGTTTCAACGTATAGCGGGTCTTATTATGTTCCGGAAGCAACGGGTCCCGTGAAAGTCAACTCGGATACGAATCCCGGTAATAATCATTACCTGCTTGTCCTTTTGCCGGGTCAGACCTATGTGCAGGGCAAGACCAGTAGCCCCGCAGGCCGCTCCGGGCCTCCCGATTTTACGACCCTTTTGGGTTCGACAATTCCAAAGGCGGGCGACAATTTCCCCGTCACCATCTTGGCGGTGGACCGGTTCTATAACCGCGTTTATGATACCGACAATCCGCAGGTGCGGGTGTGGATGGATGACTTTTTATTTTCCACCTTTTCCGCGACGCAGTTTTCGTTGACCCAAGGGAGCGCCACGATCAATGTCACGGTGAAGCGGTCGACGAACTCAGCGTCCCTATCGGCGGCCGAGGTCGCCCCTCCCGAGGGGATCGAATACAGCACGGGGGCCTCGTCCACCTTTTCGGTCAAAACGAATGCCGCCACAAGGCTGCAGGTTCTTCTGCCGGGGGAGACCGCCATTCCCGGTTCCTCTTCCGGCAAGACGGGGGTGCCGGATTCCGATGGAAACAACAGCGCCAATGGCGACGGCATCGGCGGCAACATCGATGATTTTGTGGCGGGCAATCAATACATCGCAACGGTGAAAGCCACGGATGAGTTTTACAATCTGGTGGCGGCGGCCAGCGCCAAAGTCGATCTCACCTTTACGGATGCCCATGTAACGCCGACGAACGTTTCGCAGGACCTGATTGGCGGTGTGACCACCTACAATATCCGTTTCTTCACGGCGAGCACGACCGGTTGGCGCGTCAATGTGTCCACCAGCCTTGGCGACCTGTTGGCCAGCACCCATTCGGCCCTGGCGGTGGTGAGAGCCAGCACACCCACCAAGCTGTTGTTGACCGTTCCAGGGGAGTCGCCGGATCCGGGCGATGTGGCCAATAGCGGAAAATCGGGGTCGCTTGCATCGGCGCCGGCCGGTACGTATACGGCCGGGAACATCTGGGTGGCCACCGCTTCGGCGGTGGATAACTGGTACAACACCAACGCCAGTGCGACCGGCGATGTGTGGTTTGAGACGACGGGGGATCCCTATGATGTGGACGGCACGACGCTGGTCTTGGTCAACGGAACGACGTCCTTCTTTATTCAAATGGTGAAGGCCGGATCCCAAAGTTTGACCGTTTATCATGCGGGAGGCGGGTATTCCTCCGCCACGGTAACGGGAATTCCCATCACCGCCGGAACGGCGGAGAAAGTCCTGGTCATCCTCCCTGGAGAAAATTATCGACCGGGCAAGACCAGTGGAACGGGAGGGAAGGAAGATCCCGATCAACCATCGGCACGGAAAGCCGGCGAACAATTTGATGTGACCGTCTATGCCACCGACGCCAATTGGAACCTGGCGGATAGCGATTTGGAAGTGAACTTGAGTGCGGCTTCCGATCCCAATCCGTCGGGGGTTGGAAATCTGACGTTGGTCGACGGCGCAACCACCTATAAGGTCACTCTTTATAAGGCCGTCAATTATAACGGATTCGACCAGCAGTTGTCGGCGACGGTCGCAGGCCTGGCCGATCCGAATTACACGACCCCCAACGTCAAGGTCTATCCGGACACAACCGGGGCGAGAAAGGTGCGCCTCTTGTTCCCCGGCGAGTCCGCCGCGCCCGGGACCACCGCCGGCAAAGACGGCTCACCGTTGGGATCGGCGACAGACGGCCACTTTATTGTCGGCATCCCCTCCACGATCACCGTCCAAGGAACAGACAGTTGGGGCAATATTCTCAATGTCAGTTCGACCATCGCTTTGACGACGGATGATCCCAATGACACGCCCGTTACGCGAAATGTGGTTTTGACGAACGGAACCTCGACCTTTTTCCATACCTTTGTGACGGAGCGGACCAGCGATGTTGACGAGGTCACCTCCCCCATTGTCACCACCATTACGGGATCCACCAACGGCTTCACAACGCAAAACGTGACTATTGCAGTTGACGACGAAGACCGGGACCGGTATTTGCAAATCCTCATCCAAGGGGAATCCCCCGCTCCCGGCACGGGCGTCTGGCCGACCGGCGGAAAGACAGGCCAACCCGACGGGGATCCCGTGACCGGCCCCATCGACAACTTTTACGCCGGCCAAATCACCACCGTCACCGTCCGGACGGTCGACCGTTATTTCAACCTCGTCGAGTATCCCAGCCTTGGCGGTCCCACCATTGAAATTCGGGCGACCGATCCTTACGTGACCAATCCTCTGGTCTCCGGGGCCCCGATGAGCAAGGGGGTCTTGACCTCCAACATTACGCTCCGGACGAAGAATACGACCACCGGCTGGCTGGCCGTGGCGAGTGGATCCGCCGGCGGTTACCTCTTCAGTCACAGCACATCTGCTGCCATCAAAGTCGATGCGGGCCCCTTAGATCGATTGCAGATTTTGGTGCCGGGAGAGACGCCGGTGCAAGGATCGGACACTGGAAAAATCGGGGTGTCCTCAACGCAGATCGCCGGCGTTCAGTTCAATGTCCCCATCGGCAACATAAGGGCGGTGGACCAGTACTATAACTCGGTTTCCACAAATGGGAATGTCACCGTCACCATGCGTGATCCTTTCGGTACGCCTCAATCGCAGTCCTTCAGCTTGTCCGCCGGTGAAAACGCGTCGCCGGTTCCTATCACTCTCAATATCACCACGGATACGTTCAGTCCTCAAGAATTGTACGTGTCGGGGCTTGGGTTAGCGAAGAGCACTTCCAGCGCCATTCCGGTTCGGCCCAACAATCCCCATCAGTTGCAGTTGTTGTGTCCGGGGGAGACCGCCGTCCCTGGTTCTTCAACGGGCAAGACAGGCAACCCCGATCAGGTTGCGGCGGGCGACGATTATACGGTAACCGTCAATCTTGTTGACACCAAGTATAACAAGGTGCCTCAACCGACGCAGCCGACGGTTAAAGTCGAAACCGTTAACCTCTATGCCTTCCCCGATTTGCCCGCCAATGCGGGGCTGGCGCCAGGGACTGCCTCGGCCGATTTCGTTTTGAAATTCAAGCGGGCCAATAGTTCTCCAGGATGGATCGTGCGGGCCTCGACGGTCGCGGGGTCGGCTCTCCCTACGGTGATCAAGAGCGAATCGCCGGCGGTGGTCGTTATTGCGACGACCACAGACCGGTTGCAGCTCGTGTTGCCGGGAGAGACGGCGGTTCCGGGGTCGACGGCGGGGGGTGCCCGGGGGATCTACGGCACGGCCCTATCGACCTCCGCTGGATATGATTATCCCGTCACGGTCAATCTTACCGACCGTTTCTACAACATCAAGACGGACTACTCGCCGCAAGTCCAGATTGAAACGACGGATACTTACGATGTCCATCCCGGCACGCGGACACTTTTAAGTGGGACGACATCGTATGTGGTGAAATTCTACACGGCTCCCGGGCCCTGGACCATTAACGCCTCAACGACGCCGGCTCATATTTCTCCACCCATTCAGAATTTCGTTTCAGGCAATGTCACGGTTAATCCCGGCCCGGCCGCCAAATTACAAGTGTTGGTACCGGGCGAGACGGCTGTTCCGGGAAAGCCGCCCTACGATTCAGGGGAGTTGGGGGGTAAATCCGGGGCTCCGGACAGCGACCCCGGCACCGGAGGCAATCAACCCTTTACTGCGGGCACGGGCTTCACCGTCACCGTCAACCTTGTGGATCAATATTTCAACAAGTCCAATACCGAGAACACTTTTGTCAAGCTGTCCGCCAATGATCCGTTCGATACCATTGAATCCCTCGGATCGAAACAAACCGGAACGGGGGGAGACCCTTCAGGGCGCATCACCTTCACCGGTGTGAAGTTGGTGACCCGAAACACAACACCCGGCTGGCAAATCACCGCCTCCACCGCCTCGGGGGACAACTACGCCGTGGGCCTTTCAACGTGGATTCCGACCCAATCCGGGGCCCTGGAGAAGCTTCTTGTCTTGGCCCCAGGCGAGGCCAGCGAGGAAGGTAATCCCATCGGGAAGTCTGATGATACGCCCGATCCGAATTTGACGGTGGGCTCCACCTTTACCGTGACGGTGCGGGCAGTCGATGAAAATTACAACATTGTGACCACCACGGACGCGGTGGTCGCCATCACCTTCATAGGCAATGCCGATGCGTCCCAAGATGATGCTTTCAGCCAGCCCACCAGGCCGGCCGCAAAACCCTTAACGGCCGGCGTCACCACCTTCGACCTTTTCTTGGTGACAGCGGAAAACAAACAAACCGTGATCATTGCGACCGCACCTTATCTTAGCAATGGCTTTTCGGGGGTTATTTCTCCCAAAGCGGGTTCGACCGAGAGATACCAGATCCTTCTGCCCGGAGAAACAGCCGTGCCCGGTTCTTATACCGGAAATGCGAGAGGGATGCAGGGTCTTCCGGATATCGACGGCAATAACGGTGACGGAGCAGAGCCTTTCATCTCTGGGACGCCTTTCAATGTGACCCTTCGCGCGGTGGACCCCTACTGGAACAAAACCACGGCAATACCGGACAATATGCAATTGACATCGACGGACAATAACGATTCGCCCGATCCCAGAAACATCACCTTGACCGCTGGAGCCACCACGGTAGCCTGGACGATGAAAACAGCCAATACCAATAACGGTTGGACAATGACGGTCGATGACGGGCCGGGGGCTTTCATGGCCTTTACTTCGACGTGGGTGCCGGTGGCGCCGGGGACGGCGCGTAAATTGCAGATCATCTTGCCCGGCGAAGTGGCGGCTCCGGGAACGGGCACGGGCAAAACGGCCGCCCTTCCCACCGATTGGATGGCGGGGGTCTCCAGCCTGGTTGTCGTCAACGTCGTGGATGACAACTGGAACGTCGTGCCCGATGCAAGCCTGTCGGTGAAACTTTTCAACAACACGGACATGTATGCCTCTTCTCAAACGTTATCACTGCAGGATGGAACAACGACCTTCAATTTTGTTCTTTACACCGCCACCGCCGCTTCGACTCTCACGGTGCAGTGGGTGAGCGGCCAGGTGCTTGATTTTCCGTCCGCCAATTCCGCTCCCTTTAAGATTGACCACAACCAGTCCAGCCGATTGTTGGTGTTGGCACCCGGCGAATCAGCCGTTCCGGGGAAGGGGCCCTATGATGGAACGGGTGGTAAAACGGGGCAGCCCGACTATGACGCCAATCCGGTCAATGGGGTGACCAACTTCCCGGCGGGGTCCACCTTCACCATCACGGTATTGGAGGTGGATAACTATTATAACTTGGTCGATGACAGCGCCCGCGTGCAATTGGTCACACAGGATCCCTTTGACCCGTCTCCGGCGGCCCAGCCCTTAACGAACGGATCCACGACCTTCATTATTTATATGCATACCAAAAACACCTCCCCTGGCTGGACCGTGACCGTCTCCACCACAAATGATTCAGCCACGGAACTTCTACCTTATACGACACCGGCGATACCCATCACCTTTGGCTCGCCGAAAAAGCTGCAGTTGCTCCTGCCGGGGGAGACGGCCGTCCCCGGTTCAACCGCCGGCGGGGCCAAGGGCAAAATGGACATGCCCAACCACACCTATGCGGGGAGCCGGTACAACGTACAAGTCCGCTTGACAGACAACTACTACAACGTGGTCACTGGCGTTTCGATGCCGACGGTGCGGCTCACCTCCACCGATCCATGGGATGATGAAAACGCCTATTTCGGAGGCAATCCGCAGTCGCTCACGCCGGCGACGGGGCTGGCGACCTTCGGGGTTTATTTCAACACCAGCTCCAGTTGGACCCTGACCGCCAGCGATAATCAATACACCAACCTCTACGAGGACGATACGTCGACTCAAGTCTTTATCTATCCGGGAACGTACGATCGAATGCTGATCGTCTTGCCGGGGGAGACGTATACGCCCGGAAAGGTCACTCCTCTTCCCTTGGGCAGAACCGATACGCCCACGGCCAAAACGGTAGGGGAGAATATCAATACGCGGATCATCATCACGGACAGCTATTACAATAAAGTGGCGACCGCCTCCGCTCTGGTCAGCGTTTGGACGGACGATCCCTACGACACCCATCCGGGAACCTTCAGCATCACCAATGGAGAAATTACCGTTTCCACGGTCAACCTGAGGATGGCGCGATCGGCCACGATTGTTTCCGCCACCGATATTGACGGCGATCCGACGGCGATGGGGACCGCCAATTCAGCCTCCTTCTTTGTGGCGCATTCGACGGCCTCGAAGATCCAGTTGGTCTTCCCCGGCGAAACGGCCCAACCGGGGAACGCCGATTTGACAAAAGGGGTTCTGGGCTCGCCCGGTGTGGCCCCGGCGGGGGAAAACATTCCCGTTGAGGTTCGCCTCTGCGATAACTTCTGGAATTTGGCCACGGCCACCAGCACGATTCGGTTCACCTCGACCGATCCCTCCGACCAGTCGACCGGCCCCTGGGTGGGAATCGGGAAGGATCCGTATGATTATAATCTGATCACAACCTCCGCCACGGTTTACTTCCCCCTCATCACCCTGACCGACACCGGTTGGACCCTTACGGCCACCGACATGGACGCCAACCCGGCACCTTTCAACTCTCCATTTACGGAGTTCACGTCCCAACCCATCAATGTGATTGCGGGGACGGCGAAAAAGCTCATCACGGCCATGCCGGGCGAATCGCTGGATCCGGGAACACAGGTTGGGAGGAAGGGAACCGTGAAGGTCAGCACGGCCGGGATTCAAATGGATATTGAAGTTTATGTCACGGATATCTTCAGTAACGTCGTCACCGTGCCGCCGGCCACCTCGGGAAGCAACACCGGAGATATTCGCATCAGCGTGCAATTGAACACCGATCCTTATTATACGACCACGGGATCGACGAAAGCCGTTGTGGCCAACACCGGCAAGAGCGTTTTCCAAATGACCCTTGTGAGAGCCGGAACGCACACCATTGTCGCGGATGATATTACGCAGGCGCACGGTCTTCCCTGGACCTCTTCGCCTTCTTCCATTGTGACCGTCAATCCCAATACGGCCAAGCACTTGTTGGCGCTCATGCCGGGAGAAGTCCCCACGCCGGGTTCGGGGACTCCGGGAAAAACGGCCAATCCCACCAACCGAGTGGCCGGGGCCACCTTCACGGTGACCGTACAGATCGTTGACGATTACTTTAATTCCCAGGCAGTCCATGTGGATGAGCGAATACGGGTCGAAACCTCGGATCTCTACGATACCCATCCCTCGACGGCCCTTTACGTCAACGGCCAGTCCACCGATCAATTTATCGTGAGGCTCCGAACGGCGGGGAGTCAGCATACTCTGTGGGCGGCCGATACCAACCTCGATAATGGGGGCGTCACGTGGACGACCTCGATGTGTCCGCGAAGCGGGGCCTTTACGGTGGATCCTTCCAGTGCCAGCCGCTTTTTGGTGTTGTTCGAAGGGGAGAGCCACCTCCCCGGCTCAGCGACCGGTAAAACGGGTTCCATCACAAATCAGGTGGCGGGGGAGTCCTTCGAAGTCGACGTCCGGCTGACCGACGAACAGTTCAACTGGATGACCTCCTCCGGCATGCCCAAGGTCCGGCTGGTGTCGAACGATCCACTTGAAGAATATGCCACGGCCAATCCCAACCAACTGTCCAACGGGGAACGGATCTTTACCATGATCGCCAAGACCGCCCAAACAAACTTTTCGGTGACGGCCTCGACCACCGACGACACGCCCAGCGGGACGCAAGGGATCAAGTCGGGCTCCGCCTCCGGGATGCGGGTTTGGTCGGGCGTCGCCCATCACCTCGAGTTTTACAATCTGCCCACCTCCTCCAAGGCGGCCGGCGATCCTTTCAATGGCGGAATTCGGGCTTATGACCAATTCCAAAATTTGCTTTCGACCGGCCCCAATCTCTACCTGGGAACCATCGTTTTTAGCGCTCAAAGCTTCGCCGGTCAGGAACCCTCCCTGCCTCCGAATTACACTTTTGTCCAGGCCGATGCGGGAGAGAAAATGTTTGACGGGCCGCCCGAAGGGAACTTTATCCTTTACAAGGCCACCCAGTGTTGGCTGAAGGCCTACGATTTCACCTATAACGATATTTCAACCGAGAGAGTGGAGAACGGTATCGTCTATTCGACGCGTCCCTATGTGTCCATCATTCCTGGGGAGGCGAACAAGTATCTTATTCTCTCCCCCATCGACATGACGGATGGCGTCATTGATAATCTCATTAGCGTGGCCGCTGGAAACACCACGAACTTGGGGAAGACGCCGTTCATCGCCCAGTTGAGCGATCAGTTTAATAACTACATCAGTTCGGCCGGCTACGGCGCCGAGTTCACCGTTTATAACGTGACGGGGGCCACGGGCACGGTCCGGTGGAAATTGGGAAGCACCTATAACCTCATCACGGCTACGACGACCGACGCCAATGGCCAGATCGGATCATCCCCGGAATTTTATTACTTTGTCTCCACCAAGGCGGTGGATCAGGCCCAGGTGCGGATTGCCAGCGACACCGTCATCGGGGAGACCCTCCCCATCATAACGCGCGGCGGCACGCCATCCAAATGGGTGCTCATTAATCCCCCCGCCAGTGCAACGGCCGGCGCTTGGGTGTCGAATCAATTTACGCTGGAACGTCGGGACGACTTCAATAACGCGACCACGGAGGACGTTTCGAATGTGAGCTTGCTTTTTTCCAGCGCCCAGGCGACGGCCCACTCCAACGCGGGACGCGTCTACTACTTTACCAATCCAACCAGTCAGGGAACGCACATTACTTCATTGCGGTTTGACATCGGGACCTCCCAGAAAAAATTCAGTTTGTTTGATGAGATGTCGTCGGTACCGGTGGGAGAGGATGGGCGGGTGGGTACGTGGCAGGTTCGAGTGGAGGGTGCCCCTCTAACGACGACGACCCATGAATTATTAGTCAATCCGGGGGCGACGGCATCGATCGGGGTGGATAATCCCAAACGGACCCTTGAAGCCGGGAAGATCAGTTATCAAGGAAATGTCCAAACATTTGAGTTCGAGTTGTGGGACGGCTTAAGAAATCCGACGTTGGCGACGGAAACTATTAAAATCGTGTTTGAGAGCACACGGACGACGTCTCTCAGTAACGACGCCTTTGGATTCACTGTTAGTTCGGATGAAACAACCCTGCCTGAGCTAACGAATTATGTGACCACTTATCTTGAGATTACAACCGGAACCTACGTCAAGCAGTTCTTTTACTTTGATACCCACTCCAGCGAATCCTATGGGGCGTTGGCCTCCTCCCGGCCAATCATCGGCGGCCATGCGGAAGCTCGTTCCTGGCGGACGGCGGATCACGTCGTGGATATCCAGCCAACGTGGGATGTCGATAACAAGGTCGCCATTATCTCCGATCCGGCGGTTTTTGTGGCCGGCGCCACCACCCCGGCGCGCCAGATGCAACTCCAGGACCGCTATTCCAACCCCACCCCCGTCATCACAGGTCAGGAGGATGACGTGGGGAAGGGCATCAAGTTTGACTTGAAGTCGGATTCATCGGGCGATTACAAGTTTGCATCGCCCTCGAGTGCCACCTTTGTCAGCGGCAATGGCGTTGCCTACCTGGCGCTTAACCAGCACACCACTCCCTATTACATGTCGGACACCTTGGCGGGGAATCATCTTCATACGATTTCGGCTCCGCCGGCGCGGGGATGGGGCGTGGCCGTTCAAACCTACACCGTTTTAGCGGAACCTCCCGTCCGCATTGTTTTTGACAACCCCCAGAGGAAACTGATTGCCGGATCGACCTCCACGTACGTTGTTGGCATTTCCAGCGCCTATATTCGAGCTCAGACGAGGGACCGGTTCAACAACATCGCTCCGGTTATTGACGATGAGGACATTGATATCTTTTCAAGTTCGTCGAAGGGGAAGGCTAGCGTGACGCCGGGGAATTTGTCGTCTTTCGGTTCTATTTACGGACAAAACGCCTTGCCACTGAGATTTTCTTCCGGCACCGCGCAGCGGGATTTCTTCTATCTGGACGAAATCACCGGCCGGCCGGTGTTGACGGCGGTCCATCAGGATCTCGTGCTCGTCTCAACGACGCAATCGGTCGTTATCACCCCCAATCAGGCCAACCATTTGACCATCCATCATAACTACAGCTTGGCCTCCCCTTTAAGTGTGCGCAATGAGGGGACGATCAACCTCGTAGCGCGTGATGTGTATGAAAATCCTGCCGACGGCGGCATGTCCTTGGGAGAGAACAATGGTTTCTGTTACTCCGGGACCCTCCAGTTGGCCCATTCTGGAAGCACCAGCAATGTGACGATGTCGGGGGATGGCGTCGGGGTTTCGACCTTGACCCTGACAAACGCTGCCACCGGATTCTTTACCATGCGAGACATCATTCAGGAATCCCTGACCTTGGCGGCCACGGATTTCAACAAACCCACCATCAATGGGCGGACGGGATTGGCGCCTTCCGATGGCCAGGTCGTGACGACGGGCTTGGTCGTCACCCCCGCCGACATGGCGCCCGAGCCGATTGGGCCCACGCGGCCGGCCTTTAAAGATGCCATCGGTGTGGCCTCGGCTTTGACCCAAGGTGACGGGAACACCGTCGATCGACCCAATCCTGTCTCCATGTTGAGACTTCGCACGGAGGTCAAGCCGGCGGGCGTGAGTTCCTATTCGGTCTGGAAGGGCTTGCGGGTGAAAAAGACGGGAACGCTTCCTGCGGCCGAAGTCACGCAACTCGCCTTATGGCGCGACATGGGATCGAAGGATGGTGTGTTTAGTATTAATGTGGATGGAAACGGCATCCAGGCGGGCGTTCCCTTGGCGAGCAGCACCTTTGTTAACATCGCCGGCGTCTATTATTGCGACTTTGATTTCACGGCCACCTCCCAAACCTTGACCACGACCTACCAGCATTTCTTCGTGACGGTGCGCGTCAGCACCAAGGCCACCGAAGGCGCCAGTCTCGGTTTGGAGATTGAAACCTCCAGTGATTTTACGATCCCAGCGGCGGAGTCAACCGCCCGCATCGCGGAGAACAACTTCCCCATGAAGACATACAATTCCACCATTATAAAGACCCCGGCGCCGGTCATGACCAAGGTGGAGGATATCGCGGCTTTTTACGCCGACACGAAAAATAACGAAGTGCCTCAGGGAATGGCGGCGGCCGGCTATCTCCGCGTGGCCGTCTGGACGCGCGAGTTTGAAGGCATATTGTCCAAGATACGCGTGACCCGCATCGGGACCTGCAGCGACATGGACGTCGCCAACGCGCGCCTTTACTATGACGGATTGGATGGGACGGACGGCGATGCGGCCCATCTCTTCCAACCCGGCGCCGACACCTTGATTGAGTCGTCGGAAGTTCAGTTCTCAACGAGCGCCGCCATCCTCGAAATTCAACCCGCCATGAAAATTGACGGGACGACGAAATATCTCTTCATTGTGATGGCGGTGGCCGACTCGGCCAATATCGGGTCCTCCTTGGGTGTTCGCATTCCCTCCCGGACCGATTTCATACTCACCGATGGGATGATGGTCGATTATCTTGTGGATCCACGGACGCAGTCCTTCCCTGTTCTCTCAGGAACGCCGCCCATCACCGCCACGAAGGATCATTTGATGGTCGATCCCATCCCGATGGCGCCGGCGGCGGCAACACAAGGGGAGAAAAACGTGCCGGTGGTGCGTCTGGACATGTATTCCGATGCTCATACGGTCATATTGAAAGGATTGCGCATCGATCGGAAAAACAGCAATCAAGTCAACCGGTCCGAAGACATTTCCGACATCAAAGTTTACTATGACCTCGACGGCGACCTGAAGTTAAATGCCACCA
>JAJAPZ010000043.1 GCA_020523905.1 Candidatus Obscuribacterium magneticum
CGATCGCCGGTCACCTGAATGGCCGGAGATACATCAATATTTGGAGAAACGAGGTTCCCACGGACCTGCCCCGCGCCTCTTAGTTGCAGGCGCTCACCCGCCTGAAGATCACCCGCCACATTCAAGGATCCCTGCATCCAGATCTCAGTGGTGGCATAGATTCCCGCGGCGAGCCAAGGCGCGGTGTGAACCGTCGCGGCGCGCATCGGCTCTTTATTGCCGGCGCGATCCACAGCGTAATAACGAAGGTCTGATCGTCCTGGCGCCAACCGGATGGGACCCGTCACCGCCTGGAATTCGCCGCCATTGATCGACAAGAGGATGCGCTCCACGCCGGAGGCGTCCGGCCCAAAGTCGGTGGATGAGAACACGAGATAGGTCGAGGTGGAAATCAGCGATAGGTCGAAGGCATCGATGGCCGACGGGCTGAACGACAGCGTCGTGACCGGCGGGCTTGTGTCGAGAGCCACCTTGGGCAAGACCAGGGCATAGAGCGAAAGATGACTCGTCTCGGCTTCGACGATGTTGGCGACTTCATCACGCCGGACGATGGGAAGCGTCTCCCAGCCGCCCGTTTCGGTAAAACGCGCGACCACGATTTCGGACTCATTCGTCGAAGGCGGCAACGGCTCTTCGTAGTGGAAAAGAATCCTCGCCCTCGGGTCAAACTGGACGCCGGAGGGACCGATTTCAAATAGAGAACCGAACAATTGCAGCCCGGCGAACGACGAATGAGCGAGCGCCGCCACGGCTCTGGGGCTGGTGGAGCTCTCGATTTCCATGTTGATGGATGAGGTTCCTGAAGGAAAAGTGGCGCTTACGAAGTCAAAGGACGGAAATCCCGGAGATTCGATGTGTGTCAATGGATAAGAGACCGTGAGGTTGGACAGTTCGGAAAGGTTGCCGGCGGCATCCGCGGTCCGCAAGGTGATGGTATAAGGCGTGTTCGAAGAAAGCCCCGTGAGGACGTAGCTTTCAAGATGGCCCGGAACGGTTGTGGTCGTCACGGTCACCGAACCGCTCCCCAGCGCGGAGGCATAGTCGATCAAATAGCGGCCGTTCACAAGATTGCCTTGCGACCCGTCGTCGCCCGGGGCCGTCCAGGTGAGGCGAATGCTGCCGTTCAATGGCCCCGGCGAAGCGCTGGCGTCAAGGATGGCGGCCGGCGCCACGCGATCGTCCGGCGCGACCACGGCCACATTGGAGATCGCGCCTTCGTTTCCGACGTCGTCCACCGCCTTTATGGCAAAGAAGGTGCGCGACGTGAGCCCTGTTAGCGTGAGCGATTCCGCGGCGCCGGCCACCGAAGGCGTTGGGGGGTTCAGAACGGGATTGGCGGATGTGAAATTATCTTCGGTCAATTCAGTGGCGGCGGCGCGGATCAAGTAGGAGGAGGCCGTTCCCCCTCCACCATCATCGCCCGGCGCCGTCCAGGTGAGTCTAATCTGTCCGGACACGGGTCCCGATGTGACAGCCAGGTCAAGAACAGCGTCGGGCGGTATGCGCGGGACAGACGTGGAAACCGTCTCGGAAAAATCGCCCGGAACCCCGTCGCCATTGATCCCGCGAACCCGGTAATAGAAACTTGCGCCCTCCAATAAATTCAGGTCTCCATATCCCGTCGATTCG
The DNA here is from genome assembly GCA_020523905.1 of Candidatus Obscuribacterium magneticum. Lineage (GTDB taxonomy): Bacteria > Elusimicrobiota > Elusimicrobia > F11 > F11 > Obscuribacterium > Obscuribacterium magneticum. The sequence continues at coordinate 1,630 of JAJAPZ010000043.1, forward strand.
GTGCGCGTGATCTTTAAAAAATCCGCGCCAGTGGACGACCGCTCTATTTCGAAAACCGTGCCGACGGGATTACCGTTCCGGCTCCAGACCAACGCGACGCCCGGGCTATATTCAGTGTCTTCCTCCCCCGACGTCACGGCCCGCGCATTCAAGCCCGCCGGCGGAGCGGCCCGGGTGAAACGAGAATCGAGGTTCGATATTTCACGGCCGAAGGCGCTCAAACCCTCGACCCGGCGGGTTGCACCTTTATTGGGCGAAAGATTTTCTTCGATGAACGATTGCGTGTCTGTTGGCAGGATGCCTGAGGCCGGATTCCCGGCGCCGTCCAGGACGCGGTACCCGGTCTCATTGGAGGCGTTATCAGTCCAACTCCATCGAATTGAATTGGAACTCTCAGCCACGCCGGCGAAGCCGGTGGGTGTGGCCAAAGCTTTTGAACGAAGGACCGCGACCAACCCACGCGCTCCCGCCTCCGCTATCAACGTGTTAAACGTGGTATTACGAGATTGATTCGCGAGCGGAATCCATTCCGTTCCATTGAAGGTATAAACCAAAACCGATCCCTCAAGAGAAGCATCCGCCAGTTCAGGGTAACGAATCACCAGTCGTTCGCCCGGGGGCGCCGTCTCTCCGTCTTGCCCGAGTCGATAGGCCGCCCCCACCAACGCAAGGCGTTGCGCGGTCAAAGCGGCCTGCGCGGATCCCGGCAAAGGGGCGTTGACTTCAATCCCCAGCGCCGACAGCGGCGTGACGAGTTGCAGCCCGGGAGGGCTTTCCGGGGCCTGAAGAACGTTCCTGATCGGCTTTCGCACGTATTGAATACCCAGAGCGGAGAAATTGGAATCCAGTTCTTCATACGCAATGTGAAACGATCCGCTCTCATCGATCGCCAATTCGACGTCAAAAACGCCAGTCGAGGTCACAATGTCGTCGATCGGAACCCAATTGCCCGGCCCCACCCGGCGAAGCACGCGGAGCTTGCATTGCGAAAGTGGCTCATCATAATAGGAGTAAGCGGCAAACGGCTGTTGACTTGGGTCAAGAGCCAGAGACACTTTCAACTCTTGACCGACCGGCATGTAAGTGTCGACAGTCTCCAGAACGCCTTCCGAAAAGTACTTCAGTTCGGCCGAATAGGTTTTCCAGTTAGTAAACTCGTAGAGGGTATGAAGACGGCCTCCGCGATCAACCCGAAGACTCGACATTGTGCCTGGCAACTCGCGATTAGTCGTGGACCCGGTCTGCACGGTCCGGCGGACGAGGACCTCCCCGTCCGGCGACAGCGTGAGGATCCGGAATTCATTGGTGGGAGGCGTCGGGCAGCAAGCCGCCTCATAAAGAAACCCGACGTACATCTGGCCGGTATTACGATCGAGGGCGACCGCAATGTTGCTTTGGCGCACATGCAGGGCCGGAGGTTCGATGATTTTCGTCTCCCATCCGGAGGGGGTCCAGCGGGCGAAGCGGATGTCGTGATCGAAGGTGGTCGGATCGAGCGCGGTGTAAACCACGCGGGGCCGATCATCCGCCCCATAAATCACGTTGAGCTCATTCTCACCCGCCTCATCGATGAGGTCGGACGTTTCGAACAAAGACGGCTCCACCGCGCCATCAAACCGAAGCGAATTCTTCCCCGTTAAATTATTCACTGCGATATAGGCGGAGCCCAATTGATCCCGGGAGTTATAGGCAATCGTGGGGGGACCACGAAAGACCGAACCTGATAGGCCGCCTGCGATAGTGAGCGTACGCCCATGCTCCATTTCGCGGACGCGTACCACGTTCATGCTATGGACCGGATCATAATAAACCCAGGCGACCGCGGCCGTCTGATCCCGCAATATTTCCAGATCGAGATAGCTGTCGGTGGGCGTTACCTGAGTGACGCGCGTGGGAAGCTGAAAATGGATGGCATGCCGGGTGTTGACACCCCCCGGCCCCGGAAGCGTGCCGGCGGCATCCCGTCCCATCCGTGTAAATGGAATCTCGGTGACGTCCGGGCCCGTCGCCGCCAGTTCGTTTCCAGCGAGATCCTTTCCCGCAATCGTAAAAACATTCTTTCCGTTGAAATCCGAATGCTGACTGCTGATGGTGAGCGTGGACGACCAGACAGTCCTCTGATCAACCGGTTGATCGGAGGCGGTAACCAGAGGACCGAATGGATCGAGGCGAATCTGAACGTGGGACATCGGTTCGGAGAACTCAAAACGAACCAGGTAAGTCCCGGTGGCCGTGATCACCGCCGAACTTGAGAGGGCGCTATACCGGTACACCGACCCGTCAGGGTTCCACGCCTCCCGTTGTACGGTGGCGCCGCGTGAGAGGTCCAGATTCTCGATGCGCCGCAGAAACGGAACGAAATTGTCGACGGTCACAAGATGTTCGACGGCGGTGTGCGTCGCATAATATAAATCGTTTCCGCTTTCGTCGGTGTCTCCGGGGCGGTAGACATTCTCCAGCTTCGCGATAAGCCGGTAATCGCCGTCGGGGTATTCTGCGTTTTCAAGGGCATCGGCATCATCCGGGAAAGCGTCGCCATCGAGACTCTCAAAGTTCTTTCTAACCCTGGAGTTCCACTGGTTAAAGACGATATCGAAGCGATTATAGTCAGGAAAACCGCCATCCACCTGGAAGCCGGTGTGAAATCCCGTCTCCGTGCCGGTTCGCCCCTTCGGCGGGGTCTCCGTGTTGTCGAGGTAAAGGGGGTGCGGTTCCGCGTCCGGCCGGCCGCCGTATTCAATCTCGGCCCGAAAGCTGTCTCTCAAATCAGGGAGCGTGGCATTAGGATTTCCCAGCGTCACGCGCGCCCGGCTTTTGTTGACACGCTTGTCGTCGGTCAGCGCCGACAGAATACCAGCAGAAATGTCCGCCGAGGAAGAAAGAAGGTAGAAATTCGCCCGGTCGAGATCGTAACCATTGAAGGTAGAGAGAGTGCCGGCCTCTTTCTTATTAATGGAAACGACGAGCCGTTCGTTATCGTGAGAGGCGGTATGATAGACGGTAGCCCCGGCGCTGGGACTGCTGATTCTTCCCGTGAATTCGCTGCGGTCGTGATCCAGATGGTAGATCACGTTGTCATTGCCGTCGTTGCCGACCCCGGAAGAAGTTTTGGTGTTATCCAGTTTGGGATCTGGAGAGCTGGTCTGGAGATGCAGATGTGCATTCCCAACACCACCAGATTTCCCGAGTGGGCCGATGACTTCTCCTGCTGATACCGTCGTTCGCGGGGTGATTGTTGCTCCGTCTACGACAAACGGCGTCGAGCTGTAGCTAATCGCTTTTACCAACTCGCCAGTTTCATCTTCGCCAGCCCAAAATAGGAGAATCCCATCATTATTAACCGTCGGTTTTCGGATTCTCCTCGATACACTCTTAATGGTCTTTGTACCCTCAAAGACCTGGTATTTAAAATTAAAAGTAGTTCTTGCATCCCCAGACTCGAACAGGTGAAGATAGGCGAATTGCCTGCCGTTTCCATAATCAATCCCAATCCACTTTAATCCATTTGATGTCATTCCCGTCCCGAAAACAGACCCATCGGCTTGAGCCAGAATCGGCAGTCCAATGTCCCCGTCCTCACTCGTACCTTGTTCATTTAGATCAAGTCCAGTATGAAAAAAGGTAGCGGCGTCCACATCTCTTGGGCCATAATCGCTATCAACCTTAAGACGATTACCGTTGGTATCGCGTGGGAAAGGAAGCCGGCTGATGCTGGCGGCTACGGATGTACACACCAGTAAACAACATGCGGCGGTGAGGGCGGTTATGGCTCTATTCGAACTATTCATTGTCCTTTGCAGGGCGCACACCGATGAGATTTCCCTCTAAGTCGAAGTCAAGCCACTGGTTCGGATCCTCTTGTCGCGCCGAAATAATGCGCTTGCCATCCTCAATCCTTCCGTCCACACCAGTGACAGGTTTCAGTGTTTTTGTCCAAAGTGTTTTCCCCTCGGCGTCAATGACAGTCAGCGTTGACCAAACCGATTCCGGATCAATCTCACTCCAACTGGATAAAACCCGATGGTGATCGGGCTTCGTTGCTTCAGGCAAAGGAGGGAACCGGACGTACGTCTTTGCCACCAAGAGAAGATCGCCATCAAGTACAGGATTTAGTTCAGTTCCAGTTTTTTCAGTACAATAGGCTTTTAAGCCTTCCTTGGCTGCGAACTCGCGCAATCTTTTATTTTTAATCTCAGCAATTGGAACCCGAGTTCTTTTGTCAGGCTCATGGCCAACAAGCTCCTTTAAGATTCGCCCATTTGAATAAAGCCGGACCACCGGCTTGTGTTTATAGTCTTTAGGCCATTCCTCAACCCATTTGTTTTTTGTCTCCCCTTCGGAGAAACCGTTCGCGGCTATCCCGAGCAGTAGCACCACGATCGCAAAGATGTTTCTTGTCCATCGGGTTGGTGTTCGAGAGGGGATGCTGGGGTTAAAATGAATACGAGAGATCATTGTGGCCTCCTTCAAGGCGAATATTTTACTCCGGCTTTGGTAATTCCAATGTAAAAGGATCGTAATTTTATTCGGTGTCTATACCGCGACGGCTTGCCGCGCGGAACTCCTTATAGTATGAGGAGGCGATGCGTGAGGTCAGGACAAGCGAACATAACGCCTATCAAATACACTATCACTTTGTGACACCCGTGAAGTATAGGAAGGCGATATTTGGCCGTCCTGACCGAGAGCAGAGCCTCCGGGATATATGTAACGAAATTGAAGAGCGGTACAGCATCGAATTTGAGCAAATAGGAATTGATAAGGATCACGTCCATTACCTTTTGAGCGCCGCCCCAAAGTTCTCCCCGTCGCAGGTGGTGCGGGTACTGAAGAGCGTGGTGGCGAGAGAGATGTTCAAGCGGCATCCGGATTTGCGGGAAGAACTTTGGGGCGGAGAGCTGTGGACAGATGGATTTTTTGTGGCCACCGTTGGAGAAGGTGGAAACAGGGACGTGATCCGGGAGTATGTCCGTAAGCAAGGAAATTTTGATGACAAGCAACTCAAGCTCTTCAATTTCGACCTCTGATACCGCGCGGTCTTGCCGCGCGGAGGTTCATCGCAAATTCACAAAAAATAGAGGCTCTCAAAATTCTTTCTGACTCTGGAGTTCCACTGGTTAAAGACGATATCGTAGCGATTGTAGTCAGGAAACTGGCCCAGCACCTGGAAGCCGGTGTGAAATCCCGTCTCCGTGCCGGTTCGCCCCTTCGGCGGGGTCTCCGTGTTGTCGAGGTAAAGGGGGTGCGGTTCCGCGTCCGGCCGGCCGCCGTAATCGATCTCGGCCTGGAAGTTGTCTCTCGTATCAGGCAGCGTGGAATTGGGGTCACCCGGCGTCACGCGCGCCCGGCTTTTATTGACACGCTTGTCGTCCGTCAGCGCAGCTAGGATGTCGGCTGAAATGTCCGCCGAGGAGGGAAGAAGATAGAAATTCGCTCGATCAAAATCATAGCCATTGAAAGTCGAGGGCGTGCCGCTGTTCTTCTTATTAATGGAAACGACGAGCCGTTCGTTATCGTGAGAGGCGGTATGAAAGACATAAGACCCGGCGGTGGGGCTGCTGATTCTTCCCGTGAATTCGCTGCGGTCGTGCTCCAGATAGGTGATCACATTGTCATTGCCGTCATTGCCGACCCCGGAGGCGGTTTTGGTGTTGTCAAGTCTCGGATCGGGAGAACTGACTTGAATGTGAAGGTGTGCGTTGGGAACACCACCGGATTTTCCAAGCGGACCGATGACTTCTCCTGTCAATACAGTTGTCCGCGGGGTGATTGTCGCTCCGTTTACGACAAACGGCGCCGAGCTGTGGCTAATCGCTTTTATCAGTTCTCCCTGGCCGTCCTGTTCGGACCAAAAAAGAAGAATCCCATCATTTATGTTCTCTTCGCGGAATGTCCTCGAAACGCTCTTAATGGTCTTTGTTCCCTCCGCAACTTGGTATTTATAATTGAAGACAGTTTTTGCCTCCCTAGACTCAAACAAGTGAAGATAGGCTAATTGCCTACCGTTTCCATAGTCAATCCCCATCCACTTTAATCCATTTGATGTCATTCCTGTCCCAAAAACAGATCCATCGGCTTGAGCCAAAACTGGCAACCCAAGATCTCCATCCGGGGTCGTGCCCTGCTCGTTTAAATCAAGTCCGGGATGGAAAAAGGAGGCGGTAACCACATCTCTCGGGCCATAGTCGCTATCAACCTCAAGACGATTACCGTTGGGATCACGTGGGAAAGGAAGTCGGTTGATGTTGGCGTGTGCGAATGCGCACGCCAGTAAACAACATGCGGTGGTGAGGGAGGTTATAAACCTATTCGAATTATTCATCGTCCTTTGCTGGGCGGACGCCGATTAGATTCCCTTCTAAGTCGAAATCAAACCACTGGTTCGGATCCTCCTGGTGAGCTGACACAATGCGTTTATCATCCTCCGTCCTCGTGTCCACCCGAATCAGGGGTTTAAGTGTTTTCGTCCATAAAGTCTTTCCTTCGTTGTCAAGAAGTGTCAGCGTTGTCCACGCTGACTCAGGCGGCTCCTCGTTCCAGTTGGAAAACATTCGATTATGCTCGGGCTTCGTTGTTTTTGGAAAGGGAGCGAGTTTAAAATGTGTCTTTTCAACCAAAAGAAGGTCTCCGTCAAAAAGTGGGTACAGGGTGGTCCCTGTTTGTTCAGTGCGGTAAACTTTTAACCCTTCTTTGGCGACCAGTGCGCGCAAATGCTTATCTTCAATTTCGTTAATTGGAACCTGCGTTATTTTGTCGTCTTCATGACCAACAATCTCCTTTATGATCCGTCCTTGCGAGTAAAGCCGGACCACCGGTATGCCTTTCGCCGAACGCGGCCATTCCTCAACCCACTTGTTTTTCGTCTCTCCTTCAGAGAAACCGTTCGCGGCCATCCCAAGCAATAGCATCGCGACCGCACAAAAATATATTGTCCACCGGCTTGGGGTTCGAGAGGGAATACCATGGTCAAAATGAATATTCGATATCATTGTTAGCTCCTTTGGTGCGACAGATTTTACTCCGACTTTGACAATTCCAATGTAAAAGAATCATAAATTTATCGTAATTTCATAAAATAACTGATTTCTCAGCTCAATTTTCCATTTCAGATTTCGCTGTCCCCTCCATAAATTAATCCATAGAACTGGCCTAGCACCTGGAAGCCGGTGTGATAACCCGTCTCCGTGTCGATTCGCCCCTTCGGCGGGGTCTCCGTATTGTCGAGGTAAAGGGGGTGCGGCTCCGCGTCCGGACGGCCGCCATATTCGATCTCGGCTCGAAAGCTGTCTCTCAAATCAGGCAGCGTGGAATTGGGGTCACCCGGCGTCACGCGCGCCCGGCTTTTATTGACACGCTTGTCGTCCGTCAGCGCCGCCAGAATACCAGCAGAAATGTCCGCCGAGGAAGAAAGAAGGTAGAAATTCGCCCGATCGAGATCGTAACCATTGAAGGTCGAAGGCGTGCCGCTGTTTTTCTTATTAATGGAAACGACGAGCCGTTCGTTATCGTGAGAGGCGGTGTGGAAAACATAAGACCCAGCGCTGGGACTGCTGATTCTTCCCGTGAATTCGCTGCGGTCATGATCCAGATAGTAGATTACGTTGTCATTGCCGTCGTTCCCCACCCCGGAGGGAGTTTTGCTGGTGTCTAATTTGGAATCTGGAGAGCTGATCTGGAGATGAAGATGCGCGTAAACCACGCCGCCAGACTTACCAAGCGGGGCGATGACTTCTCCTGCCGTGACCGTGGTTCGGGGAGTGATTGTCGCTCCATCCAAAACAAACGGTGCCGAGCTGTGGCTAATTGCCTTTACTAACTCGCCAGTTGCATTTTCGCCAGACCAAAATAGAAGAATCCCATCATTTTCTTGTGTCGTTTTGCGAAGCGTTCTCGAAACGCTCTTAATGGTCTTCGTTCCCTCTGTAATTTGGTATTTCAAATTGAAAGTCGTTACTGCTTCACCAGACTCAAACAAGTGAAGATAGGCAAATTTCTTTTCGTTTCCATAGTCAATCCCAAGCCACTTCAGACCATTTGATGTTCTTCCTGTACCAAAAACTGAGCCATCGGCTTGAGCCAGAATCGGCAGTCCAATGTCCTCGTCCTTGCTTGTACCTTGTTCATTCAGATCAAGTCCGGGATGGAAGAAAGAAGCAGTATTCGCGTTTCTTGGGCCATAGTCGCTATCAATCTGAAGGCGATTACCGTTGGTATCACGTGGGAAAGGAAGCTGACTGACGCTGGCGGAGGCGGATGCACACACCAGCAAACAACATGCGGCGGTGAGGGAGGTTATAAACCTATTCGAATTATTCATCGTCCTTTGCTGGGCGCACACCGATTAGATTTCCTTCTAAGTCGAAGTCAAGCCATTGGTTCGGATCCTCTTGGTGTGCTGACACAATGCGTTGACCATCCTGAGTCCTTGCGTCCAACCCAAGCAGGGGTTTTAGTGTTTTCGTCCATAAAGTCTTTCCACTGTTGTCAACGAGTGTCAAAGTTGTCCACACTGACTCCGGCGGCTCCTCGTTCCAGTTTGAAAACATACGATCATGCTCGGGTTTCGTTGTGTCAGGATAAGGAGCCTGCCGAAGATGAAGATCCTGAATCAGAAGAAATTCGTCATCAAATAGCAGGAAGAAGTCGGTCGCAGTTTCCTCAGTGCGATATGCTTTTAGACCTTCTCTGTCAACCAGCTGACGTAACCTCTTATCTTTAATATCCTGCGATGCAACTTGGACTTTGCGCAATTCTGAATTCGAGACGACTTCCTTCACGACACGACCATCGGAGTAGAGCCGAACTACCTTTTTACCCTTTGCGCTCGGCCGCCAATTTTGGACCCATTTGTTTTTTGTCTTTCCTTCCGAGAAACCGTTCACGGTTATCCCGAGCAATAGCATCGCGACCGCACAAAAATATATTGTCCACCGGGTTGGTGTTCGAGAGGGAATATTTTGGTCAAGATGAATTCGAGAGATCATTGTGAGCTCCTTTAGTGCGACAGATTTTACTCCGACTTTGGCAATTCCAATATAAAAGAATCGTAAATATCGAAAGCGTTCTATTTAACCCCGGGGATGGAATTGTTTGTGGGCCTTCTTAAGTTGAGAACTGTCGACGTGGGTGTAAATCTGCGTGGTTGAAATGTCGGAGTGGCCCAGCATCTCTTGGACCACCCGCAAATCGGCGCCGCCTTCCAAGAGGTGGGTCGCGAAAGAATGCCGTAAGGTGTGGGGACTCACATTTTTTCGAACGCCCGCCTCACGGGAGAGCTTCTTTAAAACCGTAAAGAAGGTGGAACGGCTGATCTTTCCCCCCTGGGAACTGGTGAAAACATAATCGTGGCCGCCGCCGGTGAGCCGATTTTTCCGCACCTGATTGCGGAGGCTAACATATTGCCGAAGGGCATCCTGGGCGCGCTTCCCCAATGGAACCACCCGCTCTTTCCCCCCCTTGCCGACCACACGCACAAATCTGGACTCCAAGTCCATTTGCTCATCTTTCAGATGCGAAAGCTCCGACACCCGCATGCCGGTGGCGTAGAGGAGTTCATAGGCCGCGATATAACGGAGCGTTCGCTCCAAGAAGCGGAGCTTTTTTCTTTCGGTCAAGTCGGACATCTGGCGGCGGGAGAGAATTTGGGAAGAGAGAAGCCGCGTCACCTCCGTCACCGAAAGAACTTTGGGAAGTCTCTCCGGCCGTTTCGGAAGGGACAAAGCAGCGGTGGGATCCTGGCTCAGGTAACCCTCCGCTAAAAGAAACTTGAAGAACTGACGGATGGATTCGATATAGCGGGTCAGGGTGGCGGCTGATTTGCCGAGTTTTTTTTGTTCCCAGAGAAAGTCGGTTATAATCGAATGAGAGATTTCATCGATGGCTATTTTCCGACTTTTAATGAAATTCCCGAATAACTTGAGATCCCTTTGATAAGCACTGAGGGTGTTGGAGGAAAGTCCCTTTTCAACACGAAGGTAGTTCAGAACATCGTCCAGGCATTCCTGGAAGGAAAAAATCATGACGAGAAAGAAAAAGACCTGTGGAAGGGATTCGTCCGTTCTTCCACAGGTCTTTTATAGATCCGGTTCAATCGATTATTACTTTTTTCCAGACGCCACCGGCTGCTTCTCCAACGACGGTTGTTTCTCCGCCTCTTTCCCGATCACCAGTCCGTACTGGGAAAGAATCGCCTTTTCCAGCTCATCGGTTTTCTTAGGGTTTTGTTTAAGGAAGTCCTTGGCGTTATCGCGACCCTGGCCGAGTTTTTCCCCTTTGTACACGTACCAGGCCCCCGACTTCTCCAAGAGACCCGATTGGGCCCCCATGTCGACGAGGCAGGCCTCCCGGGAAATCCCGGAGCCGAAGAGGATGTCAAACTCTGCCTGCCGGAAGGGCGGGGCCACCTTGTTCTTCACGACCTTGACGCGAACGTGGCTGCCGATCACTTCATCGCCCGTTTTAATGGATTCAAGGCGGCGAATATCCAGGCGGACGCTGGAATAGAATTTGAGGGCCAGCCCGCCGGGCGTGGTCTCCGGATTGCCGTAAAAGACCCCGATTTTCTGCCGGAGTTGGTTGATGAAGACAATGCAGGTCTTGGACTTCCCCAGAATGGCGGTGAGTTTCCGAAGAGCCTGCGACATCATCCGGGCTTGGACGCCCACCGACGGCTGCCCCATTTCCCCCTCAATTTCCGAGCGGGGAACGAGGGCGGCGGTGGAGTCGATGATAATAATATCGACCGCGCCCGATCTCACGAGCTGTTCTGTGATCTCCAGGGCCTGTTCTCCGGAGTCCGGCTGCGAGATGAGCAGGTTGTCGATGTCAACCCCAAGCTTCTTGGCGTAGAGGGGATCCATCGCATGCTCGGCATCAATATAGGCCGCGGTGCCCCCTTGCTTCTGAGCTTGGGCGGCGATACTGAGGCAGAGGGTGGATTTCCCGGACGATTCCGGCCCAAAGATTTCCACCACGCGGCCGCGCGGGACGCCGCCGACGCCGATGGCGATATCGAGGGAGATCACTCCCGTGGAGATCACCTGGATGCCGTCGGTTCTTTTCTCGCCGAGACGCATAATGGCTTCTTTACCATAACTTTTTTCAATGTTGGAAAGGGCCATCTGCAAAGCTCGTTGGCGTTCTTCTTTGTTTAAGAAAAACGGCGGTGGTCCTTTCTTTTTTTCTTCGTGTGGCATAAGTCCTCCTTCCGGATGGGAATGGATTTTTTTCTCGAGGGAAATGGATGCGTTTATTCTACTCGATGGGTGGGATCGTGTCTAGGGGGAAACGGCTCCGTTCCCGTCGAAAAGAGTCAGGTCAGGCCGGTGTTTGAAAAATAAAGGAAGAACCGTATGAGGAGATTGGCGAGAAAGCCGGCAAACACGTCGTCCATCACCACCCCCCACCCTCCCGGAAGCTTTTGCCAGAACTTTCCCCACGGCCCTTTCAAAACATCAAGTCCGCGGAAGGCCAAAAAAGCGAGAATGAAAGGCGGATTGAGTTGGGGATCCAATCCCCACAAGGCAATCCAAGCGCCGAGCCATTCATCGACGACGATCCGTGAATCATCATGATTATTAAATATTTTCTCCGCCCGGCCGGCAACCGGCACCGCCATCAATAAACCGATGAGGGGGGCCCAAAGTGATTGCGAAATTTCTATTGGAAGAAGGAGGTAGGTCACGGCTCCCCACAAAGAACCCACAAATCCAGCCCCTGTCCAGCGTTGGGCACTCAGGTACCTGCCGGCGGAGGTGACTTTCAGGCTGAGGCTGATCTTGGAGGGAAGGTAACTTGAGAAGAAGCAGCTTCCCAACATCAAGGCGGTGAAATCGGTCAGGCGCGACAGGGAGCTAACGCTTGGCTGGTTCTTCATTAAATAGGTCGGCGTTGTCTTTTAGATAAATGTATCCCGACACAATGGTGAGAAGAGTCGTGACGAAGGTGAGCCAATAGGGCCCTCCCCGTAGAACCCATCCGAAAAATTGCCACACCCCTTCGTGCTGGACAAGACTCCCTTTTGGAAACCCTCCGAAATCCTCCAATAACGAGTTGGCGGTTAAAATAATCAATATCGTGATGATGGCCGTGACTTGAGAAGTGGTCTTAAATTTGCCGGCCGGCTGGGCCGACAGGATGCGTCCCCTTGAAACGGCCAGGGTCCTTAAGCCTGTAATGAGAAATTCCCGGCCGATGATGAGTATGACCATCCACGCCGGAATATAAATCTCTTCAATTTGAACGAAGGCGATAAAGGCGGTGGAGATGAGAAGTTTGTCGACCAAGGGGTCCAAGAAGGTGCCGAGCGTCGTGACGAGATTTCGCCGTCTGGCAACGCGTCCGTCATATACATCCGTAATGCTGGCTCCGATAAAGATGAGGAGCGCCACGATGCGTGTTAAAGCGTTGTCTTTGATCGTAAAAACCAAAAAGAAAGGGATTGATAACAAGCGCAGAAGCGTGAGTCGCGTCGGGAAATTAATTTTCATGAGGGAGTTTGAGGCTCTTTTGGTTTTCCTGCAACAAGATGGAATTTTTATCAAACCAAAGGGCCACCTGCTTGGTATGACCCAATTTAATTTCAAAGAGGCCGTCGCTCTTCCAGGCCCACGTTGTGTTCTGTGTAATAAAGCCCTCGAACGCTTTTTTGTCCGTTTTCACCCGCAACCACAACGGAAAGGGCGAGTAAATTTCCAACTGATGTTCTTGCAAGGGAGATTGCGGGTTGCCTGTTTTGACGTCCGTTGCATCGCCGGGAGGCGCGGGCACATCCGCGGGGTGAAACAGGGGATAGGTCGACGGGCGTTGGGGCCAGAAAAGCTTCATGGCGCCGACCAGAAGGAGGATCCCCGCGCCGACCCAAATCCACACCGACCGCGTGGGTTCGTCTCCCTTAAAATCGGGGGTGATCTCCTTATTCTTTTTCTCCGACAGGATCTTGAAATAGGGGGCCATCAAGTGGACCCCGTCTAAATTGAGATATTGCGCGTAGCGCACAAGAAAGCCCCTGACATACACCTCGCCGGGAAGCCTATCCCATTCGCCCTTTTCCATCGCTTCCAAATAGGTGATGCGGATTTTAATGGCCCGACTGACGGCATCCGGGCTTAACCGCCGCATGTTCCGTCGCTCGGCCAGTTTCTGGCCGATCTCTTTCATGATGTCTTCTTTGGTGAGGGGTTCTGTCTTTTCGATTTGGGAATCGTCCATAAAGCACCTGTTGCGGGGTCAATCTTAATTCATTGAAATGATTTCGGCACCTTTTGGCGGCAAAAAAATAAAGGTGCCTTTCGGCAAAGACGGATTCACCTCGACGCGATCAATGCTCGTTGTGATGGTGGCCGATTCGGAGGTGTAAACAGTTTTATGGGGAAACCAGGTCTCGGTGGACAAATACACCATCAGCCGATAACCCCGAAGAGAATCTTTCGGGACCGCGACAATTTGAACTTCCGTTGCTTCCTTGTCATCGGACTTGAGCGAGAGGTTAAAATATTGGCGTAACTCGTGAACGAAATCATTAAATGGAAAGAGGCCGGTTGGAATCATCTGGTTGTTCACCCATGTTTTCCACCGACCCTCCCAAATCTGATTGTAAGCGGGCGTGTACACCCAAATCTTCTTGCCGTCGGAAATGGTCATCTGCTCGTCGGGTTTCCGTTTGCTGATCTTCAACTTTCCCGGCTTTTCGAACAAGGCTTGTCCCTCCACTTCACTCTTCATGTCAGAGCCGATAAAGTCGATTTCTTGTTTGAAATCAAATTGGATGGCCTTGATCCCCTTTTCTTTGTTGTCGAGCCGGCTAAGCACTTGATCCAAATTGTAAGCCCAGCCCCATGAAATCATGGAAAGAGCCGTCGTCAGGAAAATGAGTCCGCTTTTTCTCTGATGTCTCATACCAGCAACTCGGTTTCGGTCATGTTGTTGGCTTTCGCCAGAAAGTCTTCGACCATGTCAAAGTGAATATCCCATCGATTGGAGCCTTCCGGCTTTGATATGAAATTCTTCACCTCCATCAAAGACAAGAGGTTGGTGGCGCGGGCGGAGCTGCCAAAATGGGCTTTCAATAAATCCTGGGATACCCGGTGGCGCTCCAAAACGAGCTTCAGGGCCTCTATCAAGTCTTTCAATTCCTTCTTGTCCTCGACCGCGAATTCGAGGACGCTTCCGGAAGCGAACAGGTCGTCATACGTCGGCCGGCCATACTGCCGGACATGGGCTACCAAATTTTCCACGTCTTTTTCAGAGACAAAAGCCCCCTGAGCCCGGAAAGGCTCCGGGGAAGCCGGCGGCAAGTAAAGCATGTCGCCTTTCCCGAGAAGGCATTCGGCACCGGCCGTATCAATGATGACGCGCGAATCCGTGGAGGATGCGACCCGTAATGCAATCCGGGCCGGTAAATTGGCCTTGATGACGCCGGTGATGACATCCACCGACGGCCGTTGAGTGGCCAGAACCAGATGGATTCCGACGGCGCGCGCCATCTGGGCCAGCCGTTGGACGGAATCTTCCACCTCTTTTGGGGCGGTCACCATCAAATCCGCCAATTCGTCGATGACCACGACGATAAAGTACTCCGGGGGCTGTCCGGCGGCCTTGCGTTTTTGGTTGTAGGAATCGATGTTCCGGACATTGGCTTTGGCGAAAAGATCATAACGGTGTTCCATGACATTGACCAAACGCGCCAGGGCTTTCGCCGCCTGCTTCGAGTTTGTGATGATTTCGGCATTGATCGCGCTCTGACGCGGATCGTATAAATGCGGGATGCCGGAATAAGAGGGCAATTCAAGCCGCTTGGGATCGATCAAAACAAACTTAACAATCGAAGGGGGCATCCGGTAGAGAATCGAGCAAATGAGCGCATGGATGCATACGCTTTTCCCGACTCCGGTGGCACCGGCAACCAACAAGTGTGGAAGGGACGCCAAATCGACAATGCAGGGTTCTCCCGATACGGTCTTTCCCAAAATAAAAGCCAGTGGAGAGTCATGGTTTGTAAACTCCCCCGTAGACAAAAGCTCCCGCAAACCGACGGCCTCCGGATTTAAATTGGGAATTTCCACTCCGACGGCCCCTTTCCCGGGAATGGGCGCCAACATGCGGATGCCCGTTGCGCGCATGGCCAAAGCCAAATCATCGGCACGGCTGGTTATGGAGGACACCTTGACACCCGGGGCGGGTTCCAGGTCGTAGCGGGTGATGACGGGACCCGGGTGGATCTCCACCACATGAGCGAAAATGTCAAAATTGGCTAACGTTTGTTCTAAATGTTTTGCCCGTGACGTCAATTCCTCTTTGGGAACCGATTTCACACCGTTCAAAGGCTCAAAAATTTCAAGTTGGGGAGATTGGTAGGGAGGCGTCGGTTTCGGCGTCGACATGGGAGTCTTTGCCACCCGGATCTTTTTCTCGGTCTCTTCAAGGGTGGGCTCGGATTGTCTCTCAACCGGCCCAAGGGATTCTCGAGCCTCCACTAACGGAGCCGGTTTCGTGAGTTCCCCTTCAAGCGGGGCGACGATCTTTGGAGGCTTCTTTTCGCCCCCTGTGTCCGCCAGTCCCGGCTTGGGATTCAAAATCGGGGCTCTTGCACCCGCGCGCGGCTCTTTTTTGGCCCTCTTCCATTGTTTCCAATCTTCAATGATGAGGGTCTTTAACTTAAAAAATATCTCACCGGGAGAAATCTTCAGAAGGACGGCGGAAATAGCAACGAGAAGGCACGGAACCACAATCCATGTTCCCACCGGCCCAAAAAGGCGAAGGAAAAAGCGCTGACTGGCAAGTCCAATGATTCCCCCGGTGTTTTCGTTCCAAGCGGCCAGGCCCACCAGATTGGACATAATCAATATCGACCAAAGCAGGCCGACAGTAAACGAAAAAGTCAGAATGGGAACGGGTTTTCCCCGGCGTAAAAGGAGGTGGAATCCCGCCCAGCTGACGAATAACGGGAGATAATACCGTCCTGTTCCCAATGCCCAACCGAGAAATTTCGCCCAGTTTCGCCCCCATAAGCCGGACGCGAGCGGAAACAAAACACAAAAGAAGGAAAAAAGACCGGCAACAATCAATAAAAATGCCAACCAGTCGACTTTTTTAAGGCGGGCCGATGAGTTTCTATTTCTTGTTTTTATATAAAGGCGGGTGGTTAAGCGCGGATCCATAGATCGATCAGGTGGGCTGAATGATAAACAACGTTTGGTTGGCCTCTACGGGTTTCCCGTTTTCAACGAGAATCTTTATCACACGACCCTCGACCTTGGCGGTGATTTCATTCATGACTTTCATGGCCTCGATGACACACAGGGGCTTATCCAACTTCACGAGACTGCCTTCCGATACAAAAGGAGGCGATTGTGGAGACCGGGCTCTATAAAAGACGCCGGCCAGAGGAGATTTGACGGGCAAACCGGGCATGTCGTCTGCTTCCGTCGAGCCGCTTGGCCCCAGCGGAGCGGAGGGCAGGTGATGGGCGGCATGAGCTGCCCCCGAGGTCGCTGACTGCCGGACTAATTTTATCTGAAAGGAGCCGTCGGAGATTTCCAACTCATTGAGCTTCTCCTGCTCCATGAGCTGGTAATAACCTTTAAGGGGGTCCGACGATCCGCCCGCTTTCTTCTTTTTCTTTATTTTTCCTTTTTTTCGTCCTTTAACCACGATGCCCACTATGACGGTCGCGAAAAGGGGGTCGATCCGAATGAGGCCGATGTGAAGGTCGGCCATGATGTATGGGAGGTCGCCCCGTCGTCTCCGTCATCCCTTCCGGAAGAGGTAACACGGCTTTGCGTGACAGATTCACGCGTCCCTGACTGTCAATCTCCAGGACTTTCACATCAAACTCGTCGCCTTCCCGCACGACATCCTCGACCTGTTCCACCCGCCGGTGATCCAATTCGGAAATGTGAACCAGACCATCCTTGCCGGGCATGAACTGAACGAAGGCTCCCAGGCGCGGCATGATGCGCATGACTTTTCCATGGTACACTTTTCCCACTTCGGGAACGGCTGCAATAGCCTCGACATGGACCTTTGCCGCGTCCACGGACTCGGCATTTTGGCTGGAAATATAAACCCGGCCATCATCATCCACTTCGATTTTGGCCCCTGTCTCATCCTGCAAACCCTTAATGTTCTTGCCGCCGGGTCCGATGAGGGCCCCAATCTTATCCACAGGAATGGTGACAATGACCATCCGTGGCGCGTACTGAGACAGCGATTCTCGGTGGGATTTTATGACCGACTCCATGACGTCTAGAATGTGGAGTCTCGCCTCACGGGCTTGAGCCAGGGCGGTCTTCATGATATCCAGTGTGACGCCCGTGATTTTGATGTCCATTTGAAGAGCCGTGATGCCTTGCCGTGTACCCGCCACCTTAAAGTCCATATCCCCCATAAAGTCCTCAAGTCCGATAATGTCCGTCAAAACAGCGACGGTCTCCCCTTCCTTGACCAAACCCATGGCAATGCCGGCACAGGAATCCTTTATGGGAACCCCGG
>JAJAPZ010000044.1 GCA_020523905.1 Candidatus Obscuribacterium magneticum
TGAACCGGTTTGTCCAGGTGCTGCCGACGTTAAAGTCCGCGGACATGGGGGGGGTCGGATGGGACGGCTGGGCGGGGGCGACATGATGATGCCGCCTCAGCTCATGGGCATGCCGTATGGTTACTTGCCGTCGCCGACAGGGGCGGGGGGCCCCGCCAATTTCTCTGGGTCCCTCCAGGTTGAGAATCCGAACAAATCGACCGTGCCTTTTGGCTTCATTCGCGAAGATCACCTGGGAAACCTGGCGATATTGCTCTCGCGGGAGACCCCGGAGAAAGCCGCCGTGGTTTTGGGTTACCTCCCCGCCGAATGGATCAGCCGCGTCCTGACCAAAATCGACCTCGCTCTTCAGTCGGAGATTGCCAACCATTTAGCGACCACCCGCCAGCTTTTGCCGGAACAGGTGGAAGACATTGAACAGGATTTGAAGCGCCGGCTGGATTATTTGATCGGGGGTCCAGACCGCATCACGGCGGTCTATGAGTCCTTGGAGCCGGACGCCCAGAAGCGGATGCTGGAGAGCCTCAAAGGGGCGCGGCCGGAGCTGGTGGAGGAGTTAAGACGGAGGACGCTCCTCTTTGATGACATGGACAAGCTGGAGCCCGCGGCCTTGAAGGCGGTCCTAAGAGAAGTGGATCTCCAGACGCTGGTGTTAAGTTTGCGCGGGGTGTCGGACGGGTTTCTCACCAAGATTCTTGAAAATGTACCTCCGGGGAAGGCGGAGATTATTCGGGAGGAAATTGAGTTGAGCGGGGATGTCCTTCCGGGGAAAGCCGCCTTCGACGCCCGGAAAAAGGTAGCCATGATTGCGCGGCGTCTGGAACGGGAAGGGCATATCCACATCCCGCAGGTGGCGGGCGCCATCCCGGAGTCCCGCTATGGCCCCTCCCTTAAAGACACCTTGAAGCTGCCGACGGGTTTTAAGTTTCAGGAGCCCGTCGTCGAGGACGCCAGTGCGGTGTCGCCGGAGGATGTCAATGCGACCAAAGACGACGTCGTCAATAAGATTCGTCGCTTCATGTCCCGAGGGGCACGGGAGAAGGAACGTTTTGAGGACAAGGACAACGATGTGTCCGGAGACAAGGCGGCCTAAGTCATGGACATGATGACCATTTTGGGATGGGCCTGTGGCCTGGGGGCCATTGGGTGGGCCTTGCAGAGCGGGGAGACCATTCGCTTTTTTGTCAACCTTCGGGCGTTTGTTCTGGTGTTTGGCGGGACCCTTGGCGCCACCCTCATCACCTATCCTTGGTCCATCATGAAGCGCGTGCCGATGGCGGTACTCCTTTTTATTTTTCCGGGGCGCCGGGATTCCGCCGACAGCGTCATGTCCCTCATTCTGGCCGTGGCCGGCCGCGCCCGCCGGACCAGCATGGAAAGCATCGAGATCGACTTGCGGAACATGAGGGATCAGTTTCTGGCCAACGGGCTCAAGATGATCGCCGACGGTTTCCCCGCCGACCTCATTCGGGCCAATCTGGAGAAGGAGATTCATTTTATCCGGTTGCGCCACTCGGAAGTGGCCAATGTGTTCCGCAACATGGCGACGTATGCTCCCATCTTCGGCCTTCTGGGGACGTTGGTGGGCGTGGTGGAGGTGCTATTAAATTTAACGGATCCCCGTTCCATGGGGATGCACATGGCGGTTGCTATGACGGCCACCTTCTACGGGATTTTTGGCGCCAATTTCCTGTTCCTCCCCATCGCGGGGAAACTTCATTCCTATTCGGAGCAGGAACTTTTCTTAAAAGAAGTCATGATCGAAGGGGTTTTGTCCATCCAGCGGCAGGAGGTTCCGGCCATTCTCACCCGCCGCTTGCAGGCGTATCTCAATCGCGATCATGCGCCGGTTCTGCCGTCGGCGCAGCGGCCGAAACCGGAACCCGCCACCTAGGGCCGTCTATGATCCACCGGTTCTTGAAACCCCGGATTGACGATTTCCGAAGCCAGATGATTTGGCTCACCGTTTATTCGGATCTCATCACGAACCTCGTCCTCGTCTTTTTGGCGCTTTATGGACTGACCTTGATGGGAGATGAAGCGCTGGCGAAAGCGATCCAGTCCATGAAGCTCGAAGACATCAAATACATCGATCGGCTGGATGAACGACTGAAATTTTCGGATGTGGCGCTGGTGTTAAGACAGGAACTGCACACCCTGCCCGACGTCAGCGTCTCGGAGGATCCCGGGGTCACCCGCATCGAGTTTGGAGAGCGGGTCCTGTTTGAATCGGGACGGGCGGATCTCAAGGCGGCCGCGCGCCCCATCCTGGCCCGGGTGGCCAATCTCCTTCGGCTCGTTCCTTATACAATCGTCGTAGAAGGTCACTCCGATAATATTCCGATCCAGGGGGGAGGCCGTTACCATGACAACGGGGAGCTGTCTCTGGCCCGGGCGATGTCGGTGGTGAATCTCTTGAGTGGGGCGGAGCAAATCCCTCCGAAACAGCTGGCGGCGGCGGCCTATGGACCTTTTCGCCCGCGGTCTTCCAACCTGACGGCTGAGGGCCGGCGCATGAACCGGCGGATTGAGATTGGCCTTTTCAAGGATTTCCCTTTTTCGTTTGACGAATCAAACACGACAGTTAAGACGGAGGTCGCGGCCCCCCATGCCTTCTGACAATGAAGACGAATCGATCTTGAACCCCCATGAGGGCGATCCCCTCGGTCGGGAGGTGGTCGACGCCTCCCAAGAGTCGGAAGCCGAGCAGGAGGCGGAGTATTACGGCTGGCTCCGGCGCAAACAGGCGGCGGCCGGTGAGCGACGGGCACCCCTTCAGTTGTGGTTGGTGTCTTATTCCGACTTCATGACGATTTTGTTGATCTTCTTTTTGGCGATGTATGCCTACACCCACATGGCCAAGGTGTCCCTGCTAAAATCGAGCAGCCAGAAAATTTCCTATCAGGCCTTTGCCGATATCGTCCGGCGGTTGAAAACCAATTTGGGCTCCAATTTGGAGGTGATCAGCGGCGTGGATAAGGTCGTTCTTCAATTGCGGGATAAGATCCTCTTTGAGAGCGGCCATGCGGAGTTGACGCCCAATGCCATGAGAACTCTTGAAGAATTGGCGAATTCCATTAAGCTGGTGGAGGGCGATGTCATTGTCCAAGGGCATACGGACAATATTCCCGTAACCGGCGGTCCCTACCGGTCCAACTGGGAGCTCTCCGCCGCGCGGGCCTTTTCGGTGATTGCGGCCCTGACTCAGGCGGGAGTTGTGCCGGAGCGGTTGTCGGCGTGGGGGTTTGGGGAGTACCGGCCCCTGGTGGCCAATGATAAAGAGGATAATCGCCTGCAGAATCGGCGCATTGAAATTGTGATTTTGAAGAAAAAAGGGACGGAAGAGACGAAGTCGCCTCTGTTTTAGACGGAAGGAGGAGAACGATGGCCGGAGAAAAGATTCTGGTTGTGGACGACGACGAGCAAGTCGCCTCGTATGTTCAGCTTTCTTTTACCTTGAACGGGTACACGGTGGAATATCTTCGCGACGGAAGGGAGGCCCTGTCGAAAGCCCGGGAGATCCTGCCGGATGCCATTATTTTGGACTTGAAGATGCCGGGGATGAACGGATTTCGGGTGTGCGAGCTTTTAAGGGAAGATCCCAAAACAAGGGCCATCCCGATCGTGGTGGTGAGTGGGTCCTGGAAAAACGCCGAGGACCGCATCCGCTCGATTGAAGCCGGCGCCGATGATTTTTTGACCAAGCCGTTTGATGCGCAGGAGTTGATTGCCCGCGTCAAGCGGATGCTGCAGCGCAAGAAAGTCGATATGGGCCACAATCCGCTCACCGGTTTGCCCGGCAACGTCGCCATCGAAGAGGAAGCCCGGCGGCGGCTGGCCACCATGAAACAGGCCGCCTTCGGCTACCTGGATATGGACAATTTCAAGGCCTACAATGACGTTTACGGCATCAAGCAGGGGGATAAAGTGATTCGCCTGATGTCCGAGCTTCTCCAGCAGGCGGTGAAACGCCATGGGAACAGCAATGATTTTATAGGCCATATCGGCGGCGACGACTTCATTGTCATTACCACCATGGATAAGGCCGAGACGATCTTCAACTGGGTGGCGGGCCGTTTTGATGAGCGGGTCCGCGCTTACTATTCCGATGCCGACTTGAAAGAGGGATGCATCACTGCCAAGGACCGGCAGGGCAATATTAAGAAATTTCCCTTCATTTCGTTGTCGATCGTGTATACAACGGAGCGGAGTCTGGAAAGCAACCAGTACACGGTGCTCATCCAGGCCCTCACCGAAATGAAAGGTTACGTGAAGCACAATCTGGAGCGGAAGGGGGGAAGCCTTGTGTTCCAGGATCGGCGCGCGTTTAATGCCAACGTGGTCAAGCCGGCGCCCCCGCCGCCTGAGTCTCAGGACAAAGCCGCATAATACGCTTCAATTCCACGTATTTCCACACGACGCCTCCGCCCTAAAACACCGCGAAAAAGCGCCAAAAGGTCATTGACGCCGGTCGAACCTTTGTTATATAACTCCGCACGATCCTCGTCTGAAACGATTTTCGCGGGTGTGGTTCAATGGTAGAACGCGAGCCTTCCAAGCTTGAGACGAGGGTCCGATTCCCTTCACCCGCTAAGTTCAATACGAGCTGTTCCTAAGCGGACATTAAAGTGCTTAAATCAGACCCCCTGTTTAAAGATGTGCGGGAGGTTGATTTAAGAGCCGACGCTGGGGTAGCTCAGTTGGTAGAGCACGTCCTTGGTAAGGACGAGGTCAGGAGTTCGATTCTCCTCTCCAGCTGACGATTTCAGTGTCATTGCGAACTTGGTCGCCGAAGGCGACCAAGTTCGCAATGACAGAAAAAAGTAAGGAGGCAACAAGCAATGTCAAAAGCAAAGTTTGAACGAACAAAACCCCATGTAAATGTCGGGACAATCGGCCACGTGGACCACGGAAAGACCACCCTGACGGCGGCGATGACGCTGGTCCTCTCAAAAGAAGGGAAAGCCAAGGCGAAAACCTATGCCGAAATCGCCAAGGGCGGCACCGTGAGAGACGAAAGCAAGATTTTGACGATTGCGGTTGCCCATGTCGAATACGAATCGGCGAAAAGGCACTACGCCCACATCGACTGCCCGGGCCACCACGACTATATTAAGAACATGATCACAGGGGCGGCCCAGATGGACGGCGCCATCCTCGTGGTGTCGGCCGCCGATGGGCCTATGCCGCAGACGCGAGAGCACGTCCTTTTGGCCCGCCAGGTGAACGTGCCGAACATCGTCGTTTATCTGAACAAGTGCGATTTGGTGGATGATCCGGAACTGTTGAATCTGGTGGAATTGGAGGTCCGCGAACTCCTCAACAAGTACGAGTTCGCCGGCGACAAGACGCCCATCATCCGGGGCAGTTCTTTGAAGGCCCTTCAGGGCGACAAAGGCGAACTGGGCGAGCCCTCCATTCATAAATTGATCGAGGCCATTGATTCTTACATCACCGACCCGGTCAGGGAAGTGGACAAGCCGTTTCTGCTTTCCGTTGAAGACGTCTTCTCCATCACGGGGCGCGGCACCGTCGCCACGGGCCGCGTGGAGCGGGGCAAGCTGAAAGTGGGGGACCCCGTGGAAATTGTCGGGATCCAGGAAACACGGAAATCCGTCGCCACCGGCCTGGAAATGTTCAACAAGGTGCTGGATGAAGCCGTGGCCGGCGACAACGTCGGGATACTTCTCAGGGGCGTTGAGAAGGAGCAGGTGGAAAGAGGCCAGGTGATCGCCGCCCCGGGGACCATCACGCCTCACAGCAAATTCAAGAGCGAAGTGTACGTGTTGAGCAAGGAAGAAGGAGGGCGCCACACGCCCTTTTTCAACAACTACCGCCCTCAGTTCTACGTCCGGACCACCGACGTTACCGGGACGGTGAAATTGCCGTCAGGGACAGAAATGGTCATGCCGGGGGACAATGTTCCTCTCGAAGTGGATCTTTTGACGCCGGTGGCGCTGGAAAAAGGCGTCCGCTTTGCTATCCGCGAGGGGGGCCACACCGTCGGCAAAGGGGTCGTGACCGAGATCTTGAAGTAAGTCGAGCGGTTTTGATCAAAAGGTGAGGCGATGGCAAGCGGTGGAGGTCGGAATGTGGTCGCTCTGAAGTGCGTTGAAACGGGCGACATCAACTATTACTTTAATCTCGGCAGGAAGAAGAAACCTGAGCGCGCCAAGGTTGAGGTCAAGAAATACTGCCCCCGTTGCCACCGTCACACCGTTCATAAGGAGACCAAACCTTAACATCTGGGAGTGTCGGTTAATGGCAAACCACCGGTCTCCAAAACCGGGACTGTAGGTTCAAGTCCTACCACTCCCGTGTTTTCGTCCCTTCCATTCCATGAATAAACTCATTACTTTCGTAAAAGAAGCATGGGCGGAGCTCAAGCAGGTGGCCTGGCTGACCGTTCCCCAGATGATTGCCTCGACGGGTGTCGTGGTGGTCTTGGTGATCATCGTGGCGATTTATATTTTTTGTGTGGATCGGATTTTGCATTTTATTCTGAAAGCCTTTCTGGCCTAACAATGGGACAAGACGATCTGAAATGGTATTTGGTTCACACCTACTCGGGACACGAGGACAAGGTTCGCGCCAGCATCGAGAAGTCGGTGTCGATCAAGGCGATGAAAGACCGCGTGGCGCAGGTGGTCATCCCGACCGAAGAGGTGATCGAGCTGAAGAAAAACAAGAAGCAGATCCGCCGCCGCAAATTTTTTCCGGGATATATTCTCATTCAAATGATCGCGGATAACGACACCTGCTTTTTGGTCCGGAGCACCCCCGGCGTGACCGGATTTTTGGGGGGGGCGAGGCCCGTGCCCTTGCAGGCCGCGGATGTCGAGCGGATGATGGAATTGAACGCCACGCCGAAGACCGCCAAGCCGAGGCCCGCGGTCGTCTTTGACAAAGGCGAGAACGTACGCATCAACGACGGTCCCTTCCGCCATTTCGTCGGCACGGTGGAGGAGGTCAACGAGGACCGGGCCAAACTCAAGGTCACCGTCAGCATTTTCGGCCGCGCCACTCCGGTCGAGCTGGATTACCTCCAGGTGGAGAAAGTCTGATGATGGCGGATTGTCACGTCGCCCCTCACCCTATCCCTCTCCCGAAGGGAGAGGAGTTGAAAGCTCATCAGGTTTAGGTTATCTGGTTCCCTCTCCCAACGGGAGAGGGACAGGGTGAGGGGCTCCACTCTTCAATTCGATATCAGATAGAGATTGACGCGATAAAAAGTTTAGGAGTAAGAGAGAAAAATATGGCTAAGCTAGTAAAAGCTGTCGTGAAGTTGCAGATCCCCGCCGGATCGGCCAATCCCGCTCCGCCTGTCGGGCCCGCCCTGGGCCAGCACGGCGTCCAGATCATGGATTTCTGCAAGCAGTTTAATGAGCGGACCAAGAAGTTCGAGGCGGGGATGATTATCCCGGCCGTCATCACCATTTTCACCGACCGCTCCTTCACCTTCATCACGAAAATGCCTCCCGTGTCCGCCCTCCTTAAAAAAGCGGCGGGGCTGGCCAAGGCGTCCGGCACGCCCAACAAGGACAAAGTGGGCTCGATCACCCTCGCCCAATTGGATGAGATTGCCAAGCAAAAGATGCCCGATTTGAACTCAAAGAGTCTGGATGCGGCCAAAAAGATGGTTGAAGGCACGGCCCGTTCGATGGGCATCGAGGTGAAATGACCATGAGCAAACGGGACCTCGCCATGGGAAAAAATATTGAAAAATCCAAGCGCTACACGCTGGCGCAGGCCGTCGACATCGTGAAGAAAAACGCCACGGCCAAGTTCGACGAAACCGTCGAGATGCATGTCAATCTGGGTGTCGATCCCAAAAAGACGGATCAAACCGTGCGGGGATCGGCGGTCCTGCCCAAAGGCTCCGGGCAAAAACGCATCGTGGCCGTCATCGCCAAGGGGGAGAAAGTCAAAGAAGCCCAGGCCGCCGGGGCGGATCACATCGGCGACGCCGACCTCATTGAAAAAATTTCCAAGGGCTGGTTTGATTTTGATGTCCTGGTCGCCACGCCGGACATGATGAAAGACTTAACCAAGCTGGGGAAGCTCCTGGGCCCCCGCGGCCTCATGCCGACCCCCAAATCCGGCACGGTGACCTTTGACATCGAGCGCACCGTGAAGGAACTCAAAGCCGGCCGGATCGAATTTAAATTGGATGACACCGCCAATTTGCATACCATTATTGGAAAAGCCTCTTTTGCCGCCGGCGATTTGTTGGAAAATGCCCAGGCCCTCTTGAATGCCATTAACGCCGCCAAGCCCCCCACGGCCAAAGGAATTTACATCCGCTCCATCACCCTGACCTCGACCATGGGGAAGGGCGTACGCGTTGCCCAGGAAAGCCCCGCTTAAATTAAATGTCCGATAAATACGATGTCATCGTTGTTGGCGCCGGTCCCGCCGGGACCACGGCCGCCCTGACGCTTGCGCGCGCGGGCCTCACCGTCGCGGTTTTGGAACGGGGGGAATACGCCGGCGCCAAAAATGTCCAGGGGGCCGTTCTCTACACCAAGATGCTCGCCGACGTCCTCCCTGATTTTTGGAAGGATCCCGCCAGCCCCATGGAACGCTTCGTCACCGAACAGAATTTCCTGATCACCTCCGATGATTCCGCCATCCGGGTGGGATTTCGAAGCGACAAATGGGTCCGGGAGCCGCACAATTGCTACACCATCATCAGGGTCCATTTCGACAAGTGGTACGCCAAGAAGGCCGAAGAAGCCGGGGCCGAGATTTACACGGGTGTGAAGGTGTCAAAGGCCCTGCAGAAAGAGGGACGCGTCATCGGCATCGAGACCAGCGAAGGCGACCAGCTCCTGGCGGATATCGTCATTGCCTGTGACGGCGCCAATTCCTGGATGGCCCAATCGATCGGCCTGATCAAACCCTGGAAGGCTCATGAGGTGGCCCTGGGCGTCAAGGAAGTCCTCGCCCTGCCGCGGGAAAAAATTCAGGATCGTTTTTCATTGGAAGGTGACGAAGGAACCACGTTTGAAGTGTTGGGATCCATCTCGCAGGGGATGCTCGGCTACGCGTTTCTCTATACCAACAAGGAGACGCTTTCCTTCGGCGTCGGCTGTAAGCTCTCCCACTACCAAAAATCGCTGATAAAGCCCTATGAACTTTTGGAGTCGGCCAAGGCTCACCCCGTGATTCGGCGCTTCCTGGCCGGCGCCAAGCCTCTGGAATATTCCGCTCATATCATTCCGGAAGGGGGGTATCTTTCGCTTCCGCCGCTTTATGCCGATGGGTTCATGATGGCGGGCGATGCCGCCCAGATGCTCAATCCCATGCACCGGGAGGGTTCCAATTTCGCCATGAAGGCGGGGCAACTCGCGGCGGAGACAGCTATCGAAGCCAAGAAGAAAGGAGATTTTTCACGCCGCACGCTCTCCGCCTATCAGAAAAAATTGGAAGCCTCGTTTATCCTGCCGGACATGAAGGGAATCAAAGATGTCGAGCGGACGATGGAAAAGCACATGGAGTTTTTCACGATTTATCCGGAAATGGCCTGTCATGCCATGTATGAGTATTTTACGGTGGACGGCCGACGGAAAAAAGACATCAAAAAGGGCATTTTCCGCGCCCTCTTCAAGACCCGCCCCCTGTGGCGCATGGCGCTCGATTTCTGGGGCATGCGGAAAGTGGCGATGGAGCTATAAATGGACGTCAATATCGATGACAAGCTGGGGACGTTAACCTACAAGGCCGATCATCACTACGCGCACATCGGCATCCGGAACGACGCGATTTGCCAGACCCAGTGCAAGGACAAGCCCTGCACCCTCGTGTGCCCCGCCCGTGTCTATGTTTGGGAGCCGCCCCTCAATAAGATTGTCGTCGCCTACGAGAATTGCATCGAATGCGGCGCCTGCCAGATGCTCTGCCCCTTCGACAACATCCAGTGCGAAATGCCCCGCGGCGGCTTCGGCGTCCAGTACAAGTTCGGTTAGCTGCCGTTGCTGATAACTGACAAACTCCTCTTCCATCAGACAATTCCCTCAAAATATGACGAAGAATTTATTGCCAGACCAAATCCTTGACAGATATGAAGTGCATGAATGGAAACATGCCTGTGCTGTTCTAAAAAGCGATTTTAATGATGAATGGGATAACATTATAGAAGTGCTCAGTAATTTCCAATTGCGTGAAAGCGACGTGCGGTCTCCAGGTGGCGGGCTACCGCCGGTCTCTCAGGGGTTTAACGACTCTTTTTTAAAGTTGGGATGGCAACCTAAATCTTTTGAGACGAAAATTAAAGTGGATTTGAACGAGTATGAATCACCCACTCATGAAGTCGACTGCTTCAAGAACAAAGTCGCCCTTGAAATAGAATGGAGTAACAAGGATCCTTTCTATGATCGAGATCTTAATAACTTCCGATTGCTGTTCGATTTGCGTGCAATAAGTGTAGGTGTGATTATTACGAAATCTGATGAACTCAGCCGGACGTTCAAAAAAATGGGAAATAAAATATGGAATAAGTATGGTTGGTCCACGACGTGGATGAAGAAGTTGTTGCCCAGAATTGAGGGGGGCGGCGGAGGTGGATGTCCAATATTGGCTTTTGGAATTACGGAGAAGCTTTATCGGCCGAACAAATGAGCACATCGAACGTTAGAATGAATCATATTGCTGCGGAGAATCTCCTATCTTTTGGCCTAGGGAAATTTCGAACCATTCTGGCCGATCCACCTTGGCAGTTTTCAAATCGTACTGGCAAGATGGCTCCAGAACACAAACGGTTAATGAGATACGCAACCATGAAACTTCAGGAGATTATGGAATTGCCTATTTCTCAATTGGCCCAGCCCGATTGTCACCTTTACCTATGGGTTCCCAATGCCTTGATACTTGAGGGATTGGAAGTTATGAAAAGATGGGGTTTCACCTACAAGACGAACTTGGTTTGGCAGAAAATCCGAAAAGATGGGGGGCCTGACGGTCGGGGGGTTGGATTTTATTTCCGAAATGTAACGGAACTCGTGTTGTTTGGTATTCGTGGACACATGCGGACCCTTGCGCCAGGTCGAACTCAAGTCAATGTCCTTTGCACAAGAAAAAGAGAACACTCCCGTAAACCGGATGAGCTATATGAAATCATCGAAAAATGCAGCCCTGGCCCCTATCTTGAATTGTTTGCTCGTCATAATAAAAATGGGTGGAATCAATGGGGAAATGAGGTGGGAAACAGTTCTGCAATTGTCTATCCGCAATACAGGGGGGAAAATAAAGAACCCGTGTCACAGCTCACCTTATTGGACTCCAGAAAAATTTATACGGCCAAGCACAAACCTCTTCTTTCTTCTACTAAGCGTCACCTTATCACGGTCTAAATATTTTCTTCATCCAGGACACCTTTATATTCGCGACGACGCGGTTTCCGACGCGAATTCGACCTCGTCCCGGAGCATTTTGTTGAATGGAAGGATGAAGACAGAAAGGGCGATCAACCGATAGATTTCTCCCCGCGTAATTTTGACGATTTCGCTGGCTCCCAGAATGTCCGGCGTTTTCCTCAGCTTTCCCAAGGTTTTAAGTCCAATCATGAGCGGCCACCAGATTGACGCCCGGAGGCGGAAGAATTTTTTGGGGAGTTTCTCGAGATAGAGAAACCCGTGGCGAAGCCGGGCGATGGTTTCATCAATCAATTGGTGGTAGAGCGGAAGGAAAGCGCTGTTGCTGTTTTTATCCAGCAGGTCATTGACGGTGAGGCGGACCTCGATCAGGCGTTCTTCGGGGAGGTAGCAGCGCCCGTTTTTTAAATCCGCCGGCACGTCCCGAAGGATGTTGACCATTTGCAGGCCCTTTCCGAAGTTGATCCCGTGTTGGAGAAGTGTATCACGGTTGGACAGGCCGGGGTCCCACAGGTGATGAAATATCACCTCCGTCCAGAACCGCCCGGGTTCCCCGCCGATCCAGCCGATATACGTTTCCAGCTCCTTGTTTGTCGTCAAGGCCTTGACGTTTTCCGGGGTATCCCCGAAGGTCTGGAGATCGAAATCCATTCCTTTGATCACGCCTTGGGCCACTTGTTGAAGAAGGGCTTGGTCGGTTCGGGCAAAGGTGTTTAAAAGGTCCATGAGATCCCTGAAGCGTGTCAGGAGCTGGCCCTCGGCAGAGGGGGGAATGGAGAGGTTGGCGGGGAGGGATGCGGTGAATTCCTCCACCTTTTTCGTTGATAAAGGGAAGGACCGCAAAAGCTGGTCCAATTTTTGGAGGGCGGCGCGCCGCTCTAAGAGGGACCCAAGCCGCTGGTCGGCGATGGTGTCGGCGGCCCGGCAGAGAAGATAACCCAGACCCATCACGGAGCGAACGGACGCCGGCAGAATCCGCAGGCTCAAATAGAAGGACCGGGAAACGGATTTGAGAAGGGCATCAGGAAACTCTTTCGACATGGAGGCATTTTAATACATCAATCAAGCCCTTGTACGGGCTCAGCAGTGCTGCGCCCGTACGGAAACTCGGATGTGAGTGTGGTGGGGCGCAGCATTGCTGCGCCCCACCACACTGTCTCTACCACCAGGGACTATAATCTACTTGCTATCTGAGGGCGTGCCTGTTAGAATCGAAGGGCGTTTTTAGCCGTTATTTTTTCGTCGGTGAGGACCGTGTCACGGAACGGTCCCGTCGATAATTTGAATTGTAGAAACGGGAGGAAAAATGTCATTTACAGGAGCGAATACACTGTTGGCCCTGATCATCCTTTCTTTGGGTGGGTTAGGGGTCATCTTGAGTTTCTTGGTGACGGATCAGAAGAAAAATATGATTGCTTTGGGAATCGCCGGCTTCATCCTGCTTCTGGGCTTATTTCAGTTCGGATCTCAATGGATTTCCCGGGTTCGCTGGGAAAGGCGGATGTCCCAGATGAGGCAGGAGAGCAATTTCGACTGGAACAAGGTCAAAGAAGGCATGAAGCCGGAGGCTGGGCAAAAGAAAGCCGCCCCGGCCGCTCAAACCGCAAAATAAACGTCCATGTATCGCATCGAAAGAGACCGTAAACCACTGCCCGGCCGGCGCAAGGTCTTTTTTATGCGCGGCTTTCAGCTGCGCTATACGCTCTTGGTGGCCGGGTCCCTCTTGGCGCTCCTTCTTTTTGCCGGATTCCACGGTCTTTTTATGGTTCAGACCGCCATCCCTCCTGACATTGCGGATCCCTTCCAACCCCTCCTCCAGGAGGCCACCCTCCGCTTGTTCATCGCCGGGTTTATCTACCTGGCTGTGGTGACCCTGGCCGCGGTCTTTCTCTCACATCGCGCGGTCGGACCCACGCGTCGCATCGAAGAGGAAATCCGAAAGATCGCCGCCTCCGGCTCCACCGACCACGCGCTGAAGGTCCGGGACGGCGACGAATTCGAAGGCCTGATCGATGCCATCAACACCCTCGTTGAGAAAGTAAAGAAAAGCTGACGAATGAACAAAGCGAAGTTCAAGATCTGGTGGGATGAGCACTGGCTCTCTCTGATTTTATGGATCACGGTGAGTGTCGGCGTGGTTCTTGTCTTTGGCGGAGTGTATGTCTACATCTTCCAGCTGGAGTCCTTTCAAAAACAATCCATGATTGCGCAGGCGCCTTTATGGATATTTACGACCGCCATCGGGGCGATCATTTACATCTGGGGTTTGCGGTTCTTTATGTATTCCGGTTTTTCGAAAATGAAGAGCTCGAGAATGAATGTCGAATTCACGACGGTCAAATTCTCAGATGTGATCGGTCTCGAAGAAGCCAAACGTGAAGCCCAGGAAGTCGTTTCGCTTATAAAGGACCGCGCCCGGGTCAAAAAGATCGGGGGCAAAGTTATCAAGGGAATTCTCATGCAAGGGCCGCCGGGTTGCGGGAAGACGCTTTTGGCCAAGGCGATCGCAGCGGAAGCGGGTCTGCCGTTCCTGGCCATCTCGGGAAGTGAATTCGTGGAAGTTTTTGTCGGCGTCGGTGCGTCCCGTATCCGCCAAATGATGAAAAGAGCCCGGCTCCTGATGCAAGCGTATGGTGCCTGCATCGTGTTTATTGATGAATTGGAAGTGATCGGGCGGGGCCGTGTGTTCAATGCCTTTGGGGGAGGAGAGGAAACCAACTCCACGCAAAATCAACTTTTGGTTGAGATGGACGGGTTTCAAAGCGGAAGGGACAATGTGATATTTCTAGGCGCCACCAATGCTCCCGAATCGAGATTGGATGTCGCCCTTCTCCGCCCGGGGCGTTTTGACCGAAAAATCTATGTCGGGCTTCCTCACCTGAATGAGCGGGAGGAAATCTATAAGTATTACCTAAACAAAATCAGCTACGACCCGGCCATCGCTGTCCTTAAGCTGGCCCAGCGGACCGTGCAAAAGTCCCCGGCCGATATTGAAGCCTCCGTGAAAGAAGCGGCTCTCATTGCGACCCGGGAGGGACGAGATATGGTCATGTTTAAGGACTTGGTTCAGGCTTTGGAGCGGATTGATCTTGGCATCGTTCACCGCCTTCCCATGAGTCAAAAAGCCAAGGAGGCGACGGCCTTTCATGAGTCTGGCCATTTGGTCGTCATCTATAACCAGCAGTTTACGCACGATGTTTTTAAGGCGTCCATTCTCCACCGGGGCAGCGCCTTGGGCCATGTCCTGCCGGTGCCGAAAGAAGAACAGTACACACTGACCCGGGATGAGCTGCTCGCCGATATTCAGGTGTCGTTGGCGGGTTTTGTGGCCGAGCGGATCAAATACGGCGTGACCTCGACCGGGGTGTCGGCTGATTTCGCCAATGCCCTCGCCAAAGCCGATGCCATGGTTTGGCAGTTCGGGATGGGCTCCCATGGCCTCATTGGCAACTACGCTGTCATGGATGAAAGGCGAAGCCTCGTGACCTTGTCCGAATCCCTTAAAAAACAGATGAATGACGAGACCCAGACGATTTTGAAGCAATGCGAGAAAGACTCCGAAGAGCTCCTGCGCCGGGAATGGAACATGGTTGAAATTTTTGCCAAGCTTCTCATTGAAAAAGAGGAGCTCAACTACGACGAGATCGAGGAGGTTTTCGCTCAGTATGGGAAGTCCCGGCCCCGGGCGGAAGCGCCCGCGTAAACGAGAATGACCCAGGAACCCCCCCAGGACGATTTTCAGTTTCCATCCCTGCATCCGGAAGAACCCGCCGCGGCCCCTCCCTTGCCGGAGCCCGAAAAGCCATCTTCCCAATTCAAAGAGAAGGTGCGGAACCTCGTTCTTGGGTTTAAAACCCTCTTTCTTCGCAACAAGGTTGTCGGGATTTTTGTCATCTTCGTGGTGCTGGCCTCGGCCATGTACGGCGTCCGATGGTTCTTGGGGCGCCATCAAACGGACGGCGGGGAACCGACGGATGTCGCCCCTGTCGATGAGATTCCCGTCAATGTGATCGAGGTTCACTTGGGCCGATTTCAGGACGTCATCAGCGCCGTCGGCACATTGAAGGGGGAGGCCGAGATCGAGCTTCGCTTCGAAGTGGACGGGAAGATTGAAGAATTCAACATCACCGAAGGAGCCAAAGTCCGCCGGCGCCAGATGATCGCCCGCTTGAGCGATCAGGACGCCCGGCTTAAGGTGGAACAGGCCCGCATCGAGCTGGAACAGAAAGAGCGTCTTTACAATTTGGAGGGAATCTCCAAGCTGGAGGTGGACAAGGCCCGCCTGGGTTTGGATATCGCGCAGTCCGGCCTGGATAAGACGCGCCTCACCGCCTCGCGCGATGGCATTATCGGCAACATCGAAGCGGAAGTCGGCGAGTATGTGAACCAGCAGAGAAAGGTCGCCACCCTGGTCTCCATCAAAAATGTCGTGGTGGAGGTGGGCATCATTGAGAAGCAGATCGACAAGGTCTATCCCGGCCAGAAGCTCATGGTGACCGTGGATGCCTATGCCGGGAACATCTTCGAAGGGACGATCGAAACCATTTCGCCCATCATCAGCTCGGACGGGAGCAAAACCTTTTCCATTCGCGCCAAGATCCCCAATCCCGACAGCCTCCTTTTGCCCGGCATGTTTGCCCGCAGCCGCATCATCATCTTCGAAGCCGACGACGCCATCGCCGTGCCCAATGACGCGCTTGTCAAAACCCCGGGCGGCTTCCAGGTGTTTATCGTCAACAAGGACAACGTCGCCGAGGCGCGCGATGTCGAAGTCGGCTACGTCGCCATCGATTCCACGCAAATCACGGGGGGCTTAAATCCCGGAGATATTGTCGTCGTCCAGAGGCCGCCGGAACTCAAGGCGGGATCGAAAGTGAAAATTATTGAAGTCCAGAGACAGGAAGCGGAGTAGCCCTCTCCCCCCATGAAGCTTCGACCGCGATTGACGCTATTCACGATCCTTTTGGTGGCGGCTGTTGTTGTGGCCACCAGCCTTTCAACCATCCTTTCTTTCCGGTACTTTCTCCGCCGGGAGATGACCTCGAATCAGAAAAATGTCTTCAACAATTTTCAGCAAGCCTGCCGGGACGCCCTCTACATGGGCGAGGAGGGAACCATTGTGGCACACTCGGAGTCTTTGGAACGCTCGGTGCCGGGGCTGGCTTATGCGGTTTTTGCCGACGACTCCAAAACGGGAGCCGAGTGGGGGGGGCTTGAGAGTCTGGAGCGGTTCCATCGCCAGAAACCGGTCTGCGACATCCAGGAAAAAAGCGACGAAATCAATCCCCTTTCGATGAAAGAAATCCGCTTTCCCGGGGAGAAGTGGCGCACCCTTTGCCAGAAGTTGTCTCTGACCAACATCCGCGGGGATCCCCGGGAAGGCACCATTTTTGTGGCCTTCAACATGAACGTGCTGGAGTCGGGCCTGCGGGTGGTGCTGGACCGGATGCTGACCATTCTTTTATGGACGGTGCTGGGGGTTCTTCTATTCGGATTGTCCCTGGCCTATTTTTTATCGGCGAAACTCACCAAGCCCATACTCATCCTTGCGGAGGGGGCCAAAGCTGTCGGCGAAGGGCGCCTGGATACGCAAATTGCCATTGAAAGCTCGGATGAACTGGGGTTTTTGGCCCAGGAGTTTAACTGGATGGCCCAGAAGCTGCGGGAGCTCGATCATTTGAAGGACGATTTTATCTCCAGTGTGTCTCATGAGCTCCGGTCGCCTCTGGCGGCGATTTCCGGCTATGTGGAGTTGTTGCAGAGCAAACCCCTCGATAAGATTGCGCCGGAACGGAAAGATAAGGCGCTGGAGATTATCTCGGAAAGCGTCCAGCGCTTGACCCAATTCATCAATGACATTTTGGATTTGGCGAAACTCAAGTCCGGTCACATTGAGCTCAAGATGCAGCCCTTCTCTTTGGGAGCGGTCGTTCAGGATATTGTCACCCTTTTTCAGCCGCTCCTGGAAAAAAAGTCCATTGAGTGCACGCCGGAGATTCCCAATGATTTACCAGCCTTGAGCGCGGATGACGACAAGCTTCGTCAGGTCATGACGAATCTTGTGTCAAACGCCTTGAAATTCACGCCTTCTGGGGGCAAAATCAGAATATGGGCGAGAAATCAGGTTGAATTTGTTCAGATTTCCGTCCAGGATACAGGCATCGGCGTTCCCGAAGAGGAACTTCAGAATGTTTTTGAGCGCTTTCGGCAGGTGAAGGGCGCTCGGGAGCAAGTGGAGGGGCCGAAGGGGACGGGGCTCGGTCTGGCCATTGCCCGGGGCATTGTGGAAGCCCACGGCGGCCGGATGTGGATGGAGAGCCAAGTGGGGAAAGGAACCACCGTTCATTTCACCATTCCCATCCGACCTGTGTCGAAACTGTAGTGTGACCTGATTTCACTTCGCACTTCGCATAGTGAGAGGGAAGGAGCTCCCCGTCAATAAAATGAACGGTCGCAAGAAAATTCTCATCGTCGATGACGACCCGGAAATCACCGCGGCTCTCGCCGATCACCTTCAGGAGAGGGGCTACCAGGTCCTCACCGCCGCCCGCGGAGAGCAGGGCATTGAGCTCGCCAAAGAGTCCGATCCCGATCTCATCGTGCTGGATGTGGGCCTTCCGGACACGAGCGGCTATGAGGTCTGCCAGATTCTGCGCAATATCTCCAGTTGCCGGCATACACCGATCATCATGTTGACGGCGCATTCCGAGATCCAGGATGAAGTGGAAGGATTAAAATCCGGAGCCGACGATTATATCCCGAAGCCGTTTAAGTCCGCCCGGCTTTTGGCGCGCATCGAGACGTTGATTGGGCGAAACTCGCGCCGCCTGGATGCCAATGCGTTAACCCACCTGCCCGGCAATGTGGCCATTCAGGATGAAATTCAGTCCCGGATCCGTTCCCAGGGGCCCTATGCCGTCCTCTA
>JAJAPZ010000045.1 GCA_020523905.1 Candidatus Obscuribacterium magneticum
TCGGCACGGCTTCTTCCTGTTTGAAAGGTGGTTTCCAACGAAAGCTTAATATCGCCAATCCCAGGAGTTCCGGGGGCAACCCCACCGAATAGAACGAGGCGCAAAAACTGATGGCCCGGGGCATCCGCTTGCCCCCCACAGACCGTGAATACCCGAAGAGCCCCACGTGCAGACGCCGCATCCGCCGCGACGGAACAAACCCCGCCACGTGGCTGATCAAAGGCGTCAGCGCCCGCACCTGCCGGGTGAAATTGGCGGCGATCTTATCGATGATATGAAGAAGAGCCGCCTCATTGTCCACGGGAATCGGCGGCTTTCGCGGGGATTTTTTTATTTGGGCCACGGCGCTTCGCACCAGATCCTTCGGGTAATCAAACTTGAAGGCCGATTGAATGGTGAAGGTTTGAACGGACGGATAGCCGTGCAAATTCTCTTTGATATTGGTCGGCGTAAAGTTTCCCCGAAAGGGGGCCGACCCCACACCCACCAGAGGATAAAGGGGAATTTTGAGCCGCCGCTCCAGCTGATGCAGCCGGTGGAGGGCGATTTTTATGAGTAAAACGGCGCTCGTCGACCCGTAGGTCATGGCGGGGTCCGACCGGGCTAAAAAGACGCGCACGTAAGGCAGGTCTTTTCCACGGAGGTACTCCTTGACGATGCGGTCCGCGGCCAGCATCGACGGCCTGTTTTCAATCAAGGGAATGACGCGAATGTCCCGCGGCGAAAAATCCCCCACCCACTCTTTCAGCTTGATGTCTCCCGCCTGGATGGGCTGGTCGGCCTTGCCCGCGACGAAATCGTGATAGTAGCTCTGGATCCGGTTTAACTCCAGCGCGTTTGTGGTCATGGGAAGGATGATTTCAAAAACGGGGACGATGTCCTGGCGATAGAATTCCCTGGCCATGTCGAAGGAGCGGGGAATGCTCTCGAGAATTTCCAACAGGACCTTGGCCGTGCCGGGTTCCCGCGCCGGATTGGGCACGCGGATCGTCAAAAAGACGTCCCGCCCCAGCTTTTTCTTCTTAAAGAACGGGCTGTGCCTTGTTAACAGCTTGGAGACGACAAATTCATCGCCCTCTTTTCCTTCATGGTCCCACATCTGCTCGTCGCACCCGAGCTCGCTGAAGGCATAGAAGGCTTCCTGAATCTCCTCTTCCGTGGTGAGCATGGCGCCCGCGGCAAACGAGGGAAGGTTGGCATTGTCCGGATGCTGTGTGCTCATGCAGCGAGGGATGGTGAGATCGTCGTTCATAAGAGACGAGATTCTACATCAATTACGCCGTCACAAACTCCCCAGGGTGAATAGCCAGCGGCATTCCCGCTCAAGCTCAATCAGGGATTCGTAACCCATGTTGGACACCGGCATTCTCTCCAAAAGGATCCGTGTGCCCCGGCTATGAAGCGCCCCGGACGCCGCCTGGGCCACATCTCCGACGAGCATCCGATAATTCGTATAGGCGCTGTACGTTTTCCTCGCCTCAAGGAAGGAGTAATCAAAATTTTGGGCGTCGATGCGAAGGCGGCGTGCCGGATTCCTGAAAAGAAGATCCAAAAAAAAGACCAGCTCTTCTTTGACTTCCGTCTTCTCAACGGTTTTCTTTTTGCCTCCAAATTTAATCGGAATCCCCGTGGAAAGAAGAATCCCCATGTTGAGAGCCTGAACCGCCGCCGACGGCCCCGTCGTCTCCGTTGTCGTCGATATCGATTGCTGATGGATGCCGGCCGCCCCGACGACTTTCAAATCCGCCCACAGAAACTCATCGATAGAGCCGGGACGACACTCGGCCTTGAGGCCCACGTCACTGAAGACGGCCTTTTTCACCATCTCCTCCCCCGGCAGAGGCGCCAACACATCAAAGGGGAGAATCATTGACGCCAGACCGGCGCCCTCCAAGCAGAGTTTAAGCTTCAGGGCTTCCTCTCCGGTCGTCTTCTCTTCGATGATCCCCCATAAACGCCGGGCCACATGCATGGCATCCGGCATGGGAACTTTTTTATATTCCACCAGCACCTTGGCCACAACCGACGGATTAAAAGCCGCCGGTTCCGTTAAAATCACGGCGTATATCGCTTCTGGTTCCACTGCGCCCATTTACCCTCGACTGCCCCAAAGGGAATTTTTACCGCTCGACCGTGTTAAAATATAATAGAAACAGGTTAATTTACCAAGTTTCAAGGATGGTGACCCCATGAATAGACTGAAAACAACCATGTTACTGGCGGCTTTAACCGCTTTGTTTTTATGGATCGGCCGAGCAATAGGCGGCCAATCGGGAATGATTACCGCCTTCGTCTTCGCCCTGGTCATGAATTTCGGCGCCTACTGGTTTTCGGACAAAATCGTCCTCGCCATGTACGGGGCCAAAGAGATCGGCCAGGCGGAAGCTCCGGAGCTCCATTCCGTTGTGAACAGCCTCGCCCAACGGATAGGAATTCCCTTGCCGAAGGTTTACATCATTCCCATGGGCCAGCCCAACGCCTTTGCCACGGGACGGAATCCAACTCATGCGGCTGTCGCTGTGACGGAAGGGATATTACAGCTTCTGTCGCGCGACGAACTGGAGGGGGTCTTGGGCCATGAGCTGGGCCACGTCGTTCATCGGGACACCCTGATTTCGACCATCTCGGCGACCCTTGCCGGCGCTCTCAGCATGCTGGCCAACATGGCCATGTGGGGAATGATGCTGGGCGGGGGGGGGAGTTCCCGCGATGACAACCGCGGAGGCCACCCTCTGGTGGCGCTCGCCGGTATCATCCTGGCCCCCTTGGCGGCCACGCTGATTCAACTGGCGATCTCCCGATCGCGGGAATTCCTGGCGGATGAGGCCGGCGCCGAATACACGGGCAATCCCATGGCTTTGGCCCGGGCCCTGCAAAAAATCGACACGATCGCCCGGCGACGACCCATCGTGGGAGGATCGCCCGCCACGGCCCACCTTTTCATCATCAATCCATTCCGCGGGGAAGGATTGGTCCGACTTTTCAGCACCCACCCTCCCACAGAAGAGCGCGTCCGCCGCCTGGAAGATATGGCGATGGGGCGAAACTAAATAGCCGTACCCCCCGTTTCTCCCGTCCGTATCCGAATACACTCTTCCAGCGGCGTCACGAAGATTTTCCCGTCTCCGATTTTTCCGCTTTTGGCCACGTCGATTATCGCGTTGCAGGTGATATCGACAAACTCATCGTTGCAGGCGATGTCCAGGCGGATTTTGGGAATGAGGTTGGGAATGACCTTCTGGCCGCGGTAGAGGGATTCCCCTTCCTGGCGGCCGTGGCCGCTCACACGGCTCACCGTGATGCGGGTGATCTCCGCGGCAATCAAAGCCTCACGAACCTCATCTAATTTTTCCGTTTGAATAATGGCGGTTATCAGTTTCATTTTAATCACCTTCCTTATTAATTGGGGTTAATGAGGCCGTAGCCTTCCTCGCCGTGAAGGCTCCGGTCCAGTCCGGCCATTTCGGCTTTTTCATCGGCTCGGAAGCCGACGATTTTGTCAACCAGGGCCACCAGAAGCAGTGAGCCAATCGCAACGAATGCAATGGTGATTCCAACGGCGGCGGCCTGAATGCGAAGCTGATCCCACACCGTCCAGGATCCTCCCGCTTTGGCGGCGGCCGCCGCCATCCAGGCGGGGCGAATAAAGAACGCCAGTAAAAGTGCCCCCGTCATGCCGGCCACCCCGTGAATGCCGAAGACATCCAGACTGTCGTCATAGCCGAGCTTGGTTTTAAGATTCAAACCAAAAAAGCAGACGATGGAGGCTACAAAACCCAAGGCAATCGCCCCCGCCGGTTGAACAACGCCAGCCGCCGGGGTGATGACCACAAGCCCGGCCAGGATTCCGCTGGCGATGCCGAGGCTGGTGGATTTTCCATGCTTCACGGCTTCGATCAGCATCCAAGTGAGAGCCCCGGTTGCCGCGGCGATCTGAGTGACGGTGAGAGCCCGCGCTGTGTCAAGACCGCTGGAAACGGAGCTTCCCGCGTTAAACCCGAACCAACCCACCCACAAAAGACCGGCGCCCATGAGGGTCATCACCAGATTATTGGGGCGCATGGCCGTTTTGGGATAGCCCCGCCGGGCCCCCAGATAAAGAGCGACCACCAAGGCGCTCACGCCGGAGGAAATGTGCACGACCGTCCCTCCGGCAAAGTCAATGGCGCCGCGGGCCCCCAGGTTATAGAGGAAGCCATCTGAAGCCCAAACCCAGTGACAAAGGGGGCTGTAAACCAAGAGGCTCCACAGGGCGATGAACACGCAGTACCCGCGGAACTTCACCCGCTCCGCGAAGGCGCCCGCGATGAGAGCGGGCGTGATGATGGCGAACTTTCCCTGAAACATGGCATAGACATATTCCGGGATCCTGGCGGACATGATCGTGTCGTCAATTCCTCTAAGAAATAGATAACGGCTATCCCAGCCGACAAATCCCCCCATTATGCTTTTGCCGAAACTGAGGGCGTATCCCACAACCGCCCACATGACGCCGACAATCGCCATGGCTGCGAAGCTGTGCATCATGGTGGCGATCACGTTCTTGGCGCGGACGAGCCCGCCGTAAAACATGGCCAGGCCCGGCACCATGAGAAGCACCAGAGCCGTCGACGTCAACATCCAGGCCGTGGCGCCGGAGTCGACCGATTCCGCCTCAGCGGCCCGCAGGACGCCGGCGAAAAGCACCAATATAACCGAACTTAGAATACGTCTTAACATGATTCTCATTTTCTCCTCCCCGCATTTGTCATTGCGAAGGACCCGCCTAGGCGGGGACTGAAGCAATCCGTCTTAACAAGAAAGTTCCACGTCGATCTCTTTAGAGAAAAACAGATTGCTTCACTTCGTTCGCAATGACAAATTGCTCAGGCTCCTAGAAATTTATGTCCAGCTGCGTGGTCCATTTCCATTCCCCGTTGATTCCCTCATCGTTGAACCAAACAGGGCCGAAGAGAAGGCTCGTGTCTTTATTGAAATAAACGTATAACCCTGCTCCGCCTCCGCCGATCGCATTGTCACCGGAGGCATAATCAGCCGCCAACACAAGCCTCTTGAAGGAGCCGCCGGAAGAGCCGACCGGCCAGAAACCCCGGTCATAGCCGATCATGGCGCCCGCGTTCTCTCTCTTCCCCTGACTGTCGCGAAGAACCTTGCTGTTGCCCACATAAGCGCCCAGATGAAGCCGGCCGAGCCCCTCCGGCAACGACCTTCCCATAATGACGTCGGCCACGTTTTGATTGGTGACACCACGCTCCGTACCAACATTGAAAGCACCGACCTCAATGGCCGGGGACCCTTTAAATAACGCTCCCTCCGGACTCCCCATCTTGGCGTTGAAAGACAACGGATGATCGGTCGGTTCCAGCCAGTCAAATCCCACTTCCATCTGAATTTTCTCAAACGGCAGAACCCCCACCGTCAACCCAAGATCGTTTGGGAACGCCTGCCCCCCACGAGCCGGGCCATGTTTCCCCAGCGTCGTGTAGTTATCATAAGTGACATGCCTCACATTGTATGGCTGAATATCAATGGTGCAGGGTGTCCAGTATGTCGTCGAAGGCGTCGCCCAGCTCTGACAAGAAAGAAAATTTAGCGCTATCAGAACTGTGATCCCCTTCGGTTTAAAAGAAACGCGTCGCTTCATTTGAATAATCCTCCTTAATAGGTACCCGTCATTCCGGCGAAAGCCGGAATCCCATTTCGATAATTGAAATAATCGACGGGACCGTTCCGTGACACGGTCCAGTCCGTGAATTTGTTTTTAAGAAACATGTTTAAAACCTGGATACCGGCATCTGCCGGTATGACATTGCTCTCCTGGGCACAAAAAATGCCTTTTTGGGCGTCGTCACCCAAAAAGGCATCTTTGCCTAAACTCCTCTGGCCGCGTCTCTGCGGCCAAAAACTCTTTTTGTTAAGCCACCGATTAACGGGTTGCTGAAAAACCCTTTTCGATTTCGTCATTCCGGCGAAAGCCGGAATCCACCTCTTCGCTACTAATCCTTCCCAAACCTCTGGATGCCGGCTTCCGCCGGCATGACGACTTTTTCAGCATCCTGTCAAATGTCGAAGTAGAGATAAAACTCGTATGGATGAGGCCGGAGATTGACCTTCGGAAGCTCCAGCCTTTTGTACTCCAACCAGATATCCACAACATCTTTGGTGAAGACATCTCCCTTTAATAAGAACTCATGGTCATTTTCCAGCGCGGTCAGCGATTCCTCCAAAGAGCCGGGGACGGTTTTGATCCTCGCCTTCTCATCGTCGCTCAACTCGTACGTATTTTTATCGAGTGGCGGCCCTGGATCGATCTTGTTCTGGATGCCGTCCAGCCCCGCCATGAGCATGGCCGCAAAAGCCAGATAGGGGTTGCAGGACGGATCCGGAGGACGGAATTCAATCCGCTTGGCCCGGGGATTGTCCGTGTACATCGGGATCCGGCAGGCCGCGGAGCGGTTCCGGGCCGAATACACCAGATTCACCGGCGCTTCGTAGCCCGGCACCAACCTCTTGTACGAGTTCGTTGTCGGCGCGGCGAACGCCAGGATGGCAGGGGCGTGCTTGAGGAGCCCGCCGATGTACCATTGGCAAATCCGACTGATGCCGGCGTATCCCCTCTGGTCATAGAAGATCGGGTCGCTCTCATCAAACAAGCTTTGATGCGTATGCATTCCGGAGCCGTTATCGCCAAAGAGAGGTTTGGGCATGAAGGTGGCTACTTTCCCGTGTTTATGCGCCGTGTTTTTCACGATGTATTTATACATCATCATACTATCGGCCGTTTTCACGAGCGTGCCGTAGCGGATGTCGATTTCGGCCTGGCCCGCGGTGGCCACTTCGTGATGCTGTTTTTCCACGGGGATGCCGACTTGGATCATTTTTAAGATCATTTCACTCCGCAAATCCTGCATGGAGTCATGCGGCGGAACGGGAAAATAGCCCTCCTTGTAACGGGGCTTGTATCCCAAGTTGGGTTTCTCGTCCCGTCCAGAGTTCCATTCCCCCTCTACGGAATCGATAAAATAATACCCGGCGTTTTCGGTTTGATCGTACCGGATGTCGTCAAACACAAAAAACTCCGCCTCGGGACCCCAGTAGCTTTTGGTCGCAATGCCGGTTGTCTTCAGATAGGCCTCCGCTTTTTTTGCGATGAAGCGGGGATCCCGGGTGTAGGGCTTGCGGGAAAGCGGATCGAAGATGTCGCATATGATGCTCAAGGTCGGCACTTCGCACGCCGGATCCACGACCGCGGTAGACGTGTCGAGATAGAGGTTCATATCCGATTCTTGAATCTTCTGGAATCCACGTATGGAAGACCCGTCAAACCCGATGCCATCCACCCAGATCCCCTTCCGATAATCCTGATCGAGTTCGTGGATGGGAATGGAAAAGTGCTGCCACAATCCCGGGAGGTCATTGAATTTGAGATCCACCACCTTGATGTTGTGCTCCTTGATCATGGACCAAATCCGTTTCACCTCCGCTTCCGTGGCCGGCGTATGCAACTTGGAATCGAACACTTTAGAGGGTCTCCCATTCCCTCCTCCTCTTTGCGTCTCTTTTATTTTTGTGCCGCTGACTGTTATCGACATGTCATATCCTCCTTTAAAAATAAGAAGCCTTCCTCCCCCCACCTTGGGGGAAAGAAGGCTTCATTGCCTCAATTGACGGGCGCCTCAATGCGCCATCGAACCGGTCGGAAAAAACGTCTTTAGGTCCGACCCGACCGTTTCTTCTGTTTCTCGAACTTCTTTTTTCTTTGGATTACCTTCCCCTCAACGACGGAGAATTCCTCGCACAGAATCACGGGGAATCTCCTTGGAAACGAGCAACTCTTGTCGAAAATGCAGGTTGAACATAAACCTTTGTTTTCCATGGTGTCCCTCCGATGCCCCATTTTCCCGGGCGATCACGCACCGACCAAATGCGATTTCTTGTTCGCTTTCTTCATGTCGTCGCCCGCTCCATTCAGTTTGCCTTTGAGGATGTCTTTGGCTCGGCTGTCATCGGCGTCGGCAATGAAGGGGATCCCCGTTTCCCGTTCCGTCTCGCGGTTGGCGGAGAAGATGTCGCTGCGGGAAAGGGCCGAAAGCGAAAACTTTCGCGCGCCGGCCATCAGCTGCTGCAATCCCGCGGCCAACTTATCCACCGCCGTCCAGGAGGCGATGGCGCCCAAAGGAATATTCTTCATTTCCTTTTCCCCCACCTTTTTCTGGACATCGTAATAACTCGCGAAGATTTCCTCCGGCGTTGAACCGAATTCTTTCACGCTGGGCGGCAATTCTTCCCAATGCCCGTGAACCCTTTCCTTGTCGTCGGTATTCAGCGCCCCCTGGATGTTGGAGCCCAAGAAACCGGGAATCATGAGGGCTCTTCCCATGCAGATGAGTTTCACGTAGGGAGCTCCCAGACACAGGGCTTTGAAGATGTGGTCTTCCCGCGCCAAACCGCCGGCGAAGGCCATATCCACCACGTTTTCGCCCTTATCCGCCAACACCTGAGCGTACTCACGGGTCTTGGCGTGCAAAATAAGTGACGGTACGCCCCAGGTCTCCATCATGTTCCAGGGACTCATGCCCGTTCCGCCGCCGGAGCCGTCGATGGTCAACAAGTCCAGCTTGGCCTCGGAGGCGAACTTGATCGACATGGCCAATACCTCCATGCCGTAGGAACCGGTCTTTAGAGAGACCCGCTTGTAGCCGATTTTTCGCAAATAGGCCACCGCATCCATGAAGGCCTTGCGGACATCCTCCGCGGAATTGAGCCCCGTGTATCCCAACCGGCTGTGACGGGCAAACGACTTGATGGCGTGGTGATGGAAAGCCTCCTGAACTTCGGGAATCGTGGGGTCGGGGTCGACCACATAGCCCCGTTTCTTCAAAAACAGGGCGTACTCGAGACTGGTGACCTGGATTTCGCCGCCGATGTCCTTGGCGCCCTGGCCCCATTTCAGCTCGATGATGACTTTGTCGCCGTACTTCTCGATGACGTACTCG
This sequence comes from Candidatus Obscuribacterium magneticum, assembly GCA_020523905.1. Lineage (GTDB taxonomy): Bacteria > Elusimicrobiota > Elusimicrobia > F11 > F11 > Obscuribacterium > Obscuribacterium magneticum. The sequence continues at coordinate 8,997 of JAJAPZ010000045.1, forward strand.
GCGACGCCGTTTCGCGTGTCTTCCACGTTCATTTGGACAATGATCGCTCCGTAGCCCTCGAAATAACGCAAGTACGTGTCGATACGGCGGTCCAGCTCCGGCGCTTTCACGATGCGGCCGTTTTTAATTTCGGCTCCCTTGTCCACGCCCACCACGTTCTCGCCGATGACGATGGGGTATCCGCACAGAGCCGCTCCCACAGCAAAGGATTCCCAGTACCGGGCGGCCACAAAGGTGGAGCCCAAAGCGCCCGTCATGATCGGCAGGCGCGATTTTGTCTTGACCTGAGAACCAAACTGGGTTTCAAGGCTGACATTGGGAAAAACGCAATCGTCTTCGGAATGGGAAATCCCCTTCGGCAGCCCCTGCGAGCCGTAAAGACCGCCAAAAATTCTTAACGAATTATAATTCACGCCCACATGGGCGGTGTTGGAACTGCCGGCGGTCACCCAGCCGAAGTCCCGCGGATAGAGAAGCTTCCGCCCTTGCAGGCTCGAGAGCCACGTTTCGCATTTCCCCTTGCAGTCGGCCCGGCAGAGCGTGCACAGGCCGGATTCGCAAGGGTTTCCCCGGTTCACCGTTCCCAAAACATCATTTGATTTCGGCCATTGAATCATTGTATTCCTCCTTGGAATTTCACTTTTTTATGCTGTCCACTAAAATAATGGCTTCGGCAACTTCCCGCATGCTTTTCCGGCGGTCCATGCTGAATTTTTTAAGCTTTAAATAAGCCTCCTCCTCGCTTAAATTTTCCTTCTTCATCAAAAGTCCCTTGGCCCGTTCGATCTTCTTGCGGGCTTCCAGCTCCTCCAAAACGACCCGGCTTTTCACCATCAGGTCCGCATTTTCGATGGCCACCGCCGCTTGCGCCGCGATGGAGGTCAACATGGAAACCTCCGTTCCCGTATAATCGCGCGGCTTCGGGGAGTAGCAGTTCAAGACGCCGATCACCCGCCCTTTGATGGCCAAGGGGATGCACAAAAGCGATCGAAGGCCGGCCTTCTTGGCGATGGCTTTGTACTTGTACTCCCTTTCATTTAAAACATCTCTGATGGCCCGGACCTGGTTGGTGGCGGCGACATTCCCCGCGATCCCCTCGCCGATTTTTAACGGCGGCTTGTGGTCGTATTCCCCGTTAACGCTCTGGCTGGCCCGCGTCGCCAACTGCTTCGTTTTTTCATCAATCAGCATGATGGAACAGATGTTGGCTTCCATCACTTCCGCCGCCACCGTCACCACCAACCGCAAAATGTCTTCCAGATACAGATCGCTGGAGATGGCCTTGCTGATCCTCGAAAGGGCATTTATACATTCGTCATAAGCTTTGCTCTCCATCCCAACATCCCTCCCGAAAAGCAAAAAAGGCATCCAACGCCGGAGGTCTCCGGCACTGAACGCCTTCGTTCACACGCCCTTCGACAACAACCGCGTTGCAAAGGGTGATAGGTTTAGCGCACAAATAAAAAAACGTTCGTAGCCACTAAGTCATTTATGGCACGAACGTCTTTGTTCGAACGCCCCTCTATGACACCATCGTCACGCGAGGGATTAATTGTTTCAACTACCAACGGTCCGAATCTTACAGCAAATCATAACAAACCGCAACCGTCGATTTAACCGGTGATTTTATCGGGCTCCAACCTTGTGTTTGATAAACTTGAGCCGTTCTATGTTATTTATCGGGTCGCTCCTTACATTTATTATAGTCACCGGCACCGCAATTTATCTCGTCATGGGTTTACGCTCGATTGGCTCCCTAGAAGATGTCTCCGAAGAGGAACTCAAACGAAAGGAAGACCCATGGATGAAGGTGTCCATCGTCATTGCCGCCCGGAACGAGGAGAAAGGCCTGGGGGACGCCCTCGCCACCCTCCTGGCGCTGGATTATCCGGATTATGAAGTCATCGTCGTGAACGACCGATCAACCGATGGAACCGAAACCATCTTAAAAGGCATGGCGGAAAAAGACGACCGCTTAAAAGTCATCAACAATGCCATTCTTCCGGCAGGATGGATTGGGAAAAACTACGCCCTTTATCTCGGAGCTCTCAAATCTTCAGGTCAATACCTGCTTTTCACGGATGCCGACGTGGCGATGAAGCCATCCACCCTGCGCCGGGCCCTCTATTATGTGGAAAGGAATCAACTGGATCACTTGGCTCTCCTGCCGAAGATCACTCTTCCCGGCGTCTTCCTCAATGTGTTTATGATCGGTTTTTCCGTCTTTTTCTCCCTATTCACCCGGCTTTGGGCTGCCCGGAACCCAAAAAGCCGGGCCCACATCGGGATCGGCGCTTTCAACCTCGTGAAAAGCGCCGTTTACTGGACGATCGGCACCCACCGGATGATCGCCCTGCGGCCGGATGACGACTTGAAACTGGGGAAGCTCATCAAGAAAAACCGTTTCCGTCAAGAGGTGTTGTCGGCGCCCGATTTTGTTTCGGTGAATTGGTATGGCTCGGTCAAAGAAATGATTCAAGGATTCCGGAAAAATGCCTTTTCGGGGACGGAATATTCGCTGGTGTGGCTCTTCTTCGGGACCTTGGCCCATATAATCCTTGTTGTCTGGCCCTTCATCGCTGTCTTTTGCACGAGCGGAGGGACGCAGGTGTTCTATGGCTTGACGGCGGGCGCCCTTCTCTTTTCGGCGGCTTATACCGCACGGCTATTGGGTTTGAAGCTCTTTTATGGCGTCGGTCTCCCTGTGGCTTCCCTCTTTTTTATTTATGTTGTATGGTGGGCGGCCCTTTTGACCCTCTTTAAGGGGGGCATTGTCTGGCGGGACACGTTTTATCCGCTAAAAAAGTTGAAGGAAAACATTATTTAAAAGAATGTCATTGCGAGCGCAGCGAAGCAATCTGTTGTTCTGAATAAGAAGTGCGGTTGGCATCTTCGGTAAAGACAGATGGCTTCGCTACGCTCGCCATGACACGGGAAGACGGTGAACGATGATTGAAACGCTGCAGCAATTTTTTTCGCATCTCTTTGATTACAAAGAGCTCATCCGCTGGGGCGGGACGACCGTTCTCACCATCATTGTCTTTTCCGAGACGGGGCTTCTGGTCGGCTTCTTTCTGCCGGGGGATTCCCTCCTTGTGACGGCGGGACTCATCGCCGCCGTGGATGGCAACCTCAACATTTGGTTCCTCACGCTCATCCTCAGCGCCGCCGCCATTGTGGGAGACACCGTCGGGTATTGGATCGGTTACCATGCCGGCCCGAAGATTTTTAATAAGGAGGACTCCCTCTTTTTTAAAAAGGCATACGTCACGCGCACCCATCAGTTTTACGAAAAGTATGGGGCCAAAACGATCGTGATCGCCCGCTTCGTGCCGATCGTCCGCACCTTCGCCCCCACCGTGGCCGGCGTCGGCATGATGCCATACAGAAAATTTCTGACCTACAACATTCTCGGGGGAATCGGCTGGGTCACCAGCATGCTTTTTATCGGCTACTCTTTGGGCCGCATTCCCAACATCGAGAAAAAAGTCCACTACATCATCTTCACCGTCATCTTCCTTTCCTTCCTTCCGATCGTTAAGGAGTTTTGGCAAGCCCGCCGGCATGGGGGCCAGTCTAAAGAAGTAAGTGAAGTCAAGAGCGGATGATGGGCAAAGGGGCGCTTGCTTACCTCGACCTTTTCTAGGCCTCCTGGCTAATCGCTTTTGAACCCTTTTCCGTGGTGACATACTTTTGCCGGGGGCTGCTTGGTGATTGGGAGTCCGTCATCATGAGGAGTCCTTTCTTCAATAAAGGCTTCAGGTAATTATGGCGAAATGTAAACCGGTGGCTAATCCTCATATGTGACATTATTTCTTTAATGCCTCTGGCTTCAACGCAAAATCTGAGAATTTTTCCTTCATTTTCTACTTGGTCGGTACTTGGTCGGTACTTGGTCGGTACTTGGTCGGTACTTGGGCGACGCTTGGTCGGTGAAATCAGAGGCGCCTGCGAAGAGTCGAAGAGTTCAACCTTCTTTTTAAATGTGACCCATAGACACCCCTGTTTTTCTTCGAAATCCGGTTCGGGAAGGCCTGCCTTTTTACATTCAGCAACGATCATCGTCGTCCCGCCGCCCCATCTCTCAATCGAACCGGCGTAATAAAACATCTCGGCAATCTTTCGGTTGCGAGGCCTCGAGACGTGATTTATTTTCAATTGCTCTGGACTTAATGGGGGGAGGAGTTCCCCCGGATTCACAACGACAATGTTCTCATCGTACCACCTAACTTGGGTGTTGGCATAATCCAGATAGTCCCGATGACAGACGGAATTCGTGACGGCTTCCCGCAACGCTTCCAGAGGGTACTCCCAAATCACATCCCGGGCTGGTTGGCCGTGAAATTCAAAACGTGTCTGAAGGTGTTCTCGGAAATAAACCATAATCTCTTCAACTTGCGTAAAAAGCGATCCTCTGATTTCCTTATCATCAGCGATAACGTTGCCTGGCCGGAAACGTCCGATTTTCACAAGGGATGAGGGATAAAACCGTTGTGGATCTTTTCCAAACAAAAGGATAGCTCCCCTTAATATCTTCCCGTTTTCGGTAAGCTTCAACTTCTCCAAAACAGTTTTGTCGCTCTCTCTCTCCGGAATGGGGCGGCGTTTCTTTTTATTGCACATCACCCTGAATGTTTCAATTTGGGTTGGATCGAGGTCACTCCATGTCGCTCGCGGCTCAATGATCTCGTCCCATGAAGCTCCGATTTTCTTAAGAACCATCCGCGTTATATCGTCCTCAGTAAGCTGGCGATTGCTGTTTCCAACCCGAACAAAATACCGCCCCCGGCACGGAAGGGGCTTGACGGCGCTTTCATCCACACGGATGACAATAACTGTTTTACTATCAACTGAGACCCGTTGGAAGTGGACATGAGTGCGGGTCGCCTGAGCAATTTGGTTGGCCCAATTCCGCAAGGTTTCCTTCCCCGTCATGATTCCCTTCACAACCCCTTTGTCGGAAACCCCGATGAGCACCGTCCCACCCTTAGAATTCGCAAAGGCGGAGATGCTTTCCAAAGCCTCATCGTCCAGAGATTCTTTGAACTCCACCCTATCGGACTCTCCCTTCCGAAGGAGGGCATTAATAGGTTTCACCGCTATGTTGCCCATATTTTCCTGGTACCCCTGTGGATCAAAAATAACTTATCGTTATCAAAATGCAACGTCATCGAAGGTCAAATCGAATCGCGAAGCCGGCGCCGAAGTCCTGGGTCAATTTCGGGGAGGGGATGTTTTGATGGAAATGAGTGAGGAATGGAGGGTTTTCCCTTGAGGGTAATCTTTATATTAGCACATCATCGACGGAAAAGGAGAAGAAGAAGCTGAACCCTAGGATCGGGGGTTTAAAAATTATTTAATGCCTGTTGGAAACGACTCAAGGTAATTTGTCTTGACCAAAAAAATCACCCTCTCACCTAAGGTTCCGGAATATATCCTCACCATCAATGGGGGGTCCTCGAGCATAAAGTTTGCCCTCTTTCAGATGGGCCTCCCCCAGCGCCGGTGCCTGTCGGGGAAGGTGGAGCGGATCGGCCTGCGCGGATCGACGATGACCGCCTGCAACCTCAAAACAGGCCTCACAAAACGGTCGGCTGTCTCGGCTCCTCATCATGCCTCGGCCATCAAGCCGATCCTGAACTGGCTTTTCGAAAAAATCGACTTTAATCGAATCCGGGCCGTGGGGCATCGGGTTGTCCATGGGGGCGGGCGATACAGCCGGCCGGAACGTGTCACCGCGTCTCTCTTAAAGGAACTCGAAGCAAAAAGCCGGTTTGCGCCAGAACACTTACCAGCGGAGCTTCTTCTCATCCGCCTCTTCCGAAAGCGATACCCCCGTCTCCCTCAGGTCGCTTGTTTTGACACCGCTTTTCATCAACACATGCCGCGCGTGGCAAAAATTATTCCCTTGCCGCGGCGCTACGACCGCAGGGGCATCCGCCGCTATGGTTTCCACGGCCTCTCCTATTCCTATCTGATGCAGGAGCTCAAGCGAATCGGCGGCCCAAAGGAAGCGATGGGCCGAATCATCCTGGCTCACTTAGGAAACGGGGTCAGCCTGGCGGCCGCGCGCCGCGGAAAAGGGATCGACACCACCATGGCCTTCACGCCGACGGCGGGGCTTCCCATGAGCACCCGCTCCGGCGACCTGGACCCCGGTATCGTCACCTACTTGGCAAAAGTTGAAGGGATGAGCGTGAATCAGTTTTATGAAATGGTCAACGAACGGTCGGGGCTTTTGGGCATATCCGAGACCAGTTCCGACATGCGCGACCTATTGAAACGGGGAAAAAAGGACGTCCGGGCAGCCGAGGCGGTGTCCTTTTTCTGCTATCAAGTTAAAAAAGGAATTGGCGCCTTCACGGCGGCTCTGGGAGGCCTCGATACGCTTGTTTTCTCGGGTGGAATTGGGGAGAATGCCCATCTCATCCGCTGGCGGATTTGCGAAGGCCTCCGGTGCTTCGGCATCGAACTGGACAAAGCAAGGAACAACAAAAACGCCGCCCTCATCTCCCCCCTTCGAGGCCGGGTCAAGGTGCGCGTGATCCGCACGGACGAAGAAGCGTACATTGCGGAGTCGGTTTGGAACCTATTGGCAGGATGAGTGGCGAGCCATTGTCATAGGAGGGATCCGTCATTGCGAACGAAGTGCATTGTCATTCCCGCGAAAGCGGGAATCCAGGACGTGAACACCGGAATGGATTCCCGCTTTCGCGGGAATGACGTAAAGTCTTTCGCCCGCCTAAGGCGACCTCGCAATGACAAATGAGAAGGGGGTCAGGATGAAAAGAAAAGAAGTGAAGAATGTTCTGAACTCGGATCTTCTAAAAAAGATGGACGCTTATTGGCGGGCGGCGAACTACCTTTCCGTCGGCCAGATCTATCTCTACGACAATCCCCTTCTTAAAAAACCGATCAAGAAAGAACATATCAAACCGCGCCTCCTCGGCCACTGGGGCACGACCCCGGGCTTGAATTTCGCCTACGTCCACCTGAACCGAATCATCAAAGAGCACGATCTCGATATGATCTACATCATCGGTCCGGGGCACGGCGGCCCGGGCCTGGTGGCGGTCAGCTACCTTGAACACACCTACAGCGAAGTCTATCCCAATATCTCGGAAGACGAAGAAGGGATGAAACGCTTGTTCAAGCAATTTTCCTTCCCCGGCGGCATCCCCAGCCACGTGGCGCCCGAAACGCCGGGGTCCATCCACGAAGGGGGCGAGCTGGGCTACTCCCTCACCCACGCCTACGGCGCGGCGTTTGACAACCCCGACCTCTGGGTGGCCTGCATCGTCGGCGACGGCGAAGCCGAAACGGGGCCTCTGGCGACCAGTTGGCATTCCAATAAATTCCTGAACCCGAAACGGGACGGCGTTGTTCTTCCCATCCTCCACCTAAACGGCTACAAGATTGCAAATCCCACCGTCCTCGGCCGCCTGCCGCACGATGAACTGGAGTCCCTTTTCATCGGATACGGCTACCAACCCTATTTTGTCGAAGGCGACGACCCGGCGCAGATGCATCAGCTGATGGCCGGCACCCTCGACACGATCGTCGAGGAAATAAGGAGAATTCTCAAGGACGCCCGGACCCACGGCGTCCCGAAGCGCCCGCGCTGGCCGATGATCATCCTGCGCACACCGAAAGGCTGGACGGGCCCCAAAAAGGTGGACGGCAAACAAGTGGAAGGGACCGCCCGCTCCCATCAGGTCCCCATGAGCGACATGGATAAGCCGGGGCACATCAAGATCCTTGAAAAATGGATGAAAAGCTACCGGCCCGACAACCTCTTTGACAAAAAAGGAAAGCTCCGGGCCGACATGGCCGATCTGGCTCCCAAAGGGGAGCGGCGCATGAGCGCCAATCCCAACGCCAACGGCGGAATCCTTCTTCACGACCTGCGCCTGCCGGAATTTGAAGACTACGCCGTCAAGGTGCCGAAACCCGGCGCGGTCGAGGCCGAAGCCACCCGCATCCAGAGCCAGTTTTTGCGGGACGTCATAAAACTCAACCCGAACAACTTCCGCATTTTCGGTCCCGATGAGACGGCCTCCAACCGGTGGACCGCGCTTTTTGAAGCCACGGACCGCTGCCTGATGGAAGACCTCCTCAAAACGGACGACCACATTTCTCCCGACGGCCGCGTGATGGAGGTCTTAAGCGAGCACATGTGCCAGGGCTGGCTGGAAGGCTACTTATTGACCGGCCGGCACGGCTTCTTCAATTGCTACGAGGCCTTCATCCACATCATCGACTCCATGTTCAACCAGCACGCCAAGTGGCTGAAGGTGTCACGCCATATTCCTTGGCGGCGGCCCATCGCCTCGCTCAATTATCTTTTGTCCTCCCACGTCTGGCGGCAGGACCACAACGGCTTCAGCCACCAGGATCCGGGCTTTATCGATCACGTGGTCAACAAAAAGGCGGAGGTCATCCGCGTGTATCTGCCGCCGGACGCCAACACGCTTCTCTCCGTCACGGATCACTGCTTAAAAAGCCGCGACTACGTCAACGTCGTCGTGGCCGGCAAGCAACCGGCCCCCCAATGGCTGGACATGCACGCCGCCATCAAACACTGCACCACCGGCATCGGCATCTGGGAGTGGGCCAGCAATGACAAAGGGGGGGAGCCCGATGTCGTCTTGGCCTGCTGCGGCGACGTTCCGACGATGGAGACCCTGGCCGCGGTGGATCTTTTGCGAAAACACGCGCCGCACATTAAAGTGCGCGTCATCAACGTCGTCGATCTCATGAAACTCCTCCCGGCCGCAGAACACCCGCACGGCCTCGCCGACAAGGAGTTTGACGTTCTTTTCACCACCAATAAACCGGTGATCTTCGCCTTTCACGGCTATCCCTGGCTGATCCATCGGCTGACGTATAAGAGAACGAATCACGTCAATATCCATGTCCGCGGCTACAAAGAAGAAGGAACGACGACGACCCCCTTCGACATGGTCGTCATGAACGATCTCGACCGCTTCCACCTGGTGTCGGATGTCGTCGACCGCGTGCCTCAACTGGGTCCCCGGGCCGCCTACCTGAAACAGGCCCTCCGGGAAAAACTAATCGAACACAAACACTACATCACTCAACACGGCGAAGACATGCCGGAGATCCGCCATTGGAAGTGGGGCGGTACCAAAAAATGATCGAAGTGGAAGACATCCGAACCGGGCTGGATCCCCATTCCCTCTCCCGCGCCATTCTGGACAATCTCTATT
>JAJAPZ010000046.1 GCA_020523905.1 Candidatus Obscuribacterium magneticum
TTTTCCGAACTCTGGCACTAAAAACCTCAGCCCCTCCGCCCGGAAGGCACACCACCCCGGCCGCCATGAGCCGTTGGAGAATAACTTCAACGGGTTCCTTTTCTTTTCGAGAAAAATAATCGACTTCAACAGCCGTATACGCTTTCACCTGGATTCGGGGAAAGTTCTCTTTTATCAGTTCAATGATTCGCAGGTATCCCTTGAAATCCCATTCATCGTTGAGGGCGCTGGTGATATGAACTTCGGAAAAAATTATTTCCTTTTAAAATCGGGGCTTCTCGTTGGCTGGAAATTCATCGCGCGGCGCATAAGTTGGGTTTAAAATCAAACTCGACCATGTTATATGGGCACATTGAAACTTATGAGGAAAGGGTCGCTCATCTTTTGAAACTTCGTGAGCTTCAGGATGAAACGGGCGGTTTTCTTTCCTTTATACCCTTGGCCTATCAGCCCGGCAAAACCAAGGTAGTGGAAAATCAGGCCTCAGCTATTGAGGATTTAAAAACCATTGCGGCCTCAAGACTCCTCTTGGACAATTTTAAAAATATAAAAGCCTATTGGGTGACGATGGGAGAGGAAACCGCTGCGATGGCGCTTCATTTCGGGGCCAATGATATCGACGGAACAATTGGCGTGGAAAAAATTATGCATGCGGCAGGAGCCTCCTCACCCGGCGCTTTAACCCGTCATAGGCTGGAACGGCTGATTTTAGAATCGGGCCGAAATCCTGTTGAGCGGGATTGTTTGTATAACATTGTGCGCAAACCTGAAGCCGTTAAGGAGGTCGTGAACGCATGAGTCGGTTTGTGGCCCGAATTGCCTATACCAATACTGAGCCCTTTTTTTTCCATTGGCCGCTCCATCAATTCCCCTTGGTTTCAGGCGTGCCTCGTCAGCTGGCCGCCGAGGCGGCTTCGCCGGATGATGATATTTTGGCTGGGCCGCTTCCGCTTGTTGAAACCTGGAAGTTGGAAGACCGTTATGAGCCTTTGTCTTGGGGAATCGCCGCCAAGGAAACCTGCCAGAGCGTTCTTCTTCTTTCCCATCAGCCCATTTCCGAAATAAATAACATCACCATCGGTGTGACCAATGAGTCATCAACGTCCGTTGCTTTGTGCGACATTATTTTAAAAGGGCGGTACAACCACCAGGTTCGCCTGCGCCGGGGCCTTCAACATGGTGATGAAGCCTGGCTTGTCATTGGGGATCAGGCCTTGAGGATTTTCGCGGGGCCAAGGCTCGGTGAATGGAATTACGTGACGGATCTGGCCAATGAATGGTGGGATTGGCATGGACTTCCCTTTGTGTTTGCCCGGTGGGTTCTCAACAAAAGCGCTCAGATCGACGAGAAGAATCAATTGATGGAAGCCATTCGAACCAGTCTTGCCGCGGGCTTAGAATCAATACCCTCAATCGCTTTGTACCAATCTTCCCTCATGAAAATTCCCGTCCAAGCGATTGCGGAATATCTCCAGGGGTTTATTTATGAACTGGGTCCTCAGGAAGAGGCCGCCGTGGAGATATTCCGACAATTGAGCGATAAAATGATTCAACCGCAGATGGAACTGGTTTAAGGGAAAACAATTGTCTGACCCCATAATTGTACAGATTGAGAGAAAAGTCCGTGATGATATCAGGCTCTCCAATGAGGAAGGAATATTCCTCCTGGCCAAGGCCCCCCTCCTGTGGATGGGTAGATTGGCGATGGACCAAAAAGAGCGGCGCGTGTCCGGCTCGACCGTCACCTTCGTCATAGACACAAATCCGAACTACACAAACATTTGCGATACCGACTGCCATTTCTGCGCCTTTTTCCGGCGCCCGCACCACGAGGATTCATATACGCTATCTCTGGAGGATGTGATGGTGAAAATCGCCTCGGCGGTCAAAAGCGGGGCCACCACAGTTCTCCTCCAAGGAGGCCACAATCCCGATCTTCCTTTCGATTATTATCTCGATTTAATTAAAGAAACAAAGCAGCGCTTTCCAGGCGTTACCCCTCATTTTTTTTCAGCCTCAGAAATTCAAACCATGGCGCGGGTTTCGGGTTTATCCATCGGGGACGTTCTGGGGAAACTCCAAGAGGCCGGCCAAAACTCCCTCCCGGGTGGGGGCGCGGAAATTTTATCGCGGCGAGTGAGAGAGAAGATTTCACCCAAGAAAGGCGGGCCCGAAGAATGGCTTTCCGTCCACAGAGAGGCTCACAGGCGTGGTTTTATTTCCACTGCCACAATGATGTACGGTCACATTGAGACTCCGGAAGACATTTTGGAACATTGGAATTTTATCCGCGACCTGCAAGATGAGACGGGAGGATTCACCGCCTTCATTCCCTGGAGTTTTAAACCAGACAACTCTATTTTGGGTCGGAATATTTTCCATAAGGCCGGACCCATTGCATATTTGCGGATTTTGGCCGCTTCCAGACTTTACTTGGATAATTTTAAGCACATCCAGGCCTCCTGGTTTTCAGAAGGAAAAAAGACCGGGCAAATTGCTTTACATTTTGGAGCGGATGATTTTGGCGGTACTCTTTATGAGGAAAATGTCCATGCCGAGGCTGGCTTTGTCAATATCTCCAACCCCGATGAAGTAGTGAGATTGATACATGAAGCGGGGTTTGATGCCGTTCAGCGAAACACTCTATACGAACCGTTGAGAGTTTTTTCTCGACTCGAACCCGCTGCACGGGTTTAAACGGAAAGGAAAAATGGAAGAAAATCAAAGCCCTTATGAAATGTTGGTTCTGGTATGCACCAATTCCCGCCCACAAGGGCAGAAGGTCAGCTGCGCGGGGGAAGGTCGGTCTGGCGAGAAAATTGCGGCGAAAATAAAAGAATTTCTGGAGAGGGAAGGGTTAAAAGGAAAAATCAGGGTGACAAAAACGGGGTGTTTGAATCAATGCGAGAAAGGGCCGAACGTGGTTATCATGCCTCACAATATCTGGTTATCCGGCGTGGATCCTGAAAATATTGAGCCGGATTTAGCCAAGTATTTTAAAGTTTGAAATTTCTCTTTATTACCTTTTGCTTCCCGGTATCAACTAAAATCCGATCATAAATAGAGATATCTTCTCCCTTTTTTTCGCCAATTTTTACAATGTATTGATAGGGCCATTTGGATTTCGGGGGCCGCTCCACCTTGACGTGAAGCATTCCGTTCTTCTTTTTCAATTGAACAATATATTCGTTCACATCTTTAAGTTGGCCGACAATTTTTAAAGCCTCGTCTATTTCAGCGGGAGGAATTTCCGGTTCCCCTTCTTTGACGGTCTCAATTAATTTGCGGCGTTCCTTCCAGGGTTTTCTAATAAATGTGGAAGTTTTTTTATCCCAAAAAAAATCGAGTCCTTCGGAGCAATTAATGCAGAAAGAAGTGGAGAAACCTTGAGTTTTAGGATCCTCCGGCCCCGTCGTTCCAGGGAGATGAATAAAAACCGGTTTATCGTATTGTTGAAAGAATAGCTCTTTAAACTCCGTCGGATTGTGTAATTTGGTGGCCACCAGAAGAAAGTATTTTTTTTCCCCTTTTGGCATGAGATCGAAAATGCCGGAAATGGCAAGGTCTTCATTATCTCCATCCTTGTCGAAGTCCCCCGTTGGGGAAAATAAGGGAGTGGGGGTCCAAAGGTTCAATTGAGAGAGGTCGTCACTGTTTAAAACGCGAGGATGATTTTCAGAAGGGAGGAGGGCCTCTATGACGGGGTAAGGATCCAGGGCCGACGAAAAAGAGGGGCTCAAAAAATAAACAAAAAAAGCGCAAGCAAAAGAAGCGATTTTTCGCATATGGTGGGGCTATTCTAACCAAAAAAGCTTTAGACTAATTCAGCAAAGTTCTTTTGGCTTTGAATAATACCCGGCCCCGGGTCTGTGGTTGGGTAATCTTCCGATTCGTATTTGGAATCGTAACTGGGGAACACGATCCCCAACTGGGTGGCCAGAATCTTCAGCTGTTTCTCGTCTATTTCAATTGGTTCTTGATCCATGGGAATCACCTCCCCGCAAAAGTCTGTTGAAAGACCACTGTTTCTAGAAAAAAGGTACCTTTTAGATAGAAACCTCGCTCATGTTTTGACACCAACACATCGGGTACGATGACGGAAATTTTTATGATATCGGAGACCCCCGGTTTAAGCCGGGCGGCCTTTTTGGCCTCTTCCATACATTCCTTCTTTATTTTGTCGATGGCTTCGGCGCCAGAATTTGCCGACACTACCTCGGACACCGGGCAACCCCATTCGTAGGTGGCTGTTTTTGGAGCGGAAAGGAGAGGGAAGGGCAATGGCATGTCTTTGGGTCCAGAGGAATATATTTTGGTGTTTAAAGAAGCCCAACAAGACCAGGGCAGTGTGACCAGGAAAATTAAAATTAACTTTTTCATCATCCTCTCCTTTAACTGATGACCTTAGGCTATGGGAGAGTGGTGACAGAGCGGTGACAATAGGGTGAGCTTTGTGAGAAAAAGGGAGACTTATTGGGCGGTTTTAAAAAAGGTGGGTCCCGTTATTTTGGGGACGAGGCGAAAAATAAAGGGTTGGGTAATGACTGTAATATTCATGCTGTTTTCTGGCGGTGTTTTTATCTTATAGGTAACCACCCGAGCGGGTTTACCATCCCAGTCAGTGTTTTCAACACTGACAATTTCCAGCGAAAATCCTCCCGTGGGCTTGGATCCCGCGCAAATAAAAAGGACCTCGTTCGTGTCGAAATTGACTGGGGGAAAGGGTGGTTTGGGTTCCTGAGTGGACACGTGTCGATTCCATATCCTTTGCCAGCTATGGCTATCAGAAATGACTTCTTGAAAGGGTTCCGTGACCCCGCTTGAATCTCCCTTGATTTCCACCCACTCACGGGACATCTTTCTTGCGGACGGAATATTTTGGGCTCGCATTGTCTTTTCGGAGAAAACTTTGGCATCACTTGATACACCTGATACACCTGCTCCCATAGCATTTTGAGTGAGTTCATTCTGCCGAGCCGGAGCCGTAGGTTGGTCTTTCTTCGATTCAACGGCCTGGCCAAGGACCACCGGGGGTTCTTGCTTCAGTGTGCCAACGGATTTTTCCATAGAGGCCGAATTTTCCGCCAATTTATCTTTCCTCATGACCTCAAATTTGTCGGCTTCACGTGGGGGAACCTTTCCCTTCGATAAATTATGAAATTCGGGCTTTAGAATCACCAATACAACCGCGGCGGTGGCGGCCAGGGCCAGCCCCTTATAAGAGAAGAACCAGGCTTTGATGGTTTCAAAGGAATCGATTTTTTTGGTTTTTGTATTTTGCATTTCTTGCTCTAAAGCGAGGATAATTTTTTCCTCCAATCCTTTGGGCGGTTCAATCGGAGGGAGATTTTTCAAATTCTGGACATTTTCCTGCATTTCCTTGATTGTGTTTCGGCAATGATTACAGAAGAAAAGGTGGGCTTTCACCTTTTCCATGGTTTTGGGCGGAAGAGTCCCGTCTATATATCCAGAAACAAACTCTGAAATGTGTCCGGTCATCGTTTTCTCACTCTCCAATATTTATAGACTTCCCGAAATTTTTCTCTCGCTCGTGACAATCGTGATTTTACCGTTCCTAAATTTATATTCATAACTTCCGCAATTTCCTCGTATGACTTTTGGTCAACATCTTTGAGGATTATAATGGCTTTTTCTTCGTCCCCCAGATTGTCCAGGGTTTTGATCATCAGGGCTTCCCCTTCGATCCTTTCCAATTCCTCAGGCGGGGAGGGTGAAGGATCCTTAAGTTCAATTTCTTTTGGCTCGCCGTCCCAGCTTTCTTCTGCGGAACTGGAAAGTGAAATATGAACTTTAAAAAACCGCCTGGTTTGGTGGCGGACTCTGTTTTTCCAGGTATTTACCGCAATCCGGTAGAGCCAGGTGGACACGGAGGATTCCCCCTTGAATTTAGGAATCGCCCGGATGGCCTTCAGAAAAGTGTCCTGGGCCAGATCTTCTGCCTCCTCCTTATTTTGACAGAGGCGATAGCAGAGATTATAAATTCGCGGGAGCTCCTCCTTCACCATCTTCGCCATGGTCTGTTCATTCCAATTCTCAAGCATCTATCTTTGTATTCCTTTTGACACCGGGAGTCTTAAGTTGTTCCCTATTTTGCTGGAGAAACCATTTGTCCCGTTAAACTCAGTTCTTTTGGCAGGGAAAAATTAACGTTTTCTGCCCGGACGAATACTTCTTCCACTTCGGCTTTATATTTTTGCTTAAAAAAATTGACGACTCCCTCCACCAGGTGTTCGGGAGCTGAAGCGCCGGCCGTAACGCCAATGGTTGAAACCCCCTGAAGCCATTCGGGTTTAATTTCCTCTGCTTGGTCGACCAGGTATGCCTTTAAACCTCTTTCACGAGCCACCTCGCACAATCGCCTTGAATTTGAACTATTTTGTGAACCGACGACGAGGAGGAGGTCGATTTGATGTTTGTCGACCAATTCCTTAACGGCATCTTGGCGGTTTTGTGTGGCGTAGCAAATATCGTCATTAGCCGGAGTTTCGGCCTTGGGAAATTTGTTTTTAATTGCCGTGAGAGTGGATTTGGTTTCATCCACGCTCAACGTCGTTTGTGTGAGGACCATAATTTTAGTTTGGGGATCCAAGGGAAGGTTGGAGACGTCATCCACCGTTTCAACGAGATAGATCTTTCCAGGAGCCTCTCCCATAGTCCCGACCACCTCATCGTGATCTTTATGGCCGATGAGAATGATTAAATAACCGGCTTTCACAAAACGGTGAACTTCAAAATGAACTTTGGTGACCAAGGGACAGGTGGCGTCTATGGTTTTGAAATTCTTTCTTTTGGCTTCCTCCCGGACCATGGGGGAGATGCCGTGGGCCGAGAAGATAATAAGCGCACCATCGGGGGCCTCATTGAGTTCATCAATGAAAATGACGCCCCGCTTTTGGAAATCGTTAACCACGGCCTGATTGTGCACGATTTCTTTGCGGACATAGATGGGCGCCCCAAATTTTTTGAGCGCCAAATCCACAATTTCAATGGCTCTTCTCACCCCTGCGCAAAATCCGCGGGGCGAAACTGTCAGGATTTTCACGGAATTCCTTTATTTGAAAAGTTGAAAGAATTGATCCTGGTATTCCTCGAAGAGTTCATATTCTCTCAGCTTTTTAGCCAGGTGCGGCCGGAAGGACGAGTCAGACTTGGCCTTCTGAAAAAGAAAATTTATTTCCCTTTGCTGTTTTTGGCGAAGTTCTTTGTCGCCATCAAAAAATCCCCGGTCTTTTAATTCCTGAAGATTAGTTTGGAATGACGTCAAGGTTTCCTCGACGATGAATTTCATAATCGATAATTCCCAAACCTTCTCTGAACCGCGAATAAGGGCGTTGTGATATTCATTGCTTTTGTCGAAGTCTTTCGCCATTTCATTGGCGACATGATCAGGTTGCCCAAGTTCAATACGAGAAGAGACCGGCTCGTTCTTGAATTGGTATTCCAGCCCTTTCAACGCTTCTCCATATTGCGAGGTGAGATAATCAGCATAGTCCTCAGCTTCGGATCCAAACCCAAAAAACTTTTCTTTCAATGACTGAGGGGTTATGATGTTTGGCCTCTCGGCCTTCACTACTCCCCACCTCAGCCGTGTTCGATCCGGAAATTCAGGGACGTCTGTTACGAGGGTGTATGAGATCTGGGAAGTGCCAAAGGTCGATAACCGATGGCGGGGAGCCCGGACCACCTGAATATTCCGAAAATATTTCAATATTTTTGTGTGCTTCTTCATATGTTTGTTCCGATTTTACTTTTTTTCCAAGCAGTGGGGATAATGTCGCTTGCGGGAGGATATGGACGTCCCTAAGGGACGTACCGGATAATGGATTGCAAGGAATCGGTACGGGTTATAAACTTCTGACATGTTGGGCGTGATCATTCAAAACCAGCGGCAATATATATACCTTTACCTGTCGGGATTTCTTTGTTTGTTATCCCTTTTTTGTTTGATTTGGATTGGGATTCCCTTTGTCGTTGGTTTTTCGGCGGCGGGTATTTTTTTCGCCGGCGTCGGCTGCATTTTTTCCAAATTTCATCCCGATAAATTCCCCGGAATATGGATTCATTTTTGGGCGGGATTTTTTAATGGTTCCGTTCTTGTCACGGGATGGATATTAACCCTTCTATTTTTAAATCCGCTTCCGCAAGAAGTTCTTAAAATCCCCAAACTTAACCAGATATACTCGGATCCCGGCGGGGCATTTGAGTTGCGGGGTCCGAGGGGTTGGGATTACCAAGCCGTGAGCGCCCCGGATCAATACGGAGTTATTATTTCGCCCCAGGATCGAAGCCAGTATATGGGCATTAATGAAATTCGCATAGTCGTTTTGAAATTGCCCAATAAACCGGAGAATCCGGAAGAATTTCTCCTGAAGTTTCAGGAATCCCTGTCAAATCCAGGAAGGAATCAAAGCAGAAAAAAGATGTTCCGACTAAAATCGGAACCAGCCAGGCTCTTATTGGGGGGCCAGGGGGTCTGGTCAGAAATTGAAGTGCGTCCCCAGGAAGCTTTTTCCTGGATTTGTTTGACTCAAACCGCCCTCATCGGAATAAAGCAGGGTGATTGGGTTTGTTCGGTTTCCGCGGCCGGACCGAGGCCCAATTCAAGTTTGTTTCGGGTGATGTGCCTCGGACTTTTTGAAAAGTTAACAATTAAAAGCCTTCAAAATAATTCGCATTAAGGTTACAATTAAGCTCCCATGAATGATGACATTCGAGAAGGTTTTTTTTCCAAATATAATCGCCAACTCAAAGAGGCGACGGTTATTGCGGGCCTTACCCTTTTTCTTCTCCTTTTTTGGAAACTCCCTCCTTACCAGGAATTTTTGAATAGGCTTAGCCGGCCTGTCGTAAAAGGAATTATGACCGTCTACAGCCACGCCAGCACATTTTTATTTCAAACCACAGGTATTGATTTGGGATTGGTGAATCCACCTCCTGATTCCGAATTCATGTTTCAAGTTCAGATGGCCACTTATATTAATGAGCGCAAGGCAGGGCCTCTTCTGGATATCGCCATGAACACCAGGGTTTCCCTTACCCATCGAGAAACGGCCATTAAATCACTATTGAAATTTGATTACCCGCCCGATTGGATCCAACCCTTCATAAACGAATTGTCCAAAGGGGGCTTGATTGAATTAGATCAACATTCACCGGTTTTAAACAGCCTTTTTGAAAAAATTCGCGAAGAAGGCGGCATCAGGAATCCGCTCTTGCGCGCCTATGCGGAGGTGGTTTTTTCGTTCATGCTCCAATCAGTACGCGATGAGGTTCGCCTAAAATCATTAGGCTGGGTGAGCGATGTGATGGCGGAAGATGCCGTTTTTCTCCTTGTCCCTCGTCTTTCCCGGGAAGAAGCAGAGCCTCTCCGAGCTGAAATAGATCAGGCTCTGTTGGATATCCGGGCCATTTCAGATTCCGAACGAGCAAAGGAACAGCTAATTCCCTTTTTCAACCGGCCGAGATGGCCCGGGCTAAAATTCCCGCTT
The DNA here is from genome assembly GCA_020523905.1 of Candidatus Obscuribacterium magneticum. Taxonomy (GTDB): domain Bacteria; phylum Elusimicrobiota; class Elusimicrobia; order F11; family F11; genus Obscuribacterium; species Obscuribacterium magneticum. The sequence continues at coordinate 9,510 of JAJAPZ010000046.1, forward strand.
GGAATCATTCTTGCTCGGCTTGGGTATGACAAAGCCATCATGTACGTGCAAAATTTGAATAAGACCAACGCCTTTACGCGAGAACAGGAACTCCCGTTAAGGGTGGCGTTGGCGGGGACCTCGTATCCCAAAGAATTAAAAATCACCAATAAGGCGGAACTTCTGGTTCGAAACCGCATCTCAACTAGGAAACTTCAATATGCCCTCGCTCTTAAAAAACAGCAGGAAATTTGGCGGGAGCAAAAATTATTGGAAGTGGCAACCGCTGCTAAAGAAGTAAAGCCAGCTCCCCTTCCTCCGAAATTGGCGCAATTAATGCAAGAGAAAGTCGAAGCAGAAGCCCCCAAGGTCATTCCGATAATAAAAACCGAAGAAAAGCCGGCGAAGAAGCCGGTTAAAACGGCGGCGGCTCCTCCTCCTAAAATTGCCCAGAAACCAGTTTTGGCGACCCAGGAAGTTATTCCGGAGGCTGTTCCGGAGGAAGTTCCCCCTCAAGAACCAGTGAGCCGATCAACCCCCCGGAAGGAAATTCAGGTGGCCAGCTTACCCAAAGAGACGGTGCCGGAAACCGCTCCGCCCCTTCCCGCAGAGATGCCTGGAACAAAAATGAAAGGAGTGGATATATTTTTCGAAGTCAAAAAACAGGATGTGCCACTATACATGAATCCTGGGAACGATCATCCCACCGGGGAAAAGCTCGCCGTGGGGAGCAAAGGGAAAGCTGATTTTGAGGTGTTGATTGATGAGGAAAGATGGCTTCAAGTGAAGTCCAGGGATAAAGTGGGCTGGATTAACGGGGCTTTGGTGTCGGCCTACAATTTAACCCCGGATCTCGGTGGAATAGGAAAAGCGGGTTCTGCGGGCGCTCCCCCGTCATACATGGATCAGGGCAGAAGGGAGGAAGCCACCTATTTTGAGCCTCTTGGAGAAGGAGTGAAGGTATTCTTTGAGGCGAAAATCAAGGCCAAGCCCATTGGAGTTTTGAAAGAGGGCAACATTTACCTCGCTCTCGCTTCGGAAAAAGTGGGGCCGGATAGATGGTTCCAATTGGAGTTGGAGGATAAGACCAAGGGTTGGGTTCAAGGTGTGGACTTAAGATTGGCTGATATCGTTCAAGCCAAAATAAAAAAAGCGGCCGAAGAAACCGCCGCGGGACCCCAATCAAAGTCTGCGTTTGCGGCCGAGTGGGTTGTGGCCGGAGTCAAAGGGGTATTGGTTTATGACACTCCGGAGCTTTCCTCAAAGCATCTAAAGAAGATTTCTCCCCCCATCGTCTATAAAGTCACTGAATCTCTTGAGAATGAATTTGGGGAGTGGTATCGAATTGGTTTAGGCGGAAAAGAGGGTTGGGTTCAGGCGATGGATGTCAACTTGACGAAGCCGAGTTCCAATTAATTTGTTCAACTTCATCGGCAGGCATCCACCCTTTTAATCCTTGTTGCGGAACTCCCACCTCGACCCAGTCAGGTCTTTTGTTGAGGAGAACCACTTTGGTTCCTTCGGGGACAGTAAATCCCACGGCGTATTCCATTCCCGGACCATTTCTCACTTCCCCCGGGATTTTTGTGACAATTCCTTGGGGCTCATTTGTTATCACCAAATTAGCACCCAACCAAACACCGCAACAAAAAACCAAAGCCCCAAGACTCCACAACAGGAGACCCGGCCACAGATCCCCTTTCAACCACCCCAAAATCCTGGTCCCCAATAGGATAAAAAAAGGCCACCAAAGGGCCGAAAAAATTAAGCCCAGTTCAAAGGCGTTAAAAAATTGAATCAATCTTTCGAAAATATTTTCTTTTTCATCTTTCAGGTGATTTTTAGAAAGACTTAAATTAAATTGGATGTCCGGGTCGCGCGGATCAAGCCGGGAAGCTCTTTCATACCATAGGATTGCTGGTCCGCGTTCGCCTTTGCGAAAATAGGTATTTCCAATGTTGTAAAAAAGCGAAGCTCCCTCATACCCTTTTCCAGTCAGAGCGAGATACAAATTCAACGCGTTGTCATATTCCCCTTTTTCATAGGCCTGATTGGCTTGGAGAAACTCATCCTGGGGCTGGAAAGTGTCCAAGGCTCTGGCTCCCATTGAAAAAGAGGAAACCAAAAGCAGAACCGGAAGAAAATTTTTAATCTTCATATTCAGAGCACCTTATTAAGTTTGGTTAATACATCTTGGGTTTTTTGCAGACTCGTTTGCCGAGTGGCTTGATCAAATGTGGAGGCGGCAAAGCGGACCATATCGGCCTCCTCCCAAATCCCGCGGATGAGAGATTGGCTTTCCTGATCCACTCCTTTTTCATCGAGACGTTTGCCCAAATCATCCCCGAGCATTCCGGAGGCGGAAATCCCGAATTTATCCGCCAAAAATCCCGCCAACGCCGAATAAAGAAGGCCATAAAATGGAATGGGATCTTCTCCGGATATCAGCGCTCCCGCTTTTTTGATTTTTTTGAGCGCTTTCTTTAACGCTCCTCGGGACCGATATTGAGCGGCAAAAGTGGTGCGGTGCTTGTATTGCCACTGGGCGAAAAAGGCTCCCAAGGCAAAGATCAAAGGAATAACATTGAATACAAAAAAAAGCTGGCGGAAATATAACGGTGGCTTTCCGGGTTTAATCTTTCCGGATTTTAAAAAACGAATATCTTTTTCCACAACCCGAACTCCTTCCTGGCTTTGTCCGACGGGGATTTGGGCCAAGACCTGTTTGTCATCCGGGCTTTTTGTTCCCGGTTTGACGTTAAGGGAAATGGCGGGAGTTGAATCAGTAAGGTAATGATGGGATTCCGGATTGAAATAAACATACTCAATGGGCGGTATGGAAATAGTTCCCGAAACTTGTGGAATCATTAGAATTTTAAATTCCTTATTTCCAAAAATGTATTTCCCGTCGCTATTAATGGAAGTGTTGGATATGGACTCATAGCGTTTTAGCGAACTCACCGCTGGAATGAAAGGCTCTTTAAGCGATCTGACGTTTCCTTTCCCTTCAATATTGACGATCAAATTGAAAGGTTTTCCCACCTCAAAATCCGTGGTATCGGTTCGCGCCGTAATTTTCAATCTCCCGATAGCTCCGGAGAAATTGGCCGGTTTGTCTTTCGGCAACGCTCTGACATTAACAGGAATGGGCCTTGTCTTAAGACGCATCTGCTGGGCTCTTCCAAAGAAATTTTGGAAGAAACTGTCGGCGTCAAAAGGATTTCCTTGGGTTCGAACCGCCAAATCAATTTGGGCGCTCCCAATGGCAAATTCTCCCTCAGAAGTGGGAAAAAGGGCATACCGAAGTTCCGTGACGACGAATTGAACCCCTTGAATGGATGTTGTGTATTCCTGCTGCTTCATTGGTTCGGAAATGAATCCGGTCATCTCGGGTTGAAAGTATTGGGGTTGGGCCGCCAGCTGTAGGCCGGGTTGCCTTAAGAATTTAATTGAGAGGAGAATTTCTTCCCCAACATAGGCTCGGGATTTATCCACTTCCGCGGTCATGAAAACGGGCTTCAGACCTTCCGTTGGGATGTTCATGTTTTGTTGTTCCGGAGGTGGCTGGTTGCCTCCGCTTGGAGTGGCCCCCGATCCCTGAGTAACAACGATGTTGATGGGGTCGGTGCTGTAATTCTGCCCGCTAATGCTCAAAGTGATGGATGGAATTTGAATGGATCCGGCTCTGGTGGGAGTCAAAACAAAATTGAGAGCAATCATTGAGGAAGTCTGTCCATTGATCCATTGAAAAGATTGCGTCTGGCCGGCCGGTTGAACGACAAAACCCGGGAGTTGAAGATTGGGCATGGAATCAATTTGCTGGACCCCGGAAATTTCCAGCTTAAGTGTGATGGAATCATTCAGCGTAAGTTCGGTGGCGCTGACGCTGGCGGAAATTTTTGGCTCAGCGAAAAGAACCGAGATGATTTGGCTGGTTAAGAGAAAAAGGAGCAACCCGCCAAAACAAATTTTTCGGCAATTTTTCCTGCCAGGGCCTGTTGCGAAAGTCGTCATTCCCGCGAAAGCGGGAATCCAGTCAGTAAATCTTCCGACGGAAGAAATGGATTCCCGATTAAGACATTCGGGAATGACGGTCATTGTGCAACTGTTTCTACCAGTCCTTGCCGGTATTTTCATTTTTCTCCTTTTCCTTGGATCCGAAATTAATTGGACGGGCGTTCTTTAAGTTCTTCTTCTCGTCGTCTTTGATCATCTGCAAAACTCTTTCGGCGTCTTCGCGGTTCATTTCGCCCTTTTGCTGTTCTTTATCCGGCTTTTTATCTTCCCCCTGGTTCCCCCCCTGATTTTGTTTTGAATCTTGATTTTTGTTTTGGTCGGATTTCTGGTTTTGCGGCTTTCCTTGAGGTTTAAACTGTTGTTGGGGCGTTTTCCCCGCCTTTATGTATTCGATATTATACTTTGCGTCTAAGTCTTTGGGATTATATTTGAGGGATTCCTTAAATTTGGAAATGGCCCCCTCTCTATCGCCCTTGGCGAAATTCAAATATCCCTGATTGTAGGCGATGTAGGATTTTAAAACGGGATTTTTGGACATCACCTGCGCCTTCTCATAATATCTGTTGGCTTCCTCAAAATTACCCTCCATTAGGAAAGTCCCGGCGATGTTATACGGAACCAGCGCCTCCTCAGGCGCGTCGATTTGGGCTGATTCAAATTCGGTTCTGGCCCCTTCCAAATCTCCTTTTTTCAGAAGCTTATTTCCTTTGAGGATATGACCTTTGAGATCGGCAAACGCGTTTGAGGTGAGAACCATCGCGCAAAGAAGGGTCAGGCCTGAAAACTTAAACAGCTTATTTTTCAGTTGCGGAACTTTTTTCATTTTTTCCCTGATTCTTTTAAATTGGCCCGGTTTTTCCCCAAAGAAAAACTCACACACCAGAATTAACAAGGCCAAAAGAACGAAAATTTGGAATCTTTCCTGAAGCCGCTTATATATTTTTATAGCGAAATCTTTTTTGTCATAGCCGTTGATAATGTTGGCGATTTCATCAATTTCCAAGTCGGAGGAGCTTGCCCGGAAGTACTTTCCATCGGTTATTTGAGATATATTTGTGAGGAGAGCGTCATCCAGCCGGCTTAGAACCATTTCCCCCTCGTATTTATGGAAGGACACCACTTTGCCCTGTTCGTCCCGATCTTTAATTACTTCTCCTTTAGATGTTCCGATGCCAATTGTGAAGATGTTTACGCCTGTTTCTTCGGCGAGTTTCGCGGCTCCCTCCGGATCGGACCCCTGATCTTCTCCATCGGTGATTAGAACCAAGGCCTTACCTGATTTGTCTTCTTTTTTAAAGCTCTTTAGGGCCAAGCGAATGGCATCCCCAATGGCAGTCCCCTGCCGGGGAACCGTGTCGGTGTCCAAAATATCCAGAAACATCTGGGCGGCATCGGTGTCAATGGTCAGCGGGCACTGGAGAACAGCGAATCCGGCGAAGGCGATAATCCCCACGCGATTTCCCTGCAGTTTTTGGACCAACAGCTGCAGGGCCCTTTTGGCATGTTCAAGGCGTGTGGGTTGAACATCCTCCGCCAGCATGCTTCTGGAGACATCCAGGGCGATAAATACATCGGCCCCGCGATGCTTAACCTCCTGAAGTCTTGAACCAAACTGCGGCCCGCAGGCGGCGAAAATAACCATTAGGAGTCCGAACAATATAATCAAGTCTTTTTTCTTTCGTCGCAAGAGTCCTCCAACTGGCACCATTTCTTTAATGAGGCGCCAATCTCCCAAATTCAGAAGGTCTCGCTGTCTTTGCCACCGCGACCAGGCAAAGGAAAGAAGAAGCAATAAAAACGCGATCAGAAGGAAAAATGAACGGGGATAATGAAAGCCCATCATGGGACCGTCCTAAATATTGTTTTGGAAAGAAATAGCTCAATAATTAGAAGAATGGCTGCCGGCAAAAGCAGCCAGATGTAAAGTTCTTCATAGTCGACATATTCTTTTTTCTTGATGTCGGTTTTTTCCAGTTTGTCTATTTCCTGGAATATCGTTTTCAACGCCCCAGCCGTTTTGGCCCTAAAATATTTCCCATTCGTTTCGCTGGCAATTCGCAGGAGCGTGTCTTCATCCAGATCGCTTTTGACGGGGAGCATCCGTTCTCCCATTATGGGATCGGGGACGGGCATGTATCCTCCCTCGGGAGAGCCGGCGCCGATGGTGTAGATCTTAATTCCAAAGGAGGCGGCGGTTTTGGCCGCTGTAATGGGATCGATGGATCCGGCGTTATTGGCGCCGTCGGTGACAAGAATGATGACTTTGCTTTTGGCCGCTGAGGTTTTGAGCCTATTAACGGAGTTGGCAATTCCAAGTCCGATGGCTGTTTGGTCGGCCGGAATAATTCCCACCTGAAGAAAATCAATAATATTAAGCAGGGCTGACTTGTCGTAGGTGAGAGGACATTGGGTGATGGCATTTTGCGCGAATAGAACCAGGCCGATTCGATCGTTTTCTCTTCCCTTAATAAAGTCCGCAACCACCTGCTTGGCCACAGCAAACCGGTTTTCGGGTTTAAAGTCCACGGTGAGCATGCTTCGCGATGAGTCCAGACAAACAAGGATGTCGGTGGCCTTGGTAGTCAATTCCTCTGTTTTGAGGCCGCGTTGAGGGCGGGCGAGGGCAAAAATTAAAAGCGTCACGGCCAAAATCCGTAAAATCCCGGGGAGAAGTACGTTGAGAGTCAGCCTTAGTTCCACCGCGTTCCCCACTAATTTTTTTATTGAAGAGAACCGGAGGCTGGGCAAATCACTGGAGCGAAAGTAATAAAGATAGAGCACCATCACGGGGATAATGAAGAGGAACCATAAAAATTTTGGAGCAGCGAATATCATACCGGGATTTCTTCCTTCTTTTGCTCAGGGGCGGCCTGGGGTGTTGTGACGGTAATAATTTGTTTGACCCGATTTAAATCTTCTTCTATTTCCTGATCTTCCGGGGCATATTTGGCAAATTTGACCAGGTCTCCCGTTTCCAGAGTCAGGCGCAAAAGAGAGGTGAGATCAAGCGCGAGGTTAAGCCTCCTGAATTCAGCCAGCAATTCAGTCGTCGTTCTCTCTAGAGCCAGTACTTTGTAGCGGTTTTCCAAATATTGTCGAAGAATTTGAGAGAGCCTGATATAAAACTCTTTTATATTTCCGTCGGTTAAAAGTCCCGAAAATTCAAGTTGATTAAGGGCATCCCAGGCAATTTCTTCCGGAGGTTTCGGCGGTCCCGCAGCTTCCAAGGCCTCCTTTTTCCTTTTTTGGATCCATTTTAAGGCGAAGAACCCTGCCCCCAGACCGATAAGGACTCCAATTAATATCCATAGCCACAGATATGATCGGAAATTAAAAAATCCCTTCAGGGGACGAAGCTGCCCCTCGTCACCGAATTTGTCGAGTAGTGACTGAACCACGATGTTAACGGGCTCGGTGTTGGCTTGAACCTGTTTTCCATCTTCTGTGACAAAATTAAGCGTGAGAGTTGGAATGAGTTGCGTTCCCGTGGAAAATGTCGTCAGAATGAGGCTGTGAGTGATTGAAATTTTGTCTTTTTGAACTTGGATGGGCGGGGATTGTTTATAGTCCAGGAGTTCAAACTCACCAAGCGGGCTTGGAGGAGCCAATGGAGCCGGAGCCACTTGCGATGAAAAAATAATGGTGGCCTGGTAAGAGATAGGATCTCCGATCGTTATTTCTCGTGGATTAACTTCGACTCTCATCTGAATTGACGGTTGAGCTGATGAAAAGGGAACAAGCAAAACTGTCATTGCGAACCCCCAAAGGGGGTGAAGCAATCTCATGAGATTGCTTCGTTGCCGCAAAAGCGGCTCCTCGCAATTACAGATTCTTTTGTTCTTCATCTAAATCGGCGTTCTCGTTCGCGAAAGAAATTCAAAAGTGGCTTTGTATATTCTTCGTTTGTTTGAAATTTCACGCGATCCATGTTAATTTTTTTGAACATTTTATCCTGGGCTTCGCGAAGTGTTTTGACTCGCTGATTGTAATCCCTCTGGAACCCTTTAAGATTTGGAGGCATCATTTTTCTTTCTCCCGTTTCGGAGTCTTCCAGGATTAAGTTACCCACATCGGGCCATTTTTCTTCCATGGGATCTTCGA
>JAJAPZ010000047.1 GCA_020523905.1 Candidatus Obscuribacterium magneticum
TCTCCACAGGGCCCTCTCCGATGAAATGGCTTCCATCGTGGGGATGGCCGTTGAAATTCTGGGAATGCTCGGGGATGATTCTTCCGTGTCGCTTATCATCTCCCTATTGAGGAGTCATAACAATAAGAAGGTGAGAGAAAGCGCGGTTGATGCCCTATGTGTTTTGGCGAGGAGTACGACGAATGCGCCGTATGTGAAATACCCGGCGACCAGTGCCATTATCGCCGCGACCCGGGATAGAGAACTCAGTGTCGCCCAAAAGGCAGTTGAGGCGTGCATGAAATTAGGCCAATTCCAAGCAGTGGTTCAGGCTTATCAAACGCGTTCGGAAAAACAAATTCGCCTCGAGGCCGTGGAGTATTTCGGGGAAATGATGAGTCGACATCCGCCGGCCTGGGTGGAGGGGCCCGTCGGCCAGGTGCTTGTTCAAGCGGTTGGCGATATCGATGCCGATGTTGAGGCGGAGGCGTGGAAGGCCCTGTCTCCGACGGTTGATCACCTATTGTCAAACATGCGGAATCCCAATTCCGCCGTCCGCCTCGCCAATGCAAAGAGGCTGTTGGCATTATGTCAGGCTCCCAATCTGGCCAGCCGAGATAGAGAGTTGATTTTGGATCAGCTTTTGTTTTTACTGCGGGATCCTGTCGCCGACGTCCAGAATGAGGCTGGGAATTTGATGAAGGCAGGCGGCCTCAAGTTGAGACGGGAGGATCGCGTCCGGTTGTGGGCCTCCGCCGTTTTGAGCCGAAGCGACCCGGCTCGCTCGAAAGCCATCGGTGAGCTTGGAAAAATGAACGAGGAAATTGATTTGGATATTGCGTTTATCGAGGGAGCATTGAAAGGCTTTTTGCAGGATCCGCGATGGTGGGTTCGGCACGAAGCGGAAAGAGTGCTGAGTACATTGCCGGCGAGAATAGAAAAAAGGAATCCGATCGTTTCCCGATTTGCCCCTCTTTCGACCTTGATGCCAGGCCTGTCCGATCCGCAATATGCGTTGACAACGATCATGCGGATTGAAGGGGTTATCGGCGACATTGAAAATCAGAGGGCGGCTATTCTCGATGCTTTGTGGCGAGGCTTGATGGATTCGAGTGAAAATGTTCGGGTGGAGGCTCTGAAAGTTCTCAATCAATTGCCGGCAGAGAGACTTTTGGACATCGTTCTTAAGTTGAGAAAAGACGGCAGGGCTGCGGTTCGTCTGGCGGTGTTTGATTTATTGAAAAATCTCGCCCGCCGGCCGACGCTGAGCAATCAGCAAAAATCCCGGGTTCTTAAAGCGATCCGCTCCTTCCTTTCCGATAAAGATCCGGCTCTTCGGATCTTGGCCGTTTCATTCCTTCCCTCGCTTCGATCGGTGGGGGATGTCGGCAGAATCCTTGCGCTTCATCGGGACAAGAGTTTGAAGGTTCGCGTCGAGATGTTAAAAGCCTTGAGGGAATACGGGGCCATAGAAACGGGGAAATTCAAGAGAGCCAGAGGAAGGATAACTCAGATTCTATTCTCTCTATTGAAGGATAAAGACGTGTTGGTCCGGCAGGAAGCCAGAAACGCCCTCATCTGGATCGGATTGAGCGAGGCCCGACAGGTTGAGATGTGGACAGAGATTTTGAAGGATTCGTGGCGGGACAACCGTATAAAAGCAATTGACGCGTTGAAGACGCTGTGGACGTCAACGGGGAATCGGAGGATCAAAGATCGGATCCGGGCTGTTTTACGGTCGAGCCTTGTCGATAAGGAGCCGGACGTCCGTGTTTCCGTCATTTCGGCTCTCGCCTCATTTCAGGTGGTGAGGGATGTCGGTCCTATCATGGCTCTCCGACGGGATCCGGAGTTGAAAGTTCGCATCGCCATTGTGCAGGCGTTGAGCCAGTATGGAAGGCGGGATGTTCTTGGGGTTGTTGTGTCTTTGTTGAACGACAAAGAAATGCGGGTTCGACAGGAAGCCGGCGTTGCCCTCGCCCGGTTTGGATTGAACGAAACCCAGCAGGTCGGGGTTTGGTCGAGAGTTTTAAAGGGCCCGGGGACCGCCGCGCGTATTGAAGCCATTGACGCCTTAAAGAGGCTTCATCGGGAGACTTTATCGAGGGATGTTCGGGAACAAATTGGGAGTCTCCTAGGACGTGCCCAGCATGAGAATACACATCGGCGCATCCTCGACGCCATTCATCGACCCGCAACGACGGAAGCCGAACTTGAGGAAAAACGCGGGCGGGACGCCCTTTTGTTTATCGGCGTGGCGGGATCATGGGGGGCCGCGGCGTTGGCGGCGTTGGCGGTTGTAGCGGCGGCGTTGATTACCGGTTCGCTTTCGGCGGCTTGGTTGGGATCTCTGGGTTGGGTGGGGCCGGCGGTTTCGGTGCCGCTATTGGCGGGCCTGCCCACCGTGGTCGCCGTCTTGTTTTTGTCGCAGGCCGTTCGAATTTGGTGGTCGCGCTATCAGGCGAAATCGGGAATGGTGCGGGGGCCGGACGGGCGGCCGCGCCTTCTGGGCGCCTTCCAAAAGCCCTTTGTCATTGATATTTCGAACCAAACTTCCATCCCCTATTCCGATCCAGACTTTTATGATCTTCCGGCCCGTGACGTGGAAGCGGCTAATGAAGCCTTGCAGAATCAGGAAATCGCTTTCGTTGTCGGCGGGCATCTGTATGCCGATCAAGTTCGGCTCTCTCATCTGCCCCTTTCTTTGCAGCGGTCAATTTACCTTCATGAAGCGGAGCATTTGCGGGGAGTTCGAAACGAAGGCACCGCCTACCTGAAGCAGGCCGTCGATTTCCCCCGCGTTTGGTGGGGGGCGGCCAAGAAGGTTATGTCTGCCATTGCAAAGCGTACACCCACCGTCGGCGCGCAAGGGGGAACCCCTTCCGGTGTTCACGTCCGGGGTTCCCCCTTGCGCGCCGATATCGGTTCAGTACCGTCATTAACGGGTCTGCCTCTCCAGGAAATATTAAACGCGAAGCCAGGGCGCCAGCGCGCGATGCTGATACAGCTCCTTTCCGCGCCGGATCGGATTCGAGTCTCCGAAATCCTAGGGCCGGAGGATCAAACCGGTCATGATCTCGGCGACTTGTCGGAGGTGGTCTCGCGGGATCTGGTATCCATTCGGTCTAACACCGATGTGGCCTCCGAGATTCAACTGCGGCGTACTCTCGGCCAGTTGATCCGGCAAGCAATTGTTGGAGGCGAACCGGAAACTCTTGAGGCCAAGTCCTTCGGCTCGCTTCTGGACGAGCCGGCTCCGGCGGCCCGCGCACAGATTGTCGTCCGTTTTACCACCGAAACGGACGTCGACAAGGTGGCGGGTGAAATATTTTTCGCCCTTAACCGAAGGGCCGTTCGTAAAGAGCAGGGCGCCATCCGACATGTTCAAGTCGTTCATTCGGAGGCGGTGAAACAAGCACTCGAGGAAAGATTTTCCTTCTCCATCGAGGCCGGCCGTCTATTAATCATGACCCGGTCCGAAGCCGATCGTCTGTCGCAAGTATTGAACGTCTTGGAAGAGCAACATTTCTTAAGTCCTCAGGAAGAGGCCGATATTTCCGTCCTCTTCACAAGAGATGTCAATCTTGAAGAATTTAATGATGTGTCCTTCGGCGGCATAAGGCTGCGCTTCTACCTTATTATTACGGAGGCGTTGAACCCGGTGCTTCTGGAGGTGGAAGGAAACCGTCTGGATGGACTTGAGCCGCTTTTGAGGCGGGTCCAGAGCCAGGCATAAAAAGCATTATGGTTTTGAGAGATGGAAAGGCCCTCTCAAGATATTGAGTTGGGGCGGTGGGGGGATCACCTCACTCCTCCTAAAGATCCCCTCACCCCACTCTCATTTGCCCGTCATCCGCTCCGGCGGATGACGGGCGTTTTGTTTCTTGACAAAGGCCGACGGATTCTTCCCGATTTTACCGTCTATTTCCGCTCATTTTTTACAAGTTGGTTACAAGAATTTAAGGCGATCTTAACCCCGGTTCATTAAGCTAATGATATGAAGCTCGGTACATCCCGGCGATTTCTCCTCTGTCGTCAGGTGGCGGCCACGCTGACGGCGGTTATTTTTTCTTTTACCAACATCCTTTTTGCCCATACCCTTCAGACGTCCATCTGGGAAGAACGAAAGCAGAACCTTAAAAAATCCGAAACGATTTCTCCAGCCTCTATGCTGGCTTCCCTGCCGCTCAGCGTTGGCCTCTCAAATCTTTCCCGTTCACGTTTGACGCCCGTCCCTTTGGCGCCGCCCCCATCATCCGCTTGGCCGCTCCTTTCTCGTATGACTTTGGGTAAGGGCGAGGTCAAGGATGCTTATAGGGCAGTGCCCTCCTCCTTGTCTCATCGGGAGGGATCAATAAGAGACGTTATCCTCATCCAGGACGTCCACCTCAACACGGAAGCCCAGTCGAATATCGCCGGACTCCTTCAGACATTAATCGACACGCGCCGGATCCGTTTCGTGGCCGTTGAAGGGGCGTTCGAAGATTTTAATTTCGAACCTTTCCGCCGTTATCCAAACCCAACAATCACGAAAGAGGTGGCCGATGGCTTTTTGGCTGAGAGCCGGATCGGCGCCCCCTCTTATGTCGGCGTGACGAGTTTCGTGGAGCCTCCGCCTTTTGTCGGCGTGGATGATCGACCTCATTATCGGCGAAACGTCGAGGCTTACCGAAGCGCGATGAAATCGCAGAAGGCGGTCCTTCGGGAGATTCAACGGGCACGTCAAAGCCTGGAGGAAAAAAAGAAGGACATCTTTGGGGCCCTTCTCTACGCCTTCGATCAGCGGGTGCGGGAGTATGAGTCAGGGCACCTTAATTTAGGGGCTTTTGGCCGGCATCTGGTGCGGATGTGTTCGAAATCCGGGGTTCCCTTGTTGCCGGAGCGAAAGGCTGTTTTCGAGCCCTTTCTGAAAGCCTACGAACTGGAGGCGTCGATTCCCTATGAACGTGCGGAGAAAGAGCGAAGGGATGTCTTGCGAACGCTTGCGGCGCGGTTGACGGAGAAAGAAGCGGGGGAGCTTCTAGCCCTGAGCTTGGGCTTTCAGGAAGGACGGCTCCCTTATGCCGACTATTATCGCTTCCTCCGGGATCTTCTTAAGGGGCATGGCGTCTCTCTGGAAAAAACGCCCCAGTTCGACCGGTATCTAGAGTATGTCCTTTTGTGCGACGACATCAAAGTGGAAGCGGTGTTGACAGCGGTTCGAGCCTTAACCGAGGACGTCTACGCCCGTTTGAGTCGAACCGGTGAAGAGAGGTTCCTCATCCGGCAATCGCGGCATTTGTATCTATCGGAGAAGCTGGCCCGTTTCGAACTGACGCCGGAGGAGTGGGTGGAATATGTCATGGCGAAATCCGTCATTCCGGCGGAAGCCGGGATCCAGTCCGGAGTTCACGTCCCGGATCCCGGCTTCCGCCGGAATGACGGCTTGTCCCGTTTTGAGGATTTTTACCGCGAGGCGGAGATCCGCAGCCGGCAGATGGTGGACAACCTATTGCACGCGGCGGCTCGCGTCCCCGGGACAGACGAAACCGCCGTCTTGATCACCGGCGGCTTCCACACGCCGGATCTGACGCGCTTATTGCAAGCCCGGGGAATCTCCTATGCCGTCGTGAGTCCAAAACTGACCCACGTCGAAACGGATCAGGGGTCGGCCTATCTCTCCGTTTTTTCCCGGGAGAAATCTCCGCTCGAGCGGTTGTTTGCCGGCGAAAAGCTGTTCGTTTACCCCGCCGCTCAGCACATCGGCGTCCCCGATGGCGGGCCAAATAATCTTTTCCGATCCGCCAGCCAGGCGCTCAATCAGTTGAAGGCGGAGGTTCCTCCGGTTATCCATACCGATGTCGATGGAACAGAACGGTCGTTTGTCCCGGATCGTCGGCCGACGCCGTGGAATTATTTTCGGGCGGGACGGCCGCTCAGATTCGCCAAGCACGTCCTTCAGCCTGTTGTTTCATTGGGTCGGATGGGGCAGGGCCTATTGACGAGCGTTAAAGATTTGGCCTCCAATTTGAATCCGATACCGTTGGCGAGGGTGTGGAGCCGGGGTGGACTTAAAGCCCTTCGGGCGGACCCGAGGTTTTCCGCACAACTGCTGGCGGCGAGCATCATCCTTGCTTTTATTCACCCCGTTTTTTGCCTGACCGCCGTTCTCGCAACCGTCCAACTCTGCCTGAATCCGTCGAAGAGAACCTTTCTGGAATCCCTGGAAATCAATTTTGACCCCCGGTTTCATCATCGAGCCGTTCTGCTTCTGCAAAAAATAAAGGACATCCGGGAGAAAAAGCCCGGCGTGAAGTGGACCGCCGAGGATGCCCGAGAATTGGCCGATTTAAAGGTGGAGACGCAAAAAGCTTATGACTGGACGATGGGTTGGATCCGCCAGTCGAGTTTCTATGAAGACTTAAAAGGGACGCAGCCGGTCATCTTGAGTCTGGAAGCCATGATCAGCGCGGTGGAAGACGGCATCGGCCACCGCTTGACCACGTATGACGGGGGCTTGGGTGTGTTGGCCGGTGATTGGATCAAGGCCATCGCCTATTTGGGCGGGGTGACCACCCTTAAGGCCGATTCTGACGCCCCGGAATTCACGGTGTTTATTCCTGATTATCGGGGGGGCGTTCGTTCTTCAAAATTGGATCTTTTCGGCCGGCCGCGGGAGGATCTGTGGCAGTCGTTTCGGCCGCAAGACGTCGGGATCGGTCTCATGATTGATGAAAAAACGGGGGAACCGTTGGATATTGAAATTCCGATGGGGTCCGTCAGCCGGGACAATCCGACTGTGCATGTCGGTTTTCGGGCGGTGACGGTGGGAGGGCTTCGCGTTCTCATGCCCACCACCGATGTTGATACCAATGAAAGTGAATACCAGCGGTTGGTGTTAAATGTGTTGTATCAGGGGGAAACGGGATCCATCGAACGATTGCGCCAGCAGTGGCTCCTGGGAGTGGCGGCCTACGAATTTCGAAAGCAGCTGGGTTTCAATCCCCACAGTCCGATCCACATGAACGAAACGGCCACCTTTTCCTATCTCATCGCGCTCATGAGGGATCAAACCCAGCAGTTGATGGCAGGGGACCATATTCTCTTGGAGAGAGCGTACGAATTGGCGTTGGAATTGGTGGGAACCCAAGCTATCTTTTTCACCCATACCTTGGTCGCGGCCGGCATTGACAAGTTCAAGCTGAGTGTCCCCTTGGTTGACTATATCAAGACCTATCTGTCGACGGCCTTCACGGATGAACAAGCCGCGCAAATGACCCAATGGATGATGGACGGACGATGGTCCGACATCCATGCGGCCTTCTTGCCGGGTTTTGTCTATCGCCGGGAGATTCTCCCCCTTTATTTTATCGTGAAGCTTCTGAACATGTTTGGCGGCAACATCGTCGCCGTGAGCAGGAGAAACGCTCAGAAGGCGGAGGATTTCTTTTCTGAGTTGGGGATCTTGAGCGATAATGAATTGGCGTCCAACCGTGTGAAGTGGGTGACCAACGGCGTCGACTATCATTGGCTGACTTCAAAATTAATCCGTGTCATGCGTCTTGAAGAACAAGAGCCTTCCCGCCGTGAGATGTGGAGGATTTTGAATCCAGCGGATGAGGTGGCCCGACAGATTGCTTTGGGTATTCCCGGTCAGACTATGCCGGCGGATTATGACCAGCCGGCGTTAAGAAACAGTGAGCTCCGGGAAGTTTTGGATCAGGAGAAAGAGAACGCCATCGCCATGATTCGCGAAATGATCAAAAGACGAATAATTGGTGAGGTTCGCGAACTGACAGAGAAGATTCAGAGTGGCGAAGCGTCGCCGGAGCCGGGCGTCAGCTATGAACAACGCCTGGACGAATTAAAGAGTCGCTGGATGGCCTGGACGGGAGCGGATCGGTTCCCGGAAGATATCGGGGAGATGGAAAAAGAGGAGCTAACGCAACTGCTGGATCCGGCGCTTCTTTTGGAAGTGTGGGCGCGGCGGATCGTGGGCTACAAACGTCTGCTCCTGATTGTCTTCGGGAAATATTTAAGAAAGGTCGAAGAGTGGGTGGGGGATAATCCCATGAGCAATCGTCTCTCCAACCGCGAACAGATCGACTGGTTTTTAAATGGACTCCTAAAGGATGATCCACATGTGTTTGACGAATTTATCCATTTGGTTCGGGACCGTGGCTTTCAGTTTGTTTTTGCCGGGAAGACTTTTTCTCATGAGAGATCGTTTGTCCAGATTTTACATCGCGTGGTCGACATCTTGTCGGGGAAGGACCCCGTGATTCAAAATCGGGTTGTTTTCCTGGAAGGGTACGATGATTCCAAATCCCAACGTCTGGTTCGAGGAGCCGACCTCTGGCTCAATACGCCCAAGCGTCCCAAGGAGGCTTCGGGCACAAGCGGCCAGAAGGCGATTTTAAACATCGGCGTCGCGGATGGTTGGCTGGATGACGGAGCCGGGGATGAGATCAATGCGTTTCTGGCGAAGACGCCGCCTCTGGTCAACCCGGATCATCCCTCCGAATGGCATGGGAAGGCCATGGATCGGCGGCCGGAAGAGGCCAGGAAAACCGAATCTCCCGAGGATTATTATTATCGCGTGGAAGCGGAGAACCTTTTCGCCGCCCATAAGAAGGCGGTGGATTGGTATGACGAGGATCGCCGGTTGAAAGAGCAGGGCTATCCCACCTCATCGCGATGGTTGGATCTGGTTCGCCGCTCGATTTTCAAAGTGACCGCGTACGATGTGCGGCGCGAGTTTACCGGCGGCGTGGTGCCGGATTACGCCAAGGGCGTGGAGGACATCCGATTCAATCGGGAGGAGGGTATTCTGGCGCTTTATCGGCAGGCGGTGAGGAACACGCGCGGTTTTTTTGAACGACTGCCCTCGATTTTGGAATGGGCGCGGATTCGCCCGCACATTGAATTTTTAAGTTCGCAACCGGAGGTCTTGGTTCGTGGAGAGACGTGCGTCTTCAAGACGCGGTTTCGGCTGGGAGAATTGCCCGAGGAGGTGTTGCCTCATGTCCGGTTTGGATTCCACGTGGGCTTGAAAGGCCAGAGAAACAGGAGAGATGGGAAAGATGGATGGCGGGATGTCTATGCCGCCTACGCGTCTGACAGCCAAAGGACCGAAGTCAAAGCCGTGGCGGGTGAGCCGGGCGTCTACGAGGTTGTCAAAAAGCTGCGGATCGCGCGTCCGGGAGAATATGCCGTCACCTCTTTTGCCGTCGGCGACGTCGGGGATTTAAAGTTCCCCCTTTACCGGAAATGGCAAAGTCATCCCGATGACAATCGAATTTTTTCCGTGAGGTGGAACCCGGAAGCAGAGTGGCTCTTTGATCTCGGTCCTCTGGTCCAGGCTGGAGCGTTGCCGATCTGGGGGCTGTCCGATGTGAGAAAGATTGGGGGGATCGAAGGGGGCATCAAAGCCGCGGTTTATCTGGTGGGCACGGTGGCGCTTTCCCTTTTCGGATGGTTTCCCCCCGCTTCGGCCGGTTTCGGCGGCTGCATGCTTTCATGGCTGATAACCGTCGGCGCTTTCTTTATTATTGATTTCGTGGTGAATGTTTTGGCGCACACGTATTGGGGTGTCGTTCAACCCGACGGATCCATTATCGACCGATTTAACGTTCATCCACCTGCCATGTTGCGGACGGTTGCTTCGGCGACGCTGGTCGCGACGGTGTCGGGACTGCCGGGGCTCCTTGTCTTGACGGCGGCCGTGCAGATGGGGGGGTGGGGGGGAATCCTTCTTGCCGTGGCCGGAACGGCCCTTAGCGCCGCCGGCCATCCGGTCCTCAATGGCCTTATCCTCCGCTCGTATCTTAAGCGGGAGGGGATGAACTCAGGCGATGCGACGTTCGCAAGAAAAAGAGAATTGAATTACCAAGCCGACCGGCTGATTCAGGTGTTAAGAAACCCCCGGGCCAAAAGGCAGCTGATCGTCCAATTGTCGGGAGACCTTATGGGCCGGGCGAGACCTTTGGGGCTTGGGCTGGGTGGAAAAGGGATTGAGCTGCAAGAGTACGATTCGGAGAATTACTTGAGGAAAGCTCTCCAGGAAAAGGCGGCCTTGGTGGATGCTTATTATTTGACACATTTCCTCCCGGAGAAGGAGAAAGAGGGAGAGACACCGGAGTCACCGGTGGCCGTTCCCGAAGGGCCCTCCATGCCTCCAGCGGAAGCGGTTCTCATCGCTCTTAAAGGAAAAACATTGGAAGAAGCGAAGGTGGAAGTTTATGACTACTTTATTCGAATGAGGGACCCGGAAAAGGAAACAGCCGTCGGTTTTGCATTGCCGCCGGAATTGACGGACCAGGGGAGCCTTTTGAAATCACAGATGCCGTTAGAGAACATCGCTTTCTGGGACATCTCAGGCTTAAAGGAGAAGGGCGCTTTTGAGCGTATGTTTGAAAGGTGGGAGGCGGATCGCCACCTCTCTTTTAACCGCATCAAATTTGTGTTTCCCCTCGGCGTCCGTTTGGATCAGGAATTTTGCCGGGCGCTGGCCGAATTCAGGGCGGCGAACCCCGAGAAGGTTTATGTCTACTATGCTTTCCTGACGCTGCTCAAAATGTTTATCACCCCGGTTCCCGTTGGGCAGCTCTGGGAGATGCAGGAATTCCAGCGTCGGGTGACCGATTCCCAAGCCTAAGGCCTACGTCATTCCCGCGAAAGCGGGAATCCAGGACGTGAACACCGGAATGGATTCCCGCTTTCGCGGGAATGACGGATTAAGAGCTGAAGCCTGACAAGCCGATTGTGAAGTGTTACACTTCTTCCACGCATGAAAAGGTTTTTAGCTCGACAGGCGTCCCTATTGGAAAAGCGTCCCCTTGTCGTGGGGACCCTCACGGCGGAGGTGGACCTCTCGGCTCAAATTCATCGGGCCCTTAAAGCACCGGTCGATCTCATCGAAGTTCGGTTGGATACATTCCCCGGCATTTATAAACCGCTTCCCGACTCCGCCCTCTATGCAGCGAACCTTCTCTCCCAAATTCGCCGGCACGCGAAGAAGCCGCTTCTTCTTACCATTCGGTCTCATGAAGAAAGGGGGGAAGTGGCTCCCAAGTCCATGAGAATGGGCAATGCCGCGCGGGCGTCTCTCTTCATGCGGCTGTGGCCTTTATGCGACCTGGTGGACGTGGAGATTCAGTCAGCGCCCTGGGTGCGGTCTTTGACCCGCATCGCCCATGCGTGGAACGTGGATGTGATTCATTCCGTTCACGACTTTTCAGGGGCGGGTCGTCTCTCCAAGTTCGAATCTCTTTGTCGGGACTCCCTGCGTTGGGAGGGGGATGCCTTCAAAGTGGCGGTCACGCCGAAAACCAACAATCAATTGGAGAAATTCTTAAGCTGGGGATTGGACTTAAAACACCGGAAGAAAATTTTGATTGGAATGGGCCGCCCGGGCCTCCCGTCCCGTTTCATCGGCTTCAGCTTCGGCTCCATCTTGACCTACGGCCATCTGGGAAAGGCAGCCGCCCCGGGGCAGGTGCCGGTACGAGAGCTTGCCCAAAGCATAAAGGAAATCTACCTTGATGGGGGTTCGTAAGCTCGTCATTCCCGCGAAAGCGGGAATCCCGTTTCGACAATTGAAATCATCGACGGGACCGTTCCGTGACACGGTCCAGTCCGGTGTTCACGTCCTTGATTCCCGCTTTCGCGGGAATGACGAAGTTGGGCCATCTGGTAAGACTACCATTGGAATTCTAAGAGACCTGTCGGCGTGAAATCTCTCGGTGAAATTGACTTCTGCGTCGTTGACACGGAAACCACCGGCGGCAGCGCTGCCGCTGATCGCGTCATTGAGGTGGCCGTCTTTCGCGTTAATGACGGCATTGTCCTTGAAAAGTTTCACTCCCTCATCAATCCTGAACGCCCCATTCCCGCCTGGATCACCGCCTTTACCGGCATCGATGATGAGATGGTTGAAAAGGCGCCCACCTTCGAAGAAATCGCACCGGCCTTAAGAAAGATTTTATCCAAGGGAATCTTTACAGCGCACAATGCGTCCTTTGATTACCGGTTCCTGCAGCAGGAATTCTGCCGGCTGGAGGAACCCTTGGAGCGACCCACGCTCTGTACGGTCAGGCTCGCCCGGCGGCTTTTCCCCGACCTTCGCTCGCGGGGGCTGGACGCTTTGTGCGAACACCTGTTGATTGACATTTGGGATCGCCACCGAGCGGCGGGGGACGCCGAAGCCACGGTGTACGTCTTTAAGAACCTTTTGCAAAAGCTCGAGAGAGAGTTTGGCTTGACAACGTTGGAGGAGCTGGAGATTTTTTTGAAACGGGGGCCGCTGAAGCTTCCGAAAGGGTGGCGGTATTCGTCGGTGTTGCGATTGCCCACCTCCGGCGGAACTTTTCTATTGAAGGATGCGAACGGCGTTCTTCTTCACAAGGGAAGAGCCGTCAATCTTCAGAAGCGAATCCTGAATATTTTTTCCGTTCACAGCAGGAAACCGAAATGGGCGGGGCTCCTTGATTCCATGAGGGCCATTGAAATTACCGAGAGCGGCGCAATTCAGAAATGCTAAAGTTTCGCCACCTCAATCTTTAAAATTGGAGAAAAATCATGAAAACTCGAAACCGATTCCATTATTTTTTGGCAATGATCATTGCCTTTCAATTTGTGTGGCTGTTTAATGGGCCAACATACGCGGTGGATAAGGTCGCTCTCGCCCGGCACGTACGATCCGCCTATAACATTGATTTGGAAGCCAACATTGCGGTGGAAGACCCTGTCCCGAGCGAACTGCCCGGCTTACAGAAAGTGCCCGTCGATATCGGCGGCCGGAAGTATTCCGTCTACGTGTCCCCCGATGAGCGGTTCTATATTATGGGTCAGGTGTTTGATCTGGGGGAGTATCCCGATGCGACCCGGGCGGCCAAAATCAGCCTTGAAAAAGTGCACGCGAAAGGGTCCCCCAAAGCGCCCCTCACCCTGGTGGAGTTCACCGATTTTCAGTGCCCTTATTGCCGCGTCGGCCATGAAAACCTGACGCAGATGCTTTATACCACCTACAACAAGGATCAAATCCGGTGGGTCTTTAAGCAATTTCCCCTTGAAAACCACGAGTGGAGCCAGGCCGCCGCCATCGCGACGGAGTGCGCCGCGAAACAAAAGGAGGACGCCTTTTGGGAGATGGCCGACCTTTTTTATAAGAACCAGAAAGATATTAAGAAAGACAACATTGATCAGAAAATCGACCAGTTCGTGCTGGATTTGAAGTTAAATCCCGTTAAATTCAAAGCTTGCCAGGCCTCGGACGACGTGAAGAAAAAAATCGAAGCGGATAAGGCCGAGGGCCAGGCCTTGGGGGTGAGCGCCACCCCGACTCTCGTCGTCAACGGCCGCATGAAGACCGGATTCCGCGATTTCAACTCCCTCAAACTCCTCATTGACGACAAGTTGAAAGAAGTCAAGTAGCCTCCCGTTAACCCGTTATCCTTGCAATGTTCAACAATCCGGCGGAAGCTGGAATCCACTCCGGTGTTCACGTCGTGGATTCCAGCTTCCGCCGGATTGACGATATGATGCTCGCGCCTATTGAGAATTTAATCGTCTTTTCCGGCTGATTTTTATTTTCCCCTTGTTGCGACCGTCTGTTTCCTTATACTTGGATCACTATGAGAACGTATATTCTCTTTACATTAATAATAGGCCTCATGATGGGATGTGCGGCAACTCCGATGGTGATCAACACAACCATCACGCCCGAGCTGGCGATTCCAGACCGGGCCCGGATGGCCGTGTTGCCGATGGAGCTGGCGGGCTACGCCGATGAAGATTTAACGGTGGTTCGTCAGAACTGGCGGAACATGGTCGAGTCCGGCTTCCTGGAGAATTCTTTCCGCGTCGTGGATCGCGACGTCGTTGACAATATCCTCAAGGAGCAGAAGTTTCAGCGCTCCGGTGTTGTCAACACGGCGACCTCCGTCGAAGTGGGAAAGATTCTCGGGATCAACCTGGTGTTGACGGGGACCGTCCGTGTGTTGGCGGCCGATGGCAGAAAGTTCCACATACAGCTGCGCGTCATCAACGTGCAGAGCGCGGAACTGATGGCCACGTCCTTTGCCACCGGCGGCCCCAGCATCGGTTACAAAGCCGCCACGGATCTAGCCAAGAAGCTCAAGGCCAAGTTCAATCCCGCCATTCCTGTCGAATAGGTGAAGATTTATCCCCTCTCCCCTTAAGCTTGGCTTAGGGGGGGAGGGTTCGGGTGGGGAGGCAAGAACCCTCTTATTCCCTCGGTTCTGGCTTCCTCACCCCGACCTTCTTCCCTCCCCCTTCCCGAACCGCAACGGGGGGAAGGGGGAAGGAGAGGGGATTGGGTCTTCTTTGAGGCATGGCAATAAAATGCGCCAACGAATCGGAATGAAATCAATCCTTATTTCGTGGGCGCTTTTATTTTTGGGGGCCACCCAGGTCGGGGCGGTCGTCTCCATTTCCGGTACGGTGGCGGATTTGGACGGCAATGGCATCGCCAACGTCGAAGTCTCAACCGGGGGAGTTGGGGCTCCCATTCTCACCAGTTCGACCGGTTACTACGAAATTCTAAACATAACGGAGGGGGCCTCCTACACCGTAACCCCTTCCAGACCCAATCATGTCTTTACACCGGCCACCCGCTCTTACACAGCTCTTGTCAGCAATCAAGTCGGTCAAAATTACACCTTCGGGAAAAAGTGGGACGGGGGGGGTTCCGACGCCTTGGCGTCCACTCCGCAAAATTGGACGAGCGATCAAACGCCGGTGGCGGGCGATATCGTCCGGTTAGACGACACCAATGCGGCCAAAGGCTGTTTTTGGGATTTGACGACCGAGATGACCTTGATGCAGATGAAACCGACCTTTTCTTCCAGCGTCGTCGCGGGAGTGGACATGGATCTGGGGGCGGTGGAGATAGCCGGCGGCAGGTTCGACATGAGAGCTTACGGGATTTACATCTCCTCCCATTTCACCCACTCGGGGGGAACCTTCACCGCCGCCGAAAACGGCTCCGCCTATTTCGATGGGACCGCCCTCCAGCGCGTGACGATGGTGAAAAACAGCCTGGGCGGCAATTATTACGGGAGTACCTTCTTTGATTTTCGAGTGACGGGCTCAAGCACCGTGCAGGCTTTATCGGATCTGGTTGTCGACGGGTCTTTTGTCATGAGCGCCGGCGGACGATTTGAAGCGGGGGGTTCGACGATCACACTGACGGGAGGCCATCAAGTGGGCACGGGTTCCGGGTCCAATTTCGATTGGAATGATTACAGCGGGGATTTTATTCCCGGAAGCGGCGCTGTTGTTTTCAACAGCCCCGTGCGGTCCTACTGGTTGAGGCAGGGGCCCTCCAACAGCTTTTCGAATTTGTCCGCCTACGGCACCACCGGCATCGACGTGCTCTCCAACGTCACCGTGAACGGAAATCTGACCGTCGGGCAGACCGGAAGTTCCGTTCACATCAGTCTTGGCAATTCTTTAATTTTCCGCGTTGGGGGGACCGCCGCCATCGGCCCGGCGTCAACCTTGGACCCGCCCACCATCTCCATCGGCGCCAGCACCATGACCTTCCAAGGGAATGTGCTTCTGGGAACAGCCACCCTCTCCGTCACGGGCGGCCTCCTCAATGTGCAGGGGAGCCAGATGGACGTCACGTCTCAGGGGACGTTGATTTTTCAGCCCGGAGCACTGCATAAGATTTATCTGTGGGACAACAGCTTCTTTAAATTGACGGGGGGCACGCTGCGTGTCCTGGATGAGTGCATCTTTGCCAGCACGGCGCCGGGCGTCACGCGCTTCGGCTTGGAGATGAATGGAAACATCGATATTCAAGCGGTGACACGGTTTGACTCCATGAATAAAAACGGGTTCCACATGGGATTGGGGGCCAATCCGGTTCATCTGGATTCCATGGATTTCCTGAACGGCGTCGTCGGCGGCGCGGCGTTCTATTTTGACCCGGTGACCGTGGCGAGCGTCACGATTGACTCTCCGCAGTTTGATGACAACATCAGCACCAATGTCCGGGCCGTCATTGATGGCGGCGTCATGCCCAATGCCGATGTGAACGTCATTCACGGGCTGGGAGATCACTCCGGGCCGAGCTATGAGGTTGATCCTTCCAGCGTGGTGAACTGGGGGGTTTTGGGGACACCCACGGGCGTGGCCGGAAATTCGATCGGCACCTCCAGTATCACGTGGTCATGGGCGATCGTTGGTGATCCCTTGAGATTTGTCGTCATGGCCACCTCGGGAGGCGCGGTTTCGCCCAACTTGGATTTCGATGTCACGGAATGGACGGAGGTGGGACTGTCGACAAACACCCAGTACGAAAGACAGATCCGGGCCTTCACCGACAGCGCTCAGGCGGATTCGGCGGCCGTGGCGGTTTATACGGACGCGGCCCCTGCAACAAATCTGGCCGTGGTAGATCTGGGGATTTCCTCCATTACCCTTTCCTGGAGCGCGAACACAAACCCGTCTCCGACCGCCTTTTATCTGGATCGATCGACCAACGGAACGACCTATACACAGATCGCCTCTGGGACGTATGCCGGATTGGTTCCATATAATGATGTGAACCTTTTGAGCGAGAGGTGGTATTACTATCGCGTCCGGGTGGCCAACGGCGGTGGGGCGTGGGCTTCACCGGCGGTGACCGTCAGCACGAAAACGCTGCCGGTTCCCCCGCCGTCGATCTTGTCGATCGCGCCTGCTTCAGTGGAAAACCTCGGGGATACGGTCTTATCCGTGACCGGCGTTAATATTCAGGCCGGCGCCATCCTGCGTTTGAAGCGGACCGGATCCATATCGCTTTTGGCGAATCCCGTGAGCGTGGGAAGCGCTTATTCCATCACAGGGACGTTTGACCTGACCGGCACCTGGGCCGGCGCGTGGGACGTGGAAATCGAAAACCCGGACGGGGGGCTTTCCGGCACCAGCGGCACGGGTCTTTTGACAATATCGAATGCCACATCACAAGGGTCCGTCACCATTCAAAGTTACAGTCCGGCGTCAAGCCTTTCCTTTTCGACGATTGAAGGGAATTCTTCTTTGCTTCTTCCGGCGTCCCTGATACCTGTTCAGGGCCGGGTCTATGTGGCGAATGATCCGGCCAACAATCCCCTGACGGTTGACCCGGCCATCATCACCGCGGCGAACGCCGCCCTTTCCGGCTACACGCTCGTTCCCGGGTCGATACGGGAAATATTGACGTTCACCAGCCAGGGGCGGTACAACGCAGGATTCAACGGCACGGCGACTCTTTACCTCCATTATCCGGATGCAAACGGGGACGGTGTCGTCGACCAAATGACGGTCAGGAGCTCCGCTCTTCGCATCATGGTGTTGGATGAGACAGCCCAGCGGTGGACCCTCATCACCGGCTCCTCGCTGGATTCA
>JAJAPZ010000048.1 GCA_020523905.1 Candidatus Obscuribacterium magneticum
GAGCATCGGATGGCGGACTGGATGTCACGGTATCAATAGGGGGGCGTTATGAATAAGAAGAAAAAGATTAAGGATCATCATGTATTAACACACGATGAGGTGTTAAAGGAGAAGCTAAAAGACCCGGAATATAGAAAGTATTACCGGATGGAGGGCATTAAACTTAACATCGGATATGCGATCGTTTGTTTGCGTGAGAAATTGGGCCTTACACAAGCACAATTGGCCCGCAAAATCGGGTCCACGCAAAGTTTTGTCGCCCGTTTGGAGTGCTCCAATACGGAAAACTGTGAAATAAAAACACTGGACAAAATAGCTCGCGCTTTTGGAAAGGATTTGGTGATCGGATTTAGATAGACTCCCGCGACCATGAAAATTATTTTGATGCGGCACGGAGAATCGGTTCCGGGAGGCATCTGGAAAGGAACAGACCGGGAACGCCCTCTTTCGGAAAAGGGGAAAGCCCAGCTGGAGGCTATTGTCCCCATGATTGGCTCTCAACTGTCCAAGCCCGATCTCGTTCTCTCGAGTCCCTTGTTTCGCGCCTATGAAACCGCGGCTCTCATCGCAAAAGCTTGGGCGAACGTTCAAATTATCGAATTGCCGGAACTGGCTTCCGGCGCCCGGCCCGATGCCTTTCGCCATGCGCTTCAAATGCATCGTCAGGCCGCTTCCATCCTTGTTGTCGGCCACATTCCGGATTTAACGTCATTCCTGGGGCGCATCACGGGAAATATTGCGCTCCTGGAAGAGCCGGTGGCGCCCGGCGACATGTTGGCTGTGGAAACGTTGGACGAAGCATTAGCGTGGGGATCCGGGAATTTAATATGGAGGAAAAAGGTGCGGGACTGGAAACGTTAAGAGCGGACGTAACTCCAGAAGGACTGCACAAGGGCCTTGTAAGGGATCGGAAGGGAATAATAAATCGCGATAAGAACACCAACGACGAGAACTATTTTAATTAGTATCCTCGAAGCATAGTTGTATTGCGTGTTGTCTGTTGCCATACTCGAATAATACCTTAAAACCGATTGGTAATTAAATGCCTGATGCTCTCATTCCATCAAATGCGCTGGAAACCTTGATGCGCAAAGTGTTCCTGGACAACGCCATTGAGGCGGGGCTTTTCTGGGACGCGCTTCTCAAAGCCAACTTGTACGTGCCCCTGGCCGAAGACAAACCGAAAGAGAAATTGGAAGAAATTCCCCTGGAGACGCCAGACGGTTACCCCATGCTTTTGGGGGTGGATGCCGATGGGAACAACATCGTCTGGCTTTTCACTTCTCCAACCGTGATGAAAGAGTATCTTCAGCATGAATACCCGCATCTGGAGATTGGCGCCACCGAAATCCTGGCGCATTTCGAGGAATCCAAGAACGATGTGGTTCTCATCGGTCCCGAACAACTGACGCTCAAGCTCCATCCCAAACTGGTGGCGTCCCTGGCGGAAGGCAAGGTGCCGGAAGGAGTGGAGAACACAAATATCGCCAAAGAGGCGAAAGTGTTTGTGGGGCCTGCCACGGAAGAAGCGGTTGCCCTGGAGTCCAAATTCAAAGAATTGTTCAATTCCCTGCCGGAGGTGTTGGAGGCGGTGTTCATCCAGGTGGCCGATGACGCTATCATGCCAGCCGAGGGAGAGGCGCCCCCCACCGAACCCGCCAACGCCCGGCTTCTTCTGGGGCTTCGCCTTCAAACGGAATCTCGCGAGGCGTTTCAACGCATCGCCCAGCTGATCGCCAAATCATCAGAAGGGGTCCTGGACAAGGGACGCACCATGGATATCACCCTTATTGACGGGTCCCTCAAGGAGGCGTTTAAGAAGTGGGGGAAACCTTTTTTTACAAGATGAGCGCAGCCCCAGAACATTTGACACAACAAGTGTTCCCCTCCCCGAGGCGAAGACGAGGGGAGGGGGCAGGGGAGGGGCCCAAACACAGAAGCAACCCAGAGTTGATTTTTTGGCTTCGACCCCCCTCCTGCCCTCCCCCCTCGGCTTCGCCTCGGGGGGAGGAACATTCAATTCAGGGGATTGTTTTTTCGTTTTTTTTGCTGGTTGTTCTTTTTGTAGCTCCCCTTCATGCCGATCCCATCAATGACTTTCCTTCCCGCGTTAAAAGAATCACCTGTAAAAACGGCCTGCGTGTTTTGATGGTGGAGCGCCCCGCTTCTCCCACCGTTTCCTTTGCCACGTTCATCCGCACGGGTGCCCTGGATGACGAACCGGGGAAGTCCGGCATTGCGCATCTATTTGAGCACATGCTTTTTAAAGGGACCAAAACCATCGGAACGAAAGATTACCCGAAGGAAGTGCCCCTCATGCAGGCGCTTGATGAAACAGAGCTGGCGCTTCAGAAGGAGAAGGACAAGGGGGCCCTGGCGGATTCCCTGCTTGTCACGTCTTTGGAAGAGAAGATAGCGAAGCTGGAAAAAGAGCAGGAAGCCCTTATTGATTCCGAGGGGTATTGGAAAATTTACGAGCGGGCCGGCGCCCAGGATTTTAACGCCGGTACCGGTTACGATTACACCACCTACACCGTCTCCCTCCCCAAAAACGCCGTCACGCTGTGGATGACCATGGAATCCGACCGGATCCAGCATCCCATCTTGCGGGAATTTTACAAGGAGCGGGATGTGGTCCTGGAGGAAAGGCGCCTTCGTATTGACACTTCTCCCGATGGCCGGCTGCAGGAACGATTTTTGGCCGCGGCGTTTATGGTGCACCCGTACCGGCGGCCGATCATTGGATGGGAAAATGAAATCTCTCGCGTGACCCGGATGGACGCGGAACGCTTTTTTAAGAAACATTACGATGTGAGCCGGCTGGTCTTTGCCGTCGTGGGCGGGTTTGACGCGGCGGAAATGGAATCGCTTATTCGAAAACATTTTGAAGGAATTCCTTCTTCCAATAACTTCACTCCGTCATTCCCGAATGTCACTACCCAGTCATCCCCGAATGTCACTACCCCGTCATCCCCGAATGTCACTGCCCCGTCATCCCCGAATGTCTCAGTCGGGGATCCATTTTCAAAAATGGATCCCAGCCCGCCTGCCGAGAGTGCGATACCTGAGGAATTGCGTGTTCGGCGGGCAGGCCAGAGGCATGCTGGGATGACGGGCCAACTTTCCGCTGCCCCTGTTGTTCCGGAGCCCGCTCAGGCCGGCGAGCGCCGCATCACCGTTCGATACGACGCCGAACCGAGCCTTATTATTGGATACCACCGTCCCGACATGCTTCATCCGGATGCGTCGGCGTTGGATGTGACCTCATCCCTTTTGACGGATGGCCGCACGTCCCGCTTTTTCAAAGAAGTTGTTCAGAAAAAACGCGTGGCGGTCTCCGCGTGGGCCAGCGCATCCTTCCCAGGCGAAAGAGAACCGAACCTGTTTGTGGTGGGGGGGGAGCCGAGAAGTCCCCATGCGGTGGAAGATGTTGAAAAGTCATTATATTCAGCCATTTTAGCGCTTTCGGAGAAGGGGCCCACGGAAAACGAACTGCAAAAAGTGAAGAATAATTTGGAGGCCAATTTTATCCGGGGGCTTTCCTCCAATTTGGGATTGGCCAGTCAGCTGGCCTATTATGAAGCGCTGGCGGGGGACTGGAAAATTCTCCTTAACCTCGTTGACGGTATTCGTGCCGTTAAGAAAGAGGACGTTCAGCGGGTGATCAAAACCTATCTTACGGCAGACAACCGGACGGTGGCTATTCTGAAGAAGGAGGGGAAGTGAGGCTCGTCATTTTTAATGAAAAAACGAATCCCTCTCCCCCCGCAATAGAGGCTGTGTCACAATGTCAAAAAAAGGCTCGTCATCCCGACGAATTCCGTCATCCCGGCGAAAGGCTTCATCCCTGTGAATTCCGTCATCCCGGCGAAAGCCGGGATCCAGGCTTTAAACATGTTTCTTAGAAAATGGTTTAAGACCTGGATCCCGGCTTTCGCCGGGATGACTATTTGTGTTCTGGTGGCCGGGGGACTTCACGCCGCGCCGCCAAAGGTCCCTCCTTTCCCGCCCCTCGTTTATTCTCCTCCCAAACCGGAGCGCCTCACCTTGAAAAACGGCATTGTCGTTTATCTTTTGGAGGACCACGAACTCCCGCTCTTTCAAATGAGTCTAAGTATGAAGGTGACTCCCATGGATGAGCCCAAAGATCGTCCCGGTTCCATGCGGTTTATGGGCGGCCAGTGGCGCGCCGGCGGGACTTTGTCCCGCCCCCCGGAGGCGTTGAATGAGGAGCTGGAGCAAATGTCCGCCAGCGTTGAAACCAGCGCCGGGGAGGAAGCCGCCACCATCAGTATGTCCTGCCTCACCAAAGACCGGGACAAAACAATGGAACTTTTCAGCGATGTTCTTTTTCATCCCGCTTTTCGGGGGCGCCAGCTGGAGCTGGCCAAATCACGTGCCCTCGAGGATGTGAAGGCCAAAAACGACACGCTTTATTCCATCAGCCGCAGGGCCGTTCGGGACGTGGTGTATGGTCCCTCTTATATATACGCTTTTGAACAGACGCCAAAAACCATTGGCCAGATTTCCCGACGAGACCTGATGGACATTTATCGCCGGGTGGTGGCACCGGAAGAGGCCATCCTCACGGTTTCAGGGGATTTTAAAAAAGAGGAACTCCTGATGCGGCTGGAGTCCCTGTCGATGGATTGGAAACCGCGGGGAAGGAGGGTGGTTCCTTATGATTACAGCGACGTGACCACGCGGGAGGGGCGGATTTTCGTTGTGCACAAAGACTTCAATCAATCACGGTTGGTGATGGCGCGCCTTGGGATTTCCCGGCATCATTCGGATCATTTTGCGGTCGACCTGGCCAACATGATTCTGGGGGAGGGGGGATCCTCGCGGCTCTATGGACAAATTCGGTCCCGATTGGGATTGGCCTACATGGTGGGCAGCTTTTCCATTGAACCCAAAGGTCCGGGCATGCTGGGTGTTCTGTGTCAGACCAAGGCGGAATCCACGGTCCAGGCGTTGTCAGCCCTTCAGAAGGAGTTGGAGGCTTTTTCCCGGGCCGAGCCAAAGGATGAGGAAATGATCCTGGCCAAGGATATGATTATTAATTCCTTTATTTTCCGTTTTGGTTCTCCTTCCCAAATTGTGTCCGAACAATCGGGCTTGGAGTTCTACGGTTATCCAAAGGATTATCTGGATACGTATGTGGATAAAATAAGAGCTCTTTCTAAGAAGGATGTCTGGCAGGCAGCAAGGACGTGGTTTTCCAACGAGGCCATGAAGGTTGTTATTGTCGGGGATAAGACGAAATTTATGGAAGATTTAAAGAAGCTGGGTCCCGTGACGGAGATTTTGCTGGATCAACTCAATTGACGGCTTCCGCCGGGATGACGGAGTTGGTTTACCTTCAGCTATTCCCTCAGCCGTGACCGATAAACAAATCCCGCCGCGCTCAACGCAATAAATACCAATCCCATTTTCACAAAGAACGAGATTTGTTGTGCCTCTAATTTGAGATGCAACATTTGTTTGATGACCGCCGGCGCAAAGAGGAGCGCGAGTCCCATCAAAAAAAGGCCGATGGAAATAAGAAGAACGGCTTTTCTTAACGTCTGTGAGGATCCTTCGTCCACGCTCACTTTTTCCGGGATCATGGCCATCGAAAGGGTGATAATGTTTTTCACGCAGCGTTGGAGGAAGGCGTTATCGGGGTGGCGCGCCGACAGCGCTTTGTATTCCTGGAGGAGTTCTTCCAGCCGGCCCATGCGCTGGGCCGCAAGAATATATTGATCGTGGGCCTGTTCGCTGTTGATATTCAGGTGGGAAGCTTTTTTGAAGGCTTCGTACGCGTAACGGAGAAAGGATATATCGGCGTTGGATTTTGCTTTGAAAAGAAGGCCCATCTCCATTTGCACCTGGAAGTGAGCCGGATCGGCCAGGGCGGCCCGACGGAATTCGGTCAGCGCCGCGTTGTTTAATCCTTGAGCCTTCAGCTCGAACGCTTTCTTGATGAAAGCATCTACCGGACCGCCGGATGAATTGGAATTTGATTGTTCCATCGCGATTAAGGCGGGAGTTTAGTTTAATATCGGCTCATGATAAAGAAGTGTGCAATAAATATTGTCCTCATAGAACCGGAAATTCCCCAGAACACGGGCAACATCGGGCGTACCTGCGTGGGGCTGGGAGCGCGGCTCATTATCGTCGGGAAGCCCGGCTTTTCCTTGGAAGATAAGGATATCAAGCGGGCCGGCTTGGACTACTGGCCAAAGCTGCTGATGGAGCGCTTTGAGAGCTGGGGGATGTTCGAGAAATCACTTTCACCGGAGGCGGATGTGAAAGTATTCTCCACCCGTGGGAAGACGTCATTCTGGGATGTCGAATACAGGGCGCCTCTTTATCTCGTTTTTGGCTCCGAAAGCCGGGGACTTCCGCCTTCTTTGTACCGGCATTTGTCCGATAAACTTCTTCGCATCCCGCATGGCAAAGATATACGCTCTCTTAATCTGTCCAACGCCGTCGGGATTGCTGCCTACGAAGCGGTCCGGCGACTTCGATCTATCGTAAATTAATCGCGAGTATTTTACGATGCCCCGTAAAAACAGCGCACGGGGGAATTCAAAGCGACTCCCTATGTGAAGGGAATTTCATAAACACATCTAAAATCCAACTCGTTTCTTCTTAATAGAATCTTAACCTCCCCTAAAGGAGTTCTTAAGGGCTGATCCCGTAAACTAACGGGGAGATGGCACATCCCTGGAAAAAATCAATCGCGCTCGTGATAGTGGTCCTGTTGACGTCCCAAACTGTTTTGGGATCGGTGGCCGAGTCCAATATTTGGAAGGACCGGCGGGCGGCCCTCACGTCCAAAAATTCAACGCAGGCCTCTCCCGTCTTGGCCTCCTTGCCGGCCGGCATGGGGCCAGCCGGTTCACTTCATTCCCAATCCCTTCTCAACCAACTCCCCACTGTTTCCGGGTCCCTTCACAACCAGCCCAAATGGGGGGACACAAACAGCCGAAAATTCGGAACCCTTTCGAAAAAGTTTCAGAACCTGGTCGAATCGATTCCGCTCATCTATGGGAACATTCAGGACGTCTATGATGCTGGGAACGACGCTCAACCGGCGGTTGTCCTTCTTCAAGATATTCATATGAATCCCGAGGCCCAAACCAACATCGCTTCGCTTTTACAAGAACTCATTGACCAGAAGCAGGTGGGTCTGGTGGGGGTGGAAGGCGCTTTTACATCCTTTGACTTCGCGCCGTTTCGGGCCTTCACAGACAAGCAAATCACCAAGGACGTCACTCAGTCTTTTCTTGACAACAATCTTCTGGCCGCGCCGTCCTATGTCGGCATTACCAGTTTGGTGGAGCCGCCTCCTTTTGTGGGTGTCGACGATAAAGAGCATTACGACGCGAACGTGAAGGCCTATCTCGATTCGAGAAAAAACAAGGATTCCATTCTAAAACAGGTTTCGGTTACCAAGCGGGACTTGGCCGCCGAAAAAGAAAAGGCCTTTTCTCCTGAGCTGAAACGATTTGATGACCTGCGGTCGGCGCAATTGAAAGGAGATATCGGGTTCGGTCTCTATGTCAAAAAGTTGGCATCTTACGGAGTGGGATCGGATTTTGCGGTCGACCAATTTTTGGAGGCCTTCGACATGGAATCCGCGTTGGATTTCAACCGCGTTGAAAAGGAGCGCAAAGGTGTTATTGAGAGATTGGCCAAGGGGCTAAAAGAGAAAGAACTTTCGCAGTTGCTCAACCAAAGTTTAGCCTACCGCACGGGCCGGATTGGTTTTGGAGATTATTACCAGGGACTCAAAAATCTTTGCGAAGAGAAGGGAATTTCCTTAGCCGCCACGCCCGCCTTTGAGTCCTATATTCGCTATGTGCTTTTGTCCGACGGGATCAAAGCCGACCGGCTTTTCACGTCCGTCCAGAAAATGGAAGAAGATATATTAAAGAATCTCGTTTCCACACCGGAAGAAAAGCGACTGATGGATCATTCTCACTATCTTTCCCTCGTTGAAAAACTGACGGACTTCGCGCTGACGCCAACCGAGTGGGCAACCTATGAAAAAATTACGAATGACGAGTTACGAATTACGAATAAGGCGGAATCCTCGAATCGCAAGTCGTCATTCGTCATTCGCAACCTATCTTCATTCGATTCTTTCTACACAGAAGCCGAATTCCGCAGCCAGAAAATGGTGGAAAATTTAACAAACTCCTCACTCCATCAAAAAAAACAGTCCCCTCTCCCGTCGGGAGAGGGACAGGGTGAGGGGATTAATGCAAGGTTGCCGTTGAGGCCCCTCACCCCGGCCCCGCCTGCCGAAAACGCAACTCCTTTGGAATTGCGTTCTCGGCGGGCAGGCCTCTCCCGTTGGGAGAGGGAACCCCGTATTAAGAAAGAAGGGAACACCGTCCTTGTCACCGGCGGCTTCCACACCCCCGAAGTGGCCGCTCTCCTCCGAGCCCAAAAGACCTCCTATGTCATTGTTTCCCCCAAAATCACCAAGTTGGACGACGCCTCCGGCACCTCCTACCTCTCCGTCTTCGCCCGCGAAAAAACCCCATTGGATCGTTTGTTCGCCGGCGAAAAACTCTTTGTAACTCCCGACGTGGGGCATATCGCCAAACCTCAAACAAATTTTCGATTAATGTCCAGCCTAACCGCCCGCATAACACAAGTGGCAGACTTTGTGATTAAGATCGGTCCTCGGCTGATAAGAGCCCACGTCAATATCCTCGACAAGGCAGACGCCTCCAAAGATGATGTCCAAGTGAAGCTCTCCTGGAAAGAGAAGCTCTATTTGACGTTGGGTGTCCAATGGGAGGTGGTGTTCCCGCTCCTTATTCCCCTAATGATGCATTTCTTAGAGAGCGTGCCCTTCATCGGCGTTATCGCTCTGGTTGTGAGCGCTCTCCTCTTCGCTCTGCCTCACCCCAACCGCACAAAAACACACGTGGCCATAATCATTGGAGTGGGATTGGTTCTGGGCTCGCCTTTCCTCCTCCCCGGACTCAGCGTCGTCCAAGCCACGACGCTCTCCATGGTCCTCCACCTCATCTACGAAGCCACTATTCTGATTGGCCGCTGGCAAACTCGTTTTAAACTTTGGCGCCAATTGGCGTTCAAGGCCCCCTTAGCCTCGATTTTTATCAACCCGTCACCCAATATAAATGATCCCCACTTTTCTCAACTTGGTTTTTATTCCTATTTGAAGGGGTTAATTGCAGAACTGGCCAAGCCTATCCTTCTTATCATTCTCACCTTGTTAGCTCCTCTGTTCTATCCTTTGTATTCGGTCAATCCCCAATCTTTTCCAAAGAAACCAATGGTACCAAATTGGGGGCAATCGCAAATAACCTTTGATCCTTTTCAATGGCACGATGGTTTCCCTGGCCAAGCACTTGCGCCGGCCAAAAGGGTCAAGTGGGGGGCATCAATGCGGAGGTGGATCCAACGCCTCCTTATCCCCGCGCTCCTTGTTTTGGTTCTTAGTTCTATTAGGTCACCTGTTTTCTCTCCTTCGTCCATGCCGCCATCTCATCTTCCCGTTGCAACAACACCAGTGTTGCCTCAAGATTTGCCTGAGAATGGTCTGGAGCGTGTAACTCCCGAAAAGCCGTACCCAGGAGATACCAAACAAATTCTGGACCCGCACTCAATTCCGGAGGCAGCTAACAAACCCTCATCGATCCGTCCTATTGATGAGGTCAAAGATTTTAATAGTCAGGGAGTTATGGGCCGGAAAGAACTTGGAGGAAGTAATGATCTTCGACCGTCTGCTTTTGATGCGGGAGATGAAGTGGTGGTAGGAAAAGTGACTGGCAAGGTCATGACCCCATTATTTAACAGTCTCCAATTTAATTTCCGGGCGGATGGTCTCATGGAATCCCCGGTCGATTTGATTCACTCTCCCCGTGGGCGGCCGACAGGTGAAAATTCAAAATTCACATACCGTGTGGAGGTCAATGGGCGCGGCTCATTCAGTCCTCTTACCTATATGCGGGGTATCATTGAGAAAGAAGCCATCCTTGTTTTTCCAGTCGATGCTGAAGGCAAACGAACGGGGCCCAATATTGATTTCGAGTATAAAGGGGGGCGAATAATTCTTGATTTCCATGGACGTGTGCAAATTGAAGTTAACGTAACGAATTACGATTCAAATGTCACTTTTCACTATACAGCTCAATCTCTCCCCTCAAACGAGTTGCGCGATTTTCCGGACGCGTTCGCTCTGGAAATTATTCAAACTGTCATTTCATCCCTTTCCAACGGTTCAGATTTGAAAAGTAGACTGAGCGGGAATGGTTCATTCCAAGACAAATTGGATGCCATTGCCCAATCGGATGAGGTATCCCGCTCGGTAAAAATTCAAGCCGCCGCTAATGTTCTGAGTCGTCATACGGCTTATAACGGATCCTATGCTCGATGGGCTCATGATGGGATTAGTTTGGGAAGCACGTGGTCTGGTATCTTAAGTAATGGCAGCCGGATACGTGTGGTATGCGCTAACTCCGCCACCATGTTCGCTTATGTTTGTCAGCGGTTGGGGCTGAGAGCAGGTTATATGCCTATTGATAACTATTCTGTTAAGGGAGATGCCCTTGTTCGAGGAAATATTCCCCATGCGTTGGCTGTTGTTGAAACCGATAATGGTTGGGAGTGGGTTGAGACAACGGAGTTGATGCCCTTGGAAGCAGGGATCATTGAAGGGAAAGGCGGGGCCAAGTTTCTGGATCCTGGAACCTCTTCGATCGAGGGGATTAAAAAGCTGGTAGTTAGACCAACGAATGGCCCCCAAACAATTGATGATTCTCCCGAGGTCCAAGGGGCCTCGAATAACACATCATCTCCGGTTGATGAAGACCAAGTGACGGTCGCCGCCCCATCAAGTGAATCCTCCGCAGAGCCAAATGTCTTGTCGCGGACCGGTATGTGGTTTCGGTCCATTTGGTCTGTGATCGAGCAGCCAATTCCTTACTTATGGGGAGGATTGGGTTTAATTTTAATCCTTCCGTTGGTTGTTCTCCGTTTTGTTCTTCCTTTAGTCACCAAATCCGGCCACAATGGATCCCCATCCAACGATTCCATTTCGAAAATATTTATTCCATTTGATAAGAAACTACCGCAATACCCGAAAGAGCAAATAATTAATAACCCCGATGAATATGTCAAAACATTGTCTGATCAGGAGCTTAACTTCTTTGCTGAAAATGGATTTGGCAAAATAAAAGAGGCGGCCAAACGGGAGATTGAACGACGGGCGAATGGAAAAAATGGTGGCATGAACAAAGGCGTTCTTTGGACGCCCAAGTTCATCGCCGAAAAGTTTGGGCGGGTGGGGACCTTGGTTTGGGAAAACGTCGTGGCGCCGTTATGGGAGGAGGGCGCGTTCACCTGGTTTGCCTTGACGGTTTCGGTTTTGACGGGGTCCTTTTGGTATTACGCCATCCTGCGGTTTCTGTTCGTGGTCGGGCATTTAATTCAGCAGCCGCGGGAGCCGGGTGCTTCCCTGGCGAAATCCTTTCTTCAGCGTTTCACCCTTAAAAATCTCACCGAGCGCCTCACCATCCCGATCCTCATTTCCATCCTCGTCAGCGCCGCCATTCATTACACCACTGGTTTTGATGCCCAATCCCTTGATTTTGCTCACCGCGCCCTTGTGGCCGGGATAGCCGTGGGCATCCATTTCTTCATAAGTACCGTCATAACACCGGTCATCAACGGGATTCTCCATCGATTGGGCATCCCACTGGCGCTGCGCAAAGGAAACTTGGTGGGCGCAAGCAATGAAGAGGAATTTCTTCGAAATCTGACAAAACGAATTGTTCG
The DNA here is from genome assembly GCA_020523905.1 of Candidatus Obscuribacterium magneticum. Taxonomy (GTDB): domain Bacteria; phylum Elusimicrobiota; class Elusimicrobia; order F11; family F11; genus Obscuribacterium; species Obscuribacterium magneticum. Next base: position 11,806 of record JAJAPZ010000048.1, read on the forward strand.
GGGGCTGCATTGGGAAGAGACGGGGGAATTGATTCTTCAGGAGGAAATATTACGATCCATTCAATTCAATAGGGCGGGAAAAACAATTGGGGAGTTGATAAGGCAGCTATGTGACCGTCATAAGCTGGCTCCGGCGATGATGGCCAGTAATTTTCCTGAGGATGTCCTAGGCATGGCCGCTGGCGAACAAGTGCTTAGGGCCGAAGCCATGAAGTTGGCTGACAGATTATACAGACAGCAGCAGTCAAAGACGCCAAGTTCCCCGTCTTCAAATTCTAGGCCAGTCGATGATTTTTCCGCTCGCATTTCACCAGGCGTCGATCAGTCCCAGGTTTCTAATATAAATCAAAGGCTAGAAGAAATATTTCAACGAAACGCGTATGGCTATAATTCGTTGGCAACCCACCGCATTCATCGTGCACTCTTTTCTGCCATTATTCTTGCGAAGGATGGAACGGATGTCGTTGACATATTAAGGACAAGCGCGGGCGAATTGGGAATACGGGCGTCATGGGATGAGCCAGTTCTTAACAATTTGAAAGTCAACACCCAACTGAGGACGACACTTATACCCAAATGGAGGCAGCTTTCTTCTGAAATTGACGCTCAAGAAGAGGTTGAGCGGGCCACCGCAGAGGCTCGCAGAGAAGATTTAACTGCGCGCTGGGTTACCATTGCTAAGGTCATCAACGGGCAGACTCTCCAGCACCAGAAAACCAAGTCTTACCTTCATGCCCCCGGCCTCGTTATTTCTTACACGGATGTATTTCGAACACTGGGAGAGATTATGGCGGCCTCAAAGGAAGGGGATGTACTGGATGTTTTGGTAAAAAATGCAGCCAGGTTGGGTGTTACAGAAGAGTTTCTTCGGTCAGACCCTCAGATCCGAAGAGCAACGCTGGGGATGCCCCTGGACAACATATTTTCATTGATCGGCATGTTGGACGTCATCAGGCAATTGGCTGACACAGAATCGACCCGAGGCCTATCTTTCGCATGGGCGGTAACCGAGGTTGATGGGGTCGCGGCTTGGATGGTCGAGAATTCCTATCACAAGGTACAACGCGACACCATTTATCAGTTATTAAGCGCTGCGACAGAAGGCGAGAGAATTGTGGACGTGCTTCGGAGAAATCTTGGCAGGTTGGGAATCGAGGGGGACACTTTTTCGTTCTGGCTGTCACTTCCAGGCGTGGATACAACTTTGTTCCGTCCAATTAGTTCCTTAATGAAGGAAGCCGCCAATGGACGTTTGGGCCGGCCAACTGGGCAACGGCAGAGGATCGATTTTGGAAATCAAAGGAATGGGAATGCTGTGGACATGGGAAAAGGAGTTCTTTGGACGCCCAGATTCATCGCAAAAAAGTTTGGGCGGGCGGGGGTTTTAGTGTGGGAAAACGTCGTGGTGCCGGTATGGGAGGAGGGCGCTTTCACCTGGCTTGCCTTGACGGTTTCGGTTTTGACGGGGTCCTTTTGGTATTACGCCATCCTGCGGTTTCTGTTTGTGGTGGGGCATTTAATTCAACAGCCCCGTGAGCCGGGGGTTTCTAGGTGGTGGTCCCTGATCAATCGTTTCACCCTTAAAAATCTCACCGAGCGCCTCACCATACCGATCCTTATTTCCATCCTCGTTAGCGCCGCCATTCATTTCACCACCGGTTTTGATGTTCAATCCCTCGATTTCACCCATCGCCTCCTTGTGGCCGCGATGGCTGTGGGAATTCATTTCTTTATAAATACCGTCATTACACCGGCCATCAACTGGGTCCTCCATCGCCTCGGAATTAATTTAACGCTGCGAAAAGGAGCCATACTTTCTTCCGAACAGATCAGCGCCAATCTTCGCGCGGTTGATGGATTGCATTGGTCGGGAATGCCGGTTCGGATTTTTAGCGAGACTGGAGAATACCTATGTGAATTGACTTACTCTGAGGCGCGAAAAGCTGCGGATGAGGGAGTCATTAATCGTCCTGATAGCATGTCTTATGAATTTTTATTGGTTAAAGGAAAAGAAGGGGAACTGGACGCGATACGCGGAACCAAGGGGGGACCAGCGGCGGTGACGTTGTCGCCATCCATTCAGGCAACCTTAAAGAGGATTGACGAGCTGGGGGCGGCGTCTCAGCCTGTTGTTGTTTTCAACGAGATGGGAATTGGGATGGGGGATTTGACGCATGCCTTGGCAAGGCAGGCGGGAACGGAAGGAATCATTGTGGTCGATAAGGATGGGGGTATTATCCTGGTGCAAGGGAAACGAAGTCAGTTTTATGAGTTGAAGAGCCGCGCCGTTGACGCTGAATTAAACACGATGTCGGCTGGGAATGGGGTTCCGACGGCAAAACCCCAGGCAACGGATAAAGCTGGCGATAGGGCACGGGCTCTCGCGCTTTTGGAGAAAAACCGAGGATTATTTCCTTCTGTCATAAATTTGTTCGATGGAAACCCGTCTTATGAACTCCCCTTGAGTTACGACGAGGTTCGCCGCGGCGTTGAAGCCGGTGTGATTGTAATGAGCCCGACCAGAAACTGGCTGTGTTTCGCCGAGGGCAAAGGGAAAAAAGACATTCCTTCCAAATCCGCTCCGATGGCGGACTCCCCGCCGTCCGCCGCTCAAGCGGAAGCGGACCGCATCAAAGCCGAGAGAGCCGAAAAATTACGGTCAGAGCTCGTGGCCAAGGCTAAAGGGATTATTGAACGATATGAGACGTTAATAATCGAGAATTATATTTTCAACAAAAGTAAAATTCAGCCTGACTTAGAAAACCTCATGCGGGAAATTGATCGCTCCGGTGTTGAAGATACGGATCTTCTAGGTTGGCGGCAACGGGCTGAAGAACTGCTAGCGGCCAGGGATGAAATTGAGGCTCTCCGCGCCCAGGTTCTTTCCCCAGTGACCGCGTTGAGTGACGGTGTTTCAGAGGTTCGTTACCGTTGGCGAAATCCCTATGCGGCAGCCCAGAGATTGGTGGAACTCCAACAAAGTATTCCTGCGGTGAAATCTCTTTTAGATTCACTTGCTTCCCAGGCTCGTCCCTCGAAAGCCGTCCTTAATAGAGCGCGGGTATTTATGATTGAACGAGGGAGGATTAAGCTCTCGGAAATTGAGGAGGAGATGAATTCTCTCGCGAGGATGATCGCGGATGAGAAAAATTTGCTCGATCCGAACGCTTCCGAATCGAATAGGACCGACGATATTCTTAACCGGCTCGCATCGGAAGATATCAACGGCGTTCGCCACACGCAGCCATTTGAGAAGGAGGACCTTCCAGGGGGCCTCGCGCGCCGAATTTCCATAGAGGATTGGTATCGCGTGGAAAACCTGATCTATCACTTGGCAAAGAGCATCCAGTTACGCGCATCTCCCTCGTATAACAGGGCCGAGTATATTTCAAAAACATTGCAAATGATTTTGGAATGGGATGCGCAAACCCCTCGTATGCAGGCCCTCCTTATCTGGCATCTTTGGAACGTTCGAGGTTGGAACCGAACACCGCAAGGTATTCAGGTGCTCAAGGACCTCAAGGGACCTCATCCAGACGTCTACCAAGAGCTTGGCCATATTCTGGCCCATCCGCCAACCCCAGCGTATTCGGCCGACTGGGTGAGACGGTTCTTTCGTGTGTATCACCATGTTTTCTATCTCTCCATTGACGCCATCGATACGCAAGGGAAGGAAGGTTTGATTCTCTTTGGACGCGTGCGACGTTTTATCCCGGTTGATTTCCCGAATTTGCCCCATCGTATATCCCATGTCGACCCCATTTATACCAATATGGCTGGCGGCTTTTATCATAGTGGAAACGATGATGAGGCCATGGTGCTTGAAGATGGCACGGAGGCGGATCGACGGCTTGTTGGATTGCATGAGGACCAACATTTGTTGGATGTTGCTTGGTTTCAAAAGAAGGGAATACCTGTAAGAAGCTGGGAGCTCGAATATTTGGCGTATTTGAGAACAGCGGAGAAAGTTGGCGAGTGGTTGGAGGAAGGGGGCAATGGGAGCATCTGGGATCTGTTCGGCCAAATTTTCGGCGGGGAAAAGTTTATGGAGCATTACATGAAGTTGGAGGGCGACCCCGAGGCGCACAGAGACGCCACCAAATTGCTTCTTCGCCAGCTCGTTGGCGAGTTGCTGAATGGGTCCCGCGATCGGTATATGACGATGACCCCGGAGGCCGCCGGTAAGATGGATATGGAACCCCTCAGGGTCTATATCAACATCATTCGAAATACCGTATCAGGTAAAGCAATCGCTCAAAAATCAAGAGAGCTTTTAGAACGGTTCTATGTCAGCAAAATCGGCCAGGTTCCTTCTTATTTGAATCTTGATATCACCAAAATTGATCCCGTCTCCATTGTTCCGCCGGATGGGTCTTTAACCGATTGGACGAAAAGGAACGACAACAAAGAACTCCGTGATCTTCTTTTAGGCAAAATACGTTCTGGAGGACAGAGGGCTTTCAACGTTCTCCAGGTCCTGAATGACAAACTTTTCGCCGCCAAGGAGAACGCGAAAGCGTGGAAGAAGGGGTTTTTAACGGTACTCTATGCGTTGACGCATCCGATCACGGCGGCTTTTACGGAGACCGCGGTGATTCGGGTGGCGCTTGAGTTAGGCAAAACAGTTGTGGGGGTGACAGCCTTCGCGGATCCAACGGGACTCTCTTTGACAGCCTTTGGTTTCATTGCTGGAATCGGATTTATCTTCTCTCTGTCGCACCAGGATCTTTGGGCCGAATCCACCTATCTCGGCGGGCGCACCCCGGGGAAGTTTCTTTTCAGGTTGGGGACTCGAACCGTCGGGGGAGCCGTTTTTACTGGACTCCTTTTATTGCCGGGGGGATTTTTCTGGAGTTTGACTCCGCACCTTGTGTTGAATGTTCTTTCGTGGTGGGGAGAAGATCGAGCCATGAGAATAGAAGCCGGGCGTGTGCGGCGGCTGGTCTTGGCCCTTTCCAAAGGAGACGTGGCGGGAGCCATTGCGCTTTTTCCGGAGGAGCGGGTGTCGGTGGAGGATTTGGGAGCGCGCGCTGGCGCGGAGAAACATCAAGCTTTAATTGGCCAATTGGACGTGTTGACTCAAAATCCCAAGTTCATGGCGCTTCTGCAAAAAGAATTCTCTCAGTTGCCGGATGATTTTGAGTGGACGGATGCCAATCAGGAACTATTAGAGGATGCCCTTGGCGCCATCGGTTTGGATCAAAAGGGGGCGCTGAGAATTAAAACGCTTCTCCAATCTCAAACGAAGCGCGTCTTGGTGATTGACCAGGAATTGCATAATCAATTCCGGAATGATCACGATCGCAACGCGTTTGTAAGTGCCGCCCTAAACAAGGCGGGCGCTTCCCAAGGGAAATCCGTGGGTCTTGTTGTGAGTGAAGGGCTTCAAGATTACTACCAGCATCTGGCCAGAGAGCTTCGGGTCAGAGCGGGCGTAAAGGCCTATCCGGCTTCTATGATCAAAGATAGAAAACTTGATCCCTTGATATTGACGCTCATCTCTCAGATTGCCCTTGGCGACATGTTTCTCGTTGTTCC
>JAJAPZ010000049.1 GCA_020523905.1 Candidatus Obscuribacterium magneticum
GGATCGGGCCATAGACATTACGCCGTTCTTTCCGCTATCATCCGTACATCATCGGTACAAAGGAGAATGCCAAGCGGAGGATTGTCCCCGGGATTCATCTCATTCTTTTTGAACCAACTCACGTATGTATTCAGTTGTCCAAGGTGTTCGTGTTTGAAGTGGTCTGCCTTGAGTTCAAGAAGGACGTGGCATTTCAAAATGCGGTGATAAAAGACCAGGTCAACGAAATAATATTCCCCGCCCATCACAATCCGCTTCTGCCGCGACTCAAAACAGAAACCCTTGCCAAGCTCCAACAGGAAGTCTTGAAGCTTGTCGAGCAAAGCGTCTTCTAAATGGGATTCGCCGGGCACTTCTTTTGGCTTCATTCCGAGAAATTCAAACACATAGGGATCTCGAATAATTTGGGCGGGAGTTATGGATTCTGTTTTTGATTGAACAAGTCGAGAAAGCTTTTTCTTGTTTTTCGATAGGCTGGATCGTTCAAAGTAAAGGGTTCCAATCTGGCGTTTCAACTCTCTCACGGACCAATTCCCCTTGACCGCTTCAAGTTCGTAAAAGGCTCGTTTCAAGGAATCACGGATTTCTATGAGCTCGGCAAAATGGCTGAAGGAAAGAGATTGGAGAAGTTTTTGAGCTGGCAGGGATGGGGCTGAAAGGCTTTTCCCTTTCGCCAATTGTGGAGACACTGTCTCCACAATTGAGCCTGGCCGCCCTGGGAGTTTGGGAACGTCCGATAGTGGAGACAGCGTCTCCACAAAGCGCGGATAGGTCAAGAAAAAGTTGCGGTAACGGTACAGCTCTCGTCGGTCACACCGATCCATTCCTCCGGCCGTCAATTCCTTCGAAATTTGATCCATCAATTTCTCGCCATACCTTGCTCTGTCCTGGCCATGTCTCTCATATTTTTCAATGTAAAAACCGATGAACCAGTTGCGAGCCGTCAGCATCATATCCACAGACTTGGCTGCTTTCTGGCTCAGACGACCATGAACTGCAAGGATATTTTTAATCAGGTCTTTGAATTTCATTTGTATCCCTGTCCTCTCTTAAACTGCGCGTCGTTTTCGCTCATGCAATGCCTTATTGAGAAATCGGACTTGGTCTTTCAAATCGGCAATCAATTTTCGATATTCCAGTCGTTTCTTTTTGGCCCCGATGTAAACAGCTTTTTCCTTTTCGGATAATTGCCCCATATACTTGAGTTTAACTTTTCCTTTCTCTCGAAAAACAATGTAGTCGTATTCCTGCTCTTTGATTTTTTTTCGAACAAGACTCCCCTTCGGTAAAGCTTTGAACGCTTTCCGATAGTTCTTGAGCATTCGCAAGGAATTCTCAAGCTCTTCTTTTAGGACGCCTTTCATTACAGCCATAAATTGAATCGATTAAGCGGTTTCGATTGAACGATTCCCTTTGCCTAGATTACATTCATGACAAAGGGTTCGGAGATTTGACAAAGATGACACCCCACCTTTTGAGAAAGGCATTACATGATCAATTTCCAAAGTAACGCCTGGAATCATCGCCGGACTTCTGCCACAAAGGACACATCGAAATAAATCGCGCGCGAGCACCTTTAGTCGCACCGACAATGGAATAGTTCTGTTGCCCCTTTCTGCCTTTTTGGAATTTTCCGATTGAAAGTCTTGAACTATCGAAGGTGTATCTGAATCCGCTTTGATCCCACCACCCATCTTAAATTCAATGAATTGCAGACATGCCTTGGTCCAAGAACCAAAGACTCGCTTATAGGTCTGGTAGCTGATTTTCGCGCCCGCAACCTCCCATTCAGTTCTGGATGGTCTATGGCCAAGGTTTCCCCATATCCGTTCCATCTCATTAAACAGTTCTCCGTCTGGATATTTGCGACGATCACGGTTCTCGAGCTTCAGGCCAATGGAATCCAAAGCCTTGCTCCATGATCCGAAGGTTCGCTTGACAGTGTTGCTATTGCATAGATTTGATTGTTTATTGAATTCTCTCCAACCAAATTTTCGATGATTAAATACCGCAGCGACCCGACGCAATTCTTGCAATATCTTTTCTTTGGGTATTTTGTCGGCCCTCTCGCGTTTAAACCGATATTCCATAGGCAATTCCTCTAACAAGATGGCGTTAACATACACAATGCCCCACACAGCGCATTCGTATAGTAACCTGAGGTTACCATACACATATGTTCTTTTCAATATGGTGTATAGTAACTCCCCATTTGAGCTTTCACCGGAAAGAAGGTACTCCTTCCACATAAGGAGGCTCCATGGATCAGGATTCCGAAAAACGTAAATTGAGTGCGGAACAAAAACTTTTTCAGAAATATCCTTACCACATCTACATTATGGTAATGGCCGCAGTAAAGGCGCTCAAGGAAGGGAAAATAAAGATAGAAGATGGGATGCTTATACCGACAGAGGAGAAACCATCAGAGCCAAAAACGCCTGAATCCGATAAAAAATGACCAATCGGTCGTAGGTTTAAATCGGGGGGCGCAACAAAAAACGGAAGCTCTCGCCAAAAGTATTGAGAGGCTTCTGTTTTGAGTGATGGGGATTTTAAAACTTTGCGGGAGGTGGATTTGAACCACCGACCTCGAGGTTATGAGCCTCGCGAGCTACCAGGCTGCTCCATCCCGCGAAGGTCTTATAGCAAATTCCCTCTCCTCGGAGCAATCGACGTTTCGACCCCGCGGGGCGGACCTTAAAATTCAACGTTTGGCTGAAACAAGAATTGAAATCTGGCCTCATCTTCGGTCTTCAAAGATCCCTTGTATTTATCCTTCGTCCGCAAGACGAATCCCACCGCCAGCGTGGGGACGACCCGCGATTTCCCCATGGGGAACTTCTTGTCGACGACGAAATGGTGCTGGACGGCATTGAAATTCCTAACATCAAAATCGTATTTGTACATGATCCCGCTGTTTTTCAGGAACGAGAAAGCCTTTTCGCCATAATCGGTCCGCGCCCGGCGGAGTCCCACGTAGAAAACATCGGCGATGTCGGCGTTTCCGTGAAACTTGCCGCCGACCCGGAAACTCCAATGAAGTTTCACGTCCGCCAGCTTCTTGTCGCCCTTCACTTTCCATTCGGCCTCAACCCAGTTATCCCTCACGAGCTCGTTGTCTTTGATGTGATTATTCCCCACGCTCACTAGGGTTCCCATGTACCCCCGCCCCTCGGCATAACTTCTCCTTTTCTTCGGTTTGAAATCAATGATGTTGCCGAGAAACACCGAGAGCGCCGCCGGCTCCTCAAATCCCGTCGTGATGCTCTGGATGACATTTTGATGATCGGACACCTGGGCCCCATCGTAGAAGGCCGGCGTTTGCTTCTTCAGATAAACCCCCAACAAGGGGAGCGGATTGACGCTGGCTTCAAAAAGAAGAGTCCGGGGAATGGGAGAGCTCAAAAAGAGCTTCTTATAAATCTGCCATTCGCTTTTATTGTCATAGTACGGGATGGGACGGGATGAGAGATGGATGTAATAATCGACCGCCGTGTAATAGGCGTCCATCTGGTATTCCAATTCGGTGCTCTTGGAAAATAGGGGACGTGAACAGAAGAAAACAATTCCGAAGGAGAGGACCAAAATCCGGGAGATCTTCAATCGAGCGGTTTAATCAGGCGTTTTGGAAAGGACCCCACTTTTCATTTTAAAAACGGGACGATTGGCACGAGATTCCCGAGCCACCGCCTGATAAACCGCCAAATGCTTTTGGGCGGCGGCCTTCCAAGTCTGCTGAAGCGCCGTCCCGCGGGCTGCGGCGGAAATCTGAGCTCGCTCATCCGGAGATAAAGCCGTCTGACAAAGGGAGGCCAGCTCCTCCTGGTTAAAAGGATTATTGACGACCCAGCCATTGCGGCCGTGCGTAAGAAGCTCGCTGGCGCCGGCATACTGGCTCACCAGGACCGGCAGCCCCATCGACATGGCCTCCAGCACGCACAAATCAAAGGTGTCCAAGGGCGTGGGCAGAAGGAAAACATCCGACGCCCGGTAAAACTCCCGGACGTCCGTCCGCGGGGGTTGAAAAACGGCGTGCACATTCAATTCCTTCGCCAAGGACCGCAAAGGTTCGGAATCGGTCAAACCGACCACCAACAAGCCCACGCGTTTTGATGAAAGAGCGCCCAGGGCCCGGAGGGCAAACTCAAGGCCCTTCCAGGCTTCTCCGATATAAAGAAAAACAACCTGATCAGGCCCGAAGCCAAGACTTTCTCTTAAGGCTAAACGCTGCGAGCCTTGCGAATCAAACGAAAAATAATCGCTGTCGACCCCGTGCGGGATGACCGCGATGCGGTCGGGTGGTATGCCGAAGGCATTGGATATTTCGACGGCAGACCTTTTGGAAAGGGCGATCACCTGCTTAAAACGGCCCGGTCGAAACCGCCGTTTTTCAATGGCGGTCCGCAACCTCCGCTTCCAGGTATTCAAGATCGGTTTGTGAAGTCGAAAGGGGGCGGCCGACAGCTTTTCGAACTCCGTTTGCTGGGGATCGTTGTGCATGACAATGACGTCCTGATCCATGGTCAGGGTGTGGCTGATGACCAAATCATACTGGGCCGAAGGAATCAACTTGGCTCCAAAGGGAAGGGACCAAATCCGGCACGCCCCCCGCAGACTCGGCAGCCAATGAAAAAACACACGGGATGAAGGTAATTGGATTTCATCCGGGCACCCAAGCCGGTTATGGGAGGCATACAAATGAACCTCGTGCCCCTGGCCGGAAAACTCACGGGTCAAAGACGCCACCACGCGGGAGATGCCGCTCGTTCGATCCAACCGGTTTAAGAGAAAAGCGAGTTTCATGCGACCGACATCCTCAGGGCTTGGTGGAGACGCCAAAAGAACCGGAGCACATGCCCTCGAATCGTGCGGCGGGGAACGGCCATCAAGTCCCCCGCCCCCGACTCGGTGGCAAACCCGATTTGATAACCGGCCTGGTTCACCATGTTCTTGAGCGCCTCGTTATAATCACCATAGGGATAGGCAAAACTGGTCACCTCACCACCGATCACGTTTTCCAACCGACGTTTCGACTCGGCGATCTCCCGCCACTGATCCGGCGGCGGAAGGCCAGAGAGGCGCGGATGCGTCAGCGTATGCGACCCGACGTCCCACCCGTCCTTAATAAGACCTTTTAACTCATCTTCTGTCAATAAACGATGGGCCGACGACGCCCTTTCCCGGTCCCACAAAAGGGGCTGCCCGAACCGGTCCACCACCATAAACACGGTGGCCACAAATCCCAGCGACTTGAGAATGGGAAGCGCCGCGGAAACGACCGTCTGCGAACCGTCGTCAAAGGTGAGTAAAACCGGCCGGGCCGGCAACTCAACGCCATCCCCCCTTTTATAGAGAATCAATTCACGCGGGGTGATCGTTCTGTACCCGAGCCGGGCCAACAAATTCATCTGCAACCTGAACCAGGAGGGATGGACATAGGTCCGGGGGTGTTCTTCTCCCGACGGAGGGACGCCGACCTTATGGTAGATCAGAATTGGAATGTTCAAGATGCCAATCTCATCGCGACGCCCTTTAAGTCTCTAAACATCGTCATTCCGGCGAAGGCCGGAATCCCGTTTCGATAATTGAAATAATCGACGGGACCGTTCCGTGACACGGTCCAGGTTGTAAACTTTCTTCTAAAAACATGTTTAAGAACTGGGCACCGGCTTTCGCCGGTGTGACGACTTAATTGTTGCCTTCGCCATAACGACCCGCCAGCTGGCCACGAGAGCATCAACAAATATCGTATAGGCGCACACCAAAATCAAAACGATGAGGCCCTCGTTGATGTTGACGACCAGCCGGGAGGCGCTGGCCGGCCAGTAATCACGGGTGATCATTTGAATGCCCGCGGTCGTGGTGGTCACGATGACAAAGAGCATGGGCACGAGCGTCACCCACACATACCGGGCCCGGCCCAACTTTAAGAGAAGAACCGTCCCCACGCAAAGAGCGATCGCCGCCAGCATCTGGTTGGCGATCCCGAACATGGGCCAGATGCTTCGGATGGAGGCGTTCCAAATGAGCCAGCCCCAGGCCCCCACCACCAGACCACTGGAGAGGATCGTTCCGGGCAACCAATCCGTCTTCTCCAGCGGACGGACCACCTTCCCCAAAAATTCCTGAATGAGAAACCGGGCGACGCGCGTTCCGGTGTCGATGGTCGTCAGTATGAAAAGCGCCTCGAACATGATGGCAAAGTGGTACCAATACTTCATCAGGCTCCCCATGCCGGGGATCCCCGTGAAGATTTGCGCCATCCCGACGGCCAGAAGGACCGATCCCCCCGTGCGCCCCCGCAGATTTGCCTCTCCCACCGCTTGCGTCAAGGCCTCCAGATTGATTTCCTTAAACCCGTAACGGCTTGCGACCGACGCCCACTCTGAAATGGGAACATTGATGGCGTAGTAATCTCCCTGCTCCATCGAGCAGGTGGCGATCAAGCACACCACGCCGACGAGACTTTCCATCAACATGCAGCCGTAGCCGATCGGCCGGGCGTGGATTTCGGAGGAAATCATCTTCGGCGTCGTCCCCGAAGCGACCAGGGCATGAAACCCCGAAATCGCCCCGCACATGATCGTTATGAATAGAAAAGGGAAAATGGACCCCGGGACAATGGGTCCCCCTTGAGTAAATTGACTGATGGCCGGAAACTTGAGCGTCGGATTGACGAAAAACACGCCCAGAATAAGGACCGCGACCGTCCCGATTTTAAGGTAGGAGCTCAAATAGTCCCGCGGACAGAGAAGGAGCCACACCGGCAGCACCGAGGCCATAAACCCGTAAGCCATCATGGCGATAATAATGTGCGACCGATTTAAAAGAAAAAGGTGATTCAACCAGGGAATCTCCGGCACAAAACGGCCAAAGACGACCGCCGCCAACAGGGCCACCACACCGACCAACGAGGCCTCCGGAATAGCGGAAGCGACACCCGCCCGGAGACGATAGATGTAAACCCCCATGAACAAGGCGATGGGAATGCTCATGGCGATGGTGAACGTTCCCCACGAGCTTTCCGCCAGGGCATTGACGACGACAAATCCCAAGCCGGCCAAGGCGACGATCACGATAAAAAGAATCGCGATCCCGGAGGCCAGGCCCGCGGTGCGGCCGATTTCCTGTTTGGCGATTTCCGCCAGGGATTTCCCGTCGCGCCGGATGGAGGCGACCAGAATAATAAAGTCCTGCACCGCGCCGCCAATCACAACCCCGACAACCAGCCACAAAAGACCCGGCAGATAGCCGAATTGGGCGGCCAACACGGGGCCGATGAGGGGGCCCGCCCCCGAGATGGCGGCGAAATGATGGCCGAAAAGAATCCATTTGTTGGTCGGGTGATAATTCTGGCCGTCATTAAGCGTATGAGCGGGAGTGGGCCGCACGGCATCCAGGGTCATGACCTTCGCCGCCAGAAAAGCGCTGTAATACCGGTAGGCGATGGCCGTCACGGACAGGACAACGATGAGAATGGGCAGCGCGTGCATTTAGATTCTATATAGAAATTCTACACTTCACAGGCAATCGGTAATTCGTCATCGGCAGCCGTCGTCATCCCGACGCAAGTCGTCATCCCGACGCAAGTCGTCATCCCGACGCAAGTCGGGATCCAGACCCTTCTTCCTGCCCTGGATTCCGGTCCGCCAAAGGACGGATCCGCCGTGGCGGACTTCCGCCGGAATGACGGATTGGCCTTCGCGGAGGAAAATCAATTCAAAGGTGGCCTTTTCCTTCAAGGTCTTTTCAATCGCTGTCCGGTATGCTTCCCCTTGAGGTCGATAATGTTCAGCGACCGTCTTAACGTCAAGCCCATTCAACCGGTTGGTTTTATAATCCCCGATGTGGAGGCGGCCATCCAATCGATACAGAAGATCGATGACACCCCGCATGGCCTCGGCGCCCGAAGGGTCCCCCGGCTCCAGCGGATAGAGGAAGGGGATCTCACGGCCCAGGATATCCGCACGCGCCAGCTTCTCATAGGATTCACTCGAGAAAAAGGTCATGAGGACGTCCTCGCACTCTTTAAATACACGGATTGTCGACGGGTCCGATGACGGGAGTTCAAAAACCCTTGCTCCTCGGCCCAGCGCTTTTTTTAAGTCGCTCCGGACGTCCCCTTTTTTGCAGGCAAAGTCCCACCCCTCCATCACTTTATGGCAGATAAGGCCGACTAAAATCGCATCGGTCGCAGGCTCAGCCGGTTCGTCCGCTAAAAGCCGCCACTTTTCATCCTCTTTCATCAAGGTGGTCGGCGACGTCAGGAGCGTCCTTTGCCGGATTTTCTCAAACGTACCCTTCCTTTCATTAAAAGCTTGGGCGACACGATCCATCTCCCATTTCTTCGACAATCGAAGGGGCCGCTTTGCCGCTCCCCCTTTCAAATCCATCTCCTTCCAGGGCAAACATTCGACCGGAACGCGTGCCTTATCGACGACAATCACATCCCCTTCTTCTTTGGGCCAAGCGTTGGCTTTCTTCAGATACTGGACGGCCCGGGCGCTTAAATCCGCATTGGATCGAAGGAACAAGAACAATTGATCCTTGGCGCGCGTCGTCGCCACATAGAAAACACGAACCTCCTCGGCTTCATCCCTTTCTCTTCCCTCTTCTTCCGCCAGGACCATGGCCCCATTGATGAATCGGCCCGATTTCAAGCGTAAACCCATTCGGCCCGAACGCCAATCCCGCACAAGGATTGGTTTCTCCCCGCTCCCCCTGGCGCGGGCCGACAGATTGGGCAGAAACACGACGGGAAACTCCAACCCCTTCGCTTTGTGGATGGTCATGACCTTGACCGCATCGTATTTGACGTCCGCCAAGGGGTCTTCGCCCTCTTCAAACTCTTCCTTCTGATAATCCCTCACTCGCTTCAAAAAAGCCCGGAGGGTGAGCGGCGTTTCGGCCGCCCACGTTTCCGACAAACGTCTTAACTTCATCAGATTGGCGAATGCCTGTTCGCCGTGGAGCGAGGCGATCACCGCCTCCCGGAAGAGGGTCTTCTCAAACACCTCGTCCATCAAATCGGACACGGGCCGGGCGTGAGCCCCCACCGAGAGGGCCCGAAGGACGCCGTACAGATCCCCGATCTGATCGTTGTATAAAGGAGGATCCTTCAAATAATCAAGACCGCCGGCCTCCGTGAGGTGATAAATCTCTTCGTCGGTGAGCCCCCCCAAGGGAGACCTTAAAACGCCCACCAACGACATCCGGTCGCGGGGCTCCGCGATAGCCGATATGAGATTGAAAAACTCCGAGACTTCCGGCGTCCGGTAGAAATACTTTTCGCCTTCGGCCAGATAAGGGATGCCATGCCGCCTCAAGGCATCCAAATATTCCGGGAAGGCGTTGGAACTGCGGAAGAGGAGGGCGATCTCGCCATAGGTCAGGGATTTCTTTTTCCCCTCGGTGTCCACCTGGGTCTGTTGGAAAACGTCGTCATCCCGACGCACGTCGTCACCCCGGCGAAAGCCGGGGTCCAGGCCCGCGTCATTCCGGCGCAAGCCGGAATCCAGAATAATGTTGACGACCTGGACCCCGGCTTTCGCCGGGGTGACGAAATTCGCGGCAGTCTCCACATGGGCTTGAATCCAGCGTGCGATGGACTCCCCCTCAAACAGGCGCGCCTCCTCGGCCGAGGGCTCCTCCCCTTCGTGGGTGAGGTAATTGAAACGGACCGGATCCGGCGACGATGGGGACGCCTCCCGGCCCGGCTCCAAAGGAATGTAAGCCGGCTGGATAAAGGGCACCTTTTTCATATTGACGGGAAAGACGCCGTTCACAAAATCCAACAGGGGCGCGGGGCTTCGGAAATTGACCGTGAGGGTCACGTGCAAAGCGTCCTGCTTGAGGAGGAGATTCTTGAATTCCTCATAGGCGGCCATGTCCGCGCCCCTGAAGCGGTAAATCGATTGTTTGGGATCCCCCACCACAAAGAGGCGCCCGGCTCCCAGATGCACATCGCGCCAATGATCGGCCGACGACGCCATGTCTTCCGCCAAATAAAGGATGATTTCGCCCTGGAGGGGATCGGTATCCTGAAATTCATCGATGAGAAAGGCGGCGAAGCGCGCCTTCAGTTCCGCCCTCACCTCTTTAAAATCCCTCACCAAGTTTCGGGCGAACACGAGGAGTCCGTCGAATGAAACGATGCCGCGGCGGGCCATCTCAGACCGGAAGCGCTGCACAAAAGGGATGAGGCTCTTTAACACCCGCTGCATGAGCGCCTCATCAACATCGACGAGCAATTTTGCCCGTGACACCAGCCGTCTGACATCGGCTTCAATCTCTTCTTCAACGGGCCAGCTTTTCGGCACCTTGATATCCCAAACCCGAAGGATTTCCGCCTTCGCCGGATCCGGCTTCTTTCCAGAAGCCACATCATCGAACAACTGCAGGAGTGATTCCATGTTGGACTTGAAGGCGGGAGCCCTGTCGGGCAATGGGAAATCCTCCAACAACCGCTCCAGCTCCCGATGCCACTGGCGGCAGACGGTGCCCAAGGGAACGGCTTGAAAAAGCGTCTCCAAATCAACAAAGGGGGATGCCAACTCTTTCGCCAGGATTCTTAGATCCTCGACTTCCACCTCCAGGAGAAGATTTTTCCACATCGACTCCCGCGCCGAACCAGCCTCCAGCTCCTCGGAAAGCCACCGGAGCCACAACTCGTCAAAAAGCAGATCCTGCCCCACGCCTTCATCCTCTTTGAAATAGGGATCGACACCAGCTTGTACGGGATAAAGCCGCAAAAGCGATCCCGCAAAACCATGGATGGTGCCGATCTGCGCTTTCGGGATGGCGTCCAAGGCGGCCCGGGCCCGATCGACCCAGGCGTCCGTTTCCGTCGGCACTTCACCCTTGATGACGGATAAAAGCCGTTTCTCCAGCCGCTCGCGCAACTCTTCGGCCGCTTTTCGGGTGAATGTCAAGGCGACAATCTGGTCGACGGGGATTCCCTTCCCCAAGATCAGGTTCACAAGGCGGTTGATCAGAAGCGTCGTCTTGCCGGTCCCGGCGCCCGCCGAAACCAAAACATTTTCTTCCAGAGTCGTCGCGGCCCGATCCCGCTGCTCCTGGTCGGACAATATTGTCGTCATCCCGGCGGAAGCCGGGATCCAGTCCTTTAACATAATCCTGGATCCCGACTTTCGTCGGGATGACGACGAACGTCGGGATGACGATGCTTTAATTGACTCTTTGCCACCGGTTTTTTCCGTATCTTCCACAGTTTTTCACCCGGCCCTTTCTGAGATCGATAAACCGAGAGGCCGTGATTTTTCCGGCAGATCGGAGCGACCTCGCAATAAGAGCAATAGTCATCCTTCATGAAGAGATAATTTCCCTGGCGCATGAGGTCGATCTGCTCGCGGATCGTCGCCAGGATGGCTTCTTTATTCGCTTCGAAATCAGCTGGACTCAACTCCTTGTCCCCGTCTTCTTTGTCCGACAAATATTTATAAACGAAGGAAATCTCCTTGACGGGGGGCTTGTGTTTCTTTAAAAACTTTTCTGAAAGAAGAAGATAAAGAGGCGCTTGGGCGCGCCGGCCCCGTATGGCTTCGGTGGCGACTTTGCCGGAAAACCCGTGCCCCGTTTTATAATCGATCACGCGTGCTTTCCCGTTCGCCAGGTCGATCCGGTCGGGAATCCCGATCCAATCAACGCCGTCCAGGGGAGGCTCCAAGGACGCGCCCAACGTCTGTTCGAAATAGGAGGGTTTCCATCCCTCCTCCGAACATAATTTCAAATCCTCTTCAATGAAATTCTGGAGACCTCCTTTCAGATGGATCTTCATCGCCTCCCAGAGCGTCGGATGAATCCCCACCACAGAAGCTTGTAGGGACCCCAATTTCGACTCATAAACCTCATCAAATAATTTCTTCGAAAAAGCGGTCTTCGTCAAACGGCTGTAAAATTCCCGAAAGAAATCGTGGAGGGCCCGGCCGCGTTCATCAGTCGGCCATTCCTCCGCGCTGACGTCTTTTTCGAACGGTTCCAGCCGCAGGATCTTGGTGGCGAAATATTGATACGGGCACCGGCCGTAGGTTTCCAGTGAACTGGGTGAAATCTCCCGCCGGTTGACGAAATTCGCCGCCACCTTGGGATCAATCAAACCGTCAAAAGCATGAGGCTGGGACAGGGTGTCCAACGTCTCCCGAACCTCCAGGGCCTTTTTCAGGAGATCTTTCCCCCCGCATGTTTTCGCGATAAATTGCTGTGCTGATTTCTTTTGGCCGGCCGCCAAAAGCGCCGCCACGATCTCATGGCGCTGAAGGGAAAAGGGGTCCGGATCGTCCTCCAGCTTCTTGAGGAGCGGGCGCTGGATCGAGCGGACCTCTTTTTCCAGATCGATCTCTCGCTCCTGCGCAAAAGCCCTTAAATAGGAGGACATCCCGACAAAGGCGCCGCCGTCGTCGGTTCGCTGGGTGACCAGGCAAAGGCGGTCCTTTGCCGAGGTCGTCATGAGATGAAAAAGAAGCCGCTCTTCTCCCAAAGCCGACATCTTCTGCCCGATCCGGTAGCCCATCGTATTTAAAAGAGCCAGCCGCGCCGAATCCCGCAGGAAGGGATCTTCGCGGATGATGCGGGGGAATACCCGCTCTTCGACGCCAACGAGAAAAACCGCCCGGAAGAGGAGCCCGCGGGCCGCCTCGGCATAAAGAAGGGACACGCCCGGAATGACGCCCTTGGGTTCCGGCCATTCGAGGCCCATCCATTTCTCGCGAAGAGTTTCCAGGAAGTCCTCACGCGACACGGGTGATGCGATGGAGTCGAACGGGGCAAGCTCTTTGGCTGCGCCTTTCAAACGATTCCATACGTCGCGGCTCAGGGCGGTGGCGGGCCGGAAGTGGGATTCCAATAAGTTGACCACATTCTCCGCATGCGAAGCCCAAGAGGCCGGGGCCGGTCCGCCACCGGCCCCCTCCTTTATTTTCAACGAGCCTTTAGTATCAAATTCCGGATACCGTGCCACCCCCTCATCGAGCCGGCCTTTTTCATTGAATGAACGGAGAAACCGGAGGGCGACTTCAATCTGAGGTTGTGAGGACAGAGAGCGCTGAAAAGAGGAACTATAGGGAATCCCCTTTGATTGCAGGAGGGCCGGGTAGGAAGTCAACCGCTCCTTGAACCGGGCGACGACGGCCATTTCATGGAAGGGAATCCCCGCCTCGCGGTGGAGCCTGAGGATTTCTCCCGAAACAAATCCCGCCTCATCCCGCAATCCGGAGACATTGACGATGTCAACAGTTGGATCAAAAAGGGGGGCGGAGGGGGAAGGTGAAATAAGAGAAATTTCTTCGCCCAGGACCGGCTGAAGGACTTCTTCCCGAAACCTCTTCGCGAATTCATACGCCGGGTGATTCGGTTCGTAAGGGAAAAAAAGCCGGGAGGGATGATTCTTGACCACCGCCTGGAAGAAATCCGCCTGAAGGCCGGTCAAATCGTAGAATCCGTAGTAGATAATTTCTTTGAAGGATTTCAAGTACGCCGACGCCGGCGCCAATTCCGCCGCCTTCTTTATGAGGACAGAGCGATGGACAACGGGAAGCGTCTCCATCTTCTTGTGATAATGGCGGTAGAGCCCGAAGAGCTCCAGAAGCAGGCCCTTGTCCACCTCCTGGCCCAGATACTTCTCCTTGATGGCTTCGGTGACATCCGGCGGCACGCCCGCATCGATGAGATCCCGCAGGGTCGATCGGACGGCCGGCGGAAATCCCTCTGGTAGAGCCATTTCGGCCAGTCGGCGAAAGGGCTTTCGCTCTTTCAAGAGGATCTTGACCAGCGTATCGTAGAAGAGGGGGTCCGAGCGGACCGGTTTGGGGAGGGGTTCCTCCCCCTCTACGATGTTTTGCGCTATCGACGAAAAATTCATAAAGTTGAGGTTGAGGCACGAGATCCCTCGACGGGCAACGCCGAGCTGGAGCCTCTCCATCAATCTCACGTTGGGTGTGACGACAGCGATTTTTTCAAAGGCGGGACCGCTCTCCCTCTTCAGATGATCCAGAAAGGCGTTCTCCAAAGTCGGGAAAAAAGGGCCGGAAACAAGCGTCAACATGGGGTCCAATAATAACATGTCATTGCGAGCGTAGCGAACTGTCATTGCGAACGAAGTGAAGCGTCATTCCCGCGAAAGCGGGAATCCATGACCGTGTGGCGGAACGGTCCCGTCGATTATTTCAATTATCGAAACGGGACGTGAACACCGGAATGGATTCCCGCTTTCGCGGGAATGACGTAAAGTGCTTCGCCAGCCACAGCGGGCTCGCAAGGACACCCCCTCGGAACTTATGTTGCTAGACAGGCTATGTAAGCCAAGTCTATTGGTTATTTCGGGGTATATATGGACGAGAATCAGGAAATTCCATCAGCCTCTTCTGGAAAAAAGAAGCTCTCCAATGACGAGCTTTTAGCGGGGAAATCGTCTGCCGGCGAACAAGCCCCCGGTAACCACGACCCCCGATTTAAGTCACCGGACGAGCTCCTTTTGCAACTCATCAAATTAAAAGGCACCCCCCAAATATCACCTGTCCTCCCGGAACCGGCCGAATCGGCAAAGAAGTCGTCGCCCTTACCCAACTCTTTTGATCAGGACCTGCCCCGAATTCAATCGGTTAAATCCATCTTTGAAAAATCCCCGATCCCTCCCCGGACAGATATCAAAAGACCTGCGTCAAAAGCCGGGCCGGAAGAACCCCTCCCTTGGGATATCGATGAAAAACCGGCGGCTCAAGAAGCGGCCGCCTCCGAAAAGGCGCCCCCTCCCATGCGCGTGATCAAACCCGCATCGGACGTCATCGGCCAGCTGGCCAACGATATTGAGAACGACAAGTCCCTGATCGACCTCGCCCGCGAAATGAGAAAGGAAACCCACGAACCCGCACCCGCAGAAGAGGACAGCGAAAAAGCTCCAAAAGGGGCGCTGGATGAGATCATCGCCAAAAGCCCCTCCCAAAAACGTGCGGATCTGGAGCAGCGACTGGAAGAATGGCAAGATAAATACGAGCGGGACATCTCCCGCTGGCTGGAGTACGAGCAGAGCGTCTGCCACTGGAAAGACCGGGTTCTCGAGATCGTTCAACAGTTGAAAAAAGAGGTGGCCGAGACAAACGCGCTACGCGTGGAATTGCGGGTATTGCGGGAAGAAATCAAGCGCCGCGAAGAAGAAATTGAGGAACTCCGGGAATCGATTAAAAAGCGGCGTCAAAACGGCGGTTAGGAAAACAAGCAGAGTATCTTGTAATTGATCATCCCGATCAGGGCCGACACCGGAATCGTCAAGATCCACGCCCACACAATCTTTGTCGCCACCCCCCACTTGACGGCCGAAAGCCGGTTCGTGGCCCCCACGCCCATGATGGCTCCGGTAATCGTGTGAGTGGTGCTCACAGGAATTCCTCCCAAGGCCGTTCCCAAAAGCATGATCGCCCCGCCCGTCTCCGCGCAAAATCCGTCCACCGGCCGGAGCTTCACCATCTTCTGCCCCATCGTCTTTACAATCCGCCAGCCGCCGAACAAGGTGCCCAAGCCCATGGCGGCGTGACAGGCCAAAATGACCCACACCGGCACGTGCGAATGGGTGGTCAAACGTCCCGAAGCAATAAGAAGGATGTAAATAATGCCCATGGTCTTTTGGGCATCATTGGTGCCGTGACCCAAACTGTAAAACGCGGCGGACAGAAGCTGCCCGCGCCGGAAAACCTTGTCGACCCAGGCGGGAGACTTCCGATGGAACAAATTGAGCACAATGACCATGAAGAGAAAACCCAGAACAAACCCGAGAATCGGAGAGATGAAGATGAAAGATACAATCTTGACCATTCCCTTTCCGATGACGCACCCAAATCCCGCCCGCATAATGGCGGCGCCGGCAAATCCGCCGATGAGCGTGTGCGACGAGCTGGAGGGCAATCCCCAATACCACGTCAAAAGATTCCAGATGATGGCCGCCACGAGGCCCGCCACAATCACCTGGACATTGACGACCTCGGGCCGGATGACGCCCTTGCCGATCGTCGCAGCGACTTTAATCTCAAACATAAAAGCAGCGACAAAGTTAAAGAAGGCCGCCCAGAGGACGGCGACCCGCGGCGACAGGACGCGCGTGGAGACCACCGTGGCGATGGAATTGGCGGAGTCGTGAAAGCCGTTAATGAAGTCAAAGGCGAGCGCGAGAAAGATGACCGCAATAAGAAGATGTAAAGAAATCATAAGAATCAGTTGAAACCGTTATGCGTTTTTAACGAGGATTCCCTCCAAGGTATTGGCGATCCCGGCCAGCTTGTCGTGGGCGTACTCAACGGCCTCGTAGATTTCCTTCCACTTAATGACATAGAGAGCGTCTTTCTTGTCCCGGAAAAGATCGGCCAGCGCGTTCTTCAGGAGGTCGTCCGCCTCGTTTTCGACGCGGCGGATCTCGATGCAAAGGTCGCGGACACGGCTGTTCCGCTTGAAATAGGGGATGGCTTCGACGGCGGCGTTCATGTCCTTCCCGCTTTTTTCAAGGAGATCCACCATATTCACCATGAACTGGGGCATCTCCTTGCCTAAATCATAAAGCTGCATCCGGTCCGAGAGAGCCTGTAGGATGTCGCAGACATCGTCGATTTCCCCGGCCAGCTCATGGATGTCTTCGCGGTCGATCGGCGTGACAAAGGTGCGGTTCAGCTTGTCGATGACCTCGTGGGTCAGAAGATCGCCTTCGCTTTCAATGTCCCGAATTTTCTGAAACTTATCGGATTTATCGCTCCAATGGTGAATCAGCTCCTGAAACGCCGAGACGGCCTGGTAGGCGTTCCGGGCGGCCTGGGTCAGAATGTCAAAAAATTTCTCCTCTTTCGGTATGAATCGTCCAAACATGTGGTTCCTCCCTTAAAAACGAACTCTCCTCAAAATCCGAAAATTCCAGCTGTTGCGGCGGGTCGGCGATGAGGCGCCGATGATGTACGGATGATAGCGGAAAGAACGGCGTAATGTCTATGGCCCGATCC
>JAJAPZ010000004.1 GCA_020523905.1 Candidatus Obscuribacterium magneticum
GGGCGAGAATCAGATTTATTCCCGTAAGCCGCCGACCGCCGAGGGGACCCTGATGACGGCGACGGAAGGGGCGCTCCTTCCACCGATCTCAATCATGCCCGCGACCAACGTGAAGATTCCCGGCCGGTGGGATCCCAAGTACGCCCAGAAGTTCAAAGAAGACGTCCGGCGGCTCGACGGCGTGCCGGGGATTGTCATCTCCGAATATGTTCGGGAGTCAAAGTTGAGAGAGCAATTGAAACTTCTCGTATTTGATTTAAAGGGAAGAGAAAAGGAGTTGGGTCCCCAGCTGGCGGATTTAAAGAGGGACGTCGGAAACTTTAAAGAGATGAAGGAAAGCTTGAGGGAATCCCTCCGCGCGTCGGCCGGCGACAAGCGCCAGGAGCTGAGAGCGGAGTTGAAGCAAGTCCGGGCCGCCCTCGCCAATGCGACGTATTCCATGAAAAGTCTCAGCAAGGAGTTGGCGTCTCTTATGATGGACGTTCGGAAGAACATGGAATTTATGGCGGCCCTGCCGATCGTTCATATGCTCAATATCACCGCGCAGGAATCCACGATTCCTTTTGAGAAAGGCCGGGCCATGGTGCCGGAGTCGGCCTATCCGACGCTCGATTCGATTGCGGAGGCGGCCAAAGAAATGAAACCTTTCCGCATCGTTGTCGAAGGGCATTCCGACCAAAGCGGGTCAAATTGGGCGAACACGCGCCTTTCAAAGCAGCGCGCGGACGCGGTGGCCCAGTATTTGCGCACGAAAACGGCGCTTCCGCGGACCCTCTTTGTCACCAAGGGGATGGGCTCGACGCGCCCGTTGGAAGAGGGGGATTCTCCGGAGGTGATGGCCCGCAACCGGCGGGTTGAAATCTGGTTCGAACTCAGAGGCTTATAGCCCCCAAAAACTCAATTTAATGCGTTATTCCGCCGTCTTTTTACAACTTGTTTACCATCTGTTAATGAAACCTTAATCCCACCGTATTAAACTGATGGCATCTGGTTTTCAGTGGGTTTCTACCTCCCTAACCTGATCGAAACCTCTGTTATTTACATTAAAATTATGATCTCTGTTCTTAACAAAAGTTTGTCGCTGGCCTTATCGTTCCTTTTGTGCACCCAGGTGGCGCTCGGATCCATCGCCGAGTCGACTGTTTGGAAGGAGCGACAGCAAAAAAGAGGCGCCCCCGAAACGGGCCGTCCGATGCTGGCGGCCCTCCCCACCGCGATATCTCCATCCCATATCCCGCCAACACAAGCCCTCCTCGGACAATGGCCATCCGTTTCGCGAGATGTTTCGCCTCACGCCAGGCCCTTGAAGAAAGGATCCCTTCAAACCCTGGTGGCGGCGGTTCCTTTCCAAAACGCCTCTGTTAAAGAGGTGGTCGAGTCGAAAAGAGGAAACGGCCCGGCCGTCGTGTTGATTCAAGACGTGCACTTAAATCCCGAAGCGCAGGGGAACATCGCGGCGGTGCTTCAGAACTTGTTGGAGACGAAACAGGTGGGTGTGGTGGGCGTGGAAGGGGCTTTTGAGGCGTTCGACTTCGCTCCCTTCCGCTCTTATCAAGAGAAGCAAATTGTGCGGGATGTCACCGATTTGTTCCTTCAAAAAAATCTCCTCTCCGCGCCGTCCTTCGTCGGGATCAATTCGCCCCAGGCGCCGCCCCTTTTTGTCGGCGTGGATAGCCGGGAACATCATGCCGCCAACGTAAAAGCCTATCGCGATTCCGAGGCCCGGCTCCCTCGTGTTAAGCGTCAGTGGGCTGAGGCCGGCCGGAGATTGAAGGCCGATAAAGAAAGATTCTTTAATGCCTCTCTTAAGGAGTTTGATGCCCTTCAGGACGCTTATCGGAAAGGCGAGATGGGATTGGGAGCCTATCTTAAGAGGCTGGTTGCCTTTCAAGAACCGGCCAGCTTGATGATCGATCAGTTTTTGGAAGCCTTCGATATGGAGTCCCGGCTGGACTTCGCCCAAGTGGAGAGGGAGCGCCGCCGGGTGATCGAGAGATTGGCGAGAGTCCTCTCCCCGGCGGAGTTTAATGAGTTGTTAACCCGAAGCCTCAGCTATCGGTTGGGGAAGATCCCCTATACCGATTTTTATCGGGCATTTAAGGATTTGTGCCAGAGAAAGGGGGTCTCGCTGCGGCAGGCGCCCCAGTTTGATGAATACATCCGCTACGTCCTTTTGTCGGATGGGATCAAATCCGACACCCTCTTGAACGATGTCGCTCGGTGGGAAAAAGGGATTTTGGACGAGTTGGCCAAAACGCCCAAGGAAAAGCGGCTCACCGAAGCGTCGACCTATCTCCATCTGGTCGGGAAGCTGATAAAGTTCGAGCTGACGCCGGAGGAATGGGCGGAATACAAGAATGTCCGTCATCCCGGCGCAAGCCGGGATCCAGGCCGTCAATTGAACTTGGATTCCGGCTTTCGCCGGAAAGACGATCGATTGGCTTCTTTTGAATCATTCTACGAAGAGGCCGACCTCCGCAGTCAGTTAATGTTGAGCTCCATATTCAATTTGCAATCTGTAATTTGCAATCTGCAATTATGTCGCATTCTCGTCACCGGCGGCTTCCACACGCCGGAGATCGCCCAGCGCTTGCGGGAAAAGGACATCGGCTATCTCATCGTGGCCCCCAAGATCACCAGGGTGGACAGCACCTCCGGCTCCGCCTATCTATCCGTCTTTTCCCGGGAGAAAACGCCGTTGGAGAAACTCTTCGTCGGTGAGGAATTGTTTTTAAGCCCGACCCATACCCATCTCACCGAGCCGCGCCTTCGCGTCGCCTTGATGGGCGCCATTGATAACGTCATTGCCCGGGTCCGCGGATTTTCTGGCGTCGCGGGAAGCCGTCGGTCGGACCAAAGATCCGCCCTGCGCTGGTGGCTGGAGAGTTGGGGCAACCTTATTCACCGGGTTCATGAAAAGATCATTCAGATTCGCGATATCTTCTTTTCCGTCTTTGGATGGCACCTCTCTGCCGTGCCAATCCTTTCGCTTAACTCGAGGAGTCAAACGACAAGTCCAAGAGGAGCGATGGCGAATTTTCAATTTTTTTCCCGTCCCCGGCGAGCCGAGGCAAAAGGGGCGAATGAGGGAATCCAACCTCCGCGGCTTGTGGAGTGGGCAAAGGGATTGAATCGGATAGGCGTTTCAACCGCCAAATTTGACGACTATCGAAAATACAGACCTCACGGTGTCGATATAAAGAACTTTGTGGACACCATGATGGAACCCTTCGTGGATCCAAAGGGGTTGTTCATGGTGGATACGTCACCGTCCCATGCGGGGGGAGAGAAAATGTTGGGCGATTTTCTGCGCGCCCATCCTCAGGTTTTGTCCTCTGCGATTGTGGCGACGAAATGCGGGGAGAACCAGAATAGGATGGTGAATGTGGATTTTTCGCCGGGCGATCTGCGGCGTTCACTCCAGAGAAGTGCGGGCCTTTTGGGGAGAGTCGATGTATTGTATTTGGAAAATCCATCTCTTCGGGTCGTCCGGGGCGATAAGATCTTGGAGGAATTGTCGAATCTCAAAGCGGAGGGCGTCGGCGGACTCAAGTGGATCGGTATATCCATTTCAGAAGAAAACCTTTTGAAAGCGGTTACGTCCGGCGACGCGCTTATGAGCCGGTTGGATGCCATTCAACTTTCGGGTCCTTTGTATATCGCCCATCGAGACATGGTTCAAAAGATGCGTGACCGCGGATTATTTATTACCGTTCAGCAACCCGTCGTCGAAACAATGACTCATTACCATCCGGATCCGAAGCTGACCCCTCAGTTCGCTGACGTGTTGGGCGCAGACGAAGCGGATGTTATTCTGGTGGCGGAAGCGGATGAACTGGAGGCCTCGTTTAAAGCGATCCAATTGCAGGAACGCGATCGGCAGATGTATGACTTTTTGAAGGGGAAAATTAAACCCTCATTAAAACAGAAGGCCGTATTTAAAAAAGGATTGCGTCGATTGAGCACCTGGCTGGCGCGATCGGTCGTCGGCGAAGGTTATTATCTTGATCCCGCTCCTCCGTTGTCCCAATTTAACAGCCATCCGGTGTC
Source organism: Candidatus Obscuribacterium magneticum (assembly GCA_020523905.1). GTDB lineage: Bacteria > Elusimicrobiota > Elusimicrobia > F11 > F11 > Obscuribacterium > Obscuribacterium magneticum. The sequence goes on from JAJAPZ010000004.1 coordinate 4,051, forward strand.
TTTAACGATGACCACGGAGGCCTACCGGGGTGATTTCCACGGCGGGCCAGGCATCCTTAAAAACACTTTTTTTGAAAATGGTAAGGGCGAGGAGTGCCGAATGCTTCAATTGTGGTCGGTTTCACCCGTGGATGAATTTAAAAGCCGGAAGGGATTCTTTCACGTTTCCAAGAAGCGAGAACCGGCGCTTTATGAATTATTGGACACTCTGGCCGAGACCATGGCGCCTCCAACGTCAGAGGGGAGGCCGAGCCTTATTGATATATCCCAGACTTTGGGCCCTCTCGCTCGCTTGTGGGGTGTCTCGGATCGCCCCTATCAAAGAGCTCTATCGGCTGTTCACCGGTTCCCGTTGGAGGCCAAATTAATGGCGGCCCTGCAGACACCCGTTACTATTCATGACGTTCTATATTCCCAGATCACCGAACCGGCCGATGACACCAAAGATCCGGCCGGCCAGATTAACCGCGCCTTTTTGTGGGGCCGGTGGGATATTCCTTATGTTCAATGGTGGGTCCAACAGCAAGCGCGTCGAGCCATCGTGCCAAAACAGTTTGGTCAGATGGAGGATACCCGACTATTGATATCCGACAGCGTTCCAGTGGAATTCAATACTCAAACTGGATTCGCCCCCATCAGCGAAGAGGCTTTCTCTTCTCAGGTCCTCCGGTGGACGAGGACATTCATGAAAGTTTGGAGGATGGCGCCGACCTCCCCCTTGGCGTGGATGGCGTGGAGAGCCATCGCCATGGGACCGCGCGGTAAGGACGTCAAAAAACACAATGTCGTGCACGAAAAGAAGAGTTATCCCTATTTCTTTGACGATGAGGGAATCGATCCGGCGAACAGGGATCGCACCGTCCAGCTCACACTGGCCAAGGCCGTCTTGTCCCGGTTAAAAAAGTTATTGGGCGGCGTCGGGATCGAGCAAGTCATGATTGAGCTCAATATGGACGCGCGGCTGGCCACCGGCCTCGGTCGTTGTGTTATTTTTAATGCGCAGTTAGAGCCGAGCGGCCGATTCCAATTTTATTCTCATCCGCATCAAGTGGATAGGTTGGAGGGGAATAAATGGGGCACGTATGTTCACCACCACGAGAGCGGGCCTGTCACTCGTGCCGGTTTGACAGAAACGCAATCCGCGGAAATGGCTGATTTATTGGAATTCACCCCCCATCAGCCGATGTTTGTTGGGGCGTTGTTGGAAGGCGCTGCCACCGAAGAATCAGGAGTCCTCCATTTGGCTCTGTCGAAGGCCCCTCTGACGCCCGCCTTCGCCAAGCAGTTTGGCGTTGTAAACCCCGATGACTTGGACCGAGTCCTGGTGGAGCAATACGTCAAGGTCGTTCGGTTCTTGGCACAAAGGCATGGCGTTAACCAAAAGAAAAAAATATTGGTTGGAGGCGTTCCCGACCCCAAGCCCCTCTTTGAGAAATTCGGCGTCAAATTTCCGACTAGAGGAATCATCCCCATCGAAGAATTTTTAAGGCTGACAAAAGACGTCGCACCCGATGATGGACCTCAAGGCCGTATTCAGAAAACACCTCCTACCAATCAGGGGGGAGGTGGGGTGTTTTTGCCGGGAATGAACGCATTTCTTAAGAAGGTTTTGATTGTAGCGTTGGCTGTTGTCGTGGTCCCTTATGTGGGGACGCTTCTGTTTCCGTCGTTGGGAGCCCACCACGGGATCGGGTGGATCTGGGCCACCGCGATATTCGTTGCCCTTCCGTGGTTTATGCCCGCCTCCCTGGTGCGGCTTTTTGAGAAACGCGAGCTTGCTGGTGGGGAGGAAACCGACGATCTCGTTGCCGATCAAGTTTATGTCCAGATCGGTCCGGATGAAGCGAATGTTCGTTTTGTTTTGAAGGTGAGGGAAAGAGAGGAAGGAGGGACGCCGGACATCACCGTCGAAGGGCCCGGCGATGTTGATTATCGAATCGAGCCGCCGAAGGGAAGAGGATGGTTTGGATGGGGTCATTCCGCTCCGACCCCGCCTCAAGACGAGCGCGTGGTGTCTATGAATAGACAGCCACTTTTTTCTTTTCGGGCGGTCCGGACCCGGCAAGGACAAATCAAGATCCAACTTAAGCGTCTGGATCCATCCCAGCGATTCATGAGTCGATCTTTAAGACCCCAGGTTCCCATCGAGGAGGCTTTGGATTTATACGGCATCAATCCCCTGGAGATGTACGACGATCCCGCTTTTTTTGGATCGGGAACGATGGTTGGATCAAAAGTCGAAGACAAACCGCAGCGGACGGATTCTTTTTTCCGACGCGTGATCATGAGAAACCGGTTGCCTTCAGAGGAAAGCAGCCTTTCAGGGAATCTCTTTAATCATCAGCGTACGTATCGGTATGAGGAGTATGAGGTTGGAAATCACAATCTCAAGGACGCCCGCCCGACGGGCTTTAGAGCCGTTGAATCGCTGGAGGAGGTGCGGTGGATTGCGGCTGGAAGTTGTCGGTACCGCGTGGCCCTCGGTCCGAGTGGTGGGGGTCAGTTTTTCATCCAGCGATTTCGCTCAAGCGATCTGGAACCGGTGGAGGCTCCTCAGCGATTTCCTGTAGGTCAAGAAGTGTTTATCGGCCGCGTGGAGGCAAGTCCCGGACAGATGAGTTATCGGCAGGAGTGGACTGACCCCCTGCTTTCCAGTTCCCATATGACGTTGAAAGTGTTGCCGCCGGAGGCGGCGGCGGGCCTCCCTGCGCGGCTGGAGGTCGTGGATAAGAGTTCTCTCAATGGAACCTTTATTCAGAAACTTGTTCCGCGGAAGCTCAGGAAGGATGAGTCTATTGAAGTGTTGGGACCGATGAGGGAGGTTCTTAATGAAAGGTTGACGGGCGAGGTTTGGATTGAGGACGGGGGGCATCTTTATCAGCTCACCGTCAGTTATGTTGAAGGCAGATTTTTTATCCGGGAGTTCGCTGTCCAGAGGGCCGGAAAGCGAGCTCAAGTGAACGTGGTGAACCAGTGGTCAAAGAAGATCGGTCAGGTGTTGGAAATACCCAAAACCGCCGTCGGAAAAAAAGAGGAAGCCTCTGATCAAAAGATCAGAGTTTCGGTGAGTAAAGATATGGCGTTAGGGTGTCTAAATTATGAGATTTCTGCCGATAAAGGATCCCCTGTGGTCGTGGTTGATAAGGTGGCGGACGTTGGGCTGGCGTGGCCCGCGGATTTGCGTATTCCTTCTCCAAAACCGGGCTCTGATGTGATGCCCAACGGCGAAGGAGGCATTGAAAAGAAGTTCGTGCTCATTTTTAATCCCGATCGGCTCTTGTGGGAGCGTTATGATGCCAGAGATTACTCTGAAATGAATAACGATCCGGAAGTGGGGCGTCAGCTCATGGAAAAAAGGCAGGGGTATCCTGTTTGGAAGGTGGTGGATTTGGGGGATCGCGTGCGAAATGACGTCATTAAACAGGCCCTATTGGAAGGGAAGCGGGAGATGACGGTCGACCTTCCTCACAGGCTTTTTGCCGGTCGGGACGAACTCAAGAGGGAACTGAGTCCTCTTCAACTGCAGAAATTTCGGGATTATTTGAAAGCTGTTCTCGTGGAGACGGGGGATGAAAAACCGGCGATATGGCTGGTGCCGAAAGAGCCCCCACTTTTCCGCGCTGCTTTGGCCCGCGAAGAGATGCCGGGGCCAGAGAGTGAAGGTGCGTTGCCCGACCATGTCAGAGAAATGACATCGGCCGAGCAATGGAGCTTTATTGGAGAAGTCACCAATAAAGGAGAAGGTACAGTTTATAAACAGGTTCCCTCCCTTGACATCCACGAGCGAGTGCTTTTTGGCTCGATCCGCGGCGCTGAAGTATCCGGGCTCGTCGATTTAGGTGTTTTACGTCCTCTGATGATGAAGGGAGGACCAATTCTCGTGCTCCAAAAGTTCGTGCCGGTGGAATTTCTGGATGCGTTGGCCAGAGAAAATAGCGGGCGGGTGCCGGTGGTTCTCGTCTTGTCCAATCAGCCCATCACAGTGGATTTGACCGAAGCGCTCAGAGCCGTCTCGGAGAAGCGGCTGTCTCTGGACGTCGGGTCAGATGGAGTTAAAATCAATTATCGCCCTCCCACAGCGCCAGAGGACCCCATTCTTGCTCAAATTCGCGCTGAAGCGAGAGAATATGGAGGTCATATCCGGATTTTTGAATCCCTCACGTCAGATACATTAACGCTGGTAACAGAGGCCGATGCCGTAAAGAGGCGGGCGGAACTCGAAGTCATCGAGGTGCAAGGCGAGCTCAGGTTGGTTTTGAAAGAACCATCCGGGGGGTCGAGCGGATCGGTTCAGTTGTATTCGGATCTGTCGATTCCGACCGTTTTGGTCGGAGTCGTCCTCACGAATACGGGTTTTCCCGTCTGCGGCGGTGTGGCGGTGATTCTGGGGATGTTCGGGCTGTTGAAGTATTTCCCCCCTTCTTTGTTACGAAGGCCTCCTCGCATGCCATCAAAACAGAATCCTCCAGGTTCCCCGGAAAGGAAACTGGCCCAAGCTCTTGTGACAACGCAATCAGGTCTTAGAGGGGGGAATCCCTCTCGGGTGGCTCGGGGGCTTGACCGCGTTCTGGGGTCGCCGGTCAGAGGTTTGGAAAGTGTTGATCGGCCGGATTTCACCGGCCCCGAGAACGCCCCCATTGACGTCATCAAGTTGGAGGAAGCCTTGGCTGCGCTTCAAAATGGCCGGCCACAGGATGCGGCACTTGGGACAAAACCTCTGGCCATCACCGTTTTGGATGCGGGTTTGTTGCGACAGCCAGGAGCTTCGGAAAAGAAGTTGGAGGACGTCGCCTCTGAAATCGCCGCCGGCCTTAAGGAAGCCGGAGGAGCCGGGTTATTTATCATGGGTTCAGAGGATTTAAAAGAACGTGTCCAGCGCCGGGTGGGGCGGGACCATTTTGTGTGGGGGCCGGCCGTGTACAATCAATTGGTGGATTCACAGGATCATTCCTTTTCGTTGGGGAACCTCGAGGAGTTGATCGTCGGCCATGAGCCGTTTAACGTTTTCGATTCTTATCAACTTTTCCTGCCTCCTCATTTGCGACCCGACACAACGGGGCTTTCGGCCGACTCCATTCTCCATCGAAAGTTGATCTTGATTCTCTTCACCCTCCTCAATCAGGCGGTCGTCATCCAATCCATCGATTGGTCGGACCGCATCGAACGCGCCCGGAAAATCTTAATCAACGCATAAGTTCGCCTGCCGACACTTCCGGACGCAGCGGTGCTGCGCCCCAGTGAAGATTTGGTAATCTCTAAATCTCGTCGCACACACTTGAGGGGTTGGAGGAAATATGGTGAACCGCCGGATTCAAAAGTCAATCGTGTTTATTGCGGGTTTCTTCTCATTTTGGATGATCGCTTCCTTTGGGGTCGCGGGGACCAAGGAGGTTATTAAAATCAGGGAGAACGTCCTCGTCAAAGAGGGGGAGACCGTTGAGCGGGCCGTGGGGATTTTGAGTTCGGTCCAGGTGGAAGGCAACGTTCAGGATTCCGTGGTCAGCGTCATGGGGAATGTGACGCTCGGCCCCAAGGCGGTGGTGAAAGGGGACGTCGTTTCCGTCGGGGGAGCGATTATAAAAACCGGTGGGGCAAAAATCGGCGGGAAGGAGGTGACGGTCAGCCTTCCTTTCAAGCAGATGGGGAATTTTCTCCTGGTGGCAGCGCCTCTGGCCGCGGGCATGGGCGCCCTGGTTATCGGCATAGGCGCCATCTTGGGGAGTCTCGGATTTGTCGCTCTTGTCATTTTGGTTTTGGCGCTTTTTGAACCTCCGGTGCTGGCGGTTTCCAGGCGGATTCATGAACACCCATGGGCTTCCTTTATTATCGGCGTGCTGGGATTTTGTTTGCTGGTCCCCATTTTGATCGCCATGGCCATCACGATCATCGGGATACCCCTGGCTTTCCTTGGAGCGGCCATCGCCATGGCCGCAATGATTTTGGGTGTTGTGGGGACGGGGCATTTGCTGGGTTTTTTTGTGACGAACCGCCTCAAGAAGCCACTTAGACCCCTCTGGACGGGATTGTTGGGCCTCGTGCTTCTGATGCTGGTCGGCTTTATTCCCCTTCTTGGGATCGTGATTAAATTCTGTGTGATATTCGTCGGTCTCGGCGCGGTGATCCTCACCCGTTTCGGAACGGGAGCGTAGAAGCAAAGCTATGCCGTCATTCCGGCGAAAGCCGGAATCCAGGTCGTAACACCGTCTTTAAATGCATGTTTACAACCTAGATTCCGGCTTTCGCCGGAATGACGGTGCCAATCGTTATCATTTATTATGGTTAAGCTTCGATGGTTACAGATAGTTTTTTTTATCTCCACGGCCGTCGCTGTGGAAGGGGCGGCTTTTGCCGCGGCATGGTTGATCTCCCGCACCCCTCCACCGGCGACCTTTTCGTCGCTTCTTTCCGTCTCCAACCCATCGGTGAAGGAGGCGCGCTATTGGCACACCGTGTGTGCGGGGGTCCAGTGCCACCTTTGTCCGTTTGAGTGCTTTTTGCCCGAAGGGGCGCGCGGGCGCTGCCGGGTGCGGATGAATCATGGCGGGCGAATGGTCACGCTGGTTTATGGTCACCCGGTTTCCGTCCACATCGATCCCATTGAGAAGAAACCGGTTTTTCACCTTCTTCCCGGATCGTGGATTTACTCACTGGCGACGATGGGCTGCAACTTGAAATGCGCCTTCTGCCAGAATTGGGAGATTTCCCAGTCGTATCCGGAGCAAGCGCCGGGTAAAACGCTTGTGCCCCGGGGGTTGGAAATCGTGGGCGTTGAGGGCGGCCAGGCCACCGCCCGGCTTCGGCAAGACGACGTTTCAACCCTTACACCCCAGGAGGTGGTGGACGCCGCCCTGGCGACCCGCTGCCGGTCCATTGCCTACACCTATTCCGAACCCGTTGTCTTTTTTGAATATATGCTGGAAACCGCCCGGCTGGCCAAAGCCAAGGGCCTTAAAAACGTGATGGTTTCGGCGGGTTATATTGAGCCCCGACCCTTGGCCGAATTGGCGCCCTATTTTGACGTCATCAAGATCGACCTCAAAGGTTTCGATGAAAGGTTCTACCGGAACACGGTGGGAGGAGAATTAAAATATGTTCTGCGGACGCTGAAGGAATTGAAGGAGCATGGCGTCCTCACGGAAATCGTGAATTTGGTTGTCCCGACGCTGAATGATAAGGAGGGGGATTTCAAAAAGCTGGCCGTGTGGGTGCGGGAGAATCTGGGAACGGACACCCCGCTCTTTTTCTCCCGCTTTTCACCGCAGTACCGGATGCAGAATCTGCCCTCCACGCCCGTCGAAACGCTGGAGCGGGCCCGTGAGATCGCGCTGAAAGAAGGGCTCCATTATGTTTACGTGGGGAATGTCCCGGGGCATCCGGCGGAGTCCACCTATTGCCCCGCGTGCCGGCAGATTCTTGTGCGTCGATACGGTTATGCGGTTTTGGAAAACCGGCTGCTTCCGGAAGGCCGGTGCCCGTATGACGGGACGAAAATTCCAGGCGTATGGGAGTGAAACATACCAATGTGCTATCGTCTTAGGAATGGGATAAAATACGGGCTGGGGGTTTTCCTCATGGCATGGCTGGGCTTCCCGACTTCTTCTGATGGCGTTGACCGACCGCCGGTGGTGGCGGGCTCCTTCTATCCCGGCGATGCCAACACCATCAACCAGATGGTGGACCAATATTTGGCCCAGGCGAATCCGCCGCCCCTTCAGGGGGATCTCGTCGCCCTCCTTGTTCCCCATGCCGGTTATGTTTATTCCGGACCGACCGCCGCCTACAGCTATAAAAGACTCGGGAAAGACGTTAAAACCGTTGTTCTGTTGGGGCCTTCCCATCAGGTCCCGATCAAGGGAGCGGCCGTGTGGGCCAAGGGCAGCTTTGCCACCCCGCTGGGAAAAATCCCGATCGATGAAGAGCTGGCGGCAAAGATCCTTGCCCAGTCAAAGCTGATTGAGGATTCCACGCGGCCCCACGAGCCGGAGCACTCCCTCGAAGTTCAGCTGCCCTTCCTCCAGAAAGTTTTGGCGGATTTTAAAATCGTCCCGATCCTCATGAACAACGACGATTTGAAAGTCTGCCGGGAGGTCGGGGAGGCCATTGCGGGCGCCATACGCGGCCGGAAGGTCGCTCTGGTCATTTCCTCGGACCTCTCTCATTATCCCTCGTCCGATCTGGCCCGCCGGGTCGATCAAACGACGATCTGTTCTCTGGAGCGGATGGACCCTGAGTTTTTCCTGATGACGTCCCAGACCCTCATGGCCCGGGGCGAGAAGGCGCTGGCGTGCACCTTGTGCGGCGATGCGGCGCTTTTGACAGGGCTGTATGCGGCCCTCGAATTGGGAGCCAATCGGGCGGTCGAGCTCCACACCACCAATTCCGGAGAGGTCCCGGAAGTGGGAGACACCAGCCGTGCCGTCGGCTATGCGGCGGTGGCTTTGGTGAAAGGCCCCTCTCGCGTTCCAAAAGGGTTTCCGCTGAAGGATGAAAACAAGAAGTATTTACTGACCCAGGCCCGTCAGTCGATCAAAGAAGGATTGGACGGGAAGGATTATCAGCCGATGGCCTTATCCAATACGCCGGCGTTGAACCTTCCCGCGGCGGTTTTTGTGACGCTAACCCTAAATAAACGCCTGCGTGGCTGCATCGGGACGACGGAACCGCGGAGCGCTCTTTTGGAAGCCGTTCGGGCGTTCGCCCGGGAGGCCGCCTTCCGGGATCCGCGCTTCCGGCCGCTGGAGAAGAAGGAATTGGAGGCTGTCCATATCGAAATTTCGATCCTCTCGCCCCCCGAACGCATTAAAAATCACACGGAGATCGTCCCCGGCAAACACGGCGTCGTTGTGCGGCAAGGGTTTCACTCGGGCCTTTTCCTTCCTCAGGTGTGGGAACAAATCCCCGTTAAGGAGGAATTCATGTCGGAACTTTGCTCGCAGAAAGCCGGGCTTCCCCCCGATTGCTGGAAAGGGTCCGATGTCACTTTAAGCGTCTTTACGACGGACGTTTTCGAAGAGCCGACATCCCCCCGGCGATAAACACCGAACCCACGAGGGCCAACCCGCTGACAAGAAAAGTCGTCGGTTGACCCAACAGAGGAATCAAGCAGGACCCCGCCAGGAAAGCCCCCAGCGCCGATCCCCATAAATCCGCCGCGTATAATTGAGCCGCCCGGCCGGCTTCGATCTGGGCAGCGATCGGATAAGCCGCCCCGATCATTACCCCAGGAATAAAAAGGCCCATACAGAAGCCCAAAGCGCTCTCCGGCAGGAAGGAAGTCTTCTGAATGAGAAACCACCCGGCGAATGAATAGGCGCCAAGGCTCAAGGTCAATCCGTTGAGAAGAAGGGACGGTTTATTCCAGGTCACTTTGGCCGAAAGGCCGCTCCCCCCAGCGAGGCCGAGCATGAAGGACGAGAACAGAAGCCCCATCTGCCAGTAAAGGGCGCCGGAGAGGGCTTGGAACAGAAGAAGGATGGCGACCTCCAGGATCATGCCGGAGAAGCCCATTGAAAAGAGGAGAAGTTCGCTCTTGTGCCGAGCCCAATCCCGGCGAATGCGCCACACGCGGGAGGTCATCCAGGCCAAAATGAAGACAATGATGAGGGGGCCGAGAAAATAAATCGGCGCGATAAATTTCGCCAACCACACGCGCCACACCAGGACATGGGAGATCGGAGAGAGATCGCTGTTCACGGGGGCGCGGGGGAATTCTTCGATTCTTTTTTTGGCGGCCGAGCGGCGTTCCGGCAGAAGAGAATAAGGTAAAAGTTCGGGGACGAGAATTTTGTTCTTGAGATGCCTTTTTTCATAGCGGCCAATCAATAGCGCCGGATCAAGGGAGATGGGGGTCTCACTCGCCAGAAGGATCATCCTGGATCCGTGAAGAATTTCCACCCGCGGGAAGACGGCGGCGACGGTTTTGAAAAGACTGGCGTTGGCGAGGGCCACCTCCGGCGGAAGATAGTTTTCCGAAGAGCTGATGGAGAAAGCGAGAAGGCCGCCCGGTTTCAAGGCCTCCTTCGCTGCGGTGAAAAATTCCTTTGTGAAGAAACGGTTCCGTTGCGCGTTCACGGGATCGCCCAGCGTTTGGAGAATGATGTCATAGGTTTGAGCGTGTTGCTTGATCCAGGCGCGGCCGTCCGCAGGCCTGTAGTTAAAACGCGCATCGTCGAGGGCCCTTTTTTGGAACGGTCTGATAAAAGGGCTTAACCAAGTGAATGCGAGTTCGTCCGGATCGACGACCTCAAGCTGTCCGACGGGGTGCTTGAAGATTTCTTTGACAGCGGGGAGAGCGCCGAGTCCGAGGGCGAGGACACGTTGGGGTTGGGGGTGCGCCAGAAGCGGCCAGTGGACCATTTCCTCTTCGGCGGCCGGATCCGGGAACTGGGTGGCGAGGACGCCATTTTGAAAAAGGATGTTTAATTTGTCCAGTTGGACGAGGGTGCTGTTCTCGTAGCGGGTTTCGACGTGTGAGAGGACCTCGTAATCTTTATATTGGAGCCGTCGCGCAAGAGCGTCGATCCGATGGGTGAATATCGTGAGCGCAACGCTCATCGACATCATTATTAATACCAACGTTTTAGGTGAAGTGTCCAGCGCCGTCATTCCCGCGAAAGCGGGAATCCAGTCCGTAAACTTTCTTTTCGACAGAGAGTTTAAGGCCTGGATCCCCGCTTTCGCGGGGATGACGACGAAAAGGCGGGAAAAAGAAAAAAGCGTGACGGCAAGAACGAGGGCCGCTCCGCCGGCGGTGAGGATGAAAAATGCGGGGAAACGCCCGAGAAATAGGGACGTCACCGCAAGGCCGCCGGCAAAAGCCCCCGCACTCTCGAAGGCGTAGATGAGACCGGCGCTTTTGTTGGGGACCTTTGTGCCCAAGGCAAAGGACGCCCCCAACAACCAGCAGGGAAGGGCCATGAGAAGGAAAGGGAAAAAGAGAGAGGGGATGAGGCCGGGGATGTGTCCGGCGGGCGTGAAGAGTTTCGAGACGCGTATAAGCAAGGCCGTTAAAGGGACGACGATACCGATGAGGGAAAGTGTGATGAGAAATGTGCGCTGAGGGTTGTCCGTCCTTCGGTGGCTTCGGCTGCCCCATCCTCCCCAGAGAAGCCAGGCCGCGAGGCTCACCCCGAAAGCCATCTCGTGGCCGAGAAAGACGGCCGCCAGTTCGCGAAAGAGGATGACTTGGGAAACGGTCGCGTAGAAGCCGAGGGCGAAGAAAAGAAAGTACATGGGAGGATTCTACCGAAAATTTGAGCTTCCCTTGTTTTTGTCACCAATGGTAAAGTAGGAAATTAAGTAGATATGACGAAACAAAAGTCCCTCATGGCGAGCCTCTTTTTCTCCTTCCAGTTGATCACCTCCCTGGTTCCTCTGGCCATTCTCTATGGGACCCATAAAACGCCCGCTGACATTTTGGCGCAAGGCCTGTGGATTTTGTTTGTCGCCGCGATCGGGTTTCTCATCATGCGGACGGGACGGGTGTCCCGCTGGCGGGCGCTCTTTTTTATTGTGATGGCCTGGGGTTTTGTGTTTCAGTTTAAAGCGATCCTATTGGGATTGCGGGGGAGCTTCTTTAAAACACCGGATATTCAAGAGGTTCCCTATTGCCACATCGCCATCGTTTCATCAGTCCTCAATTATGCCTACCAACAATATCTGGCCCTCCAGAGCGGACACTGGCGTATGTGGGGTCCGCTTTCCCTTGGGTTTTTGTGGGTCCTCGTCACCTTGGCCATCGGCCAGGGGTTTTGTTCGTGGGGGTGTTTCTATGGCGGGCTGGATGAGGGGTTTAGCCGAATAATTAAGAGGCCTCTATTAAAAACGCCCCGGTGGCTGGGGAAAATCCGCGATTTGCCGGCGGCCCTTTTGATCTTCATGATGTTGATTTCCCTGGGGACGATGCTTCCCATTTTTTGTTTATGGGTGTGTCCCTTGAAAATCACGACGGCTTTCCTGGACGGTTCGAATCCGGAACGTTTGATCCAAATGATTATTTTTATCGCTGTCGGTGTCCTGGCGCTTATTGTGTTTCCCCTTCTTTTGAAAAAGCGCGTGTTTTGCGGGCTCCTCTGCCCTTTCGGCGCCTGGCAGGCTTTTTTCGGAAGAATTCATCCCGTCAGGGTCACCATTTCAGAGGAGCTCTGCACAAATTGTCGGCGTTGCATCGATGTGTGTCCGACCTTCGTCCTTAACGCTGAGACGGTTAAAACTCACATTGTGAGCAGCTATTGCAATCGCTGCGGGGAGTGCGTGGACGTGTGTCCGGAAGGGGCCATCGATTACACGTTTTTGGGTCGCGCGAGACCCGATGTAAAGGGCCCCGTCTTTTTCCGTGAAATATTCGACGTGAAAGTTCTCTACACGTTCGCTTGCCTTCTGGTCGGAGGGGTGGTGGGAGGGTTGTTTGTTCCGGCTTTTCTCGCCCGCCTCTTTTCCATTTTTCTCAAATGATCGGGATTTTGGTTGAGGGGTTCACCCTCGGGCTTGCCACCGGCACCACCTGTCTTGTTTCTTGCGCTCCTTTGTTGGTTCCCTTCCTTTTGGCTGAGAGCCGGGCGGGATTTAAGAAAAATGTTGTTCTTCTCATGGAATTTATGGGGGGACGTCTTGCCGCCTATGTCCTTTTCGGTTGGGGGATCGGCGCTCTCGGTCATCGTTTCGCCGGGCAGATTCCTTCCTTCGTTTTGTCTCTGGCTCTGTTTCTGTCGGGCTTATTTTTGATCCTCTATGCCTTGGCACACGCGGTGTTTGGCTTCCCTCTTTGCCGATTTCTCTTGAAGCCGGGTTGGAAGAAGACCTTGGATCGAATGCCTTTCCTTCTGGGATTTCTGGTGGGTTTAAATATTTGCCCGCCCTTTGTCGCCGGCGTTTTCCGGGTCCTTGAGTTGGGATCGCCCTGGGGGGGTCTCGGGTATTTCAGCGCGTTTTATGCGGGGACCAGCCTCTATCTGTTTCCTTTGTTGACCGCCGTTCCCTTCCTTCGTCAGCCGCGCGTGCAGCGAATCGGGCAACTCACGTGTGTTTTGGCGGGTCTCTGGTTCATGACGCTCGGTCTTGTGAAGGCCCTTTTTTAGGCCCCTCTTTTGGCGTCCAGACCATCGGCGGATTTTGGCGGCGCCTTTTTAAAAAAAGAAAGGGGCCCGTTTGTCCGGCCGGCTCAAACGCCGTCTGGACATATTGATGGATCCGTTGAAGATATTTCTCCGTCGGTATCCCGTCAAAGTGGGAGTTTTCATGGTCCCAGATGATCCAGGTGAGGGGTGCTTTTTCAAGATCGCCGATAATTTCATCCTGTTGATAGGATTGTGCCGCTTCGGTGACAGTGGGATAGCGCCCGGGAAAGGGGCGATTGGCCAAAAAATAAATGGCCCCATCGTAAGGGAGAAAAAGGATCGGCTCTCCTGGTTTTGTCGCCTTTTCGATCCAGTCCACCAAAAATTCATAGCCATTGGCTTGAAAAAAAGGAACACGGATGCCGCCCGCCCTTTCGATGTTTAATGGCCTTTGAATCATCCTTTCGAAGCGGTTTTTTATGTGACGCGCCAGGTGAGCAGGGATGGTGACCAGACCTCCCGTGACAAGGAAGGCCAGCATCGCCAGATGAGCCTTGTGTTTATGCCGAGTCAATGACTGATCCGTCAGGTATGACCAGATAAAGATGGCCGGAGAGAGGGCGAAAAAAAAGTGCCAACGATCCGACCGTCCCCAGGCGGAGACAGAACACAAAATCCCGTAGAGAGCCAAACCCAAGACGAGGGGCGCTTTCATGCGGAACCGAGGGATGAGAGAGGTGGATAGGATCAAAACATAAGTCGCCAGAGGAAGATAAATGGCAAGAACGTCAGCCAGATTTTGAAACGGAATGAGCCATAGGATTTTTCCGATAGAAGCTTCTTTCCAATAATTGAAATTGAAAAAAGGGATTTTCAAGCTCAGGGAAGCCAATAGACCGGCTGTTTCAATATATGTGCAGCGCCAGTAGTTGGTTAGGCCGTATTGCGTGGTGATGACCAACAGGGAGGGAATAAAAACAGAGAGGAAACCCCCGAAAAATTTCAAAAGGTCTCTCCTGTCGGCTCTTTGCACGGAAAAGATGACAATTCCCGATATCAGGGAAGCTGCGCCTACCTCCTGGGACGTGAGCAGGGACACGCCGGAAGCCAGCCCGGCTAGCAGAGGGTAAAATGTTTTTTGGAATTTCGAATCCCTGGGTTGAGGCCAGAAGAAAAGAGACAAAAAGCCCCCTCCGTAGCGTGCCGAGTAAGGGATGGCGAGGCTGAAGGCGGCCAAGGGAACCAGCCACAGGAAGACCGCGCTCGTGTGACGGATGATCGGGTGACGTAGGAACCGGAGGAGGCAGGCGTAAATGCAAAGAAGACCGATGAGATTGTGAAGCCATACCGTAGCGCGCACGCTGGCCACGGTCGGCTTATCGAAGGCGCACAGAGCTTGGAGGGGGGCCGTCAGGAGGGGGCCGAATTGAAGCCAAATATCTTTGTATATTTTTTTCCCTTCCAGTAAGCCTTGGGCTAAGGAGAGCCAGATACCCTCATCATGGGGGTTGATGGGGCCATCCGTTCTTAAGGGGTAGATGAAAAAGGTGAGCAACAAAGGGAAGAGGCCCAGCCACCAGAGATGACGAAGTTTTGACATCGTCACATTTTAGTTTTTTAGCAGCCAAAATTTTCCCAAAATGAGGATCGATAAAGCGGGGTGGGTCACGTGTTGAAGAAAATTGTGTCCGGAGGACAAACCGGTGTGGATCGGGCCGCGCTCGATGCCGCCTTGGATCTGGGATTTCCTTGTGGCGGCTTTTGCCCCAAAGGACGCCTGGCCGAGGACGGGCCGATCGAGGCGCGTTATCCTCTTGTGGAAACGCCTTCCGAGGATTATGAGGAGCGGACCGAATGGAACGTGCGGGATTCGGATGGCACCTTGATCCTTAAACGCGGAGATCTCAAAGGGGGAACCGCCCTCACCCATCGCTTGGCGGTCCATTGGCGCAAACCTGTGCTTGTTTTAAACGTCGATGAAAGTCCGTCCCTGGAGTCGGTTCGGGGTTGGATAAAAGAGAATGGAATAGAGACCCTGAATGTGGCCGGTCCGCGCGAGAGTCTACAGCCCGGTATTTACAGCGCTTCTAAAACCTTTTTATCGAATCTCTTCACTTCTTTTTGAGCTGGTTGGCGACGGACTGCGTCGCTTTTTTGATCGCTTCCGGATCTCCCAAGTAATAATGCTTGATCGGGGTGAGATTGTCGTTGAGTTCGTAAACGAGGGGGATCCCCGTCGGAATGTTCAGTTCGACGATGTCGGCATCGGAGACGTTGTCCAGGTGTTTGACGAGAGCGCGGAGGCTGTTGCCGTGAGCGGCGATCAGCACCCGTTTTTCGCCTCGGACGACGGGAGCAATGGTGTTTTTCCAATACGGCACAAAGCGGGCCACGGTGTCTTTAAGGGATTCCGTGAGGGGAAGTTCCTCCGGTTTTAAATCTGCGTAGCGGGGATCTTTCCCGGGGTGGCGGGGATCGTCGGGGGTGAGGGCGGGCGGCGGCACATCGTAGCTCCGTCGCCAGATATGGACCTGTTCCATCCCGTGTTTTTCGACCATTTCCGCTTTGTTGAGGCCCTGGAGCGCCCCGTAATGCCGCTCGTTGAGCCGCCAGTGGTTGATGATGGGAATCCACATCTGATCCAATTCGTCCAACGCCAGCCACAGCGTTTGGACCGCCCGCGTGAGGACGGACGTGAAAGCGATGTCAAAGACATAGCCTTCTTTCTTGAGAACCCGCCCGGCTTCCTTCGCCTCCTCTCTCCCTTTTTCGCTTAAGCGGACATCCGTCCAGCCCGTAAAGCGGTTCTCCTTATTCCACAGGCTTTCACCGTGGCGCAGTAAAACCAATCGTTTCATGGGAAAATGTTCCTCCTCTATATTTTTTCATTTTAACAAATAGAGAATGTTCGAAAAGGGGTCAGAAGGCCCCTCCTCGTTCCAAAATTTGCTAGATTTTTTTATTACAAGCTGTCCTTTGAAATTGACATCGAATTTGGGTCGGTGGCAGAACCCACCTTCGCCGATAAAACTGGCTACGGTGGGCAGGTCCTCCGCTTACGCGGCGTCAGGGGCTTGCCCAACGTAGCTCGCCTTGGCGAGCGAAGTTGGGTCGGTGGCAGAGCGGTCAAATGCACCAGACTGTAAAACCCAAAGACCCTCCTATAGAAAATCCCGGTCAGTGATTTGCCGTCGAGCATGAGTTGTACCCTGTTGGCCCAAGTTGGCAGGTTTGGCAGAAAATTAGCACAAATTTAGCACACTACTCCTCTCTACCGGCCCCCGCTCCCTTTCTTTCTGGACACCTGACTTTAAATCCGCGATTTCGTTGCCATCCTCACCTCAAAGGGGTAAATTTTCCGGTGGTTAAAAAGCGTGAGAAGGGAAAACCACTGATTCAGGGGTAGGAGGGAGCCATGAAAAAGTTAATTATCCTGACATTATTATTAAGTACAGGTTGTGCAACGACATCTTTTTTGGGAATCCAAGATCCTTCTTATTCACAGTTCAAACCAAGAAAAATTTTAGTTTTCTCACTTGAACGAAATCTTTTATATAAAACAATAACTGAAGACAGTTTTGCAGGAAAATTATTGGAATGTGGAGTTGAATCTCAGAAGTCAGTAAACATATTTTTACCTACCAGAAATTACAGTGAAAAAGAGATTAAATCTGAAATTGAAAATAAGGGATTCGATTCAATTCTTACATTCAGCAAAAATAAGGAAGAAACTAAGGATATTTTTTACCCCATGACTACGACAACTTCTGGCCATATCGACAAATCCGGTCGTTTCTCTTCCACATCGCAGAATGTTAGCGGTCATTCCGTGATTTCAATTACAGAAGGTGATTTACAACTTATAGAAATAAAATCACTTAATAAGGTTTGGGTTGGTTCTTTTTCAACAGTTGGTAAAAATCATGCAAGTTATAATACGATTGTAAATTCCATTTCGTCAAAGGCTTTGAATGATATGATAAGAAAAGGAATTATTCCTCAACGGATGAAAGAATTAAAGTATTTCTAGGATTAACTTTTCTTAAAAAACTCTCCGATGGGGGAAATAAATGAAGATATTAACAGTCTTGATGGCGTTGTTTCTGTTGTGGGGGTGTGCCAGTATTCTTGTAGGTAACTCAATGAGAAAATACGAAGCGGTGCGCGATCAGATTCAACTTGGGGATTCGGAAGATAAGGTTTTATCCGTATTGCTTCCAACGGAAAGCGGTTTACCTTTACGTTTGAAGAAACAACCAGAAACCTATTTACAAGACAAATCACTGGTAAAAATTCACTACGCCAGGTCTGGTTTTCAATCGGATGGCCTAACTACTGACGATGAGTTCACACCCTATGTTTTCAAGGATGGGAAACTTATCGCTATTGGATGGCAATATCTAGGTGGACCGAAATCCGTTGGACAAGTTGTTCCTATTACCAATGTGAACGTCAATAATCGCAAAAGGTAAAAAATGAAGATAATTATAATGGCAACTATATTCTTCGTGTTAATGTCGGGGTGTGCAACAATCACCCGAGGCCCAATGAAAGACAGAGTAAAAATCGAATCAACTCCAAGTGAAGCACTCGTACTTGCTGATGACGGAATAACAAAGAAAAAAACACCTTGCTTTATTCAATTCAAGGGGCCACGAGAAGAAATCATATCCATTCAAAAAGAAGGCTATGAATCGACCGACGTCATACTTCGGAGGCGAATGTTATCTCGTATATGGTGGAACCTGCTTTTTTGGCCTGGCTTCATAGTGGATTTTGCGACCGATTCAGCTTGGGAATTGAACCCAGAATCAGTGAACGTCGAACTGACTAGAAAATAAATGTTCAAATTAGAGAGTATTTAGAAATCTTTTCCAGTCCACTTAAAATCTTAATCCAACATAAAAACTGGGGAACAAGGGAAAATTAGCGATGAAATTAGTAGACATCACGGGGCCATTTGCGGGGTTGAGCTGGATGCGTGTTCTACCGGATCAAAAAACGGCAACTATTACAAGTGCCCTATTTACTGATTGATAAAATCATAGAGTGCTCAAATAAAATCTATCGAGGTGAGTATCAAGACGCAATTTCCACCTTGGAAGATATGTTAAAAAGTGCTCACATAATGAGCACAAAGGACCTAGCTTTTGTCCATATAAATCTTGCGTTGGCTTACTTCAAGATTCGTAAGAACGACCCAGATGGCCTCTGGAAATCTAATATCCATTGTATTGAGGCGATGAAATGTGGCCACAATACAACATGGGCTCCAGGAAGATTGGCTATGAATTTGGAGAGGCAGGGGTATATCCGGCAAGCCATCGAGGTCTGCCAACTCGTGCTCCATCCTAGATATACATTGCCAGGAGAAGCAGAGAACATAAGCGCACTTCGTTCACAATACTCTGACTGGCTCGAGAAACTGGAAAAGAAAATTCAAAGAGATAAATCGAGCTCGGATTCAAGGCTATTTTCAGAACCGGACAAAGAATTGATCTTTTCGAATACCCAGAAATTCGAGTCGTGGATGATGGGGTGATTCAGATTATAGCTGGCGTCCTCGTTGTTTTAACCTCCTCGAATTTAAAGTCAACCAGCGAAAAACCGGAGGGGGAGCTTACTTTTTTGAATGCCAAGGCGAGGCAGGGTGGGTAATTTAATAACCGCGTAATTTACAGGGATTGAGATGGAGATGAAGAATGATGAAATCCGCGCCTTCTTTTAAGAATTGGAACTCCTATTTTTTACGATGTATAGAAAAACACGTTGGGGAAACCGATGAGAGCCTAATTTTCAACTTCACCTTTTTTCTTTCGCCTGGTTATAAAAGTATGGGGAAGGAATACAAAATAATTGCAAAGGCTATAAAATCGGAGAACGGGAGTTTAATAAATGAACATTTTTATGGTAACGGTTTTGAATTTATTGATATTGAGTATGACGGTGACTATGATTCTGTTGATGACTTAAAAATGGAAGTTCAAAATTATTACCAAGGCGAGAAATTTGGATTCGTAACTGAATTTAGTTTGACGGCACGTCTTGAGAAATGTTTGGATTCGGAATTTGGTGACTTATTGAATCTTAATAGATCACCAGAGTCATTTGTAAAAGCTTTAAATTTCTTTAATGCCATTTCCTATGGAAATACGACCCACCTAATAAGATTTCATCAGATATGGAACCAATTGCATGAGATACAAAGTTCCTCTTATGATTTTATTGGTCTATATCAAGAAAGGGTAAATTCCCGAGTTAAAGTTCAATCATTATCGACCGGAAAAACAGAAGATTTAATTGAGTATTACGATGGTCACTTTTACCCTAAAGGGTCATTCAAAATTAAAAAATTAAACGATGGTGAAAAGAAAACGCTGGTTAAAATGATAAATGGGTTCAAGAATGAGTTTCAAATAAAGAGAAAGGATATATTCGGTACCCGCAGAGAATACAGAGAGCAGGCACATAGCTATTCTCAATGGTATAAAAATTCATTTGAGGGTTATTTCGGAAAAGTTCTGAACACCCATGTTTATTACCTTGAAAAGGCAAAAATATTGACCGAGTGCGGATATTGTGGAGATGTTTTTATTTTTAAAAAAGGGAAGAAATTCTGTTCTCAAATTGATGGCAAATCTTGTGGTAAGAGTATGAGAAATCGAAGGACCTACCTTAGAACGCTTAAGAAAACCGCTTAAATTCACACTCCAATCTGTTCTATCCCTACTGAATTTGAAGTTAGCTTGATGTGATTTAGTAGATACTGAAATGTGAATTAAATTTCTATTTTTCAGTAAATTTTCATCCCTTCAAACATGTCCTAAACTTCTCCTGGAATTTAATTTTTATTCCTCAAAGGAGATGGCATGTCAGGTTCTTATACCACAAAAGACTATAACGAAATCTCGCTACTTCTGGCTAACAAACTCCACTTTGTTTCCGTCAGGCGACATGGGGCCGTCTTTTTTTCATTTGAACCAAAAGAAAAGGCGATTGAACTAACGGAAGCGTTTTGGAGGGGTGATTTAAAAATGATCCTACGGGATTTCATTAACTTTCGAAGACTCGCGAAGGATTTAATTATTCGGGCAGAAAGATCTGATGGGCGTGATGAAAATAGATGGAGCAATGGAAATGGAATTAGCCGGGAAAATAGAAGTTTCTAATTCCCCCAAAGATAAAAAGTTTGCTCAGCAAGCGCCTTGGATTACAAGAGAACGGGCGGTTCCCCAGTACCGCAATGAATGTCGGTTATTAATCGCAATTCAAGGGTTAGCTAATACGGGGTCCCATATTTGCAATGCGACGCAAATTACATTGTCGGAATGCTCTGGAGTGCCGAACAGTAATATCCCTGCTGTTATTCGTCGGCTTGAAGGCAAAGGGTATATTGAAATCGAATCGTGGAGTGGAAATTGGGAAAGACGTTCAAATGAACAAGCAAAAAAACATGGCCGTATTCAATACGTTTTGTGTTGGGACCCGGAGCGATATTACAGATATCGAAGGAATGCGCCGGAGAGAAGAAGAAACCCCGGGGCATTTTCAAAGAATGGCCCCAAAATGAAGGAGTGTCCATTTTAAGGGTTTACGGTTGAACCGAAGACTGTGGCTATATGGTTTAGTCAAAGACCATACTCGTTGGAAGGGCCGAAGACCAGGTTTGTGGTTAAGCCGAAGACCCCTTAATAATTCTTATACAAGTATAGTGAAGTAAGTATTACCCGGAGGCGTAATTCAATGTATCGAAACAAAGTCGAATCAAAAGAATGTGAATTTTGCGGGAATAATTTTCCCGCTCGTTTGTCGGACATTAAAAGAGGTTTTGGGAGGTATTGCTCTTTTGGTTGTAGAAATAAAGGCAGAAAAACGATGAAAAAACCCGAAAATCGTTGTTTCTTGGTTACAGAAGGGAATCAGGTGGCCAAGGGGATAAAAACCCCACTCGCACCAAAATAAGCGTTTTATACGCCAGAAAAACGGGCTTGGGGGAAGACTAGGCATGGTTTGATTTGCTCAGGTTTAACCCTTGAATAAAACCGACAAAATTTACATTTAATGGTGAAAAATGAAAAAGGTTGGAATTGAAGGGAAATGTTAAGGAAAGTTAAGGTTAATGCAGTGAATATATCGAATGAACCTCATGCACAACGAAATTTTGGATGGTTGAAGTACGGGAATCCTCCCGGGGATTTTACGAAGGCAAAAAGATGTGGAGCAAAAACAAGGGGAGAAAGACGGGGGAAACCCTGTTTAGCCCCTGCTATGAAGAATGGGCGTTGCCGAATGCATGGGGGCGCAAGCACTGGGCCGAGGACTCCTGAGGGTCTAAAACGGGCACAAAGAGCGCGCTGGAAACACGGAGAATATAGCCAGGCCGAAATAATGAGCAATAAGCTTTTTCGGATTCAATTTCGCCAGGTGAAGGAAGCTTTCAAAAGAGGGTTTAGGTGAAGGAGAAATAAAAGATGAACCCAATGAAAAGCGAAGAAAATTGTAAAGGAAACTTAAGGCTATGCCGTAGTTAAAATGGAAAATTCACCGAGATAATCAGCGATGAATTCAATGCATTATTCACAAGGAAATTTGGGATCTACCCCATACAAAACGAGCTTTTTAGTCAAAAATAAAAAAGCCAATTTATAACAAAGAAAATTTGTGGGTTTACTCTTATGGGACATCTGAATTTAACCGTGGATAAGAGCTTTTTTGGTGTTGGAGAACCTTCTCAATGCCCGGCTATGCCGGTGGTGTATCGTGTCTGATCAGGCTGAAATCACACCCAGGTTTCTTGACATCAAAAGAACGGCTCAATATCTCAGTCTTTCAGTTTGGAGTTTGTACCGCTTAGTTGGCCAACGTCAAATACCTTTCATCCCCCTGAGTCCTTCGGACCCAACCCGTCAGAAGGTAAGGCGGCCCATCTTGCGGTTTGATGTGAAGGCTTTGGATCAATGGATGCAAAAGCAGATAATAAAACCGTTGACATGATTAAAGGGCTTATGTAACATGCGTTACATGACGAAGTTGGGAAAATGTATCCGTGAATATATCGAGAAGAAAAACATGACCCTTGAGGAATTGGCGGAGAAAATCGGGGTATCTCGTATGACACTTTGGCGCTGGTGTGAAGGGGAGGCCGAGCCTTCCCAGCTGGCATTGAAGGCATTGGAGAGTTTAGGTCTTGAGGTTAGGCAAAAATGAAAGGCGTTTTCCTCAGAAAGAAAATATATTGGATTCGCTACTCCGTTGGAGGCCGACAAGTCCGGGAGAGCGCGGAAACGTCCGATTTGAAAACCGCTCAACTTGTCTTGAAAAAACGAGAGTTGGAAATCCACTCCGGGAAGTGGTTTGGAAAAATTAAGGACGTCCGCACTCCAATTAATCAGGCGATTGACCAATATATCGGAATCATTAAGGAAAGGAAATCTTCCTGGGCCGACGACGAGAGAATGCTCCGCAAATTTTCCGAATTCTTAGGCATGGGATTTTTCCTTCAAGATATCGACAAGCTAAAAATAGAGGATTTTCAAACCTCTCTCTTGGCCAGGGGGTTGTCGAAGGCAAGAGTCAACCGTTATCTGGCCGTGATCAAATGCTTTTTCAACCGCTGTGTCGAATGGGGAAAGGCGAAGGGGAACCCCGTAAGGGGCGTGAAGTTTTATCAGGAGCCCATGCGAATCAGGTACTTGGAGCTCGGACAGATTCAAGCCTTGTTGGATGAGTCAACTCCACGGCTTAAACCCATTGTGCTAACCGCCCTCCTCACTGGATTAAGGAAGGGGGATATTTTCAATCTCCGATGGGATCAAATTGACTTCGAGAATAGGAAGATATGGATTCATCAAGGCAAAACCAACAACCCTTTGATGGTCAATATCAGTGAGGCGCTTTTTCACGTTTTGCAGACTATTCAGCGTCATCCGGACAGCCCCTATGTTTTCCACATTAACGGTGAGCGGCTCTTAAAATATGGATGGGTCCGCACAGATTTTGTAAAAGCCGTGAAGAAGGCTGGCATCCAGGACTTTCGTTTTCACGACCTCAGGCACACCTTCGCCACCCAGCAACGCTTCTTAGGGCGTGATATAGCCGTCATCAAAGAGCTTTTGGGCCATAAATCCATCAAGATGACCATGAGGTATGCCCATGTCCGTCCTGATGAGCTTAAAAAGGCGGTGGATGCACTGGGTGAGAAGATCGTAAAGGTGCCGGAAATTAGCACAAATTTAGCACAATCGAATTTCCCAGCTTCAAAATTCAATGAGTCTGATTCCACAGAAATCATTGAATCTCAAAGCGAAGAATCACAATCGGGTCGGTGGCAGAGCGGTCAAATGCACCAGACTGTAAATCTGGCGGGCTATGCCCTACGAAGGTTCGAATCCTTCCCGGCCCATGTATGCAAGAAAAAATATGAAGGAACTCGCACAGTTACTTAATGAGATGTTGGCCGCCGGTGTCATTGAAAATTACGCTCTTTTTGGAGCTGTGGCTCAGATGCGCTATACCGAACCGATCGCTACGATCGATGCCGATCTGTTGATAGCGGTTCCATCACAAAAGGGGCTCGATATCCTAAGCGGTGTTTATGAATTTTGTTCCAAGAAGGGCTATCAGACGGAAGGAGAAGCGATCAAGGTGGGCGCTTGGCCGGTGCAGTTCATGCCGGCGTTCAGCCCATTGACGCGGGAGGCGATGGAGCAAGCGGAGGTGGCTGACTTTGAAGGGGTCCCGCTTCGTGTCGTTCGTGCAGATTATCTTGCGCTCATCGCGTTGAGCGTGGGCAGGCCCAAAGATTTTACTCGAATACTTGCGTTGCTCGAATCGGGCAGTATCAAGCGAGAAGATATTGGGAAACTCGCCGGGCGGTTCGGTTTGTCTGAAGCCTGGAAACGGTTTGGAAAAAGATTCTTCAATGAATAGTGATCTCGAAAAATGGATTGAAAAGCAAGCACGCTGGCAACAGAGTCGTCGCGCCTTGTCATGGCCGGAAAAAATCCGTCTGGCTGAGCAAATACGTGATTCGATTGGACGTTGGAGCCAATCGGCCGTGAGGAAAGCCGGAATGGATTTATCTCACACCCGAACAAAAAAAGAGAAATCGTGAAGGGCGGCCCACGTTTGGAACAAAAGAAGGCCCTTACCCCCTGGTTATCCGATTTAAGTTGCCGCCCCTCCGACGCATAAAATAGGCTGATTTCCAGTTATTTGCAACGTCTTGTCATGCATAATTCACTTGACTTTGTGGGTTGATGGGGGGCATCCTTAGATTATGAATTATGCACAGGCCAGAAAGCTGACACGGTTTTACGTCATCAATCCCCGGTCGGACCGGCGGGGGGAGGATCGGTTCGACGCCTTCCAAAACGCGGTGGTCCGGTGCTCCGGCACGGAGGAAATGTTTCCCGGCGTTGTATTGGAGGTGGGCCAGAAAGGTTTACGGCTTTTGATCAAAAGCTCCCTGGCGATCGGCACGGATATTGAAATGGCCTTCCCCAACACGCCCGATCACGTCCGGTGTTTCGGGCGGGTGATTTGGATAAAACGCCGGTCCAACGCCGGCGAAATCGAGGTGGGTGTCGAGGTCAATGCCTGGCATGGCATCGTCCAAGGCCCTGAGTCGTGGAAAAAATTTAAGAGCCCCACTCCAAAGAAAGACCGCCGGCAACGCCCTCGTTAGCTTGCCCACTCCCCGTTAATACAAGCTAGTAAACCTCATAACATTTGCTTGTCCTCCCTGCGAGAGCGGGAATCCAGGACGGTGTTCACGTCCCTGATTCCCGCTCTCGCAGGGAGGACGGTGCCATAGTTACAAGATTTTTTCTTTTGAATTCGTTATTGCTTCCGCAACGCGGATGACATCCTTCGTTTCGATAACGTCGTGTGTGCGGATGATCGCGGCCCCGTTGGCCACGGCCAGGGCTGTGGCTGCGAGAGACCCGGCGAGCCTCTCTTCTGCCGGGCGGTCCCCTAAGATCTCACCGATAAAAGATTTCCGGGAAAGACCGATGAGGAGGGGAAATCCCAGCTTCTTTAGGTCCGGAAGGCGCCTCAAAATTTCCAAGTCCCGCTTCCACCACGGCAGCTTCGCTTTTCGAAAGAAGCCGATCCCGGGATCCAGGACAATGTGGTGGCGGCGGAATCCGAAAGAGAGAGCCGTTTTCACGCGGGCGGCGAATATTTTTTTCGTATCGCGGACAGGTTTGGTGAGCTTGCTTGGATCCCAGTAAAGAGAATTGGCCATCAGAATTAGTCCCTTCACATGGGGGGCCAGTTTTTTCAGTTGAGGATCCAGAGCGAGGCCCGTCACATCGTTCAAAATGGACGCCCCCGCTTCGAGAGCGGCCGCGGCCGGCCCGTAACGCGAGGTATCGACCGATATCGGCACGGAGGAGATTTTCCGGATGAGGCGGATCGCGCCGGTGAGGCGTTTTCTCTCCTCTTCTTCCGAAATCCGTGTTTTCAGATAGGGGGCCGTGGACATGGCCCCCACATCGATGAAATCCGCCCTCGCGCGGGTCATTTTTTCCGCCGTCTGGGCGATTTGTCTCTCTTCCGTAAACACGGATCCTTTGTAGAAGGATTCGGGGCTCACGTTGATGACGCCCATCAGGCGAACAGGGTGACCGTCGCCCACCGGTACACCGGCAAGAAGGAACCGTCTTTTCATGAAACGATATTACTGAATAAATGCGTGATTCCGCATTTTCTTGACCCCCATCGCAGGCTGTGTTACGATTCCCTCCGTGAAGAAAACCACCCTCACCCGAAGAGACTTCTCCTGCGGCGGCGTCGTGTGGGATGAAGACAAAAAAGAAGTTCTCATGATCCGTGTCGAGAACCTGGCCAAGAAAATTGTCTGGACGTTCCCGAAGGGTCACCCGGATAAAGGGGAATCCACCCGGGAAGCGGCTTTGCGGGAGGTCCGGGAGGAAACGGGATGGGCCTGTAAACTGATCAAGCCCCTCATGGATGTTCACTATATGTATGTGCGGGATAAAGTCCGCATCAGCAAAATCGTCCGCTGGTTTTTGATGAAGCCGTTGAAGAAAGTGGGGGATTTCGATAAAAAAGAGATCCTCGAGATCAAATGGTGCCCCTTGGAAGAAGCCCGATTGAGCGTCACCTACAAAACCGACAAAGATCTTCTCCTTGAGCTTAAAAGGGTCACCCGCCCCCGCGGGTGACCC
The DNA here is from genome assembly GCA_020523905.1 of Candidatus Obscuribacterium magneticum. GTDB lineage: Bacteria > Elusimicrobiota > Elusimicrobia > F11 > F11 > Obscuribacterium > Obscuribacterium magneticum. Next base: position 30,302 of record JAJAPZ010000004.1, read on the forward strand.
TTTTTCTGGGGAAACCCCGAGTTAGTTTGCCGAGTTTTTTTGCGTCGCTTTAGGCAGAAAACGCTTAAATAATAGGATAATCCATAAAATCAAAACTGCATAAACGGCGAGCCCAAGCACAAAACCCAAAAGCACGAAGATTCCCGTGGTCGTTTCAAGGAAGACCTCCCCGAAGCGGTTGAGGGTGTTCATGAGTTGGCGAAGAAGGGGATGTTGAGCGGAGGGTTTTCCGGACGATTTTTCATAGAGCCGAACTTCCAGACGCGATTGATCCGTTTGAGCCTCAAGATAGCGGATTTTTCCCTTCAAGGATTCGATGGTCCCTCCAATCCGCGCCAGTTCCCGCTCCACTTCCAATACATCCTTGAGTTGGCCGGTTCTCGAGTTCAAAAGAGAAATGAGGCGTTCGCGCACATGTTCGGAATTCGTCAATTGGCCTTTGAGATCCACATATTGTTCTGTGACGTCTCTCGCCTGGGTGTGGCGGGATTTAACGGCACCGAGGGTGCTCATGGCATCCATCAATTCATCTAATCGGGCGGGGTCCACCAAAAATGTGACGTTGGCCCACGCTTCTCCCTTCTCGGGATTCTGCGTGTCGAGCGTGAAGACTTCAGCCTTTAATGATCGGGCCAAATCAAAGGCCTTTTTCAGGGATTCTTCACAGTTCTTAATTTCAATATTCATCCAAGCTTGGCGGATGACTTTCCGCTCTTCATATTCAGACGTGTTCCAGGTGGTTTGAACGTCGGGAGAGAAGGATTCGGCCGCACTGCCTCGTGCCGCGAAACTTTTTTCCATTGCGACCTTCTTAGCCATCGTCACGGGAGAGGCCATTTGCAATTCGTCGAGCGTATTATGCCTAAAGTCTTCTTTGTAATTAAAAACCCCCTTCGATTTTTGGAGGAGGGGGGTTGCGAGCATCAGGCCAACGACGAGGGCCAGGCATACCGCCACTCCCACCCCGATTTTGACCTTCAAAGAAGCCGCTTTTAATTTAGCAGCCAAGTCTTTCAGTTCTTTCCACATATCATTTCTCCTTTTGTCCGAGACGTTTTTAAGTTGCAGCTTTTCTGAATCTTAGTGAATTCGACACCCAGTTTCCCCAAAATGTTCCCAAAAAAATCATGCGGTCTTTCCAAGGTAATTTTGGGGGGTAGGTGGTGGTGGAGTCAAATTTGGTACCTTGACCGTGTTATGGAACGGTCCCGTCGATAATTTTAATTGATAAAGATGTGACTTTTAAGCTACAATTCGTCAATCCATGGCCAACGCGAAGGAGATTCGAGTCTATCGTCGGCCAAACGGTAATTCCCCCTGGTGGCACTATTATAGTCCTCCTATGTGGTGGTGATAAAAGTACGCAGGGAAGGGATATTGGGAAGGCGAGAGATTATTGGGCCGATTATTGGAGGGACCATACGTGAGACGTTGGCAGCCTTATAAAAAAACACTTGAAAAGGTTCTTAAAGACCCTCGGATGGCGGTAGGCTATCTAAATACCGCTCTTGAAGAAGGGGAATGGGACGCTTTTTTGCTCGCTTTAAGAAATGTCGCCGAAGTTCATGGAGGCATGTCGAAGCTGGCTCGTGAAGTGAATTTGAATCGAGAAAATCTCTATCGAATGCTTTCTACGCGTGGAAATCCAGGGATGCGCAACATTTTTAATATTTTGAATGCCATGGGTTTTCGGTTAACCCTTTTAAAAGACGAGCCCCTTGATAAGGCCGCCTAAGCCATCTGTAATTCCGCCTGTTAAGCCCTGTCCCATCTTCCTATAATCAGCCCCTATGGCAGAAGCGGGTTCGACAAAGACGACGTATGAGGCCGTGATCGGCCTGGAGGTCCACGTTCAAGTCAAGACGGACTCCAAGCTCTTTTGCTCCTGCCCCACGGCGTTCGGGTCGCCGCCCAATTCCCAGGTGTGCCCGGTCTGCACGGGTCAGCCGGGGGTCCTCCCCGTGCTGAATAAAAAAGCCCTGGAAGGGGCCATCAAGGTGGGCCTGGCCATCGGGTGTACGGTCAATAAAAAATGCTTCTTCGCGCGCAAACAATATTTTTATCCGGATCTGCCGAAGGCCTACCAGATCTCCCAGTCCGACAAACCCCTCTGCGTGGACGGGAAAATTGACATCGATACCGAAGGTGGCCGGAAAACCGTCCGCGTTCAGCGCCTCCATATGGAGGAGGACGCGGGGAAGCTCCTCCACGCCATCGGCTCGACCGAGTTGCCCTATTCCCTCGTGGATTTGAACCGCTCCGGGATTCCCCTCATTGAGATCGTCTCTCATCCCGACCTCTCCTCGGTCGAGGAAGCCCACGCGTATCTGACGACCTTAAAGGCCATCGTCCAATTTGTCGGTGTTTCGGATTGCGACATGGAAAAAGGGTCGCTGCGCTGCGATGCGAATGTTTCGATTCGACCCAAAGGGGAGACGAAGCTCGGGACCAAGGTCGAGATTAAAAACATGAACAGCTTCCGGGCCGTCAAAGACGCCCTGACCTACGAAATCAAACGGCAAGAAGAAGCGGTCGAATCCGGCGGCCGCCTCGTTCAGGAAACGCGCCTGTGGAACGAGGCTCAAGGCACCACCGCCTCCATGCGCTCGAAGGAGGAGGCCCACGACTACCGCTATTTCCCGGAGCCGGATCTGGTGCCGCTCGACTTGTCGGCGGCGTGGCTGGAAGAGATTCGGTCGAGCCTGCCCGAATTGCCGGGCGCCCGCAAGGAGCGCCTGATGAGAGACTTTGGTCTCAACGACTACGACGCCGGCGTTTTGGTCGGCCAGCGCGAATTGGTGGAGTACTTTGAAGCCGGCCTTCAATCGTGGCCGATGGCTAAGAGAAAAACGATGGCCAAGCCCCTCGCCAATTGGGTGATTACGGAGCTTTTGGGGCGGCTCAACGAACAAAATAAGTCGGTCGCGGAGTCGCCGGTGGCGGCCGCGTCCTTGGCGGAGCTGGTGGAGCTCATTCAATCGGGGACGCTCTCCGGGAAAATGGGGAAGGATGTTTTTGCGGAGATTTATGCGTCGGGCGAATCGCCTCAGGCTGTGGTGAAGCGCAAGGGGCTTTCTCAGGTCTCGAACGAATCGGAGCTGTTGAAATTCATCGATGAGGTTCTTCAGGAAAATCCGAAGATTGTCCAGGATGTCAAAGGCGGCAAAGACCGCGCCATTGGCTCCCTTGTGGGGGCCCTTATGAAAAAGACCCAAGGGCGTGCCAATCCCCAGATGGCGAATGACTTGCTTCGCAAAAGAATCCTCGGCCAATGAAAGAAAAAATAAGTCTCGGCATCGACATCGAGGAAGTCGACCGGTTTAAAAAGTTGATCCGCAATCCGCGGTTTCTTCACCGTGTTTTTACGGAGGAAGAAATTGCCTATTGCCGCTCCAAAGCTGACCCCGCCCAGCATTTCGCCGTCCGGTTCTCCGCCAAAGAAGCCGTGTGGAAAGCCCTGAGCGATGTCCTCGGCCGCCGGAAAAAAGAGGTGAGCCACCGGGACATCGGGATCAGGAACCTCGCCAACGGAAAACCGCGGGTCACCTTGCCCCGGTCTTTGGCTCCATTAAGCCCGAAGATTTCCATCTCCTTGTCGCACTCAAAATCCACCGCTGTGGCGGTGGCCGTCTACAAGGGGACCCTTTGATTCGGCGGATTTCCGCCGCTCAGGCCCGCTCGTGGTTGCCGCGCCGGCCGGGTGATGTGAGCAAAGGCGATGTTGGCCGCGTCTATATTCTGGCCGGATCCTGTGGGATGATCGGCGCCGGTATCTTGTGTTCGATGGGAGCTGTTCGTGCCGGAGCCGGGCTCATCCGGTTTGGCACGGTAAAAAGCCAGCAAGGCGTGGCGGCCCGGAGAGCGCCTTTAGAGGTCATGACGGAAGCTTTGCCGGAAGCGAAGGGGGGGCATCTGTCACCGAGGGCCCTTCCCGCCATCAAAAAGGCCCTCCGACAATTTCGGCCCGATATCCTCGCATTGGGGCCCGGGCTGGGTCAGAGTCCGGAGGTAAAAAAGATAATCCATCGTATGGTGAAAGAGGAAACGGTGTCCATTGTTTTGGATGCGGACGGTTTGAATGCGTTTCAAGAGGAGCCGGAGGCGTTGCGGCGGCACCGGGCTCCATTGATCATCACCCCGCATCCGGGGGAGTTGGGGCGCCTCCTGGGCGTTTCTCCAAAGGCGATTCAATCCAACCGGGCCCTTTGGGCGCGCCGGGCGGCCCTTCGGTTTCGGTGCGTCTGTTTGCTGAAAGGGGCGGGGACGATCATTTCGGATGGCCGAACCCATTGGAAAAACGCGACGGGAAATCCCGCGATGGCGTCGGGCGGTATGGGAGACGTGTTGACCGGCCTCATCGCCGGCTTGTGGGGGCAGATGAATTTGGGGAGTCCTCGCCAGGCGCTGGCCGCGGCGGCCCTGGGCGCTTATCTTCACGGCCGGGCGGGTGATTTGGCTTTGAAAAAATTAAAACAGTCTCGCCTCATTGCGTCGGAGGTGGCCGCCTTCCTCCCGAAAGCGATGGGTGTCATTGCGAGCTTGCCCGCCGCGGCGGGCAAGCTCGCAATGACAACATAGGTTCAAAAGGAGGAATCATGACGGCGATCGTTATTGGTTTTATTTTTATGGTGATTGGTTTTTGGGGATTGTTCCATTGGTTGCCGGATTTTATTCTGGTGATGAAGGGGTTGGGACCGTTTATCTTTTTTATAAGCGGCCTCGTTGCCGTGATCGTCGGTTTAAGCACCCTCCAGCAGGGCCGCGGCGGCGAACCAAAAAAGTAGACTTTTTTGATCGCGACCTTGCACCATCTGGGGGAGTGGGGATTCCTTCAGAAAATATTGCCCGCCCTTTCCCGGTCTCACCCAAGACGCTTCCTTGTCGCTCCGGGCGATGACGCCGCGGTCATGAAAGCTCCGAAAGGGGCCGTCTTGTCGATCGACGGCCTGACGGAGGGAACGCACTTTCGATCCTCCTGGGCGGCCCGCTTGAGGAAAGATTTCGGGTTGTCTTTGGGCCGGGAGCTGGGCTGGAAACTCATGGGCTCAAGTCTTTCGGATTTGGCGGCCACGGCCGCCACCGGGGACCGTTGGGCGATGATATATTTGGGAGCTCCATCGCGGACGCGGATGGATTTTCTCATGGACTTTTTGTCGGGCGTCCGAGCGGCGGCGAAAGAATATGATTGTGCCATTGTCGGGGGGGACACGGTGAAGGCGCAGACCTTGAGCCTCGTGATTGCCGTGGGGGGAAAGAACCAGGAGAGGAGAGTTCTCACCCGTTCGGGAGCCCGCCCCGGCGATTTGATTTGTGTGGCCGGCCGGATCGGGGACGCGGCGGCCGGTTTGGCCATTCTCAATCAAAGGTTTAATCGGATTCCCCGACAAGCTGGGAAATATTTCGTTGAAAAGTTTTTCCGGCCCCGCCCTCTGATTCGCGAGGGGGAGATTTTACTGGGGGAACCCGGGGTGAGGAGTCTCATGGACGTGTCGGATCCTCTGGATCAGTCGCTCGAGATTCTTTGCCGCGCTTCGAGCGTGGGGGGAATGGTTGACGTGTCCCGCCTGCCGGTTTCGGAGAAATATGAAAAGTATTTCGGGAAGGACACTTCCCTTCTTTCCTGCGGAGAGGATTACTCGCTTCTGTTTACGATGCAGGCAAAAGCCCAATCCCGGTTGGCGAAGCGGCTGCCGTTTGCCGTGATCGGAGCCATTCATCGAAAGAGAATGGGAATCCAATATTTCGTGGAGGGCCGGCCGTGCCGGCCGGCGAGATCCTTCCGCCATTTTTAAGGACGGCGTCCATGTCTGTTTTCAAATTTGTCTCCCACTCTGCCGCAGAAACGAAAAAATTCGGCCGGCATCTGGCCGGCGTCCTGGAACTCGGCGACATCGTGACGTTTGTGGCGCCTTTGGGGGCGGGGAAGACAACGTTGATACAGGGTCTCGTGAAAGCCTTCGGCGTCAAAGAGTCGGCCTTGAGTCCCACGTTTATTTTGGCGCAGACATTTCAGGGTCGGATTCCCATCCATCATTTGGATTTCTACCGGCTTAAAAAAAGCGAGATTCTTTCCGCCGGCATTCCGGATTATCTGAATGGATCGGGTGAAATCCCGCGGGGCTTGGTCCTCATCGAGTGGGCGGACCGTTGCCGGGAGATTTGGCCTTCGTCCCGACTCGAAATCACCATGAAGATGGGGCGCGCCCCGACGAAACGGTTGATTCAGGTACAGGGCCGCGGGCCACGCTTTCGTCAATGGGTGGAGAAATTAAATAAGGAGTGTTCTTATGCCTATAGCAAGAGCAATAAATAAGTCGTCACACCGGCGAAAGCCGGTGTCTAGTTCTTAAACATGGTTTTAGAAGAAAGTTTACAACCTGGACCGTGTCACGGAACGGTCCCGTCGATTATTTCAATTATCGAAACGGGATTCCGGCCTTCGCCGGAATGACGACTATTATCATGACAATGGGTTATTGCCTATCAATTGAAACAAGCAGTGCCTATCTGGGCCTGGCCCTTTTTTCATTTAACGTCCGGACGGGAGCCAGGCGTCTCATCAAGAGCCATTTTTCTCCGGGGTTGAGTCAGCAATCGGAGCACTTGATTCCCGTTCTCGATAAGATGCTTAAAGAGGCCCGCCTCAAGAAGGCACAACTGAGTTTGGTGTCGGTCGACATCGGACCGGGGAGTTTTACGGGGGTGCGAGTCGGTGTGGCCACCGCGCGCGCTCTGGGGCAGGGATTAAAAGTCCCTGTCGTGGGCGTGTCGAGTTTGGAGGCGCTCGCTCGGGAAGCCGAGTTGGGGGGTCGGAAGAAAACATTGATTCTCGCCTGCATTCCCGCCCTGGCGGGTGAGCTGTATTACGCGGGCTACCGGGCGGGGCCTTCCGCAAAGATGCTACAATCCGTCATCCCGCCGACGTGGAAGAAAGAGGACGAGTTTCGGCATCTATTGGCCGGACTGGTTTCAAGCCAACGGAAGAATCCGATTGTTGTTTTAAGCAACCGTCAGGAGGGGAACACGGTGGCGGGCCGGTGGGGAGACGTTGAGTGGCGGAATGTGCCGGCCGCCCCCCATCCGGTGAAGATTGCCGAGATTGGAATCCAAAAGTTTGCGGCCCGGCCGACGCCGAAGACCTTCTCTTATCATCGTGTGGTGCCGTTGTATCTGCAGCCGAGCTGGGCCGAGAAGGAACGAGGGGAAAAATGATTGTTTTAGACGAATTGAGACGCATGCGACCCGACGAGGCCGAGGTTTTCTCCGCCATGGAGAAGGGGGAGCGCCCGTATCCTTGGTCAAGGAATAATTTCCTGGAGACCCTGCATTCCGATCATGTGACCCCCTTGGTATGGGAGGGTGACAGAGGGATTTACGGCTTCGGTGTCGTTCAAATTGTCGGCGAGGAGGCGGTCCTGCTCAATTTGATGATCGTGCCAGGACACCGGCGCCAGGGCCGGGGGATGGAGCTTCTTAATAAGATGAGCCTGTGGTCAAAGTCAAACGGCGCGCGGGTCCTTTTCCTCGATGTCGATCCGGGTAACGAGCCGGCGGCCCAGCTCTACCGGAAAGTCGGTTTTGAAATCGTGGACCGCCGGCCGAGGGGATACCCCGGCGGCGAAAGTTCGTGGATCATGAAAAAAGAGTTATGAGCCGGTTTCGAATGGCCTTCTTTGCGTTGGGGATCGCCTTTTTGTCGCTGTCGACCGTGACGGCGGCGACGATGAGCAGTCCTCAGGAAGCCTACCAGTTTTATCTGAAGGCCCTTCTCTATGAAAGCCAGGGGAATCTGGCGTTCGCTCAGGAAGAGTTGAACAAAGCCATTGCCCTGGCGCCCGCGAGCGACACCCTCTATAAAACGGCGGCGGAGTTGGCGTTCCGCCAGGGCCGCTCGCTTGACGCCATGGCGGCCGCCGAAAAGGCCATCGAGCTCAATCCCGGAAATTACAAGCTCTATATCCTGGCCGGCCAGATCTACTGGTCGGCCGGCGTTTCCGACAAGGCCGAGGAGCGGTTGGGCAAGGCCGTCGAGCTGGCTCCGAATGAAGCGGAGCCCTTGATGAACCTGGCCATGGCGGTGACCCCGCGCGATCCCCGTCGGGCCATTGGTCTTTATAACGAGTACCTGGTCCGCCATCCCGGCGAGGTCGATATCCGGGAGAGGGTCGCTCAACTTCATCAGAGTTTGGGAGAGGTGGAAAAGGCGAAGGAGACCTGGGAGAAGGCGCTGGAATGGGCCCCTGATTCGCTCAAGGCCCACCTGGCCTTGGCACAGATTGCGGAGGTCCACGAAGACACCTCAACCGCCATCCGGCATTATGAGGCTGTGTTGGCGCAGGATCCGAACAATTTGCCCATCCTCCTTCGGATCGGCGAGCTGCGTTATCGGGGCAATGAAATGACGGAGGCGTATGAGGCCTTCAGCAAGGCCCAGATGATCTCGCCGGAGAGCGCTTCCGCCAGCTTTTGGCTGGCGCTCCTTCATGAACAAAAGGGGGAGTGGGGCGAAGCCATCAAACTTTTGGAACAGGTGGCCGTCAAAGCCCCTGACACGGGCGTCCTCCTTCGGCTTTCCTATTATTATTCGCAGGCCCGGCAAAACAAAAAGTCGATCGCGATATTGAAAAAGCTGTCGGCGGAAGAACCGGAAAACGCGGACTTTTTAAATTACCTGTCCCTGTCCTATGAGGAAGACAAGCAGTTCCCCCAGGCCGAAAAGACGCTGCAGAAACTGTTGGTCCTCTTGCCGCAGGATCCCGAGGTGTATTTCCATTTGGCCACCGTTTACGACCGGATGAAGCGGCACGCCCTCGCGGAGGAGGCGCTAAAAAAAGCCATCGCCTTGAAGCCGGATTTTCCGGTCGCTCTCAATTATCTTGGTTATACGTACGCGGATCGGAACGTGAATCTGGAGGCGGCCGAGCAACTCGTCATGAACGCCATCGCCTTGGATCCGGCGAACGGCGCCTATTTGGATTCCATGGGCTGGGTGTATTACCGGATGGGCAAGTTCCAGAAGGCGGAGGACTTTTTACAGCAAGCGATTCTCCAGGTGAAAGACCCCCTGATTTACGAGCATTTGGGGGATGTGCAGGCGGCGCGGGGAGAGGGGATCGCCGCGGTCCTCACTTGGGACGAGTCCCTCCGCCTTCAGCCCGGCCAGAAAAAAGTCCCGGCCCGGATCGATAAGGCCCTTGAGAAGCTCGACAATAAGGACAAGTTGAGCCTTTATTTAAAGCGGTCGGCCCATCAATTTTCGAAGGTCCAGTCGGTCCGGAGCCTTCTGGTCGTCAAGATCGGCGAGAAAAAACCCTATTTTACATGCCAGGCCCAGATGAGTTATGACCAGAAGGGGCCGTTGATCGTCGAACTACCGGGACCCTTGTCGGGGCCCCTCCTGCGGCTTGAAAAGCTTTCGGGAGAACCGGCGAAGGTGGGCGCCATCCACCCCCTGCTTCAGTCGGTTGAGCCGTATGTGAAGAGGGCGGCGGAGCGGTTGGAAAGCGTTTTTTCCGCCGAGCTCTTCCGGGCCTTCCAAAAATCGGAAGGAGGGATGGAGATTCAGGAGAAGAAAGGGCTTCTTGTCGCGCGTTGGCTGGGCACGGCCCTCTCCTTCAAAAAGTCACAAGGGGCGCTTCAGGAGATCGTATGGTCGGAGGAAAAGCCCGATGCCTTGCGCTTTTCACCCTCCCGCCGGTCAAAGCCGTCACCCTGGCCGCCTGTCATGGAGTGGGTGGATCTCAATACAAATTTCCGCATCCGCCTGGAATTCGTCAGCCCCGTTTTCTCTTTTGGTTCGACGAAAAAAGATGAAAAAGGGACGCCTTAAGGTCGTTTTGACCCTGCCGGCGTGCGCGAAGGTCAACCTTCATCTTCGCATCGGACGCCGGCGCGCGGACGGCTATCACTCTCTCCAAACCCTCTTCCAGGAAATTTCCCTTCATGATGATCTCACGTTCCAGCGTCTGCCGTCCCGCCTTCGTTTGATCACCTCGGGTGGCCGCGTCCCGAAAGGGCGGAGCAATTTGATTGTTAAAGCATTGGCGTTATTGCGGAAGAAGCTCAGGCTCAAATCGGGGATGGAGGTTCGTTTGAAGAAGCGCATTCCCGTCGGCGGGGGTTTGGGGGGGGCTTCTTCTGATGCGGCGGCAGCCCTTTGGGGAGGGTGGCTTCTCTGGACCGGTCAGCGAAAACCGGTCCAACGGTATCGGAAGCAAGTCCCTCCGGTTCTCTTCGATTGCGCGCGGCGCTTGGGCGCCGATGTTCCTTTCTTCCTAAAAGGGGGAAAAGCGGAGGGGAAGGGGATCGGAGAAAACCTAAGGACTCTCCCGCGGGGCTCGAAAAAGTGGCTCATCCTGATTTACCCACGCGTTTCTGTTTCAACAGCGAAGGCTTACCAGTGGCTTGATGAAGAACGAAAAAAGAATCGACCCCGACCCGTCATTAAAAAGGGTCCTCGGAACGATTTTGAACCCGTCGTTTTACCGCGATTCCCGGCGGTGGCGAGGGCCCGGTCGGAGTTGATCGGGTTGGGATGCCGTTCGGTGATGCTGTCGGGTTCGGGCTCGTGTGTTTTCGGGTTTGTGGGTAACCGCGCTGAGGGGAGTTGGATAGCGAAGAAGCTGGCGCCTCGTCCTTGGAATGTTTTTTTGCTCCATACACGTTAGGCCAGAGAGCCTGCCCGTTTCTCCCATCGCCCAATTTTTATAAAGTATGGGGTCAAGTCGCGACATGCGACATTCCGGCAGGAATAGATCTCGGTGAACCGCTGTTTTAGAAAAAATGTCGCATGTCGCGACTTGACCCCTTCGTTGGGGCGTAGCCAAGTGGTAAGGCACGGGCCTTTGGAGCCCGCATGCGATGGTTCGAATCCATCCGCCCCAGTTAGGCTACGTCATTACGGCCAATTGCTTCAAAAGGCTCTTCACGATTCCGCAACAAATCGCGAGCAACCCAAAGGCGCAAACAACGGCGGCGCCGGTCGGAAAGTCCCAGGCGGCAGAGGCGTAGACGCCGGCGAGGCTCGTCGCTGCTCCCAATATCCAGCCGATGGTCAGCCTTTTCCCGAAATTTTTGGTGAAAAGAATGGCGCAAACGGCCGGAATAATAAGGAAGGAAAACACCAGAAGCACCCCGGCCAGATCGACCGAGCTGGTCACAACCACTCCGAAGGACATATAGAAAAGGAAATCCCACCAGCGGATGGAGATCCCTTTCTTTTCGGCTTCTTCGGGTTGGCAGGAAATGAGGATGAAGCGCTTTCGGAACAGAAAATGCAAAACGCCAATCCCGCTGTAGAGAAGAAACGTCCGCCAGATGTGAGGCCAGTCGACAAAAAGGATGTTCCCCACGAGCATATCCTTGATGTGCTGGGCTTCCGATGGAATGCGGTCTAAGACAAGCACCGCCGCCGCGGCCGAGACGACGTAGACAATTCCAATGACGGCTTCCTGCGGGATATCGCTCTCTTTAAGTCGCGTGAAGGAAAAAATGGCGGCCCCAACAAAAGTGAAGCCGAGGGACATCAGATAGGCCGCCGGCGTATGAAGTGAAAAACCCCATCCGATGGCGGCGACGCTACCCAATGCGGCAATCTGAGCGAGCGCCAGATCGACAAATATGACGCCCCGTTCAATAACGTGGACGCCCAAGTAAGCGTGGATGCCCGTGAGGATCAGGCACGCCAGAAAAGGCAGTATCATAAGATCGAGCATAAAGTTCTCCTATTTATTAAATGCTGAAACGAGGTCATTGATGATCGCATCAAAGAGATCAAAATAATTTTTGACGTTCGGTTTTCCGCCGACGGAGCTCGGGACGATAAGAATGGAGGCGCCCGTTTTCTCCGCCACTTTCCGGGGGCCCTGTAAGGGAAAGAAGGTGTCCACCAGAATCACCGCCGCCTCCTCGGCTTTCATCGTCTCGATCAGCTTCGCGAGGTGGGAGGGAGTTGGGGGGAGCCCCGGTTTTGGCTCGACGTTGCCAACAATATCCAAGCGAAACCGCTGCGAGAAGTAGATCCATGAATTATGATAGGTCACAAGCGTTTTTCCCGCGAAGGGCTCCATTTTTTTATCCCACTCGCCGATTTTTTCACCGAGTGTTTTGATAAATGCGGCGTAATTCCGGCGAAAAACGGCCTCGTTCTCCGGCGAAACCCGGATGAACCCCTTCAGAATGGTTTCGGCCATGTTGAGGCCATTCACGGGATCGAGCCAGAAGTGAGGGTTTCCGAAAATATGGATGTCCCCCATGCTTGCGTCCACCTTCCCTTCGGGCACCTGGAGTTTCGGTATTCCGGCAGAAACATCGACATAGCCGGGGGCACCGAACACCACATTCTTATTGCGAGAGGCGGCGATGAGACTGTCCATCCACATGTCCAAATCCATGCCGACGCGGACCATCATGTCGGCTTGTTTCACCTTGAACACCATGCTGGGTCTGGGCTCGATGAGGTGGAGATCGAAATCGCCGGCCGCCAGGCTTTCCACGACAACTTGATCGCCTCCGATCATCTTGGCGATCGACTCCAAGTCTTGTGAGCTGGTCACCACGCGCACGGCGGCGTGGAGACCGCTTAAAGAAAACATCAATAAAGCGCTGACGATTATTTTAGAGATCATGGCAGCCTCTCTTAATCCAACTCGTGGCTGTGAGGGCCCAAGCCGAAGACGAGCTGAGTCCAGCCTTCGTTAATGGTCTCGCCTACCCCCCGGCGCCTTTTATATTGGACGCGCAATGCTGACGTCTCTGTGAGATGGTAGCTTAAGATTCCAGAAATCGCCCGTTCAATAATTTTAGTGGGGAAGGCGTTTTCCGCGTAATCCCAGCGTCCGCCGAAATCCACGTGTTTGTTGAGCCGGTAGCTGAGGAAGCTGTAGAAGCCGTCCCGTGTCAGGGTTCCGACCGGCCCCCTGCGCTTCAAGCGCAGCCATTCATTCTGAAATGTCCAGCGCCGATAGGCGTCCGGCCAAAGCCGGAAGGTAAGGTCCGCTCCAACGACGGTGGCAACGTCTTTGTGCTCTTCGAAGTGCGCCCCCTTGCCATGGGCGAAACTCGATCCAATCTCGATCTCTGATTTTGACAGGAGCGCAAAGGATGTCTTCGCCCGCGCCGTGTAAAACTCATCGCCAAAGGAATACTCGGTATCTTCATGCGCCTTTTCTTTTAAGACCTCCACCGTTCCGCCGCTTCCATCGGGGACTTCCACAGTTTCATACTCGGTGTGATGATGGTGGGGGTCTGCGCGCCAGGCACCGCCTTCAATTTGCAGGAAGAATGGAACGGGGAGAAGATAGCTCAGCGTCCCGCCCTGGCCGATCAATCCATGTTCGCCGAAGAAATTGGTCAGAACAGTCGGTTGATCAATCACAGGACGAGTGTGGGTGTGGACTTTGTTGAGTTTCCCGAAGTTCACGTGAATTTTTCCCACTTCTCCAGCGACACCCGGCGCCAAATTCAGGAACCCCACCTTCGCTTCGCAAATCTCCGCCTCGACCTCGCCTTCGTGACGGTGCAGCGCGAGAAAAACGTCCGCCCGCATCTCAGGATAAATATATCCCTGAAACGCCGTCTCAATTTCATCGACGACAAACTGATTCCGTTCGCCGTCGGATTTGTCGTCGCTCACATAACCGCTGAGCACTCCAACCACGCTGATATCGGGAAGATTGACAGGCGTTCCTCTCATCCCCTGGGGCGGAGTCGGGCCTGAAGGATTGACCGGCGCGGCGGTTTGGGCGTACAAACAGGAACCAACAATGAGCATCGTTAAAACAACCGAAAATATTCTTAAAAACATACAGAGCCTCCTTTGAATGCATAATCCTTTTTAGGTCGTCACGTGCCGGATCCAATCGGATCTCAAGCGCAACAGATTAATCTCTCGGTTTTATTGTGCAGGTCTATGCAGGGACGGCCGGAGGGGCTCTTGGTTGGGCGGAAGGATAAGAAATATCAAAGCTGATGAGAGGAGTGGAAGGGATGAATAGTTGGCTCCAAGGGAGAAACAGCTTGACATCATCCGCTGCTTGCGGTGGAGCGGTGGATTGTCCCAGCCGGCAGATTTGGCAGTTGTCTTTTCCATAATTCTCATGGGACAGAGAGTGCTCGATGAAGGTGGCCGTAAAAAGGGCCGCCAAAAGAACAAGAAAGAGCTTTTTCTTCATTTCATTCAGGGAGGTGGATGAGGCCCCTTCCGGCGGTGTTGGAATTTTTTCTCCATTTTGTCGAACTTGGCCTGTTGTTCGGGCGTCAGCTTTGTTCGGATTTCCGCCGCCGTTGCCTTCCGGATGGCTTCAAATTTGGGTCGGATGTCGGTCAGCAATTTTTCCGTCTGCTTGCGGCTCAAGGTTAGGATCGCCTTGATTTCTTCCTTTTGCTGCGGGTTCAGTCCCAGTTTGGAACTAAATCGCTTCAGAATCCGATCTTCGTGATTCCCCATCGGTATTCGTTTGAAATAATGCCAGGGTGATGCAAAGCGCCCCAGAAGGCCTCCGATCAAGAGTCCCACCAAAAGCGGTATGACCATTTGTTTAAGATTTAATTTCATATTTCCCCCATAACGTACCTTAGGATTTGGTCTTCACGGGCGACATCGGCCGAGACGAGCCAATCGGAGGGTATATTTTCAGCTTTGTATTCAAAAAGGAGCGAGTCTAATGGCGCTTTCGGTTCCGGCATGGGAACCGTCATGATAAATAAGAACCCAGCCACGGCCGCCCCAACAAAGGCCGGATAAAACCAGCGGTTCAAGGCCCGACGAAGCCCTCCTTGCTCTCGGACGTCGGCGGGTTCGAGACGTTCAATCCGAGCCATCACGCGGTGGACGAACTCTTCAGAAGAGGGAAGTTGAGGGGTCTTAAAAAACATATCCGTGGTTTTCTTCCATTCTTCTGCATTTGTCCGGCATTCGGCGCAGGCCTCCAGATGAGCGGTCACCTCGTGGCGCTCTCCGATCGACAACTCATTGTCGTCATAAGCGTCCAGCTTGTCTTTAATTTGATCGTGATCCATACGCTTTCTCCTGTCTTCTATTGGACGATCTTGGACCCTAAAAAGTGTCGGGCCTTTTCCCTGAGCTCCTGCCGGGCCCGGCGCAAACGCGCTTTTACCGCGTCCAGCGTGCATCTTAAATAGGACGCCATTTCTTCATACGTGAAGCCCCCCACCTCTCGCAAAGCCAGAATCTCCTTGTAGTCCGGGCTTAGTGTGGACATAACCTCATTGATAAGGTCCTGATAATCCTGGCTGGAAGGCTTTGTCCGATTGACGTCGAGGAGTTTCTCGCCTGTATCGTGGCGGTCTTCTACGAGGTTGTCCAGCGAGTCCGTCTTTTGGCGCTTTTTTTTGCGCAGCAGATCCATGCAATGGTTGTGCGTAATACGATAAAGCCAGGTGGGAAAGGACGACTCGCCGTGAAATCCCGCGAGTGATTCATACGCCTTGATAAATACATCTTGGGCGGCATCTTCGGCCTCAACGGGATTCGCCAGAAGGACGAGGCAAGACCTCAGGACCTGCGCTTGATACCGGCGGACCAAGGTGGCATAAGAATCCCGGTTTCCCGAGAGGACGGCCCGAACAATCTTGTCATCATCAGTCATTATTCATTTCTTCTGGCGACCGAATTCTTGTATTTTTTCCTTCCGCTCCGCCTTCATCTCCGTGTACTTGGTTTTTTGGTCATTGTTGAGAGCGGCGGTGATTTGTTTGTCCGTGTCTTCCCGGATCGTTTTCATTTTTTCTGCGAAATCTTTCCGCAATTCATCTGTTTTTGTACGTTGGCTTTCCCAGGCGGCTTTAACCACCTTTTGTTGATCGCGCGAAAGGCGAAGTTTCTTCGTCAACATGTCGAGTCTTTTCTTGGTTCTTTCCTGCGTCTTTTCCTCAAATTTATGCGCGCCGGGATTGCCCGGGCGTTCCGCCGTTAGGGGAACGGAAATTTGAGATGTGAGCAAGAGAAAGGTTGTTATCATAGTGATGTTTTTCATGGGATTTAGACTCCTTTTTGAATTTCTATCGTCAATGAGATGCTACAATATCGGGTGCCTCCAACCCTATAGACGCTGGAAGACCTGAAAAAGTGTCTGAATAATAATGCGACACTTTTGGGAACGAACAACCGTCTAATAAGTATCTTATGAAGAATAAATTGACCCATTGGATTCATCGTGTCCGCCGCTCTAGCGTTGTATTGATATTCATGGTTCTTGTGCCTGTTGTGTGGGGGGCGGAGGAACAGAAAAGTCCTTTGACGTGGGCGGACTGCGTTCTCATCGCGTCGCAGAAAAACCCGGATCTCCGGGCTGCTCAGAAAAATCTGGCGGCTTCAAAAGCCAGTTATTACGGCAGTTTTAACGGGTATTCCCCTCAAATCACTCTTTCCAATACGTACAGCGATTCGGATTCACACAATCCCGATTCACGCTGGGGGGCCCAAGGGACCGCCAGCATGAATTTCTTCAATCCGACAACCAACGCCTCCATCCGGTCCGCTTCCGCTTCCTTAAGACAAGCCGAGGCCAGTGTGCGGATTGCCTCTGCCAACCTGCGGTTTTCCTTAAAACAAGCCTTTGCCGATCTCCTTTTCGCCCAGGAAAAGGTCCGGGTGGCGGAAAAGATTTTGGATCTGCGCATGGACAATTCCAAAATGGTCACTCTCAGCTACGAATCCGGCCGCGAGTCCAAAGGAAATATGTTGAGAGCCCAGGCGGAACTCCGCCAAGCACAAGCCGATCTGGCGAGTGCGCATCGCGATATGCGTTCGTCTCAACAGGACCTCGGCCGCCAACTGGGCTTGGATGAGTTCGCCGCCGTGACCGCCACCGGAACTCTGGCCACAGCTCCCCTGCCGGAACTTCCCAACACATCCCTCCTGGTGGATCAAACCCCTCCGGTGGCCCAGCTTGAAGCAGCCCTGGAAATCGCCAGGGCCGGTTTGCAGTCGGCCCGGAGCCAGTTGTGGCCGTTCCTCTCCGGTCAATACTCGCGAAGCGTCAATGGCAAAGACGAATTTCCGAACGACACCTATCAATGGAACGCTTCCATCGGCTTGAGTTACAGGCTTTTTGGAGGCGGCATCACCTCCGTTTATTACGCGGCCTCCGCCGCCCGCCGGAATCTGGAACAGGCGGCAGAAAACCTGCGTTCCACCCGCAACCAGGTTCGCTCGAACCTCGAATCCGGTTGGGCCCATCTGGCCGACGGGATCGATCAGGTCCAGGTCCAGAAGCAATTTCTGGAGGCGGGCCAGCAGAGGAACAAGGAGGCCCACGTTCGCTACACCAGCGGCCTTATCTCTTTTGAGGATTGGGAATTGGCCGTGACCGATTTTGTCAACTCTGAGAAAAGTGCCATTCAATCGGCGCATGATGCGCTGGTCGCCGAAGCCCAGTGGGAACAGGCTCTCGGGAAACCTTTGGAGGAGAAATGAAAAGAAAAAAACGGTTTGTATGGATTGTCATGGCCGCGCTGATCGCCGGCGGCTTTTCTTTTTGGATTGTTCATAAAAAAGATGTGAAAAACGAACGCGCTGAAATGCGTCGTTTGGTCGCGGCCACGGAAGGCCCCATCGAAGAGACGGTGGAAGCCACGGGCGAGGTCTCTCCCTTGAATCGGGTCGAAATAAAACCCCCCATCCAGGGACGTATTGAAAAGCTTCTGGTTGATGAAGGAGAAAACGTGAAAGCCGGCGAAATCATGGCATGGATGAGTTCGAGCGACCGGGCGGCCATCCTGGATGCCGCCCGGGCCAAGGGATTGGACGAACTCAAACGGTGGGAAGACACGTATAAACCGACGCCGATCATCGCTCCTTTGTCCGGTGTCGTCATCCTGCGCAATGTCGTCGTGGGGCAGACGGTGGACTTGTCGATCGTTCTCTACGCGCTTTCCGATAGGCTGATCGTTGTCGCCAACGTCGACGAAGCCGACATCGGTCTCGTGCACATCGGCATGCCGGCGCGCATTACCTTGGACGCCTACCCCGGACAAAGCATCGACGGCCGCGTTTTCAATATTTTGTATGAAGGGAAAAATGTGTCCAACGTCATCACCTACGATGTGAAAATTGAGCCTGCCCGTGTACCTCCCTTTTTCCGTTCGCAGATGACAGCCGACGTGAGTTTGATTATTGAAAAGCGGGAGAATGCCGTCTTGGTGCCGAGCCTGGCCATCAGCAACAATCGATCCGGAGGAAAACGGGTCATGGTGGAGGGGCCCGACGGGAAGCCGGTTCCCCGCGACGTCACCACCGGCATCGAAAACGGCGAGACCACGGAAATTGTCTCCGGTTTGAACGCCGGCGAATCGGTTTATATTTTTTCCAAACGTTATGTGCCCCAGTCGGCCGGCGCCTCAAGCCCGCTCATCATGGGGGGGCGGCCCCGAAGCGGAAGTAACCAACAGCCAACGGGCCAAGGCTCCACCCGGCAGGGGCAGGGTGGCCAACGTCCCCAATGATATGTCTCCAACGAATCTTTGCCGATTTAAAGGATGCTCTCCCCGCGAAGGCGGGGAGCCAGGCCGTGAACACCGGACTGGATCCCCGCCTTCGCGGGGATGACGAATGTTGAGGCATTTCCACACATTACTTTATGTCCTTGATCGAACTTAAAAACATCAACCGTTCCTATCGGGTGGGGGGAAGCGAACTCCGTGTCCTAAAGGATATAACGCTGGATATCCAGGAAGGGGAGTTTGTGGCGATCATGGGGCCTTCGGGCTCCGGCAAGTCGACGCTCATGCAAATCCTGGGCCTCTTGGACCGCCCCACCAAAGGCAGCTACCGTCTCCTCGGCCACGATGTCTCACGCTTGACGGACGATGAAGGGGCGGCCCTCCGTTCCCGGACGATCGGCTTTATCTTCCAAATGTTTAACCTCCTTCCCCGGACAACAACGTTGGATAACGTCATCCTTCCTTTGGTGTATTCCGGCGAGTCCCACCGGAAAGAGCGCGCTCTCGAACTGTTGAAAAAAGTCGGGTTGGAGGACCGGACGACACACCGGCCGAACGAGCTCTCGGGCGGCCAGCAGCAGCGTGTGGCCATCGCCCGGGCTTTGGTCAACCAGCCCCGCATCATCTTTGCCGACGAACCCACGGGAAATCTGGCCTCTGAGCAATCAAAGGAAATTATGGGATACCTCGAAGAACTCCACCAAAGCGGCATTACCGTCATTATGGTTACCCACGATCCCGATATCGCCAAGCACGCGAAGAGGATCATCCACCTCAAAGACGGTTGTGTCGTGGGGGATGAGGGAAGGGGTCAAGTCGCGACATGCGACACGCCGCGGCGTGTCGCATGTCGCGACTTGACCCCTTCCCTCATCCCCCACGACACAACCGTCTTTGAGGTGGATGATCCTCTTCGCGTGCTTGGCGATATCGGGATCGTGGGTAACCATAATGACGGTAATGCCGCTTTGGTGGAGTTCTTCGAGGTATCCCATAATTTCCTTTGATTGCTCAGAGGCCAGATTTCCCGTGGGTTCGTCGGCAAAGATGATGCGGGGCTGGTTGACCAAAGCCCGGGCGATGGCCACACGCTGCTGCTGGCCGCCCGAGAGCTCGTTCGGCCGGTGTGTCGTCCGGTCCTCCAACCCGACTTTTTTCAACAGTTCGAGAGCGCGCTCTTTCCGGTGGGACTCGCCGGAATACACCAAAGGAAGGATGACGTTATCCAACGTTGTTGTCCGGGGAAGGAGGTTAAACATTTGGAAGATAAAGCCGATCGTCCGGGAACGGAGGGCCGCCCCTTCATCGTCCGTCAAGCGTGAGACATCGTGGCCGAGGAGACGGTAGCTGCCTTTGGTGGGGCGGTCCAAGAGGCCCAGGATTTGCATGAGCGTCGACTTGCCGGAGCCCGAAGGCCCCATGATCGCCACAAACTCCCCTTCCTGGATATCCAGCGTTATATCCTTTAGGACACGGAGTTCGCTTCCCCCCACCCGATAGGAACGGTTGATGTTTTTAAGTTCGATCAAGGACATAAAGTAATGTGTGGAAATGCCTCAACATTCGTCATCCCCGCGAAGGCGGGGATCCAGTCCGGTGTTCACGGCCTGGCTCCCCGCCTTCGCGGGGAGAGCATCCTTTAAATCGGCAAAGATTCGTTGGAGACATATCATTGGGGACGTTGGCCACCCTGCCCCTGCCGGGTGGAGCCTTGGCCCGTTGGCTGTTGGTTACTTCCGCTTCGGGGCCGCCCCCCCATGATGAGCGGGCTTGAGGCGCCGGCCGACTGGGGCACATAACGTTTGGAAAAAATATAAACCGATTCGCCGGCGTTCAAACCGGAGACAATTTCCGTGGTCTCGCCGTTTTCGATGCCGGTGGTGACGTCGCGGGGAACCGGCTTCCCGTCGGGCCCCTCCACCATGACCCGTTTTCCTCCGGATCGATTGTTGCTGATGGCCAGGCTCGGCACCAAGACGGCATTCTCCCGCTTTTCAATAATCAAACTCACGTCGGCTGTCATCTGCGAACGGAAAAAGGGAGGTACACGGGCAGGCTCAATTTTCACATCGTAGGTGATGACGTTGGACACATTTTTCCCTTCATACAAAATATTGAAAACGCGGCCGTCGATGCTTTGTCCGGGGTAGGCGTCCAAGGTAATGCGCGCCGGCATGCCGATGTGCACGAGACCGATGTCGGCTTCGTCGACGTTGGCGACAACGATCAGCCTATCGGAAAGCGCGTAGAGAACGATCGACAAGTCCACCGTCTGCCCCACGACGACATTGCGCAGGATGACGACACCGGACAAAGGAGCGATGATCGGCGTCGGTTTATACGTGTCTTCCCACCGTTTGAGTTCGTCCAATCCCTTGGCCCGGGCGGCATCCAGGATGGCCGCCCGGTCGCTCGAACTCATCCATGCCATGATTTCGCCGGCTTTCACGTTTTCTCCTTCATCAACCAGAAGCTTTTCAATACGTCCCTGGATGGGGGGTTTTATTTCGACCCGATTCAAGGGAGAGACCTCGCCCGTGGCTTCCACCGTCTCTTCGATGGGGCCTTCCGTGGCCGCGACCAAACGACGCATTTCAGCGCGTTCGTTTTTCACATCTTTTTTATGAACAATCCAAAAAGAAAAGCCGCCGGCGATCAGCGCGGCCATGACAATCCATACAAACCGTTTTTTTCTTTTCATTTCTCCTCCAAAGGTTTCCCGAGAGCCTGTTCCCACTGGGCTTCGGCGACCAGCGCATCATGCGCCGATTGAATGGCACTTTTCTCAGAGTTGACAAAATCGGTCACGGCCAATTCCCAATCCTCAAAAGAGATAAGGCCGCTGGTGTAGCGAACGTGGGCCTCCTTGTTCCTCTGCTGGCCCGCCTCCAGAAATTGCTTCTGGACCTGGACCTGATCGATCCCGTCGGCCAGATGGGCCCAACCGGATTCGAGGTTCGAGCGAACCTGGTTGCGGGTGGAACGCAGGTTTTCTGCCGCCTGTTCCAGATTCCGGCGGGCGGCGGAGGCCGCGTAATAAACGGAGGTGATGCCGCCTCCAAAAAGCCTGTAACTCAAGCCGATGGAAGCGTTCCATTGATAGGTGTCGTTCGGAAATTCGTCTTTGCCATTGACGCTTCGCGAGTATTGACCGGAGAGGAACGGCCACAACTGGCTCCGGGCCGACTGCAAACCGGCCCTGGCGATTTCCAGGGCTGCTTCAAGCTGGGCCACCGGAGGGGTTTGATCCACCAGGAGGGATGTGTTGGGAAGTTCCGGCAGGGGAGCTGTGGCCAGAGTTCCGGTGGCGGTCACGGCGGCGAACTCATCCAAGCCCAGTTGGCGGCCGAGGTCCTGTTGAGACGAACGCATATCGCGATGCGCACTCGCCAGATCGGCTTGTGCTTGGCGGAGTTCCGCCTGGGCTCTCAACATATTTCCTTTGGACTCGCGGCCGGATTCGTAGCTGAGAGTGACCATTTTGGAATTGTCCATGCGCAGATCCAAAATCTTTTCCGCCACCCGGACCTTTTCCTGGGCGAAAAGGAGATCGGCAAAGGCTTGTTTTAAGGAAAACCGCAGGTTGGCAGAGGCAATCCGCACACTGGCCTCGGCTTGTCTTAAGGAAGCGGAAGCGGACCGGATGGAGGCGTTGGTTGTCGGATTGAAGAAATTCATGCTGGCGGTCCCTTGGGCCCCCCAGCGTGAATCGGGATTGTGTGAATCCGAATCGCTGTACGTATTGGAAAGAGTGATTTGAGGGGAATACCCGTTAAAACTGCCGTAATAACTGGCTTTTGAAGCCGCCAGATTTTTCTGAGCAGCCCGGAGATCCGGGTTTTTCTGCGACGCGATGAGAACGCAGTCCGCCCACGTCAAAGGACTTTTCTGTTCCTCCGCCCCCCACACAACAGGCACAAGAACCATGAATATCAATACAACGCTAGAGCGGCGGACACGATGAATCCAATGGGTCAATTTATTCTTCATAAGATACTTATTAGACGGTTGTTCGTTCCCAAAAGTGTCGCATTATTATTCAGACACTTTTTCAGGTCTTCCAGCGTCTATAGGGTTGGAGGCACCCGATATTGTAGCATCTCATTGACGATAGAAATTCAAAAAGGAGTCTAAATCCCATGAAAAACATCACTATGATAACAACCTTTCTCTTGCTCACATCTCAAATTTCCGTTCCCCTAACGGCGGAACGCCCGGGCAATCCCGGCGCGCATAAATTTGAGGAAAAGACGCAGGAAAGAACCAAGAAAAGACTCGACATGTTGACGAAGAAACTTCGCCTTTCGCGCGATCAACAAAAGGTGGTTAAAGCCGCCTGGGAAAGCCAACGTACAAAAACAGATGAATTGCGGAAAGATTTCGCAGAAAAAATGAAAACGATCCGGGAAGACACGGACAAACAAATCACCGCCGCTCTCAACAATGACCAAAAAACCAAGTACACGGAGATGAAGGCGGAGCGGAAGGAAAAAATACAAGAATTCGGTCGCCAGAAGAAATGAATAATGACTGATGATGACAAGATTGTTCGGGCCGTCCTCTCGGGAAACCGGGATTCTTATGCCACCTTGGTCCGCCGGTATCAAGCGCAGGTCCTGAGGTCTTGCCTCGTCCTTCTGGCGAATCCCGTTGAGGCCGAAGATGCCGCCCAAGATGTATTTATCAAGGCGTATGAATCACTCGCGGGATTTCACGGCGAGTCGTCCTTTCCCACCTGGCTTTATCGTATTACGCACAACCATTGCATGGATCTGCTGCGCAAAAAAAAGCGCCAAAAGACGGACTCGCTGGACAACCTCGTAGAAGACCGCCACGATACAGGCGAGAAACTCCTCGACGTCAATCGGACAAAGCCTTCCAGCCAGGATTATCAGGACCTTATCAATGAGGTTATGTCCACACTAAGCCCGGACTACAAGGAGATTCTGGCTTTGCGAGAGGTGGGGGGCTTCACGTATGAAGAAATGGCGTCCTATTTAAGATGCACGCTGGACGCGGTAAAAGCGCGTTTGCGCCGGGCCCGGCAGGAGCTCAGGGAAAAGGCCCGACACTTTTTAGGGTCCAAGATCGTCCAATAGAAGACAGGAGAAAGCGTATGGATCACGATCAAATTAAAGACAAGCTGGACGCTTATGACGACAATGAGTTGTCGATCGGAGAGCGCCACGAGGTGACCGCTCATCTGGAGGCCTGCGCCGAATGCCGGACAAATGCAGAAGAATGGAAGAAAACCACGGATATGTTTTTTAAGACCCCTCAACTTCCCTCTTCTGAAGAGTTCGTCCACCGCGTGATGGCTCGGATTGAACGTCTCGAACCCGCCGACGTCCGAGAGCAAGGAGGGCTTCGTCGGGCCTTGAACCGCTGGTTTTATCCGGCCTTTGTTGGGGCGGCCGTGGCTGGGTTCTTATTTATCATGACGGTTCCCATGCCGGAACCGAAAGCGCCATTAGACTCGCTCCTTTTTGAATACAAAGCTGAAAATATACCCTCCGATTGGCTCGTCTCGGCCGATGTCGCCCGTGAAGACCAAATCCTAAGGTACGTTATGGGGGAAATATGAAATTAAATCTTAAACAAATGGTCATACCGCTTTTGGTGGGACTCTTGATCGGAGGCCTTCTGGGGCGCTTTGCATCACCCTGGCATTATTTCAAACGAATACCGATGGGGAATCACGAAGATCGGATTCTGAAGCGATTTAGTTCCAAACTGGGACTGAACCCGCAGCAAAAGGAAGAAATCAAGGCGATCCTAACCTTGAGCCGCAAGCAGACGGAAAAATTGCTGACCGACATCCGACCCAAATTTGAAGCCATCCGGAAGGCAACGGCGGCGGAAATCCGAACAAAGCTGACGCCCGAACAACAGGCCAAGTTCGACAAAATGGAGAAAAAATTCCAACACCGCCGGAAGGGGCCTCATCCACCTCCCTGAATGAAATGAAGAAAAAGCTCTTTCTTGTTCTTTTGGCGGCCCTTTTTACGGCCACCTTCATCGAGCACTCTCTGTCCCATGAGAATTATGGAAAAGACAACTGCCAAATCTGCCGGCTGGGACAATCCACCGCTCCACCGCAAGCAGCGGATGATGTCAAGCTGTTTCTCCCTTGGAGCCAACTATTCATCCCTTCCACTCCTCTCATCAGCTTTGATATTTCTTATCCTTCCGCCCAACCAAGAGCCCCTCCGGCCGTCCCTGCATAGACCTGCACAATAAAACCGAGAGATTAATCTGTTGCGCTTGAGATCCGATTGGATCCGGCACGTGACGACCTAAAAAGGATTATGCATTCAAAGGAGGCTCTGTATGTTTTTAAGAATATTTTCGGTTGTTTTAACGATGCTCATTGTTGGTTCCTGTTTGTACGCCCAAACCGCCGCGCCGGTCAATCCTTCAGGCCCGACTCCGCCCCAGGGGATGAGAGGAACGCCTGTCAATCTTCCCGATATCAGCGTGGTTGGAGTGCTCAGCGGTTATGTGAGCGACGACAAATCCGACGGCGAACGGAATCAGTTTGTCGTCGATGAAATTGAGACGGCGTTTCAGGGATATATTTATCCTGAGATGCGGGCGGACGTTTTTCTCGCGCTGCACCGTCACGAAGGCGAGGTCGAGGCGGAGATTTGCGAAGCGAAGGTGGGGTTCCTGAATTTGGCGCCGGGTGTCGCTGGAGAAGTGGGAAAAATTCACGTGAACTTCGGGAAACTCAACAAAGTCCACACCCACACTCGTCCTGTGATTGATCAACCGACTGTTCTGACCAATTTCTTCGGCGAACATGGATTGATCGGCCAGGGCGGGACGCTGAGCTATCTTCTCCCCGTTCCATTCTTCCTGCAAATTGAAGGCGGTGCCTGGCGCGCAGACCCCCACCATCATCACACCGAGTATGAAACTGTGGAAGTCCCCGATGGAAGCGGCGGAACGGTGGAGGTCTTAAAAGAAAAGGCGCATGAAGATACCGAGTATTCCTTTGGCGATGAGTTTTACACGGCGCGGGCGAAGACATCCTTTGCGCTCCTGTCAAAATCAGAGATCGAGATTGGATCGAGTTTCGCCCATGGCAAGGGGGCGCACTTCGAAGAGCACAAAGACGTTGCCACCGTCGTTGGAGCGGACCTTACCTTCCGGCTTTGGCCGGACGCCTATCGGCGCTGGACATTTCAGAATGAATGGCTGCGCTTGAAGCGCAGGGGGCCGGTCGGAACCCTGACACGGGACGGCTTCTACAGCTTCCTCAGCTACCGGCTCAACAAACACGTGGATTTCGGCGGACGCTGGGATTACGCGGAAAACGCCTTCCCCACTAAAATTATTGAACGGGCGATTTCTGGAATCTTAAGCTACCATCTCACAGAGACGTCAGCATTGCGCGTCCAATATAAAAGGCGCCGGGGGGTAGGCGAGACCATTAACGAAGGCTGGACTCAGCTCGTCTTCGGCTTGGGCCCTCACAGCCACGAGTTGGATTAAGAGAGGCTGCCATGATCTCTAAAATAATCGTCAGCGCTTTATTGATGTTTTCTTTAAGCGGTCTCCACGCCGCCGTGCGCGTGGTGACCAGCTCACAAGACTTGGAGTCGATCGCCAAGATGATCGGAGGCGATCAAGTTGTCGTGGAAAGCCTGGCGGCCGGCGATTTCGATCTCCACCTCATCGAGCCCAGACCCAGCATGGTGTTCAAGGTGAAACAAGCCGACATGATGGTCCGCGTCGGCATGGATTTGGACATGTGGATGGACAGTCTCATCGCCGCCTCTCGCAATAAGAATGTGGTGTTCGGTGCCCCCGGCTATGTCGATGTTTCTGCCGGAATACCGAAACTCCAGGTGCCCGAAGGGAAGGTGGACGCAAGCATGGGGGACATCCATATTTTCGGAAACCCTCACTTCTGGCTCGATCCCGTGAATGGCCTCAACATGGCCGAAACCATTCTGAAGGGGTTCATCCGGGTTTCGCCGGAGAACGAGGCCGTTTTTCGCCGGAATTACGCCGCATTTATCAAAACACTCGGTGAAAAAATCGGCGAGTGGGATAAAAAAATGGAGCCCTTCGCGGGAAAAACGCTTGTGACCTATCATAATTCATGGATCTACTTCTCGCAGCGGTTTCGCTTGGATATTGTTGGCAACGTCGAGCCAAAACCGGGGCTCCCCCCAACTCCCTCCCACCTCGCGAAGCTGATCGAGACGATGAAAGCCGAGGAGGCGGCGGTGATTCTGGTGGACACCTTCTTTCCCTTACAGGGCCCCCGGAAAGTGGCGGAGAAAACGGGCGCCTCCATTCTTATCGTCCCGAGCTCCGTCGGCGGAAAACCGAACGTCAAAAATTATTTTGATCTCTTTGATGCGATCATCAATGACCTCGTTTCAGCATTTAATAAATAGGAGAACTTTATGCTCGATCTTATGATACTGCCTTTTCTGGCGTGCCTGATCCTCACGGGCATCCACGCTTACTTGGGCGTCCACGTTATTGAACGGGGCGTCATATTTGTCGATCTGGCGCTCGCTCAGATTGCCGCATTGGGTAGCGTCGCCGCCATCGGATGGGGTTTTTCACTTCATACGCCGGCGGCCTATCTGATGTCCCTCGGCTTCACTTTTGTTGGGGCCGCCATTTTTTCCTTCACGCGACTTAAAGAGAGCGATATCCCGCAGGAAGCCGTCATTGGAATTGTCTACGTCGTCTCGGCCGCGGCGGCGGTGCTTGTCTTAGACCGCATTCCATCGGAAGCCCAGCACATCAAGGATATGCTCGTGGGGAACATCCTTTTTGTCGACTGGCCTCACATCTGGCGGACGTTTCTTCTCTACAGCGGGATTGGCGTTTTGCATTTTCTGTTCCGAAAGCGCTTCATCCTCATTTCCTGCCAACCCGAAGAAGCCGAAAAGAAAGGGATCTCCATCCGCTGGTGGGATTTCCTTTTCTATATGTCCTTCGGAGTGGTTGTGACCAGCTCGGTCGATCTGGCCGGGGTGCTTCTGGTGTTTTCCTTCCTTATTATTCCGGCCGTTTGCGCCATTCTTTTCACCAAAAATTTCGGGAAAAGGCTGACCATCGGCTGGATATTGGGAGCAGCGACGAGCCTCGCCGGCGTCTACGCCTCTGCCGCCTGGGACTTTCCGACCGGCGCCGCCGTTGTTTGCGCCTTTGGGTTGCTCGCGATTTGTTGCGGAATCGTGAAGAGCCTTTTGAAGCAATTGGCCGTAATGACGTAGCCTAACTGGGGCGGATGGATTCGAACCATCGCATGCGGGCTCCAAAGGCCCGTGCCTTACCACTTGGCTACGCCCCAACGAAGGGGTCAAGTCGCGACATGCGACATTTTTTCTAAAACAGCGGTTCACCGAGATCTATTCCTGCCGGAATGTCGCATGTCGCGACTTGACCCCATACTTTATAAAAATTGGGCGATGGGAGAAACGGGCAGGCTCTCTGGCCTAACGTGTATGGAGCAAAAAAACATTCCAAGGACGAGGCGCCAGCTTCTTCGCTATCCAACTCCCCTCAGCGCGGTTACCCACAAACCCGAAAACACACGAGCCCGAACCCGACAGCATCACCGAACGGCATCCCAACCCGATCAACTCCGACCGGGCCCTCGCCACCGCCGGGAATCGCGGTAAAACGACGGGTTCAAAATCGTTCCGAGGACCCTTTTTAATGACGGGTCGGGGTCGATTCTTTTTTCGTTCTTCATCAAGCCACTGGTAAGCCTTCGCTGTTGAAACAGAAACGCGTGGGTAAATCAGGATGAGCCACTTTTTCGAGCCCCGCGGGAGAGTCCTTAGGTTTTCTCCGATCCCCTTCCCCTCCGCTTTTCCCCCTTTTAGGAAGAAAGGAACATCGGCGCCCAAGCGCCGCGCGCAATCGAAGAGAACCGGAGGGACTTGCTTCCGATACCGTTGGACCGGTTTTCGCTGACCGGTCCAGAGAAGCCACCCTCCCCAAAGGGCTGCCGCCGCATCAGAAGAAGCCCCCCCCAAACCCCCGCCGACGGGAATGCGCTTCTTCAAACGAACCTCCATCCCCGATTTGAGCCTGAGCTTCTTCCGCAATAACGCCAATGCTTTAACAATCAAATTGCTCCGCCCTTTCGGGACGCGGCCACCCGAGGTGATCAAACGAAGGCGGGACGGCAGACGCTGGAACGTGAGATCATCATGAAGGGAAATTTCCTGGAAGAGGGTTTGGAGAGAGTGATAGCCGTCCGCGCGCCGGCGTCCGATGCGAAGATGAAGGTTGACCTTCGCGCACGCCGGCAGGGTCAAAACGACCTTAAGGCGTCCCTTTTTCATCTTTTTTCGTCGAACCAAAAGAGAAAACGGGGCTGACGAATTCCAGGCGGATGCGGAAATTTGTATTGAGATCCACCCACTCCATGACAGGCGGCCAGGGTGACGGCTTTGACCGGCGGGAGGGTGAAAAGCGCAAGGCATCGGGCTTTTCCTCCGACCATACGATCTCCTGAAGCGCCCCTTGTGACTTTTTGAAGGAGAGGGCCGTGCCCAGCCAACGCGCGACAAGAAGCCCTTTCTTCTCCTGAATCTCCATCCCTCCTTCCGATTTTTGGAAGGCCCGGAAGAGCTCGGCGGAAAAAACGCTTTCCAACCGCTCCGCCGCCCTCTTCACATACGGCTCAACCGACTGAAGCAGGGGGTGGATGGCGCCCACCTTCGCCGGTTCTCCCGAAAGCTTTTCAAGCCGCAGGAGGGGCCCCGACAAGGGTCCCGGTAGTTCGACGATCAACGGCCCCTTCTGGTCATAACTCATCTGGGCCTGGCATGTAAAATAGGGTTTTTTCTCGCCGATCTTGACGACCAGAAGGCTCCGGACCGACTGGACCTTCGAAAATTGATGGGCCGACCGCTTTAAATAAAGGCTCAACTTGTCCTTATTGTCGAGCTTCTCAAGGGCCTTATCGATCCGGGCCGGGACTTTTTTCTGGCCGGGCTGAAGGCGGAGGGACTCGTCCCAAGTGAGGACCGCGGCGATCCCCTCTCCCCGCGCCGCCTGCACATCCCCCAAATGCTCGTAAATCAGGGGGTCTTTCACCTGGAGAATCGCTTGCTGTAAAAAGTCCTCCGCCTTCTGGAACTTGCCCATCCGGTAATACACCCAGCCCATGGAATCCAAATAGGCGCCGTTCGCCGGATCCAAGGCGATGGCGTTCATGACGAGTTGCTCGGCCGCCTCCAGATTCACGTTCCGATCCGCGTACGTATAACCAAGATAATTGAGAGCGACCGGAAAATCCGGCTTCAAGGCGATGGCTTTTTTTAGCGCCTCCTCCGCGAGGGCGTGCCGCTTCATCCGGTCGTAAACGGTGGCCAAATGGAAATACACCTCGGGATCCTGCGGCAAGAGGACCAACAGTTTCTGCAGCGTCTTTTCGGCCTGGGGGAACTGCTTGTCTTCCTCATAGGACAGGGACAGGTAATTTAAAAAGTCCGCGTTTTCCGGTTCTTCCGCCGACAGCTTTTTCAATATCGCGATCGACTTTTTGTTTTGCCGGGCCTGCGAATAATAATAGGAAAGCCGAAGGAGGACGCCCGTGTCAGGGGCTTTGACGGCCACCTGTTCCAAAAGTTTGATGGCTTCGCCCCACTCCCCCTTTTGTTCATGAAGGAGCGCCAGCCAAAAGCTGGCGGAAGCGCTCTCCGGCGAGATCATCTGGGCCTTGCTGAAGGCCTCATACGCCTCCGTCATTTCATTGCCCCGATAACGCAGCTCGCCGATCCGAAGGAGGATGGGCAAATTGTTCGGATCCTGCGCCAACACAGCCTCATAATGCCGGATGGCGGTTGAGGTGTCTTCGTGGACCTCCGCAATCTGTGCCAAGGCCAGGTGGGCCTTGAGCGAATCAGGGGCCCATTCCAGCGCCTTCTCCCAGGTCTCCTTCGCCTTTTCCACCTCTCCCAAACTCTGATGAAGTTGAGCGACCCTCTCCCGGATATCGACCTCGCCGGGATGGCGGACCAGGTACTCGTTATAAAGACCAATGGCCCGACGGGGATCGCGCGGGGTCACCGCCATGGCCAGGTTCATCAAGGGCTCCGCTTCATTCGGAGCCAGCTCGACGGCCTTGCCCAACCGCTCCTCGGCCTTGTCGGAAACGCCGGCCGACCAGTAGATCTGGCCGGCCAGGATATAGAGCTTGTAATTTCCGGGATTGAGCTCGATGGCCTTTTCGGCGGCCGCCATGGCGTCAAGCGAGCGGCCCTGGCGGAACGCCAACTCCGCCGCCGTTTTATAGAGGGTGTCGCTCGCGGGCGCCAGGGCAATGGCTTTGTTCAACTCTTCCTGAGCGAACGCCAGATTCCCCTGGCTTTCATAGAGAAGGGCCTTCAGATAAAACTGGTAGGCTTCCTGAGGACTGCTCATCGTCGCCGCCGTCACGGTCGACAGCGACAAAAAGGCGATCCCCAACGCAAAGAAGGCCATTCGAAACCGGCTCATAACTCTTTTTTCATGATCCACGAACTTTCGCCGCCGGGGTATCCCCTCGGCCGGCGGTCCACGATTTCAAAACCGACTTTCCGGTAGAGCTGGGCCGCCGGCTCGTTACCCGGATCGACATCGAGGAAAAGGACCCGCGCGCCGTTTGACTTTGACCACAGGCTCATCTTATTAAGAAGCTCCATCCCCCGGCCCTGGCGCCGGTGTCCTGGCACGATCATCAAATTGAGCAGGACCGCCTCCTCGCCGACAATTTGAACGACACCGAAGCCGTAAATCCCTCTGTCACCCTCCCATACCAAGGGGGTCACATGATCGGAATGCAGGGTCTCCAGGAAATTATTCCTTGACCAAGGATACGGGCGCTCCCCCTTCTCCATGGCGGAGAAAACCTCGGCCTCGTCGGGTCGCATGCGTCTCAATTCGTCTAAAACAATCATTTTTCCCCTCGTTCCTTCTCGGCCCAGCTCGGCTGCAGATACAACGGCACCACACGATGATAAGAGAAGGTCTTCGGCGTCGGCCGGGCCGCAAACTTTTGGATTCCAATCTCGGCAATCTTCACCGGATGGGGGGCGGCCGGCACATTCCGCCACTCAACGTCTCCCCACCGGCCCGCCACCGTGTTCCCCTCCTGACGGTTGCTTAAAACAACAATCGGATTCTTCCGTTGGCTTGAAACCAGTCCGGCCAATAGATGCCGAAACTCGTCCTCTTTCTTCCACGTCGGCGGGATGACGGATTGTAGCATCTTTGCGGAAGGCCCCGCCCGGTAGCCCGCGTAATACAGCTCACCCGCCAGGGCGGGAATGCAGGCGAGAATCAATGTTTTCTTCCGACCCCCCAACTCGGCTTCCCGAGCGAGCGCCTCCAAACTCGACACGCCCACGACAGGGACTTTTAATCCCTGCCCCAGAGCGCGCGCGGTGGCCACACCGACTCGCACCCCCGTAAAACTCCCCGGTCCGATGTCGACCGACACCAAACTCAGTTGTGCCTTCTTGAGGCGGGCCTCTTTAAGCATCTTATCGAGAACGGGAATCAAGTGCTCCGATTGCTGACTCAACCCCGGAGAAAAATGGCTCTTGATGAGACGCCTGGCTCCCGTCCGGACGTTAAATGAAAAAAGGGCCAGGCCCAGATAGGCACTGCTTGTTTCAATTGATAGGCAATAACCCATTGTCATGATAATAGTCGTCATTCCGGCGAAGGCCGGAATCCCGTTTCGATAATTGAAATAATCGACGGGACCGTTCCGTGACACGGTCCAGGTTGTAAACTTTCTTCTAAAACCATGTTTAAGAACTAGACACCGGCTTTCGCCGGTGTGACGACTTATTTATTGCTCTTGCTATAGGCATAAGAACACTCCTTATTTAATTTCTCCACCCATTGACGAAAGCGTGGCCCGCGGCCCTGTACCTGAATCAACCGTTTCGTCGGGGCGCGCCCCATCTTCATGGTGATTTCGAGTCGGGACGAAGGCCAAATCTCCCGGCAACGGTCCGCCCACTCGATGAGGACCAAGCCCCGCGGGATTTCACCCGATCCATTCAGATAATCCGGAATGCCGGCGGAAAGAATCTCGCTTTTTTTAAGCCGGTAGAAATCCAAATGATGGATGGGAATCCGACCCTGAAATGTCTGCGCCAAAATAAACGTGGGACTCAAGGCCGACTCTTTGACGCCGAAGGCTTTCACGAGACCCTGTATCAACGTTGTCTTCCCCGCCCCCAAAGGCGCCACAAACGTCACGATGTCGCCGAGTTCCAGGACGCCGGCCAGATGCCGGCCGAATTTTTTCGTTTCTGCGGCAGAGTGGGAGACAAATTTGAAAACAGACATGGACGCCGTCCTTAAAAATGGCGGAAGGATCTCGCCGGCCGGCACGGCCGGCCCTCCACGAAATATTGGATTCCCATTCTCTTTCGATGAATGGCTCCGATCACGGCAAACGGCAGCCGCTTCGCCAACCGGGATTGGGCTTTTGCCTGCATCGTAAACAGAAGCGAGTAATCCTCTCCGCAGGAAAGAAGGGAAGTGTCCTTCCCGAAATACTTTTCATATTTCTCCGAAACCGGCAGGCGGGACACGTCAACCATTCCCCCCACGCTCGAAGCGCGGCAAAGAATCTCGAGCGACTGATCCAGAGGATCCGACACGTCCATGAGACTCCTCACCCCGGGTTCCCCCAGTAAAATCTCCCCCTCGCGAATCAGAGGGCGGGGCCGGAAAAACTTTTCAACGAAATATTTCCCAGCTTGTCGGGGAATCCGATTAAACCTTTGATTGAGAATGGCCAAACCGGCCGCCGCGTCCCCGATCCGGCCGGCCACACAAATCAAATCGCCGGGGCGGGCTCCCGAACGGGTGAGAACTCTCCTCTCCTGGTTCTTTCCCCCCACGGCAATCACGAGGCTCAAGGTCTGCGCCTTCACCGTGTCCCCCCCGACAATGGCACAATCATATTCTTTCGCCGCCGCTCGGACGCCCGACAAAAAGTCCATGAGAAAATCCATCCGCGTCCGCGATGGAGCTCCCAAATATATCATCGCCCAACGGTCCCCGGTGGCGGCCGTGGCCGCCAAATCCGAAAGACTTGAGCCCATGAGTTTCCAGCCCAGCTCCCGGCCCAAAGACAACCCGAAATCTTTCCTCAAGCGGGCCGCCCAGGAGGATCGAAAGTGCGTTCCCTCCGTCAGGCCGTCGATCGACAAGACGGCCCCTTTCGGAGCTTTCATGACCGCGGCGTCATCGCCCGGAGCGACAAGGAAGCGTCTTGGGTGAGACCGGGAAAGGGCGGGCAATATTTTCTGAAGGAATCCCCACTCCCCCAGATGGTGCAAGGTCGCGATCAAAAAAGTCTACTTTTTTGGTTCGCCGCCGCGGCCCTGCTGGAGGGTGCTTAAACCGACGATCACGGCAACGAGGCCGCTTATAAAAAAGATAAACGGTCCCAACCCCTTCATCACCAGAATAAAATCCGGCAACCAATGGAACAATCCCCAAAAACCAATCACCATAAAAATAAAACCAATAACGATCGCCGTCATGATTCCTCCTTTTGAACCTATGTTGTCATTGCGAGCTTGCCCGCCGCGGCGGGCAAGCTCGCAATGACACCCATCGCTTTCGGGAGGAAGGCGGCCACCTCCGACGCAATGAGGCGAGACTGTTTTAATTTTTTCAAAGCCAAATCACCCGCCCGGCCGTGAAGATAAGCGCCCAGGGCCGCCGCGGCCAGCGCCTGGCGAGGACTCCCCAAATTCATCTGCCCCCACAAGCCGGCGATGAGGCCGGTCAACACGTCTCCCATACCGCCCGACGCCATCGCGGGATTTCCCGTCGCGTTTTTCCAATGGGTTCGGCCATCCGAAATGATCGTCCCCGCCCCTTTCAGCAAACAGACGCACCGAAACCGAAGGGCCGCCCGGCGCGCCCAAAGGGCCCGGTTGGATTGAATCGCCTTTGGAGAAACGCCCAGGAGGCGCCCCAACTCCCCCGGATGCGGGGTGATGATCAATGGAGCCCGGTGCCGCCGCAACGCCTCCGGCTCCTCTTGAAACGCATTCAAACCGTCCGCATCCAAAACAATGGACACCGTTTCCTCTTTCACCATACGATGGATTATCTTTTTTACCTCCGGACTCTGACCCAGCCCGGGCCCCAATGCGAGGATATCGGGCCGAAATTGTCGGAGGGCCTTTTTGATGGCGGGAAGGGCCCTCGGTGACAGATGCCCCCCCTTCGCTTCCGGCAAAGCTTCCGTCATGACCTCTAAAGGCGCTCTCCGGGCCGCCACGCCTTGCTGGCTTTTTACCGTGCCAAACCGGATGAGCCCGGCTCCGGCACGAACAGCTCCCATCGAACACAAGATACCGGCGCCGATCATCCCACAGGATCCGGCCAGAATATAGACGCGGCCAACATCGCCTTTGCTCACATCACCCGGCCGGCGCGGCAACCACGAGCGGGCCTGAGCGGCGGAAATCCGCCGAATCAAAGGGTCCCCTTGTAGACGGCCACCGCCACAGCGGTGGATTTTGAGTGCGACAAGGAGATGGAAATCTTCGGGCTTAATGGAGCCAAAGACCGGGGCAAGGTGACCCGCGGTTTTCCGTTGGCGAGGTTCCTGATCCCGATGTCCCGGTGGCTCACCTCTTTTTTCCGGCGGCCGAGGACATCGCTCAGGGCTTTCCACACGGCTTCTTTGGCGGAGAACCGGACGGCGAAATGCTGGGCGGGGTCAGCTTTGGAGCGGCAATAGGCAATTTCTTCCTCCGTAAAAACACGGTGAAGAAACCGCGGATTGCGGATCAACTTTTTAAACCGGTCGACTTCCTCGATGTCGATGCCGAGACTTATTTTTTCTTTCATTGGCCGAGGATTCTTTTGCGAAGCAAGTCATTCGCCATCTGGGGATTGGCACGCCCTTGGGTCTTTTTCATAAGGGCCCCCACAAGGGAGCCAATGGCGCGGTCTTTGCCGCCTTTGACATCCTGGACAATCTTCGGATTTTCCTGAAGAACCTCATCGATGAATTTCAACAGCTCCGATTCGTTCGAGACCTGAGAAAGCCCCTTGCGCTTCACCACAGCCTGAGGCGATTCGCCCGACGCATAAATCTCCGCAAAAACATCCTTCCCCATTTTCCCGGAGAGCGTCCCCGATTGAATGAGCTCCACCAGCTCCGCCAAGGACGCGGCCGCCACCGGCGACTCCGCGACCGACTTATTTTGTTCGTTGAGCCGCCCCAAAAGCTCCGTAATCACCCAATTGGCGAGGGGCTTGGCCATCGTTTTTCTCTTAGCCATCGGCCACGATTGAAGGCCGGCTTCAAAGTACTCCACCAATTCGCGCTGGCCGACCAAAACGCCGGCGTCGTAGTCGTTGAGACCAAAGTCTCTCATCAGGCGCTCCTTGCGGGCGCCCGGCAATTCGGGCAGGCTCGACCGAATCTCTTCCAGCCACGCCGCCGACAAGTCGAGCGGCACCAGATCCGGCTCCGGGAAATAGCGGTAGTCGTGGGCCTCCTCCTTCGAGCGCATGGAGGCGGTGGTGCCTTGAGCCTCGTTCCACAGGCGCGTTTCCTGAACGAGGCGGCCGCCGGATTCGACCGCTTCTTCTTGCCGTTTGATTTCGTAGGTCAGGGCGTCTTTGACGGCCCGGAAGCTGTTCATGTTTTTAATCTCGACCTTGGTCCCGAGCTTCGTCTCCCCTTTGGGTCGAATCGAAACATTCGCATCGCAGCGCAGCGACCCTTTTTCCATGTCGCAATCCGAAACACCGACAAATTGGACGATGGCCTTTAAGGTCGTCAGATACGCGTGGGCTTCCTCGACCGAGGAGAGGTCGGGATGAGAGACGATCTCAATGAGGGGAATCCCGGAGCGGTTCAAATCCACGAGGGAATAGGGCAACTCGGTCGAGCCGATGGCGTGGAGGAGCTTCCCCGCGTCCTCCTCCATATGGAGGCGCTGAACGCGGACGGTTTTCCGGCCACCTTCGGTATCGATGTCAATTTTCCCGTCCACGCAGAGGGGTTTGTCGGACTGGGAGATCTGGTAGGCCTTCGGCAGATCCGGATAAAAATATTGTTTGCGCGCGAAGAAGCATTTTTTATTGACCGTACACCCGATGGCCAGGCCCACCTTGATGGCCCCTTCCAGGGCTTTTTTATTCAGCACGGGGAGGACCCCCGGCTGACCCGTGCAGACCGGGCACACCTGGGAATTGGGCGGCGACCCGAACGCCGTGGGGCAGGAGCAAAAGAGCTTGGAGTCCGTCTTGACTTGAACGTGGACCTCCAGGCCGATCACGGCCTCATACGTCGTCTTTGTCGAACCCGCTTCTGCCATAGGGGCTGATTATAGGAAGATGGGACAGGGCTTAACAGGCGGAATTACAGATGGCTTAGGCGGCCTTATCAAGGGGCTCGTCTTTTAAAAGGGTTAACCGAAAACCCATGGCATTCAAAATATTAAAAATGTTGCGCATCCCTGGATTTCCACGCGTAGAAAGCATTCGATAGAGATTTTCTCGATTCAAATTCACTTCACGAGCCAGCTTCGACATGCCTCCATGAACTTCGGCGACATTTCTTAAAGCGAGCAAAAAAGCGTCCCATTCCCCTTCTTCAAGAGCGGTATTTAGATAGCCTACCGCCATCCGAGGGTCTTTAAGAACCTTTTCAAGTGTTTTTTTATAAGGCTGCCAACGTCTCACGTATGGTCCCTCCAATAATCGGCCCAATAATCTCTCGCCTTCCCAATATCCCTTCCCTGCGTACTTTTATCACCACCACATAGGAGGACTATAATAGTGCCACCAGGGGGAATTACCGTTTGGCCGACGATAGACTCGAATCTCCTTCGCGTTGGCCATGGATTGACGAATTGTAGCTTAAAAGTCACATCTTTATCAATTAAAATTATCGACGGGACCGTTCCATAACACGGTCAAGGTACCAAATTTGACTCCACCACCACCTACCCCCCAAAATTACCTTGGAAAGACCGCATGATTTTTTTGGGAACATTTTGGGGAAACTGGGTGTCGAATTCACTAAGATTCAGAAAAGCTGCAACTTAAAAACGTCTCGGACAAAAGGAGAAATGATATGTGGAAAGAACTGAAAGACTTGGCTGCTAAATTAAAAGCGGCTTCTTTGAAGGTCAAAATCGGGGTGGGAGTGGCGGTATGCCTGGCCCTCGTCGTTGGCCTGATGCTCGCAACCCCCCTCCTCCAAAAATCGAAGGGGGTTTTTAATTACAAAGAAGACTTTAGGCATAATACGCTCGACGAATTGCAAATGGCCTCTCCCGTGACGATGGCTAAGAAGGTCGCAATGGAAAAAAGTTTCGCGGCACGAGGCAGTGCGGCCGAATCCTTCTCTCCCGACGTTCAAACCACCTGGAACACGTCTGAATATGAAGAGCGGAAAGTCATCCGCCAAGCTTGGATGAATATTGAAATTAAGAACTGTGAAGAATCCCTGAAAAAGGCCTTTGATTTGGCCCGATCATTAAAGGCTGAAGTCTTCACGCTCGACACGCAGAATCCCGAGAAGGGAGAAGCGTGGGCCAACGTCACATTTTTGGTGGACCCCGCCCGATTAGATGAATTGATGGATGCCATGAGCACCCTCGGTGCCGTTAAATCCCGCCACACCCAGGCGAGAGACGTCACAGAACAATATGTGGATCTCAAAGGCCAATTGACGAATTCCGAACATGTGCGCGAACGCCTCATTTCTCTTTTGAACTCGAGAACCGGCCAACTCAAGGATGTATTGGAAGTGGAGCGGGAACTGGCGCGGATTGGAGGGACCATCGAATCCTTGAAGGGAAAAATCCGCTATCTTGAGGCTCAAACGGATCAATCGCGTCTGGAAGTTCGGCTCTATGAAAAATCGTCCGGAAAACCCTCCGCTCAACATCCCCTTCTTCGCCAACTCATGAACACCCTCAACCGCTTCGGGGAGGTCTTCCTTGAAACGACCACGGGAATCTTCGTGCTTTTGGGTTTTGTGCTTGGGCTCGCCGTTTATGCAGTTTTGATTTTATGGATTATCCTATTATTTAAGCGTTTTCTGCCTAAAGCGACGCAAAAAAACTCGGCAAACTAACTCGGGGTTTCCCCAGAAAAAGGGTCACCCGCGGGGGCGGGTGACCCTTTTAAGCTCAAGGAGAAGATCTTTGTCGGTTTTGTAGGTGACGCTCAATCGGGCTTCTTCCAAGGGGCACCATTTGATCTCGAGGATCTCTTTTTTATCGAAATCCCCCACTTTCTTCAACGGCTTCATCAAAAACCAGCGGACGATTTTGCTGATGCGGACTTTATCCCGCACATACATATAGTGAACATCCATGAGGGGCTTGATCAGTTTACAGGCCCATCCCGTTTCCTCCCGGACCTCCCGCAAAGCCGCTTCCCGGGTGGATTCCCCTTTATCCGGGTGACCCTTCGGGAACGTCCAGACAATTTTCTTGGCCAGGTTCTCGACACGGATCATGAGAACTTCTTTTTTGTCTTCATCCCACACGACGCCGCCGCAGGAGAAGTCTCTTCGGGTGAGGGTGGTTTTCTTCACGGAGGGAATCGTAACACAGCCTGCGATGGGGGTCAAGAAAATGCGGAATCACGCATTTATTCAGTAATATCGTTTCATGAAAAGACGGTTCCTTCTTGCCGGTGTACCGGTGGGCGACGGTCACCCTGTTCGCCTGATGGGCGTCATCAACGTGAGCCCCGAATCCTTCTACAAAGGATCCGTGTTTACGGAAGAGAGACAAATCGCCCAGACGGCGGAAAAAATGACCCGCGCGAGGGCGGATTTCATCGATGTGGGGGCCATGTCCACGGCCCCCTATCTGAAAACACGGATTTCGGAAGAAGAGGAGAGAAAACGCCTCACCGGCGCGATCCGCCTCATCCGGAAAATCTCCTCCGTGCCGATATCGGTCGATACCTCGCGTTACGGGCCGGCCGCGGCCGCTCTCGAAGCGGGGGCGTCCATTTTGAACGATGTGACGGGCCTCGCTCTGGATCCTCAACTGAAAAAACTGGCCCCCCATGTGAAGGGACTAATTCTGATGGCCAATTCTCTTTACTGGGATCCAAGCAAGCTCACCAAACCTGTCCGCGATACGAAAAAAATATTCGCCGCCCGCGTGAAAACGGCTCTCTCTTTCGGATTCCGCCGCCACCACATTGTCCTGGATCCCGGGATCGGCTTCTTTCGAAAAGCGAAGCTGCCGTGGTGGAAGCGGGACTTGGAAATTTTGAGGCGCCTTCCGGACCTAAAGAAGCTGGGATTTCCCCTCCTCATCGGTCTTTCCCGGAAATCTTTTATCGGTGAGATCTTAGGGGACCGCCCGGCAGAAGAGAGGCTCGCCGGGTCTCTCGCAGCCACAGCCCTGGCCGTGGCCAACGGGGCCGCGATCATCCGCACACACGACGTTATCGAAACGAAGGATGTCATCCGCGTTGCGGAAGCAATAACGAATTCAAAAGAAAAAATCTTGTAACTATGGCACCGTCCTCCCTGCGAGAGCGGGAATCAGGGACGTGAACACCGTCCTGGATTCCCGCTCTCGCAGGGAGGACAAGCAAATGTTATGAGGTTTACTAGCTTGTATTAACGGGGAGTGGGCAAGCTAACGAGGGCGTTGCCGGCGGTCTTTCTTTGGAGTGGGGCTCTTAAATTTTTTCCACGACTCAGGGCCTTGGA
Source organism: Candidatus Obscuribacterium magneticum (assembly GCA_020523905.1). Lineage (GTDB taxonomy): Bacteria > Elusimicrobiota > Elusimicrobia > F11 > F11 > Obscuribacterium > Obscuribacterium magneticum. Next base: position 70,482 of record JAJAPZ010000004.1, read on the forward strand.
CGATGCCATGCCAGGCATTGACCTCGACACCCACCTCGATTTCGCCGGCGTTGGACCGGCGTTTTATCCAAATCACCCGCCCGAAACACCGGACGTGATCGGGCGTGTTGGGGAAGGCCATTTCAATATCCGTGCCGATCGCCAGGGAGCTTTTGATCAAAAGCCGTAAACCTTTCTGGCCCACCTCCAATACAACGCCGGGAAACATTTCCTCCGTGCCGGAGCACCGGACCACCGCGTTTTGGAAGGCGTCGAACCGATCCTCCCCCCGCCGGTCCGACCGGGGATTGATGACGTAAAACCGTGTCAGCTTTCTGGCCTGTGCATAATTCATAATCTAAGGATGCCCCCCATCAACCCACAAAGTCAAGTGAATTATGCATGACAAGACGTTGCAAATAACTGGAAATCAGCCTATTTTATGCGTCGGAGGGGCGGCAACTTAAATCGGATAACCAGGGGGTAAGGGCCTTCTTTTGTTCCAAACGTGGGCCGCCCTTCACGATTTCTCTTTTTTTGTTCGGGTGTGAGATAAATCCATTCCGGCTTTCCTCACGGCCGATTGGCTCCAACGTCCAATCGAATCACGTATTTGCTCAGCCAGACGGATTTTTTCCGGCCATGACAAGGCGCGACGACTCTGTTGCCAGCGTGCTTGCTTTTCAATCCATTTTTCGAGATCACTATTCATTGAAGAATCTTTTTCCAAACCGTTTCCAGGCTTCAGACAAACCGAACCGCCCGGCGAGTTTCCCAATATCTTCTCGCTTGATACTGCCCGATTCGAGCAACGCAAGTATTCGAGTAAAATCTTTGGGCCTGCCCACGCTCAACGCGATGAGCGCAAGATAATCTGCACGAACGACACGAAGCGGGACCCCTTCAAAGTCAGCCACCTCCGCTTGCTCCATCGCCTCCCGCGTCAATGGGCTGAACGCCGGCATGAACTGCACCGGCCAAGCGCCCACCTTGATCGCTTCTCCTTCCGTCTGATAGCCCTTCTTGGAACAAAATTCATAAACACCGCTTAGGATATCGAGCCCCTTTTGTGATGGAACCGCTATCAACAGATCGGCATCGATCGTAGCGATCGGTTCGGTATAGCGCATCTGAGCCACAGCTCCAAAAAGAGCGTAATTTTCAATGACACCGGCGGCCAACATCTCATTAAGTAACTGTGCGAGTTCCTTCATATTTTTTCTTGCATACATGGGCCGGGAAGGATTCGAACCTTCGTAGGGCATAGCCCGCCAGATTTACAGTCTGGTGCATTTGACCGCTCTGCCACCGACCCGATTGTGATTCTTCGCTTTGAGATTCAATGATTTCTGTGGAATCAGACTCATTGAATTTTGAAGCTGGGAAATTCGATTGTGCTAAATTTGTGCTAATTTCCGGCACCTTTACGATCTTCTCACCCAGTGCATCCACCGCCTTTTTAAGCTCATCAGGACGGACATGGGCATACCTCATGGTCATCTTGATGGATTTATGGCCCAAAAGCTCTTTGATGACGGCTATATCACGCCCTAAGAAGCGTTGCTGGGTGGCGAAGGTGTGCCTGAGGTCGTGAAAACGAAAGTCCTGGATGCCAGCCTTCTTCACGGCTTTTACAAAATCTGTGCGGACCCATCCATATTTTAAGAGCCGCTCACCGTTAATGTGGAAAACATAGGGGCTGTCCGGATGACGCTGAATAGTCTGCAAAACGTGAAAAAGCGCCTCACTGATATTGACCATCAAAGGGTTGTTGGTTTTGCCTTGATGAATCCATATCTTCCTATTCTCGAAGTCAATTTGATCCCATCGGAGATTGAAAATATCCCCCTTCCTTAATCCAGTGAGGAGGGCGGTTAGCACAATGGGTTTAAGCCGTGGAGTTGACTCATCCAACAAGGCTTGAATCTGTCCGAGCTCCAAGTACCTGATTCGCATGGGCTCCTGATAAAACTTCACGCCCCTTACGGGGTTCCCCTTCGCCTTTCCCCATTCGACACAGCGGTTGAAAAAGCATTTGATCACGGCCAGATAACGGTTGACTCTTGCCTTCGACAACCCCCTGGCCAAGAGAGAGGTTTGAAAATCCTCTATTTTTAGCTTGTCGATATCTTGAAGGAAAAATCCCATGCCTAAGAATTCGGAAAATTTGCGGAGCATTCTCTCGTCGTCGGCCCAGGAAGATTTCCTTTCCTTAATGATTCCGATATATTGGTCAATCGCCTGATTAATTGGAGTGCGGACGTCCTTAATTTTTCCAAACCACTTCCCGGAGTGGATTTCCAACTCTCGTTTTTTCAAGACAAGTTGAGCGGTTTTCAAATCGGACGTTTCCGCGCTCTCCCGGACTTGTCGGCCTCCAACGGAGTAGCGAATCCAATATATTTTCTTTCTGAGGAAAACGCCTTTCATTTTTGCCTAACCTCAAGACCTAAACTCTCCAATGCCTTCAATGCCAGCTGGGAAGGCTCGGCCTCCCCTTCACACCAGCGCCAAAGTGTCATACGAGATACCCCGATTTTCTCCGCCAATTCCTCAAGGGTCATGTTTTTCTTCTCGATATATTCACGGATACATTTTCCCAACTTCGTCATGTAACGCATGTTACATAAGCCCTTTAATCATGTCAACGGTTTTATTATCTGCTTTTGCATCCATTGATCCAAAGCCTTCACATCAAACCGCAAGATGGGCCGCCTTACCTTCTGACGGGTTGGGTCCGAAGGACTCAGGGGGATGAAAGGTATTTGACGTTGGCCAACTAAGCGGTACAAACTCCAAACTGAAAGACTGAGATATTGAGCCGTTCTTTTGATGTCAAGAAACCTGGGTGTGATTTCAGCCTGATCAGACACGATACACCACCGGCATAGCCGGGCATTGAGAAGGTTCTCCAACACCAAAAAAGCTCTTATCCACGGTTAAATTCAGATGTCCCATAAGAGTAAACCCACAAATTTTCTTTGTTATAAATTGGCTTTTTTATTTTTGACTAAAAAGCTCGTTTTGTATGGGGTAGATCCCAAATTTCCTTGTGAATAATGCATTGAATTCATCGCTGATTATCTCGGTGAATTTTCCATTTTAACTACGGCATAGCCTTAAGTTTCCTTTACAATTTTCTTCGCTTTTCATTGGGTTCATCTTTTATTTCTCCTTCACCTAAACCCTCTTTTGAAAGCTTCCTTCACCTGGCGAAATTGAATCCGAAAAAGCTTATTGCTCATTATTTCGGCCTGGCTATATTCTCCGTGTTTCCAGCGCGCTCTTTGTGCCCGTTTTAGACCCTCAGGAGTCCTCGGCCCAGTGCTTGCGCCCCCATGCATTCGGCAACGCCCATTCTTCATAGCAGGGGCTAAACAGGGTTTCCCCCGTCTTTCTCCCCTTGTTTTTGCTCCACATCTTTTTGCCTTCGTAAAATCCCCGGGAGGATTCCCGTACTTCAACCATCCAAAATTTCGTTGTGCATGAGGTTCATTCGATATATTCACTGCATTAACCTTAACTTTCCTTAACATTTCCCTTCAATTCCAACCTTTTTCATTTTTCACCATTAAATGTAAATTTTGTCGGTTTTATTCAAGGGTTAAACCTGAGCAAATCAAACCATGCCTAGTCTTCCCCCAAGCCCGTTTTTCTGGCGTATAAAACGCTTATTTTGGTGCGAGTGGGGTTTTTATCCCCTTGGCCACCTGATTCCCTTCTGTAACCAAGAAACAACGATTTTCGGGTTTTTTCATCGTTTTTCTGCCTTTATTTCTACAACCAAAAGAGCAATACCTCCCAAAACCTCTTTTAATGTCCGACAAACGAGCGGGAAAATTATTCCCGCAAAATTCACATTCTTTTGATTCGACTTTGTTTCGATACATTGAATTACGCCTCCGGGTAATACTTACTTCACTATACTTGTATAAGAATTATTAAGGGGTCTTCGGCTTAACCACAAACCTGGTCTTCGGCCCTTCCAACGAGTATGGTCTTTGACTAAACCATATAGCCACAGTCTTCGGTTCAACCGTAAACCCTTAAAATGGACACTCCTTCATTTTGGGGCCATTCTTTGAAAATGCCCCGGGGTTTCTTCTTCTCTCCGGCGCATTCCTTCGATATCTGTAATATCGCTCCGGGTCCCAACACAAAACGTATTGAATACGGCCATGTTTTTTTGCTTGTTCATTTGAACGTCTTTCCCAATTTCCACTCCACGATTCGATTTCAATATACCCTTTGCCTTCAAGCCGACGAATAACAGCAGGGATATTACTGTTCGGCACTCCAGAGCATTCCGACAATGTAATTTGCGTCGCATTGCAAATATGGGACCCCGTATTAGCTAACCCTTGAATTGCGATTAATAACCGACATTCATTGCGGTACTGGGGAACCGCCCGTTCTCTTGTAATCCAAGGCGCTTGCTGAGCAAACTTTTTATCTTTGGGGGAATTAGAAACTTCTATTTTCCCGGCTAATTCCATTTCCATTGCTCCATCTATTTTCATCACGCCCATCAGATCTTTCTGCCCGAATAATTAAATCCTTCGCGAGTCTTCGAAAGTTAATGAAATCCCGTAGGATCATTTTTAAATCACCCCTCCAAAACGCTTCCGTTAGTTCAATCGCCTTTTCTTTTGGTTCAAATGAAAAAAAGACGGCCCCATGTCGCCTGACGGAAACAAAGTGGAGTTTGTTAGCCAGAAGTAGCGAGATTTCGTTATAGTCTTTTGTGGTATAAGAACCTGACATGCCATCTCCTTTGAGGAATAAAAATTAAATTCCAGGAGAAGTTTAGGACATGTTTGAAGGGATGAAAATTTACTGAAAAATAGAAATTTAATTCACATTTCAGTATCTACTAAATCACATCAAGCTAACTTCAAATTCAGTAGGGATAGAACAGATTGGAGTGTGAATTTAAGCGGTTTTCTTAAGCGTTCTAAGGTAGGTCCTTCGATTTCTCATACTCTTACCACAAGATTTGCCATCAATTTGAGAACAGAATTTCTTCCCTTTTTTAAAAATAAAAACATCTCCACAATATCCGCACTCGGTCAATATTTTTGCCTTTTCAAGGTAATAAACATGGGTGTTCAGAACTTTTCCGAAATAACCCTCAAATGAATTTTTATACCATTGAGAATAGCTATGTGCCTGCTCTCTGTATTCTCTGCGGGTACCGAATATATCCTTTCTCTTTATTTGAAACTCATTCTTGAACCCATTTATCATTTTAACCAGCGTTTTCTTTTCACCATCGTTTAATTTTTTAATTTTGAATGACCCTTTAGGGTAAAAGTGACCATCGTAATACTCAATTAAATCTTCTGTTTTTCCGGTCGATAATGATTGAACTTTAACTCGGGAATTTACCCTTTCTTGATATAGACCAATAAAATCATAAGAGGAACTTTGTATCTCATGCAATTGGTTCCATATCTGATGAAATCTTATTAGGTGGGTCGTATTTCCATAGGAAATGGCATTAAAGAAATTTAAAGCTTTTACAAATGACTCTGGTGATCTATTAAGATTCAATAAGTCACCAAATTCCGAATCCAAACATTTCTCAAGACGTGCCGTCAAACTAAATTCAGTTACGAATCCAAATTTCTCGCCTTGGTAATAATTTTGAACTTCCATTTTTAAGTCATCAACAGAATCATAGTCACCGTCATACTCAATATCAATAAATTCAAAACCGTTACCATAAAAATGTTCATTTATTAAACTCCCGTTCTCCGATTTTATAGCCTTTGCAATTATTTTGTATTCCTTCCCCATACTTTTATAACCAGGCGAAAGAAAAAAGGTGAAGTTGAAAATTAGGCTCTCATCGGTTTCCCCAACGTGTTTTTCTATACATCGTAAAAAATAGGAGTTCCAATTCTTAAAAGAAGGCGCGGATTTCATCATTCTTCATCTCCATCTCAATCCCTGTAAATTACGCGGTTATTAAATTACCCACCCTGCCTCGCCTTGGCATTCAAAAAAGTAAGCTCCCCCTCCGGTTTTTCGCTGGTTGACTTTAAATTCGAGGAGGTTAAAACAACGAGGACGCCAGCTATAATCTGAATCACCCCATCATCCACGACTCGAATTTCTGGGTATTCGAAAAGATCAATTCTTTGTCCGGTTCTGAAAATAGCCTTGAATCCGAGCTCGATTTATCTCTTTGAATTTTCTTTTCCAGTTTCTCGAGCCAGTCAGAGTATTGTGAACGAAGTGCGCTTATGTTCTCTGCTTCTCCTGGCAATGTATATCTAGGATGGAGCACGAGTTGGCAGACCTCGATGGCTTGCCGGATATACCCCTGCCTCTCCAAATTCATAGCCAATCTTCCTGGAGCCCATGTTGTATTGTGGCCACATTTCATCGCCTCAATACAATGGATATTAGATTTCCAGAGGCCATCTGGGTCGTTCTTACGAATCTTGAAGTAAGCCAACGCAAGATTTATATGGACAAAAGCTAGGTCCTTTGTGCTCATTATGTGAGCACTTTTTAACATATCTTCCAAGGTGGAAATTGCGTCTTGATACTCACCTCGATAGATTTTATTTGAGCACTCTATGATTTTATCAATCAGTAAATAGGGCACTTGTAATAGTTGCCGTTTTTTGATCCGGTAGAACACGCATCCAGCTCAACCCCGCAAATGGCCCCGTGATGTCTACTAATTTCATCGCTAATTTTCCCTTGTTCCCCAGTTTTTATGTTGGATTAAGATTTTAAGTGGACTGGAAAAGATTTCTAAATACTCTCTAATTTGAACATTTATTTTCTAGTCAGTTCGACGTTCACTGATTCTGGGTTCAATTCCCAAGCTGAATCGGTCGCAAAATCCACTATGAAGCCAGGCCAAAAAAGCAGGTTCCACCATATACGAGATAACATTCGCCTCCGAAGTATGACGTCGGTCGATTCATAGCCTTCTTTTTGAATGGATATGATTTCTTCTCGTGGCCCCTTGAATTGAATAAAGCAAGGTGTTTTTTTCTTTGTTATTCCGTCATCAGCAAGTACGAGTGCTTCACTTGGAGTTGATTCGATTTTTACTCTGTCTTTCATTGGGCCTCGGGTGATTGTTGCACACCCCGACATTAACACGAAGAATATAGTTGCCATTATAATTATCTTCATTTTTTACCTTTTGCGATTATTGACGTTCACATTGGTAATAGGAACAACTTGTCCAACGGATTTCGGTCCACCTAGATATTGCCATCCAATAGCGATAAGTTTCCCATCCTTGAAAACATAGGGTGTGAACTCATCGTCAGTAGTTAGGCCATCCGATTGAAAACCAGACCTGGCGTAGTGAATTTTTACCAGTGATTTGTCTTGTAAATAGGTTTCTGGTTGTTTCTTCAAACGTAAAGGTAAACCGCTTTCCGTTGGAAGCAATACGGATAAAACCTTATCTTCCGAATCCCCAAGTTGAATCTGATCGCGCACCGCTTCGTATTTTCTCATTGAGTTACCTACAAGAATACTGGCACACCCCCACAACAGAAACAACGCCATCAAGACTGTTAATATCTTCATTTATTTCCCCCATCGGAGAGTTTTTTAAGAAAAGTTAATCCTAGAAATACTTTAATTCTTTCATCCGTTGAGGAATAATTCCTTTTCTTATCATATCATTCAAAGCCTTTGACGAAATGGAATTTACAATCGTATTATAACTTGCATGATTTTTACCAACTGTTGAAAAAGAACCAACCCAAACCTTATTAAGTGATTTTATTTCTATAAGTTGTAAATCACCTTCTGTAATTGAAATCACGGAATGACCGCTAACATTCTGCGATGTGGAAGAGAAACGACCGGATTTGTCGATATGGCCAGAAGTTGTCGTAGTCATGGGGTAAAAAATATCCTTAGTTTCTTCCTTATTTTTGCTGAATGTAAGAATTGAATCGAATCCCTTATTTTCAATTTCAGATTTAATCTCTTTTTCACTGTAATTTCTGGTAGGTAAAAATATGTTTACTGACTTCTGAGATTCAACTCCACATTCCAATAATTTTCCTGCAAAACTGTCTTCAGTTATTGTTTTATATAAAAGATTTCGTTCAAGTGAGAAAACTAAAATTTTTCTTGGTTTGAACTGTGAATAAGAAGGATCTTGGATTCCCAAAAAAGATGTCGTTGCACAACCTGTACTTAATAATAATGTCAGGATAATTAACTTTTTCATGGCTCCCTCCTACCCCTGAATCAGTGGTTTTCCCTTCTCACGCTTTTTAACCACCGGAAAATTTACCCCTTTGAGGTGAGGATGGCAACGAAATCGCGGATTTAAAGTCAGGTGTCCAGAAAGAAAGGGAGCGGGGGCCGGTAGAGAGGAGTAGTGTGCTAAATTTGTGCTAATTTTCTGCCAAACCTGCCAACTTGGGCCAACAGGGTACAACTCATGCTCGACGGCAAATCACTGACCGGGATTTTCTATAGGAGGGTCTTTGGGTTTTACAGTCTGGTGCATTTGACCGCTCTGCCACCGACCCAACTTCGCTCGCCAAGGCGAGCTACGTTGGGCAAGCCCCTGACGCCGCGTAAGCGGAGGACCTGCCCACCGTAGCCAGTTTTATCGGCGAAGGTGGGTTCTGCCACCGACCCAAATTCGATGTCAATTTCAAAGGACAGCTTGTAATAAAAAAATCTAGCAAATTTTGGAACGAGGAGGGGCCTTCTGACCCCTTTTCGAACATTCTCTATTTGTTAAAATGAAAAAATATAGAGGAGGAACATTTTCCCATGAAACGATTGGTTTTACTGCGCCACGGTGAAAGCCTGTGGAATAAGGAGAACCGCTTTACGGGCTGGACGGATGTCCGCTTAAGCGAAAAAGGGAGAGAGGAGGCGAAGGAAGCCGGGCGGGTTCTCAAGAAAGAAGGCTATGTCTTTGACATCGCTTTCACGTCCGTCCTCACGCGGGCGGTCCAAACGCTGTGGCTGGCGTTGGACGAATTGGATCAGATGTGGATTCCCATCATCAACCACTGGCGGCTCAACGAGCGGCATTACGGGGCGCTCCAGGGCCTCAACAAAGCGGAAATGGTCGAAAAACACGGGATGGAACAGGTCCATATCTGGCGACGGAGCTACGATGTGCCGCCGCCCGCCCTCACCCCCGACGATCCCCGCCACCCCGGGAAAGATCCCCGCTACGCAGATTTAAAACCGGAGGAACTTCCCCTCACGGAATCCCTTAAAGACACCGTGGCCCGCTTTGTGCCGTATTGGAAAAACACCATTGCTCCCGTCGTCCGAGGCGAAAAACGGGTGCTGATCGCCGCTCACGGCAACAGCCTCCGCGCTCTCGTCAAACACCTGGACAACGTCTCCGATGCCGACATCGTCGAACTGAACATTCCGACGGGGATCCCCCTCGTTTACGAACTCAACGACAATCTCACCCCGATCAAGCATTATTACTTGGGAGATCCGGAAGCGATCAAAAAAGCGACGCAGTCCGTCGCCAACCAGCTCAAAAAGAAGTGAAGAGATTCGATAAAAAGGTTTTAGAAGCGCTGTAAATACCGGGCTGTAGACTCTCGCGCGGACCGGCCACATTCAGGGTCTCTATTCCATTCTCTTTTATCCAACCCCGAACCGACTCCAGGGACGGACTTTCATCGACGTTTAAAACAAGCACAGGTTTGCGCCAATGGACCGCCAAGCGATGGGTGAGGGCGGTTCCCCCTTTGAGATCTCCGCGTTTAAGGATCAAGGTGCCATCCGAATCCCGCACGTTCCATTCGGTCCGCTCCTCATAATCCTCGGAAGGCGTTTCCACAAGAGGATAACGCGCCTCGATCGGCCCGTCCTCGGCCAGGCGTCCTTTGGGGCAAAAGCCGCCACAAGGAAATCCCAGATCCAAGGCGGCATCGAGCGCGGCCCGATCCACACCGGTTTGTCCTCCGGACACAATTTTCTTCAACACGTGACCCACCCCGCTTTATCGATCCTCATTTTGGGAAAATTTTGGCTGCTAAAAAACTAAAATGTGACGATGTCAAAACTTCGTCATCTCTGGTGGCTGGGCCTCTTCCCTTTGTTGCTCACCTTTTTCATCTACCCCTTAAGAACGGATGGCCCCATCAACCCCCATGATGAGGGTATCTGGCTCTCCTTAGCCCAAGGCTTACTGGAAGGGAAAAAAATATACAAAGATATTTGGCTTCAATTCGGCCCCCTCCTGACGGCCCCCCTCCAAGCTCTGTGCGCCTTCGATAAGCCGACCGTGGCCAGCGTGCGCGCTACGGTATGGCTTCACAATCTCATCGGTCTTCTTTGCATTTACGCCTGCCTCCTCCGGTTCCTACGTCACCCGATCATCCGTCACACGAGCGCGGTCTTCCTGTGGCTGGTTCCCTTGGCCGCCTTCAGCCTCGCCATCCCTTACTCGGCACGCTACGGAGGGGGCTTTTTGTCTCTTTTCTTCTGGCCTCAACCCAGGGATTCGAAATTCCAAAAAACATTTTACCCTCTGCTAGCCGGGCTGGCTTCCGGCGTGTCCCTGCTCACGTCCCAGGAGGTAGGCGCAGCTTCCCTGATATCGGGAATTGTCATCTTTTCCGTGCAAAGAGCCGACAGGAGAGACCTTTTGAAATTTTTCGGGGGTTTCCTCTCTGTTTTTATTCCCTCCCTGTTGGTCATCACCACGCAATACGGCCTAACCAACTACTGGCGCTGCACATATATTGAAACAGCCGGTCTATTGGCTTCCCTGAGCTTGAAAATCCCTTTTTTCAATTTCAATTATTGGAAAGAAGCTTCTATCGGAAAAATCCTATGGCTCATTCCGTTTCAAAATCTGGCTGACGTTCTTGCCATTTATCTTCCTCTGGCGACTTATGTTTTGATCCTATCCACCTCTCTCATCCCTCGGTTCCGCATGAAAGCGCCCCTCGTCTTGGGTTTGGCTCTCTACGGGATTTTGTGTTCTGTCTCCGCCTGGGGACGGTCGGATCGTTGGCACTTTTTTTTCGCCCTCTCTCCGGCCATCTTTATCTGGTCATACCTGACGGATCAGTCATTGACTCGGCATAAACACAAGGCTCATCTGGCGATGCTGGCCTTCCTTGTCACGGGAGGTCTGGTCACCATCCCTGCTCACCTGGCGCGTCACATAAAAAACCGCTTCGAAAGGATGATTCAAAGGCCATTAAACATCGAAAGGGCGGGCGGCATCCGTGTTCCTTTTTTTCAAGCCAATGGCTATGAATTTTTGGTGGACTGGATCGAAAAGGCGACAAAACCAGGAGAGCCGATCCTTTTTCTCCCTTACGATGGGGCCATTTATTTTTTGGCCAATCGCCCCTTTCCCGGGCGCTATCCCACTGTCACCGAAGCGGCACAATCCTATCAACAGGATGAAATTATCGGCGATCTTGAAAAAGCACCCCTCACCTGGATCATCTGGGACCATGAAAACTCCCACTTTGACGGGATACCGACGGAGAAATATCTTCAACGGATCCATCAATATGTCCAGACGGCGTTTGAGCCGGCCGGACAAACGGGCCCCTTTCTTTTTTTAAAAAGGCGCCGCCAAAATCCGCCGATGGTCTGGACGCCAAAAGAGGGGCCTAAAAAAGGGCCTTCACAAGACCGAGCGTCATGAACCAGAGACCCGCCAAAACACACGTGAGTTGCCCGATTCGCTGCACGCGCGGCTGACGAAGGAAGGGAACGGCGGTCAACAAAGGAAACAGATAGAGGCTGGTCCCCGCATAAAACGCGCTGAAATACCCGAGACCCCCCCAGGGCGATCCCAACTCAAGGACCCGGAAAACGCCGGCGACAAAGGGCGGGCAAATATTTAAACCCACCAGAAATCCCAGAAGGAAAGGCATTCGATCCAAGGTCTTCTTCCAACCCGGCTTCAAGAGAAATCGGCAAAGAGGGAAGCCAAACACCGCGTGTGCCAAGGCATAGAGGATCAAAAATAAGCCCGACAGAAACAGAGCCAGAGACAAAACGAAGGAAGGAATCTGCCCGGCGAAACGATGACCGAGAGCGCCGATCCCCCAACCGAAAAGGACATAGGCGGCAAGACGTCCCCCCATAAATTCCATGAGAAGAACAACATTTTTCTTAAATCCCGCCCGGCTCTCAGCCAAAAGGAAGGGAACCAACAAAGGAGCGCAAGAAACAAGACAGGTGGTGCCGGTGGCAAGCCCGAGGGTGAACCCCTCAACCAAAATCCCGATCATTTGAGAAAAATGGAAAAGAGGCGGGCGAGAAAAGCCGGAACAAACAACCCTCCCACCACCCCTCCGACCAGAAGGCAAGCGAACGTGTAGAGAACTTTCACGTCGAATATTTCACGGAAAAAGACGGGGCCCTTTACATCGGGTCTCGCGCGACCCAAAAACGTGTAATCGATGGCCCCTTCCGGACACACGTCCACGCACTCCCCGCAGCGATTGCAATAGCTGCTCACAATGTGAGTTTTAACCGTCTCAGCGTTAAGGACGAAGGTCGGACACACATCGATGCAACGCCGACAATTTGTGCAGAGCTCCTCTGAAATGGTGACCCTGACGGGATGAATTCTTCCGAAAAAAGCCTGCCAGGCGCCGAAAGGGCAGAGGAGCCCGCAAAACACGCGCTTTTTCAAAAGAAGGGGAAACACAATAAGCGCCAGGACACCGACAGCGATAAAAATAATCATTTGGATCAAACGTTCCGGATTCGAACCGTCCAGGAAAGCCGTCGTGATTTTCAAGGGACACACCCATAAACAAAAAATGGGAAGCATCGTCCCCAGGGAAATCAACATCATGAAGATCAAAAGGGCCGCCGGCAAATCGCGGATTTTCCCCAGCCACCGGGGCGTTTTTAATAGAGGCCTCTTAATTATTCGGCTAAACCCCTCATCCAGCCCGCCATAGAAACACCCCCACGAACAAAACCCCTGGCCGATGGCCAAGGTGACGAGGACCCACAAAAACCCAAGGGAAAGCGGACCCCACATACGCCAGTGTCCGCTCTGGAGGGCCAGATATTGTTGGTAGGCATAATTGAGGACTGATGAAACGATGGCGATGTGGCAATAGGGAACCTCTTGAATATCCGGTGTTTTAAAGAAGCTCCCCCGCAATCCCAATAGGATCGCTTTAAACTGAAACACAAAACCCCAGGCCATCACAATAAAAAAGAGCGCCCGCCAGCGGGACACCCGTCCCGTCCGCATGATGAGAAACCCGATCGCGGCGACAAACAAAATCCACAGGCCTTGCGCCAAAATGTCAGCGGGCGTTTTATGGGTCCCATAGAGAATGGCCAGAGGAACCAGGGAGGTGATCAACTGGAAGGAGAAAAAGAGGCTCGCCATGAGGGACTTTTGTTTCGTCATATCTACTTAATTTCCTACTTTACCATTGGTGACAAAAACAAGGGAAGCTCAAATTTTCGGTAGAATCCTCCCATGTACTTTCTTTTCTTCGCCCTCGGCTTCTACGCGACCGTTTCCCAAGTCATCCTCTTTCGCGAACTGGCGGCCGTCTTTCTCGGCCACGAGATGGCTTTCGGGGTGAGCCTCGCGGCCTGGCTTCTCTGGGGAGGATGGGGCAGCCGAAGCCACCGAAGGACGGACAACCCTCAGCGCACATTTCTCATCACACTTTCCCTCATCGGTATCGTCGTCCCTTTAACGGCCTTGCTTATACGCGTCTCGAAACTCTTCACGCCCGCCGGACACATCCCCGGCCTCATCCCCTCTCTCTTTTTCCCTTTCCTTCTCATGGCCCTTCCCTGCTGGTTGTTGGGGGCGTCCTTTGCCTTGGGCACAAAGGTCCCCAACAAAAGCGCCGGTCTCATCTACGCCTTCGAGAGTGCGGGGGCTTTTGCCGGCGGCCTTGCGGTGACGTCCCTATTTCTCGGGCGTTTCCCCGCATTTTTCATCCTCACCGCCGGCGGAGCGGCCCTCGTTCTTGCCGTCACGCTTTTTTCTTTTTCCCGCCTTTTCGTCGTCATCCCCGCGAAAGCGGGGATCCAGGCCTTAAACTCTCTGTCGAAAAGAAAGTTTACGGACTGGATTCCCGCTTTCGCGGGAATGACGGCGCTGGACACTTCACCTAAAACGTTGGTATTAATAATGATGTCGATGAGCGTTGCGCTCACGATATTCACCCATCGGATCGACGCTCTTGCGCGACGGCTCCAATATAAAGATTACGAGGTCCTCTCACACGTCGAAACCCGCTACGAGAACAGCACCCTCGTCCAACTGGACAAATTAAACATCCTTTTTCAAAATGGCGTCCTCGCCACCCAGTTCCCGGATCCGGCCGCCGAAGAGGAAATGGTCCACTGGCCGCTTCTGGCGCACCCCCAACCCCAACGTGTCCTCGCCCTCGGACTCGGCGCTCTCCCCGCTGTCAAAGAAATCTTCAAGCACCCCGTCGGACAGCTTGAGGTCGTCGATCCGGACGAACTCGCATTCACTTGGTTAAGCCCTTTTATCAGACCGTTCCAAAAAAGGGCCCTCGACGATGCGCGTTTTAACTACAGGCCTGCGGACGGCCGCGCCTGGATCAAGCAACACGCTCAAACCTATGACATCATTCTCCAAACGCTGGGCGATCCCGTGAACGCGCAACGGAACCGTTTCTTCACAAAGGAATTTTTCACCGCAGCGAAGGAGGCCTTGAAACCGGGCGGCCTTCTCGCTTTCTCCATCAGCTCTTCGGAAAACTATCTTCCGCCGGAGGTGGCCCTCGCCAACGCCAGTCTTTTCAAAACCGTCGCCGCCGTCTTCCCGCGGGTGGAAATTCTTCACGGATCCAGGATGATCCTTCTGGCGAGTGAGACCCCCATCTCCCTTGATCCGGCGCTATTGATTGGCCGCTATGAAAAAAGGCATCTCAAGAACAAAATTCTCGTCCCCGAACTTTTACCTTATTCTCTTCTGCCGGAACGCCGCTCGGCCGCCAAAAAAAGAATCGAAGAATTCCCCCGCGCCCCCGTGAACAGCGATCTCTCTCCGATCTCCCATGTCCTGGTGTGGCGCGTGTGGTTGGCGAAATTTATCGCGCCGATTTATTTTCTCGGCCCCCTCATCATTGTCTTCATTTTGGCCTGGATGACCTCCCGCGTGTGGCGCATTCGCCGGGATTGGGCTCGGCACAAGAGCGAACTTCTCCTCTTTTCAATGGGCTTCTCCGGCATGATCCTGGAGGTCGCCATCCTTCTTCTGTTCCAAGCCCTCTCCGGCGCCCTTTACTGGCAGATGGGGCTTCTGTTCTCGTCCTTCATGCTCGGCCTCGCTGGGGGGAGCGGCCTTTCGGCCAAAGTGACCTGGAATAAACCGTCCCTTCTTCTCAACGGATTGACCTTGAGCCTTGGCGCCTATTCATTCGCCGGGTGGTTTCTCATTCAGAAGACTTCCTTCCTGCCGGAGAGCGCTTTGGGCTTCTGTATGGGCCTTTTTATTCCTGGGGTAATGATCGGGGCGGCTTATCCGATCGCTGCCCAGATCGAAGCCGGCCGGGCGGCTCAATTATACGCGGCGGATTTATGGGGATCGGCGCTGGGGGCTTTCCTGGCGGGGTCCTGCTTGATTCCTCTGTTGGGTCAACCGACGACTTTTCTTGTCAGCGGGTTGGCCCTCGTGGGTTCGGTGTTTATCGCCGGGGGGATGTCGGCTCTTCGAAAACGTCCGTCGTAAAGACGCTTAAAGTGACATCGGACCCTTTCCAGCAATCGGGGGGAAGCCCGGCTTTCTGCGAGCAAAGTTCCGACATGAATTCCTCCTTAACGGGGATTTGTTCCCACACCTGAGGAAGGAAAAGGCCCGAGTGAAACCCTTGCCGCACAACGACGCCGTGTTTGCCGGGGACGATCTCCGTGTGATTTTTAATGCGTTCGGGGGGCGAGAGGATCGAAATTTCGATATGGACAGCCTCCAATTCCTTCTTCTCCAGCGGCCGGAAGCGCGGATCCCGGAAGGCGGCCTCCCGGGCGAACGCCCGAACGGCTTCCAAAAGAGCGCTCCGCGGTTCCGTCGTCCCGATGCAGCCACGCAGGCGTTTATTTAGGGTTAGCGTCACAAAAACCGCCGCGGGAAGGTTCAACGCCGGCGTATTGGATAAGGCCATCGGCTGATAATCCTTCCCGTCCAATCCTTCTTTGATCGACTGACGGGCCTGGGTCAGTAAATACTTCTTGTTTTCATCCTTCAGCGGAAACCCTTTTGGAACGCGAGAGGGGCCTTTCACCAAAGCCACCGCCGCATAGCCGACGGCACGGCTGGTGTCTCCCACTTCCGGGACCTCTCCGGAATTGGTGGTGTGGAGCTCGACCGCCCGATTGGCTCCCAATTCGAGGGCCGCATACAGCCCTGTCAAAAGCGCCGCATCGCCGCACAAGGTGCACGCCAGCGCCTTCTCGCCCCGGGCCATGAGGGTCTGGGACGTCATCAGGAAAAACTCAGGGTCCATCCGCTCCAGAGAACAGATCGTCGTTTGATCGACCCGGCGGGCCAGATCGGACGAGGGATAATGAGAGAGGTCCGAGGAAATGACCAGAGCGACCTTCCGGCCGCGTATGGCGCCCGCAATGGCCTCCCCGACCTCCCGGCAGACTTTCAAATCGTCGTTGTTCATGAGGATCGGGACGATTTTAAAATCCGCCAAAACTTTCTGGAGGAAGGGCAGCTGAACTTCGAGGGAGTGCTCCGGCTCGTGGGGCCGCGTGGAATCCTCAATCAGCTTTGACTGGGCAAGGATCTTTGCCGCCAGCTCTTCATCGATCGGGATTTTTCCCAGCGGGGTGGCAAAGCTGCCCTTGGCCCACACGGCCGCTCCCTTGATCGGGACCTGATGGGAAGGCCCCAACAGAACAACGGTTTTAACGTCTTTCCCGAGTCTTTTATAGCTGTAGGCGGCGGTCGGTCCGGAATAAACATAACCGGCATGGGGAACAAGGAGGGCGACGAGATCCCCCTGAAGGGGCGGCGGATTCGCCTGGGCCAAATATTGGTCCACCATCTGGTTGATGGTGTTGGCATCGCCGGGATAGAAGGAGCCCGCCACCACCGGCGGTCGGTCAACGCCATCAGAAGAAGTCGGGAAGCCCAGCCATGCCATGAGGAAAACCCCCAGCCCGTATTTTATCCCATTCCTAAGACGATAGCACATTGGTATGTTTCACTCCCATACGCCTGGAATTTTCGTCCCGTCATACGGGCACCGGCCTTCCGGAAGCAGCCGGTTTTCCAAAACCGCATAACCGTATCGACGCACAAGAATCTGCCGGCACGCGGGGCAATAGGTGGACTCCGCCGGATGCCCCGGGACATTCCCCACGTAAACATAATGGAGCCCTTCTTTCAGCGCGATCTCACGGGCCCGCTCCAGCGTTTCGACGGGCGTGGAGGGCAGATTCTGCATCCGGTACTGCGGTGAAAAGCGGGAGAAAAAGAGCGGGGTGTCCGTTCCCAGATTCTCCCGCACCCACACGGCCAGCTTTTTGAAATCCCCCTCCTTATCATTCAGCGTCGGGACAACCAAATTCACGATTTCCGTGAGGACGCCATGCTCCTTCAATTCCTTCAGCGTCCGCAGAACATATTTTAATTCTCCTCCCACCGTGTTCCGGTAGAACCTTTCATCGAAACCTTTGAGGTCGATCTTGATGACGTCAAAATAGGGCGCCAATTCGGCCAAGGGTCGGGGCTCAATATAACCCGCCGAAACCATCACGTTTTTAAGGCCCTTGGCTTTGGCCAGCCGGGCGGTTTCCAGCATATATTCAAAAAAGACAACGGGTTCGGAATAGGTGTAGGCAATGGACCGGCAGCGGGTCGCCAGGGCGGCGTCCACCACCTCCTGGGGTGTAAGGGTTGAAACGTCGTCTTGCCGAAGCCGGGCGGTGGCCTGGCCGCCCTCAACGCCCACGATTTCCAACCCCCGGGGCACAAGCGTTTTACCCGGCGCTTGCTCCGGATACGACTGGGAAATCTCCCAATTCTGGCAGAAGGCGCATTTCAAGTTGCAGCCCATCGTCGCCAGTGAGTAAATCCACGATCCGGGAAGAAGGTGAAAAACCGGTTTCTTCTCAATGGGATCGATGTGGACGGAAACCGGGTGACCATAAACCAGCGTGACCATTCGCCCGCCATGATTCATCCGCACCCGGCAGCGCCCGCGCGCCCCTTCGGGCAAAAAGCACTCAAACGGACAAAGGTGGCACTGGACCCCCGCACACACGGTGTGCCAATAGCGCGCCTCCTTCACCGATGGGTTGGAGACGGAAAGAAGCGACGAAAAGGTCGCCGGTGGAGGGGTGCGGGAGATCAACCATGCCGCGGCAAAAGCCGCCCCTTCCACAGCGACGGCCGTGGAGATAAAAAAAACTATCTGTAACCATCGAAGCTTAACCATAATAAATGATAACGATTGGCACCGTCATTCCGGCGAAAGCCGGAATCTAGGTTGTAAACATGCATTTAAAGACGGTGTTACGACCTGGATTCCGGCTTTCGCCGGAATGACGGCATAGCTTTGCTTCTACGCTCCCGTTCCGAAACGGGTGAGGATCACCGCGCCGAGACCGACGAATATCACACAGAATTTAATCACGATCCCAAGAAGGGGAATAAAGCCGACCAGCATCAGAAGCACGAGGCCCAACAATCCCGTCCAGAGGGGTCTAAGTGGCTTCTTGAGGCGGTTCGTCACAAAAAAACCCAGCAAATGCCCCGTCCCCACAACACCCAAAATCATTGCGGCCATGGCGATGGCCGCTCCAAGGAAAGCCAGGGGTATCCCGATGATCGTGATGGCCATGGCGATCAAAATGGGGACCAGCAAACAAAATCCCAGCACGCCGATAATAAAGGAAGCCCATGGGTGTTCATGAATCCGCCTGGAAACCGCCAGCACCGGAGGTTCAAAAAGCGCCAAAACCAAAATGACAAGAGCGACAAATCCGAGACTCCCCAAGATGGCGCCTATGCCGATAACCAGGGCGCCCATGCCCGCGGCCAGAGGCGCTGCCACCAGGAGAAAATTCCCCATCTGCTTGAAAGGAAGGCTGACCGTCACCTCCTTCCCGCCGATTTTTGCCCCACCGGTTTTTATAATCGCTCCCCCGACGGAAACGACGTCCCCTTTCACCACCGCCTTGGGGCCGAGCGTCACATTCCCCATGACGCTGACCACGGAATCCTGAACGTTGCCTTCCACCTGGACCGAACTCAAAATCCCCACGGCCCGCTCAACGGTCTCCCCCTCTTTGACGAGGACGTTCTCCCTGATTTTAATAACCTCCTTGGTCCCCGCGACCCCAAAGGAAGCGATCATCCAAAATGAGAAGAAACCCGCAATAAACACGATTGACTTTTGAATCCGGCGGTTCACCATATTTCCTCCAACCCCTCAAGTGTGTGCGACGAGATTTAGAGATTACCAAATCTTCACTGGGGCGCAGCACCGCTGCGTCCGGAAGTGTCGGCAGGCGAACTTATGCGTTGATTAAGATTTTCCGGGCGCGTTCGATGCGGTCCGACCAATCGATGGATTGGATGACGACCGCCTGATTGAGGAGGGTGAAGAGAATCAAGATCAACTTTCGATGGAGAATGGAGTCGGCCGAAAGCCCCGTTGTGTCGGGTCGCAAATGAGGAGGCAGGAAAAGTTGATAAGAATCGAAAACGTTAAACGGCTCATGGCCGACGATCAACTCCTCGAGGTTCCCCAACGAAAAGGAATGATCCTGTGAATCCACCAATTGATTGTACACGGCCGGCCCCCACACAAAATGGTCCCGCCCCACCCGGCGCTGGACACGTTCTTTTAAATCCTCTGAACCCATGATAAATAACCCGGCTCCTCCGGCTTCCTTAAGGCCGGCGGCGATTTCAGAGGCGACGTCCTCCAACTTCTTTTCCGAAGCTCCTGGCTGTCGCAACAAACCCGCATCCAAAACGGTGATGGCCAGAGGTTTTGTCCCAAGTGCCGCATCCTGTGGCCGGCCATTTTGAAGCGCAGCCAAGGCTTCCTCCAACTTGATGACGTCAATGGGGGCGTTCTCGGGGCCGGTGAAATCCGGCCGATCAACACTTTCCAAACCTCTGACCGGCGACCCCAGAACGCGGTCAAGCCCCCGAGCCACCCGAGAGGGATTCCCCCCTCTAAGACCTGATTGCGTTGTCACAAGAGCTTGGGCCAGTTTCCTTTCCGGGGAACCTGGAGGATTCTGTTTTGATGGCATGCGAGGAGGCCTTCGTAACAAAGAAGGGGGGAAATACTTCAACAGCCCGAACATCCCCAGAATCACCGCCACACCGCCGCAGACGGGAAAACCCGTATTCGTGAGGACGACTCCGACCAAAACGGTCGGAATCGACAGATCCGAATACAACTGAACCGATCCGCTCGACCCCCCGGATGGTTCTTTCAAAACCAACCTGAGCTCGCCTTGCACCTCGATGACTTCGAGTTCCGCCCGCCTCTTTACGGCATCGGCCTCTGTTACCAGCGTTAATGTATCTGACGTGAGGGATTCAAAAATCCGGATATGACCTCCATATTCTCTCGCTTCAGCGCGAATTTGAGCAAGAATGGGGTCCTCTGGCGCTGTGGGAGGGCGATAATTGATTTTAACTCCATCTGACCCGACGTCCAGAGACAGCCGCTTCTCCGAGACGGCTCTGAGCGCTTCGGTCAAATCCACTGTGATGGGCTGATTGGACAAGACGAGAACCACCGGCACCCGCCCGCTATTTTCTCTGGCCAACGCATCCAGAAATTCCACCGGCACGAACTTTTGGAGCACGAGAATTGGTCCTCCCTTCATCATCAGAGGACGTAAAACACCTAAATCGACGAGCCCGGATACTTCAGCGCCGCGGATCGAGCCAAAAAGCACTCGCTCGTGGATGTCAAGGGAGGGAACCTGTTTATAAACTGTACCTTCTCCTTTATTGGTGACTTCTCCAATAAAGCTCCATTGCTCGGCCGATGTCATTTCTCTGACATGGTCGGGCAACGCACCTTCACTCTCTGGCCCCGGCATCTCTTCGCGGGCCAAAGCAGCGCGGAAAAGTGGGGGCTCTTTCGGCACCAGCCATATCGCCGGTTTTTCATCCCCCGTCTCCACGAGAACAGCTTTCAAATAATCCCGAAATTTCTGCAGTTGAAGAGGACTCAGTTCCCTCTTGAGTTCGTCCCGACCGGCAAAAAGCCTGTGAGGAAGGTCGACCGTCATCTCCCGCTTCCCTTCCAATAGGGCCTGTTTAATGACGTCATTTCGCACGCGATCCCCCAAATCCACCACCTTCCAAACAGGATACCCCTGCCTTTTTTCCATGAGCTGACGCCCCACTTCCGGATCGTTATTCATTTCAGAGTAATCTCTGGCATCATAACGCTCCCACAAGAGCCGATCGGGATTAAAAATGAGCACGAACTTCTTTTCAATGCCTCCTTCGCCGTTGGGCATCACATCAGAGCCCGGTTTTGGAGAAGGAATACGCAAATCCGCGGGCCACGCCAGCCCAACGTCCGCCACCTTATCAACCACGACCACAGGGGATCCTTTATCGGCAGAAATCTCATAATTTAGACACCCTAACGCCATATCTTTACTCACCGAAACTCTGATCTTTTGATCAGAGGCTTCCTCTTTTTTTCCGACGGCGGTTTTGGGTATTTCCAACACCTGACCGATCTTCTTTGACCACTGGTTCACCACGTTCACTTGAGCTCGCTTTCCGGCCCTCTGGACAGCGAACTCCCGGATAAAAAATCTGCCTTCAACATAACTGACGGTGAGCTGATAAAGATGCCCCCCGTCCTCAATCCAAACCTCGCCCGTCAACCTTTCATTAAGAACCTCCCTCATCGGTCCCAACACTTCAATAGACTCATCCTTCCTGAGCTTCCGCGGAACAAGTTTCTGAATAAAGGTTCCATTGAGAGAACTCTTATCCACGACCTCCAGCCGCGCAGGGAGGCCCGCCGCCGCCTCCGGCGGCAACACTTTCAACGTCATATGGGAACTGGAAAGCAGGGGGTCAGTCCACTCCTGCCGATAACTCATCTGTCCGGGACTTGCCTCCACGCGGCCGATAAACACTTCTTGACCTACAGGAAATCGCTGAGGAGCCTCCACCGGTTCCAGATCGCTTGAGCGAAATCGCTGGATGAAAAACTGACCCCCACCACTCGGACCGAGGGCCACGCGGTACCGACAACTTCCAGCCGCAATCCACCGCACCTCCTCCAGCGATTCAACGGCTCTAAAGCCCGTCGGGCGGGCGTCCTTGAGATTGTGATTTCCAACCTCATACTCCTCATACCGATACGTACGCTGATGATTAAAGAGATTCCCTGAAAGGCTGCTTTCCTCTGAAGGCAACCGGTTTCTCATGATCACGCGTCGGAAAAAAGAATCCGTCCGCTGCGGTTTGTCTTCGACTTTTGATCCAACCATCGTTCCCGATCCAAAAAAAGCGGGATCGTCGTACATCTCCAGGGGATTGATGCCGTATAAATCCAAAGCCTCCTCGATGGGAACCTGGGGTCTTAAAGATCGACTCATGAATCGCTGGGATGGATCCAGACGCTTAAGTTGGATCTTGATTTGTCCTTGCCGGGTCCGGACCGCCCGAAAAGAAAAAAGTGGCTGTCTATTCATAGACACCACGCGCTCGTCTTGAGGCGGGGTCGGAGCGGAATGACCCCATCCAAACCATCCTCTTCCCTTCGGCGGCTCGATTCGATAATCAACATCGCCGGGCCCTTCGACGGTGATGTCCGGCGTCCCTCCTTCCTCTCTTTCCCTCACCTTCAAAACAAAACGAACATTCGCTTCATCCGGACCGATCTGGACATAAACTTGATCGGCAACGAGATCGTCGGTTTCCTCCCCACCAGCAAGCTCGCGTTTCTCAAAAAGCCGCACCAGGGAGGCGGGCATAAACCACGGAAGGGCAACGAATATCGCGGTGGCCCAGATCCACCCGATCCCGTGGTGGGCTCCCAACGACGGAAACAGAAGCGTCCCCACATAAGGGACCACGACAACAGCCAACGCTACAATCAAAACCTTCTTAAGAAATGCGTTCATTCCCGGCAAAAACACCCCACCTCCCCCCTGATTGGTAGGAGGTGTTTTCTGAATACGGCCTTGAGGTCCATCATCGGGTGCGACGTCTTTTGTCAGCCTTAAAAATTCTTCGATGGGGATGATTCCTCTAGTCGGAAATTTGACGCCGAATTTCTCAAAGAGGGGCTTGGGGTCGGGAACGCCTCCAACCAATATTTTTTTCTTTTGGTTAACGCCATGCCTTTGTGCCAAGAACCGAACGACCTTGACGTATTGCTCCACCAGGACTCGGTCCAAGTCATCGGGGTTTACAACGCCAAACTGCTTGGCGAAGGCGGGCGTCAGAGGGGCCTTCGACAGAGCCAAATGGAGGACTCCTGATTCTTCGGTGGCAGCGCCTTCCAACAACGCCCCAACAAACATCGGCTGATGGGGGGTGAATTCCAATAAATCAGCCATTTCCGCGGATTGCGTTTCTGTCAAACCGGCACGAGTGACAGGCCCGCTCTCGTGGTGGTGAACATACGTGCCCCATTTATTCCCCTCCAACCTATCCACTTGATGCGGATGAGAATAAAATTGGAATCGGCCGCTCGGCTCTAACTGCGCATTAAAAATAACACAACGACCGAGGCCGGTGGCCAGCCGCGCGTCCATATTGAGCTCAATCATGACTTGCTCGATCCCGACGCCGCCCAATAACTTTTTTAACCGGGACAAGACGGCCTTGGCCAGTGTGAGCTGGACGGTGCGATCCCTGTTCGCCGGATCGATTCCCTCATCGTCAAAGAAATAGGGATAACTCTTCTTTTCGTGCACGACATTGTGTTTTTTGACGTCCTTACCGCGCGGTCCCATGGCGATGGCTCTCCACGCCATCCACGCCAAGGGGGAGGTCGGCGCCATCCTCCAAACTTTCATGAATGTCCTCGTCCACCGGAGGACCTGAGAAGAGAAAGCCTCTTCGCTGATGGGGGCGAATCCAGTTTGAGTATTGAATTCCACTGGAACGCTGTCGGATATCAATAGTCGGGTATCCTCCATCTGACCAAACTGTTTTGGCACGATGGCTCGACGCGCTTGCTGTTGGACCCACCATTGAACATAAGGAATATCCCACCGGCCCCACAAAAAGGCGCGGTTAATCTGGCCGGCCGGATCTTTGGTGTCATCGGCCGGTTCGGTGATCTGGGAATATAGAACGTCATGAATAGTAACGGGTGTCTGCAGGGCCGCCATTAATTTGGCCTCCAACGGGAACCGGTGAACAGCCGATAGAGCTCTTTGATAGGGGCGATCCGAGACACCCCACAAGCGAGCGAGAGGGCCCAAAGTCTGGGATATATCAATAAGGCTCGGCCTCCCCTCTGACGTTGGAGGCGCCATGGTCTCGGCCAGAGTGTCCAATAATTCATAAAGCGCCGGTTCTCGCTTCTTGGAAACGTGAAAGAATCCCTTCCGGCTTTTAAATTCATCCACGGGTGAAACCGACCACAATTGAAGCATTCGGCACTCCTCGCCCTTACCATTTTCAAAAAAAGTGTTTTTAAGGATGCCTGGCCCGCCGTGGAAATCACCCCGGTAGGCCTCCGTGGTCATCGTTAAAGACACCGGATGGCTGTTAAATTGGGACAACGGAGGAGCGGGATCAAGATAATAACCTTCGCCGACGACCGATCGCGCCAGCCAGGTGCTCAATCGACGCAATCCTTTTTTAAATACGGCCTTCTGTTTTAATGAGGGTTTAATTTTCCCCTTCAAAAAGTCATACATCTGCCGATCGCGTTCCTGCAATTGGATCGCTTTAAACGAGGCCTCCAGTTCATCCGCTTCCGCCACCAGAATAACATCCGCTTCGTCTGCGCCCAACACGTCAGCGAACTGAGGGGTCAGCTTCGGATCCGGATGGTAATGAGTCATTGTTTCGACGACGGGTTGCTGAACGGTAATAAATAATCCGCGGTCACGCATCTTTTGAACCATGTCTCGATGGGCGATATACAAAGGACCCGAAAGTTGAATGGCATCCAACCGGCTCATAAGCGCGTCGCCGGACGTAACCGCTTTCAAAAGGTTTTCTTCTGAAATGGATATACCGATCCACTTGAGTCCGCCGACGCCCTCCGCTTTGAGATTCGACAATTCCTCCAAGATCTTATCGCCCCGGACGACCCGAAGAGATGGATTTTCCAAATACAATACATCGACTCTCCCCAAAAGGCCCGCACTTCTCTGGAGTGAACGCCGCAGATCGCCCGGCGAAAAATCCACATTCACCATCCTATTCTGGTTCTCCCCGCATTTCGTCGCCACAATCGCAGAGGACAAAACCTGAGGATGGGCGCGCAGAAAATCGCCCAACATTTTCTCTCCCCCCGCATGGGACGGTGACGTATCCACCATGAACAACCCCTTTGGATCCACGAAGGGTTCCATCATGGTGTCCACAAAGTTCTTTATATCGACACCGTGAGGTCTGTATTTTCGATAGTCGTCAAATTTGGCGGTTGAAACGCCTATCCGATTCAATCCCTTTGCCCACTCCACAAGCCGCGGAGGTTGGATTCCCTCATTCGCCCCTTTTGCCTCGGCTCGCCGGGGACGGGAAAAAAATTGAAAATTCGCCATCGCTCCTCTTGGACTTGTCGTTTGACTCCTCGAGTTAAGCGAAAGGATTGGCACGGCAGAGAGGTGCCATCCAAAGACGGAAAAGAAGATATCGCGAATCTGAATGATCTTTTCATGAACCCGGTGAATAAGGTTGCCCCAACTCTCCAGCCACCAGCGCAGGGCGGATCTTTGGTCCGACCGACGGCTTCCCGCGACGCCAGAAAATCCGCGGACCCGGGCAATGACGTTATCAATGGCGCCCATCAAGGCGACGCGAAGGCGCGGCTCGGTGAGATGGGTATGGGTCGGGCTTAAAAACAATTCCTCACCGACGAAGAGTTTCTCCAACGGCGTTTTCTCCCGGGAAAAGACGGATAGATAGGCGGAGCCGGAGGTGCTGTCCACCCTGGTGATCTTGGGGGCCACGATGAGATAGCCGATGTCCTTTTCCCGCAAGCGCTGGGCGATCTCCGGCGTGTGGAAGCCGCCGGTGACGAGAATGCGACATAATTGCAGATTGCAAATTACAGATTGCAAATTGAATATGGAGCTCAACATTAACTGACTGCGGAGGTCGGCCTCTTCGTAGAATGATTCAAAAGAAGCCAATCGATCGTCTTTCCGGCGAAAGCCGGAATCCAAGTTCAATTGACGGCCTGGATCCCGGCTTGCGCCGGGATGACGGACATTCTTGTATTCCGCCCATTCCTCCGGCGTCAGCTCGAACTTTATCAGCTTCCCGACCAGATGGAGATAGGTCGACGCTTCGGTGAGCCGCTTTTCCTTGGGCGTTTTGGCCAACTCGTCCAAAATCCCTTTTTCCCACCGAGCGACATCGTTCAAGAGGGTGTCGGATTTGATCCCATCCGACAAAAGGACGTAGCGGATGTATTCATCAAACTGGGGCGCCTGCCGCAGCGAGACCCCCTTTCTCTGGCACAAATCCTTAAATGCCCGATAAAAATCGGTATAGGGGATCTTCCCCAACCGATAGCTGAGGCTTCGGGTTAACAACTCATTAAACTCCGCCGGGGAGAGGACTCTCGCCAATCTCTCGATCACCCGGCGGCGCTCCCTCTCCACTTGGGCGAAGTCCAGCCGGGACTCCATATCGAAGGCTTCCAAAAACTGATCGATCATCAAGCTGGCCGGTTCTTGAAAGGCAACCAGCCTCTTAAGATAGGCTCCCAATCCCATCTCGCCTTTCCGATAAGCGTCCTGAAGGGCATCAAACTCCTTAAGAGAGGCATTAAAGAATCTTTCTTTATCGGCCTTCAATCTCCGGCCGGCCTCAGCCCACTGACGCTTAACACGAGGGAGCCGGGCCTCGGAATCGCGATAGGCTTTTACGTTGGCGGCATGATGTTCCCGGCTATCCACGCCGACAAAAAGGGGCGGCGCCTGGGGCGAATTGATCCCGACGAAGGACGGCGCGGAGAGGAGATTTTTTTGAAGGAACAAATCGGTGACATCCCGCACAATTTGCTTCTCTTGATAAGAGCGGAAGGGAGCGAAGTCGAACGCCTCAAAAGCCCCTTCCACGCCCACCACACCCACCTGTTTCGTCTCCAACAAGTTCTGAAGCACCGCCGCGATGTTCCCCTGCGCTTCGGGATTTAAGTGCACGTCTTGAATCAACACGACGGCCGGGCCGTTTCCTCTTTTCGACTCGACCACCTCTTTAACAGAGGCGTTTTGGAAAGGAACCGCCGCCACCAGGGTTTGAAGGGATCCTTTCTTCAAGGGCCTGGCGTGAGGCGAAACATCTCGCGAAACGGATGGCCATTGTCCGAGGAGGGCTTGTGTTGGCGGGATATGGGATGGAGATATCGCGGTGGGGAGGGCCGCCAGCATCGGACGGCCCGTTTCGGGGGCGCCTCTTTTTTGCTGTCGCTCCTTCCAAACAGTCGACTCGGCGATGGATCCGAGCGCCACCTGGGTGCACAAAAGGAACGATAAGGCCAGCGACAAACTTTTGTTAAGAACAGAGATCATAATTTTAATGTAAATAACAGAGGTTTCGATCAGGTTAGGGAGGTAGAAACCCACTGAAAACCAGATGCCATCAGTTTAATACGGTGGGATTAAGGTTTCATTAACAGATGGTAAACAAGTTGTAAAAAGACGGCGGAATAACGCATTAAATTGAGTTTTTGGGGGCTATAAGCCTCTGAGTTCGAACCAGATTTCAACCCGCCGGTTGCGGGCCATCACCTCCGGAGAATCCCCCTCTTCCAACGGGCGCGTCGAGCCCATCCCCTTGGTGACAAAGAGGGTCCGCGGAAGCGCCGTTTTCGTGCGCAAATACTGGGCCACCGCGTCCGCGCGCTGCTTTGAAAGGCGCGTGTTCGCCCAATTTGACCCGCTTTGGTCGGAATGCCCTTCGACAACGATGCGGAAAGGTTTCATTTCTTTGGCCGCCTCCGCAATCGAATCGAGCGTCGGATAGGCCGACTCCGGCACCATGGCCCGGCCTTTCTCAAAAGGAATCGTGGATTCCTGCGCGGTGATATTGAGCATATGAACGATCGGCAGGGCCGCCATAAATTCCATGTTCTTCCGAACGTCCATCATAAGAGACGCCAACTCCTTGCTGAGACTTTTCATGGAATACGTCGCATTGGCGAGGGCGGCCCGGACTTGCTTCAACTCCGCTCTCAGCTCCTGGCGCTTGTCGCCGGCCGACGCGCGGAGGGATTCCCTCAAGCTTTCCTTCATCTCTTTAAAGTTTCCGACGTCCCTCTTTAAATCCGCCAGCTGGGGACCCAACTCCTTTTCTCTTCCCTTTAAATCAAATACGAGAAGTTTCAATTGCTCTCTCAACTTTGACTCCCGAACATATTCGGAGATGACAATCCCCGGCACGCCGTCGAGCCGCCGGACGTCTTCTTTGAACTTCTGGGCGTACTTGGGATCCCACCGGCCGGGAATCTTCACGTTGGTCGCGGGCATGATTGAGATCGGTGGAAGGAGCGCCCCTTCCGTCGCCGTCATCAGGGTCCCCTCGGCGGTCGGCGGCTTACGGGAATAAATCTGATTCTCGCCC
>JAJAPZ010000050.1 GCA_020523905.1 Candidatus Obscuribacterium magneticum
GAGGGAGATGCAGCAGAACGTTTCTAGTAAGCGCATTTTATGTGTTTTCGGTACGCGTCCTGAGGCCATCAAGATTGCCCCAATGGTTGCTACGTGGCGCGCCCTGGTCCGGGGAGAAGGCTGATAATATGAAACGCGTTTTAGTAACCGGCGGCGCCGGATTCATAGGATCCAACATCGTGCGCATGTTGGCGGACCGGGACTGCCAGATCACCGTGCTGGATAATTTCTCAACAGGATATCGAGAGAACTTAGACGGCATCAAGAACCTGGATGTTGTGCAAGGGGACATCCTCGACCAAGACTTGGTGCACAAAGCTGCCGATGGGAAAGACACGATTTTTCACTTGGCGGCTTCCGTGGGTAATCTAAAGTCCATCGAGGACCCGGCAAGGGATGCCCGAATCAACGTATTGGGAACGCTCAATATACTGCAGGCCGCGCGCACAGCAAACGTGCGCAAGGTGGTTTATTCCTCGTCTTCCGCAATATTCGGCGAAGTGAGGAAATTGCCGCTCGACGAGTCCCATCCGGCCGAACCGGATTCCCCTTACGGCGTCAGCAAGTTGGCCGCGGAGAAGCATTGCCTGTGCTTCTCCCGCCTATTTGACCGCGACATCGTCTGCCTACGGTATTTCAACGTCTACGGGCTTAACCAGCGCTATGACGCTTACGGGAATGTCATACCGATTTGGACACGCCGGCTTTTAAACGGCGAAATACTGTATATCTACGGCGACGGCCAGCAGACGCGGGATTTTATAGATGTGCGCGACGTAGCAAAAGCCAATATCCTGGCCGCCGAAAAAACCGGGCTCCGCGGGGCATTCAACATCGGCACGGGAAGGGCGGCGACGATAAATCAACTGGCGGATGTGTTCCGGCGGGCGACGAGCCGTCAGTTGCGGTTTGAATACCGGCTGGCGCGCAAGGGCGAGGTTAAGGACAGCCAAGCGGACGCATCCTTGGCCGGACGTTCCTTCGGTTTCTCTGCGACGATACCTCTGGAAGAGGGAGTGGCGGAGTATATCCGCTGGGTTACGTCCCAGCCAGCCGCGGTGGGGCAAAGGTAGCGTAATATGCACATACTCGTCACCGGCGGGAAGGGCTTCATCGGCACCAACTTGACAGCCGAACTGCGCACAAGAGGCCACGAGGTCGCGACTTTAGACATCGTCCACGGCGAGGAGCCAAGCCATGTCCGGGCGGATGTGCGCAGTTATGGCCAGCTCCTGCGGTTCTTTGAGCGGCAGAGGTTCGACTACGTCTATCACCTGGCCGCCGAATACGGCCGCTGGAACGGGGAGGATCACTACGAGAACCTCTGGGAGACCAACGTAATCGGGACCAAGAACATGCTCCGCCTGCAGGAGCGGTTTAAGTTCCGGCAGATATTCTTCTCTAGCTGCGAGGTGTACGGCGATTACGACGGCGTCATGTCCGAAGACGTCATGGATCGAGTCGAGATCAAGCAGATGAACGACTATGCCATCTCGAAATGGGCCGGGGAGATGCAGGTCTTGAATTCCGCCGCCATGTTCGGCACGCAAACCGTGCGCGTGCGTCCGCTTAACTGCTACGGCCCGCACGAATATTACAGCCCCTATCGCGGCGTCATTCCCATCTTCGTCTATTGCGCCATGAAGGACCAGCCCTACACGGTATACGAAGGCCACAAGCGCATCTTCGATTATGTGGAAGACACCTGCTTCACGCTGGCCAACATCTTGGATAATTTCAAGCCTGGTGAGGTATACAACCTGGGAAGCCGCGAAGATTGGGAAGTGGACATCCGCCAGCTCTCGGAGCTGGTCTTGAATATTTTGGGCAAGAGCGGCCAGAACGTCGTCTACAAAAAAGGAGAGCCTTTCACCACCAGGATCAAAAAAGTTGATTTCTCCAAGATTCGCCGGGATTTTAAACACGATCCCAAGGTAGATCTTGAGGCCGGGCTGCGCAGATACATCGCCTGGATGCGCAAAGTATATGCGGAGGGCTAAAATGAACCATCTCGACTACTACCGGGGCAAGACGGTGCTGGTCACTGGCGGCGCCGGCGCGATCGGCTCTAATTTGTGCCGGCGCTTAGCGGAGCTGGGCTGCCGGATGGTCGTCATTTTAGACGACATGTCGGCTGCCTATGAATGGAACGCGCCTTTGGGACCCAATATCTTGTTTGTCAAGGGCAGCATCGTAGACGAGGTCGCTCTTAAGCGGGTGTTGAACGAAAACCCAGAGATCGTATTCCATCTGGCGGCCTTTTTCGCCAATCAGCGCTCCGTGGATTATCCAGAGCTCGATCTGGAAGTAAACGGGAGGGGCACCTTGCGGCTTTTGCAATACTGCCAGATGAAGCGCGTCGACCGGTTTGTCTACGCCTCCTCCGGCTGCTCCATCTATGGGCACCAGGCCCCCCTTCCGCTGAAGGAAGAGTTCATGTCCATGCATCTAACCACCCCGTATCAGGTTACGAAAATGCTGGGCGAGCTTTACTGCAATTTCTTCAGCGACCACTACGGCATGAAGATCGTTAAGGCCCGGTTCTTTAATTCTTACGGCCCAGGCGAGGTCCCGGGGCAATACCGGAATGTGATTCCCAATTTCATCTACTGGGCTCTGCGAGGGCAGCCTCTTCCCATCACCGGCAACGCCTCCGCCACGCGCGATTTTACCTATGTCGACGACTTAGTAGACGGCATCCTGCGCTGCGGCTTCTCTGCGGCGGCGGTAGGGCGGGAGTTCAATCTTTCCTCCGCCACGGAAACCAGCATCGGCTCTCTGGCCGAAACCATCAACCGCCTCGCCAAGAACAAGGCCGGCGTGTTCATGGCCGGCAAGCGCAAATGGGACACCAAGTCGCGCCTATTGGCCTCCCTGGAGCGTTCCCGGAGCGTGCTGGGCTACCAGCCCGCAATGGAGCTTGAAGAAGGCCTCAAGAAGACCATGCGCTGGTTTAAGGCGCATTGGGCCGATATTGAGCGCTCCGCTTCATTTAGCGGCATGTCGTCTGCCGTAAGGGAGCAGGTCACCCTCCCCGCATGCGGGTCTTAATACTATCTCAATTCTTCGCGCCTGAGCCCATTCCCAAGCCGCTGGATCTGGCGCGGGCGTTGCTTGCGCGGGGGCATAGCGTCTATGTGATTACTGGATTCCCAAATTATCCATCGGGCCGTATTTATCCCGGACACAGGCTGCGCCTTTGCGCGCGGGAGACGGTGGCGGGCGTCAAGGTTTATCGCTCCTTCCTTTTCCCCTCCCACAGCAAATCGGTAGCAGGCCGTATTACCAACTATTGCTCATTCATGCTCTCGGCCATGGTGACGGCTGTTTTTACCCCCCCCTGCGACGTCATGTATGTCTGGCATCCTCCGCTTACGATCGGCGTTTGCGCTTGGGTCATCTCGCTCTTTAAGCACGTACCCTATGTCTACGACGTGCAGGACATCTGGCCGGAAAGCGGGGTATGGTCCGGCATGCTAAAGAAAGGTTTTTTATACCGGATTCTGCAGCTATTGGAGAAGGCGGTCTATTTCTGTGCGGACCATATCCTGGTGGTTACCGAAGGCGCGCGCGCTAACCTGATTTCCAAAGGGGTACGGCCGGCAAAAATTTCCATCGCCTCCCATTGGATAGACGAAGAGATGTTCGCCTACCAGACATCCCCAGAGCAGGCAGATAAGGCGAAGGCAATCCGCCGCGAGTATGGCTTTCAGGATAAATTCGTGATCATGTATGCCGGCAACATGGGTCTGGTACAGGGGCTCCATATCGCGATAGCGGCCGCGGAAATACTCGAGGATCAGCCGGCGCTTTGGGTTTTCGTGGGCGAGGGCACAGACCTAGATCGGCTGCGCGGCCTGGCCGCGGATAAAAAGCTCTCCAATGTCCGCTTCATCCCCCGACAACCCATGGAGGATATCCCGTATTTCATGGCTGCGGCCGATGCTGTGCTCCTACATCTTTCCTGCGCCGAAATCTGCGAACATGCCATCCCGGTGAAGACCTATGCCTATATGGCCGCCGGAAAGCCGGTGCTTTGCGCCGTCAAAGGCGCAGCCGCGGAGCTGGTCCGCAAGGCCCAGGCGGGCATCATCGTCTCGCCGGATGAGCCGGCGGCACTGGCGGAGGGCGTGCGTCACATGATGACCTTGCCGCCAGGGGAGCGGTCGGCAATGGGAAAGCGCGGGCAGGTTTATCTGAAGAGCAATTATTCTCAGGAACGTGTCCTAGATGAATACATCGGCATGTTGCGGACAATAGCCCAGGCCTCTAGTCCGGCTGGGACTGTGGGCGCAAATTAACAAATGTCCGACAACCATTTAAGACAGAATTTGGAGAATGAGAAATCTTGGTATGAGAACAACGCCTGGATTAGACCGGACCACTTTTTGATGAAGTGGCCGTTCGTTCATCCTGATCGCCATGCTAAGGCGTGGGGATATGCGCGCATGAAAGCGCGTGAGGGCGTTTTGAAGTTTCTGAAAGACAATTCTTTGCAGATTGGGAAGTTGCTCATCGCTCCCTGCGGTGCGAAGGCCGACCTGGATATCTTAAGCGGCTGCGCGGCTGAGTATTATGGCATAGATATTTCCGAGAAGGCGGTGAGCCAATGTCCGACCCAAATTCGCACTAAAGTCGGGGATATATTGGACAGCAGATATCCGGCCCAATCATTTGACGCAATCGCGTCTTTTCTTTTCCTACATCATGTGCACAAGGTTGGATTTGAGCCTTTTCTCTGCGAATTCAACCGAATACTTAAAAAAGGCGGGCTCTTATTAATTATGGAACCTAGCGCATTATATCCATTGGCCCGGGTTATGGACCTTGGGCGCATGATTTTTGGGAATATATCCGGATTGGTGCCGGATGAGGCGCCGATAATGCCCGGCAAGCTGCAGAACGCGGTGAAACATTCCGGATTCGCTATCGCGCGGATCGAAGGAATCTCATTTTCTCACGTCAGGATTCCCATCCCCATCCAAACGGGCATCGAGTTTTGTTGTAATGCGCTGCGCACCGCCCCCGTAGTGCGACAATTGGCTTGGATGGTGCTTTGGATTTGCCGGAAGGAATAGACCTTGTCGGGATTGTTGCGGCTAGGGTATGGTCAAAACCGCCAGCAGACCCATGATAGTTTAGGCTGAACGACGCCAGAAAAGATATCGAAATGGGTGTCCGCTTCGGACTTAAGTTGCTTCATGGCTCTACGCCACACTGAGCGAGCCTTCCAACAAGCACAGAAGCGCCAGAAAGATGATAGCATTGGCGGGGATTTGAAAGCTAAATTCCATAAAGCCGTGGAGCGCAAAGGCTAGAATGGCAGCCAGAATACCGGCAGCCAGGAAGCCAAATTCGCGGGAAGGGAAACTCAACCACCTTTGCGCCATGCGACACAGGAAAAATATAAGGCTGCCTGCATAGAGCATGGCGCCGGGGAGGCCCACGCTTACCGCAAGCTCCAGCCAATCGTTGTGCGCATATTCGACTACGCCATGTACGAGTTGTTCCTGGTAGGCCGGATAGGCGCTCTGGAATCCCCCCAAGCCTATGCCAAAGAGCGGAAAATCCCGTAACATGCTTAGGCCGCTGCGGTACATGGAGAGGCGATAGGCGGTGGAATAGTCACGGGCGCCGAACACGAACCCTATCCATTTCTGGTGGAAATAGAGGAATAGCGCATATCCTACCATTGCGCAGAAAAGCACCGCGCGCACGTTTTGCCGCAGGCGTGGAGCTTGGATGCGGCAGGATGCAAGCATGCAGATGCCCCAGGCAGCGGCAAGGCCTGAACTCATTCCTCCCCGAGAATGGGTTTTCCATATCCCGCAGGCTATTACGGCCAATAAGAAAGCAATCAAGCCCAGCAAGGCGGACATTTCCACGAGTCGTCCCATATTAAGTTCCCGGCGTAAGCGGTCCAGGCGGGCCAAGAATATGCCCATGCCGATGAATAGCGACATGACCATTAGCGAGGCGGCATGATTATAGTTAGCATAAGGACCGAACGGGGTTCCTTGGCGCACAGGCCTGAGGCCGTAGTAAGCATTATTGCCCTGTCCGGCTTGAGCCAGTCCTACGACGGCCACAACTGCTCCCAAGAGAAATATGGCCCAAGCCAGGCGCCTTAAGACGCAACGTCCGCAGAGTATCTGCGGGGCGCTCCAGAGCAGGGCCGCGTAAGACGCCCAAAGGATTACGTCTTGCCGGCTTTTGAGCTTATCCGCCGTGAATGGAATGATGGCACCGGGCTCCGTTAGGGAGCTTGGATTGAGGCATTGCAGTAATCCCAATAATAGGATTGCAGCTACGGCAGCAAGGACGCTATTGCGGATATCTTCTCCCTTATTGGAAGCTCCGCGCAGCAGGACCAGAAACATAAGCCCGAACAGCAGGATTTGCAGAATGGCAAGGGACCAGGGTTCCACGGCTCCAAAAGCCAAGGGACCGAACAGGATGGCCAAGATGAGAAACGTCTCCATCAGCCAAGCAGGAGGGTCTAAGCGCAGATAGGGCACGGCGTTTGCGTTAAGAAGTTTTCCCGGCAACCGCTTCCTGGTGATAAGCGTGGTAATATTGGTGATAGTAATAGCCGTAGGAGGCATAAGCCAGACCGCCAGGTTTGGCCAAATTGACGGCCACACCTAGTATTTTCATGCCTCCGGTCTGCAGTTTCTGGCAGGCGTTGCGG
Source organism: Candidatus Obscuribacterium magneticum (assembly GCA_020523905.1). GTDB lineage: Bacteria > Elusimicrobiota > Elusimicrobia > F11 > F11 > Obscuribacterium > Obscuribacterium magneticum. The sequence continues at coordinate 6,692 of JAJAPZ010000050.1, forward strand.
ATAAGAGGCGTGCGCGTTTTTCCGTAGCGCACAATGAAGGCCGTGGCCGGGATGTGGCGCCCCCACAACAACGTATCGTTTATAGGAAACATGGGTGTGCAATCCACGATGATTCGGTCGAATTCGGTCTTGGCCCAGGAGATAAGGGCCTCCAAGCGCGGGGTGTTCAACAGTTCTGAAGGATTGGGCGGCCGGGGACCGCAGGAGAGTATCTGGAGGTTAGGGACTTCGCTGGGCTGCAGCAGAGCGGAGAGCTCGGAGACGTTTTCTCCGGAGGCCAGGAAATCGCTTAAGCCCCGCCGTGAGGATACGCCGAAAACTTTATGCAGGGAGGCTCGACGCAGGTCCCCGTCAATGAGCAGGACGCTTTCGCCTAATTGCGCGAAGACCACGGCCAGGTTTGAGGCCACATAGGTCTTGCCCTCGCTCTGAATAGTGCTCGTGACGAGCATGGCCTTGGACTTTTGGGATACGCCCGCGAAATCTATCATGGTGCGCAGGTTGCGCATAGCCTCGCTGGTTAGGGAGAGTTCCTTGGCCAACAAGGATTGATAGATCGTTGTGCCCGTTTGATGGGACAAAGGGATAAGGCCCAGGAAGGGCAGCTGTAGTTTATTCTCGACATCCTCCTGGGTGCGCACCGTCTGGTCTATGGTTTCGATGATGAGGGCGATGCTCAAGCCCAAGGCCAGGCCGCCCAACAACCCCAGCAGGAGGTTGCGCCTTTTGTTCGGTTTGATGGGAGATTTGGGCGTCTGGGCGGGGTCTATGATGCGCACATTGTTGCCTTTAAGTTGTCCGGAAAGTTCGGTCTTAAGGCTCTGCACGATTTTATCGGTCTCGGCCTGTATCTGCCCTTTAAGAGCGGCCATGTGGGATTTCAAGGCGATCATAGCCGGGTATTTAGGCGTGAACCGCTGGGACATCTCCGCGAATTGGGCTTCCAGCTTGGCGTATTCGCCCTTGAGGGTTTGTACTAAGGGGTTATTCACTACCGCAGGCAGTCCCTCGTAGGTCTGGCGGGCTTGGAGCGAGTCCTCGCTGATCTGGAGGGCCTGCAAGACCTCCTTGGAAATGAAGAGCTGGTTAGCCAGGTTCTGGTTTACAAAGGTTTGGGCGAGGGCGTTGGTGGCGCGCGCGGCCAGCTCCGGATCGTGCGACTGTACACGGACGTACACCAGCCGGCTGCGCAGGACTGGGAATATGGTTATGGCGCCGCGGAATTTTTGTACGCCTCCAGGATTCGCGAAATCAGGCTGCTGGGTGAGTTTTAAGTCGTCGAAGACCTTCTGGGTGAGGGATTCGCTCTGCAGAAGCTTGTATTGTGTTTGGTAGTAGTCTTCGTTGCTGCTTTCGACGAGAGCGGCGGCGTTGGCGTAGATCGTTCCGCCGGCACTGCGCTCTTTTTCTATGACCATAAGCGTGCTGGCTTGATATACAGGCCGGACCGTGAAGGTGTGCAGGGCGGTGGAGATGAACACAATCAGCAGCGTGGAGAGGATGATCCAGCGCCGACGCATGACGACTTCCAGGTAATGGGTCAGGTCGATTTCAAGTTCAGGATTGGATGTTGTATTCATCGCGTTGTTCCGGTGACCAGAGTGGTTCCCAACAATATAATTACTAATTATACTAATTCTACCGGAGCATAGAGACGGTGATTTTAAGCACGCGCTTTCAACCTGGCTCAGGAATGAATTTGCTTCGGGATTCCATCCTGCACAGGTTTTTTAAAAACGAGCAGGTGCTGATTCACAATATCGTCGCAAAGCTGATGTGCAAGCTCGGACATATTAAAGACTTGGGGGTCCGCGAAATTCTTCCCCAACACAAGCTTAATTACCGAGTCTCGGTTTCGACAGAAACAATTTAGCCCCCAGCGCCACTTCATTTTGCCGTAAATGCTGGGATCAGCCTTCCATTCCGATTCGGTCCTCCAGCCAGGGGCATCATCCAGTACAATGTGAAATAAACATGTTCCGCCGGGCTTTAGTTTTATGTAGACGCTGTCCAAAATCTGGCCGAAGACCTTGTCGGTAACATGTTGTATAACAGCGAAAGAATACACCAAGTCCAGCGAGTTGTCCGCCACGGCAATGTTTAAATTTTCATCTGATTTGAGATATGTGAGATTGTGCGCAGAATTTAGGACTTTGGCGCATTCTAAAACTCCTTCTGAGATGTCGCACGCATACATCTTCATTGCTTTTCGGGATACGTGTTTGGCCAGCCACCCGGGGCCGCAACCCAGATCGAGCACTGTATCGCAGTCATGCAGATGCGGCTCGATAATTTGCTCGCATATGATCTGGCGAGACAAGCGGTTCCTTTCGAACTCGGCCTCCAGGAACTGGCGAGTGCTTAGTGATTTATATTCTAGTCGCAGTTCCCGATTGAAATAATGCGGACTAAGGGACAGGACGTGCAGAGCAATGGTTCTTTTAAGTGCACTAGGCGAATGCCTGAGCAGAGAAATTATCCACTTTGCACCAAGGAAGGATTGTCTTGTCTGGCCCAGGATGAGCACATTCCGAATGGCCTGCCAAAATTTATTCATTGAGCAGCCCAATTTGCAGATGACATCCCGCAGGGGCTGTCGCGGCGTGAATTTCGCGACCATGAAAAAATGGTTGCTGTTTCGGGGATACTCATCTCTAAAAATAATTAGCGGGATTGGGCCCCGGAATCCAGTTTCATTTCCAATTCGGCCAAATACCTCATTATATCCCGGGCCGCCTCGTTCATGAGCGCAAGTATCTCCCATCTTTCTGAAGCCGGGGCGTCACGCAACAGATCGACCGCATCCCGTAGACTGAGGCTCTTGGCCTTGATGTCATGCCGCAAATCGTCCCACGATTCCGAGAACTCATTCGTGCTCTCCTGGCGCAGCCGGGCTCTCGGCGTCCTGCCAGGGCGGACTCTTGCTCAGCACCTTTTTTATCCACGGCACAGCCGGAAACGATTCCGGATCATAGCCAGTCGCCAAATAGAGATTGGTGAACCCTTTAGCATGCAGGTCCTTGGCGATATCTTCTCCCTTGACCCCATCCCCAAGTTTTGAATCCAGATAGATGGCCGTTTCTTTGGGGAAGCCATCCACGGCCGCCAGGAACTCTTGCGGATTTTTAAAGGCTACAAGGTTCAGCCCTTTGGACCTGGCTGCCCCCTTCCAGTTCATGCGCACCAAGGCGTCGTCGTCAAGCAGGACGGCGTCAAATCCGGAAGGACCGCCGTCCCGAACGGCTTTGGGAAGGGCGTTGCCGGCCGGGGCGGCGTCAAGTCCGGATTGTCGCAAGTGTTGCGTTTCAAGCCGCTCATGCGACACAGAGATGGAAATAGGCACGAATCCCGCCAGCCCCTTGGGTATCATGCGCACCTTCAGGCGCAGGCAATGCTCCAAGATGCCCTTTTCTTCAAACCGGCTCGTGATCAATATGGACCGGTCGCCCAGATTCAATTCCTCAACCAAGCCCAAGCCGGTTTCTTTATGCCCAATAAGCTCGTAATCCGTCAAATAGAGCACGTTTTGGGCCTTGGCCGGATTTTCACGTACGAAATTCCGCAGTTCCGCCGGGGTTGAGAAGTGGAAAACCTCGATGCCGTGATCCTTGACTTTCCGCGAGTCAAACCGGCCCTGCCAGACTTGGTGGATGCTGGTGTCGTCGTCCAAGACCACAACGGCCTTGCCGGGTTCAAGTTCCAGCTTGGAGACAAACCAGTCAGGCGGCTGGGCCTGAGGGAGCTTTATAATAAGAGTAGTGCCCTTGCCGACTTCAGACGCTATTTCCAGGCTGCCGCCCCAGGATTCGACGCTGGTACGGGCATGGTAAAGGCCGAGGCCCGAGCCACCGGCCTTGCCGTGGGTTTCTCCTCTTTGACCAAGCTTGGCCAGGATTTTGGGTGGAATACCCCTGCCGTTGTCCTGGACTTTGAGAAGTATATTACCCTCCTCCGCAGCCAAAGAGACCGCAACCGTGCCCTTCTCGCCCAGGGCTTCGACGCTGTTGTTGAGCAAATTTGACAGGACCCGCTTGAACTCGGTGGGCTGGATTTGTGCGAAGATGCCGTAGGATGATACATCCAGCCGGCACTCTATCTCAATGCCAATCTTGGCACGAAATTGCAGGCGTTTTTCCGTGATCAGGGGGTCAACTAGACTGGAAAGGAGATGTTTGCTGGCAGGCTCATCTGCGGAAGAATGCGCAATAGCATCGGCACTCCCCTGAACGGATGCCGTGGCTTCCCGGTTCTTCTCGATAAGGTTGTTGGCGATATCACGGATGCGGCTAACAGCACTGCGCACGATGATTCGTTTTTCCTCCGGAAGCTGAGTCACGTCCTTCATGACAGAATCTAACGCAGCCAGAGGTGAGCGGATGTCATGGGCGACCTGAGCCGCGAGTCGGGCCAAGGCAGAACGGCGGGAGGCGTCCGCCAGTTCTGTCTGCGTCGATTTCAGCGTTTCCAATACTTGATTAAAGTGCTTATTCAAAGTCGCTCGCTCATCCGAGGCATTCAAGTAGTCATCCATGCAAATGATATGACCTTTTGCAGCAAGCTCCATATTCTCAAATACCCGATGATATGGTTTTAATAATCGCGCGATGGCAACCAAAATCAACACGAGTATGATTAGCGCCGAGAGCAGCGCTGCAAAAAGCACCATCCAGAACACTCGTCGTTTGAATTCAAATGACCTCTGAAGCGAAATCGAGAACTCGACATATCCGATTGCATTCTTGTTCACATCCAATATTGGCGTTCGCAGCTCAATCGAATTGCCGTGTTCGGCGGGCAACGCCAACGATCCGGGATCCGCTTCAAAAATGACATGGTCATTGGCATCCAGAGCCCTAACTGATGCAAGGCCGGCGTCTTTCTGAAGTCTCGAAAGCTTGCGGGTTATTCCGGCATAGTCCAAATAAGAAAAATCATCGGCCAGAAGGCTTGGTAGGGAGTTTGAAATGTTGATTCCGAAACGCCGGGCATCTTCGATCATCTGATTCCCAAGGAAATGGAAGATAAATGCCGAAGACAAGAGAAGCGGAGTAATTCCCGATAAGGTAACAAAGAGCGTCCAGAATGCTTTAAATCGGTTGTTTCTTACGAATTCCAACATCTTTGTCATTGACTTTTGGTTTTTGTTCGCGAGTGATCAAACATTGCCGGTCCCATTACGCTCAAATCGTAGTCAACGAGATCGGTGGGGAAATAATATATCCCTGTCGAATATGAAATAGGGATAAGAAGGTGCTTGTTCATTGCTTGAAGATCAACATTTTTGCAAAATTCATGAACCGATTCTTTTGTCGTACCATTAAAGGAAGAAAGTGCCTTGTCGATATCCTTGTCGGAGATATGGCCGAAATTATATTCGTTCCCAGACTTGAAGGTCTCAATATAAAAAAACGGATGCGTGTAATCCGCAAGCCACATGGCAAGGGCCAATTCATACCGGCCCGAGAAGAGCTGGTCATAGAAATTTTTTTTGGGGAGAGAGAGCACGGTGATGCGGATATTGGGAAAGGGCTTCATCCGAGCATCCAATAGCTGCTGAAAACGTTGTACGCGCTTTGGATCCAAACATGAAATCAACGACAACTGAACGCGGGGTGGGCGCTTGACGCGGACATACAAATCAGTGAGATCACGCTGACCGGCCCGCATCATATCTTCCAGTGCGAGATGACCCAGCATCCCCTTTGAAATGAAACCTGTCGCCTTCTCGCCTGTTCCGGTCGGACTTGCGGCATCAACCATTTCGGGCTGGCGAAACAGTGTGAAAAGGAATCTGCGAAGGTGCGGATTGTTAAAGAGGGCTTTCTTAAAATTCATGAAGACAACATTTGTATTCAAAAATGGGAACCGTACTTCTCTAAAATGCATGGTATGGACAAATGCATTCAACTTATCCGCCGGGAAAACCGGGACAAGTTGGTTGATATCATGAAATCGTTGTCTTCTATGTTCGGCCGTCAGTTGCTCGACATTGTCGACCAGGATGAAAGAAATATGCCCGTTCTCCGGCCTGAGGCCGGAATATGCGTCAAACCGCTCGAGTAGCAACTCTGCGTTGCTTCTTTTCGCAAGTTTATACGGCCCTGCACCCACAGGAGCTAAAGCGTATTGATCTTCATTCTGCATCCCAAAACGTGCGGGCACTATAGATGCCTTCCGATCAGACAGGGTATAAAGCAAAATGCTGCTGGCATGGGTTAGAATGATGCGGAAATCCGTTGATGAATCCGCCACAAAACGCATGTCATAAGGCACGTAAGACAACGCACATGCTTTGGCCTTCCTGCATTCCTGCAAAGAAAAAACAACGTCTGCCACAGTCAGGCGCATACCATTGTGGAACGTCAATTTGGGTTTCAAGGAAAACGAATAGGTTTTGCCATCCTCGGACATTCGCCATGTTCTTAATATGTTGCTGGAAAAGCCATTCTCATTGTCAAATCTGAACAGCGGCTCGTGGAGATACTGGGCAATGCTAAAAGAGATGTTGTCTACGAGTTTAGCTGGGATTACCGTGCGCGGCAGCGCGGGTATTGCAATACGGACATGCTCTAGTGGAACTGCGGCTTCAGTTGCCGTGACCGGAGCAAGGGGGCTGCTTCCAAGAAGCAATATCCAAAAAGAGCACGCGATTCTCTTCGCACATCGGGAATCTGGGAAAAACATTGGCAGTCTTTTATGCAGTTTTTCTACAGACAAAAAAACTCATGCCGGCCGATTTCTGGTATTCTCTCTCCCGCTCGATTCGAAAACCGCCCAACGCCATAAGAAAGAATATTTCTCTTCGGGAAAGGATGCTCAAGCGTAGAGGGAACCGGTCCTCGACATCAGTCTTCAGATCTCGGAACAACAGAGTGGACTTCCAAATGCCCTTGCTTAAATCGAGCTCATTGTCATAACTGACGGTAAACTGATTCCCTGTCGTCGGGTCCGTTATCGTCCGGGCATAATAGTTATTTTCCAGCATCATCTTTGAGAACACAATCGTCGTAAACAGAAGTTTCCCATTCGGTTTAAGGTGTCTGTTCAACCGTCGAGCAAAAGCGATCTGCGCCTCAGGGTCCAGTATTTCCAGAATGATGCTGTTGCCCATTATGATGCAGTCAAATCGCCGGGGGATATCGAAGCGGCGCATGTCTGCCCGAAAGAAATTAACATTCCGCGCCCACAGCTTCTTAGCTTTTACCGCCGCTCTCTCAATCATCTCCTTGGAGAGGTCAAATGCGGTAACGGAATTGACTTTCTCACGTACCGCCAGCGCTAAAGTGCCCGTTCCACAGGCAACATCCAAAATGTCATCTGTTTTGTGGAGATGCCGTGCAAAGAGCTCAAAATCCTTCCCTTGGCTTCGGACGACATCAAAATAATATAGAAATCGACGGTTACGATAAAGCGCATTGAGGTCCTTTTTCATAATGGGTCGCGGCATGGGCCGTCTTCATCTATCACTTACGGCAGATACTTTGAACAAGCAATATCTACCCCTCCCGACGGTCATGGGAGTGTGCGGTCAGCTAAACAGCCGCCACGTTCGCCTTAGACGTTAGTGGGCGATGTCATCTGGCGATGCTGAGAATTCTTTTTTGAAGGGCCGAACGCCAACGCCAGAACAGTCATGACATATTTAAGCATGCATTCCTCCTATAGAAGAGCCGTTTTGAAACCCACAGAGATGATACAGTGTTTTTGTATCCGCTGTCGGTGCGAACTAAATTTATAAATCCTGGACGAAAGGGCAGCGAAATGAGCGTGTGCAAGAGCGATCGCCCTGGGGTATCGGCAACGACTTCGAGCGTGACCGCAACAGCTTCCGAGACTCTCGACAAGACAGGCGTCAAATCTGGCCAAACAGCAAATAAAAAGAAGGACATAGAGAAGTCGGCTGTCGGCTGGTTTTTGTTATATCCGCGCTCCAACCGCAGTATCTTATAGTCTACACAGTCGATCGGGTCAAAAAGAGAGGAGACCGGGGAAAAGCCGGGCTCCAGCGGCGGACGATCCGCGTCTCCGGCAGGATTCGCATCAAGCTCCTCGGCGCGAATTTGGTTCGGCTCCACCATGTCGAGAGTTACTTGGTTGATTGCCAACGCAAGATCGGATGGCGTTCGTTTCAGGGGATGGCCTTTCGACTTGGAATAAATAATCTCCATCAGCCTGAGCGGAGAAATAGCGGCCTCTTGTGACATCCGCCAAATCGTGCGAGGGACATATTTGGCGCACTCCGCAATAAGTTCTCCGATATCTTTTGAAATGTTTCGAACGAATTGCTTTCGTAGATTAAAAACCTGGCTTCCGTTGAGAAAATAAAGGATGCGAACCTTGGCGAATACGCGATCATATCGCGACATCAGACGGAACGCAAGCGAAACGGTTTCTTCATTATCTTCCCGCGTACTCTGCGGCAGATCGAGCATAAATCCAAGGTGCAACTCAATGCCGTATTTGCCGAAAGCTTCGACTGTTGCATCAAGTCCAGACAAATCCAGCGACTTCCCGATCTTTTTTTGCTGGCCGATAGATGCGGTTTCAATTCCGATAGTAAGCCCCCTACAGCCCGCTTCGGAAAGCCGCCGCGGGGTTTGTTGCTCCACTACATCCAGTCGCAAGGATGCCGACCATGTGAACCTCCGGTCATCTCTTAGGGCCTTGTTGAATCGATCCATGACGGAGCTGGAGGGAAAAATGTTGTCATGAATTAAAGAAAACGCAGATACCCCGTAAGAGCGGTGGAGAAGTTCCATCTCTCGCAAAATTCGATGGGGGCTCTTCGCTCGATAGGTGTGTCTCCAGAAATTGCAGGTTGAGCAGAACGAGCAGGAAAATGGGCAGCCAGTTCCTACAAGGATCGGCACTTCCTTAATTTCCTGGTGCTGCAAGTAAATCGGAACATCAATCAGGGTATAGTCCGGCAAGGGCCAGTCGTCAAGGTTAGCCAACAGTGGGCGTGGTTCCCCCTCATCAATGCATTGTTTGTCCGAGTCCCACCTAACGGTGCCACGTACGGACTTAGGTAGGCGGCCATCTTTTCGTATCGAGCCCAAAATATCGACCAGGGACTCGACGCCTTCTTGAATCACGATGATATCCGTGAGGGGGGAGAAACGTCGAATAATATCATGTTCGAAGCTGAATAAGCCCGGGCCGCCCAGGATGACGCAACACTTTGGATCCCGTTTCTTTAAGTACCTCGCAACTCGGAGGGCCTGCAAAATCATCCCGTAGTACACCGTAATGCCATAGATGTTTAATTTGGAAAATGGAATAAGGGACCGGGCATCTTGAGATGATCGTGAGGCGTGAAGCCGTTGTATGTTAAAATCGAACACTGAGGCGGAAAAATCGGCGGACTTCAGAAAGCTCGCAAGGGTTATCGCTGCCAAAGGGAAAAAAGCAGAGTCTGGGTCACCAAAATCAAGTTGAATTAAAACGATGTCGTCCAGGCTTTGCATTTTCCCTGTCATGAACCCTGCCCAGCCATTAAAAACTCCTTCTAGTCACTTCCCATGGCCCACCCCATCGTGGCGGGGTCGCGGATACTCCGTGTGTAGATTCCCCGAGCTATTTAAGAGCAATGCTCATTATATTATATAACTGGTGGACGAATGCTTGACGAGGAACCCGCGACCCATGGCTGTATAGGTCCAAAGACCTATAACTCCGCGCACCTCAACGCCAAGCAACCTGGACTTTACTGAG
>JAJAPZ010000051.1 GCA_020523905.1 Candidatus Obscuribacterium magneticum
ATGAATCCGGGTCCCGCGGGGAAGATTTTGGTGAGGCGTGGCCATCCCCCAATGAAATCCGCCTCCGGGAGCTTCTTTGGTTCGGGCGAAAGCGGAGCCGATCATAACCGCGTCCGCCCCGCAGGCAAAGGCTTTGCAAATGTCGCCGCCGGTGGTCATGCCCCCGTCTGTGATCACGGGGATGTAGCGTCCGGTTTGTTTGTGGTAAAACTCTCTCGCTGCGGCGCAGTCAACCGTTGCGGTGACTTGCGGGACGCCGATTCCGAGGACGCCCCGCGACGTGCAGGCGGCTCCCGGTCCCACTCCGACGAGAATCGCGGCGCACCCGGTGTCCATCAGTTCAAGTGTGGCGTCGTACTGGACGGTGTTTCCCAAAATCACCGGGATTTTCATGGTTTTTTTGCAATATTTATGGAGATCGATGACTTTATATTGCGTCGCTTGGTGCCGAACCGTTATGACGGTGGCTTGAACAAAAAAGAATGCGGCCCCCGCTTCTTCGGCGAGCGGCCCGAATTTTTCCGCGTTTTGAGGGATACAGGAGACCGCGGGCTTAATCCCCCCCTTCTTCATTTGTTCGACGCGTTTCGAAATCAGTTTTTCTTTGATCGGTTCCCGATACATTTTCTGGACCAATTCGGTCGCGTCCTGGGGACTTGCTTTTTGAATTTCGCTTAAAATTTCAGCCGGCTCCTCATAGCGGGTTTGAACGCCGTCCAAATTCAAAACGGCGAGGCCTCCCAATTTTCCCATCGTGATCGCAAATTTAACGTCGACCACGCCATCCATGGCGCTCGCGATAAACGGGATCTCAAGTTTGATCCCGCCAATTTCAGTGGCGAGTTCAACCTCCGCCGGGTTGATGGTCAAACCTCCGGGGACCAGCGCGATTTCGTCGAACCCGTAGGCTCGTCTCCCTTCTCGTTCTCGGCCGATAAAAAATGCCATGATGTCTCTCCTCCCTCGATAATGAAATTGTCGAAACTTAAAAATTTAAACTTTGGCTGTGGTGATTTCCTTTTGCGCCTGATATTTCCCTTTTTTGTCCTGGTAAGAAATCGAACAGATTTCGTCTGCTTGAAGAAAGATGAGTTGCGCGATGCCTTCGCCAGCGTAGAGGCGAACCGGGTTCGAACTCAAGTTCGTGATCGCCAAAGTGGCAAACCCTTCCCATTCGGGTTCGAATGGGGTCACATTAACAAAAATTCCACAACGGGCATATGTGGATTTCCCGAAACAAATCGTTAAAATATTCCTCGGAATTTTGAAGTATTCCATGGTTTGGCCCAAGACCAGTCCGTGGGGAGAGATCACCAAATGATCATCCGCCCGGACGGTTTTATAAAGACCGGCGTGAGTCATCTTGGGATCGACCTCTTTCCCCGGATCCGCTTGAAGGACCTTAAAAATATTTCCCAACCTCATATCGTAGCCGTAACTGGACACCCCGAAAGAGACAACGCGCCTCAATTTCCCGTCCGGCAAGTCCAATTTCGATATTTGTGAGGGGGCAAACGGGTGGATCATCCCTTTTTTCTGGGATTGATCGATGATCCATCTGTCTGATTTTATTGACATAGCAGGATTGTTTTTACGTTAGCATTCCGAATAGCCGCAGTCGTTGCAGACCGGGCGGCATCCCGAGCTTGTGCGGATGTGCGTGCCCAAGCATTTGGGGCATTGGCCGTTCGAAAAAGTGAGAGTCCAAAGCTCAAGGTTCATCGGTTCGTCGTCCTTCGGTTTAGTCTCCGGCAAATTCAAAGTGTGGTCAGACCCGCAAGTATGGGAGATTGCGTTGATTCTATCCCCCTCTTGGGAAGACGACAAGCCTTCCGGTTGGTCACGATTGATCCGGGGTTCTGACGTGTTTAAAACTTGTTGTTGGCGGCTCCCGTCTCGGTAGATGGTGATCCCTTTAAGCCCTTTTTGGCGGGCGAGGAGATAAGCGGCTTTGACGCGTTCGGGAGGGGCGTCGTGCGGAAGGTTGATGGTTTTTGAGACGGCGTTATCGGTGTAGTCCTGAAATGCCGCTTGGATTTCGATATGGGATTCGACAGGGATATCTTGCGCGGTCGCAAATAAAGCTTGAATTCGCTCCGGTATTTCGGGAATTCCCTTGATTGATTTTTTATTGTGCTCAATTTTCTCCCAAAGCGTTTTTTCCGCCAGGCCGAAGAAATTGTTTTGAGCGGCGATCTCTTTAAAAAGCGGGTTCACCTCATAATAAATATCCTGAGGGTCGGGGGTCGCTCCGGTTTTGAGGGCCTCTATTGCCCGGCCGTTGTACCGCGTATAAGCAAGGGCATAAAATGGTTCGATGCCGGCTCCTTGGAGTCCGGCCGCAAGGCCGATCGTCCCCGTCGGAGCGATGGTCGTCCGGGCCGAGTGGCGAGGATGGCGGGTTTCCCCTTTATAATTGGGACTCGCCGGATTATAGATGCTGTTTTTCCAGTTCGGAAAAACCCCGCGCTCCTCGCCCAATTTTTCGGAGGCGTTTAAAGCGTCTTCGTTGATGAACGCCATCAATTTTTTCGCGAACTCGACCGATTCTGGAGAGCCGTAAGGGATCCCCATTTTGATGAGGGTCTCGGCAAATCCCATCACACCGAGGCCGATCCTCCGGTTTCCTTTGGAGATCTGTTCGATTTCCGGAAGAGGAAAATCGTTCATGTCGATGACGTTGTCCAGGAACCGGACCGCGAGATCGATGGCCTCTTTCAATTTGTCCCAATCCAATTCCGGTATTCCATTTTCAATCTTCACGAATTTTAAAAGGTTCAAAGAACCAAGGTTGCAGGCTTCGTTGGGGTAAAGAGGTTGCTCTCCGCAGGGGTTTGTGGCCATGATCGGCCCGAAACCGGGGACCGAGTTTGAGGCGGAGTTGTTGATTTTGTCCAGGAAGACCAAACCGGGGTCTCCGGATCGCCAAGCCATCTCGATTATGAGATCAAAAATTTGAGAGGCGGAGACCTTCCCCGCCGACTCTTTGGTCCGAGGGTTGATGAGATCATAGTCTTCATTCTTTTCGGCCATTTGGAAGAATTTTTCATCGACGGCGACGGAGAGGTTGAAATTTTCCAAGGTCCCCGTCCGGCTTTTGATTTGGATGAATTCTCTTATTTCCGGATGCCAATAGGGGAGAATCCCCATGTTGGCTCCTCTCCGGTTTCCCCCCTGTTTGACCACCTCCGTCATCCGGTCAAAAACTTTCATGAAGCTGATGGAGCCTGAGGCGACCCCGTGGGTTTTTTGAACGGTGTCTCCCATCGGCCTTAAATTCCCGAAAGAGAAACCGGTCCCGCCCCCCGATTTATGAATGAGGGCTTGGGCTTGAAGGGCGTGTGTGATTCCTTCCATGGAATCCTCCACCGGCACGACAAAGCAGGCTGAGAGTTGTTGGAGGTCCCGTCCCGCGTTCATGAGAGTGGGAGAATTGGGAAGAAATGTCCACGTGGCGAGGAGTTCATAAAATTTCGACGCCCAATGGGAGACAAGTTGACGGGCCTCTTCGAATGCGTCTTCCGTTTTCTGGCAGTTTTCGATAAACCGGCGGAAGTTTTTCTCCCGTTCGACGGCAGTGTGAAGCCCGTGATGAAAGAGGAACGTCTGGGAAAAACTGTAGGGGTGAATTTTTTCCTGGCCGTTTCCTTTGCCTTTTTCGCTCGGCCCGGGTATTTCGCGTACAGGATTTAAAGAATCCCTTTTAAAAACCCGGACCCCGTTAAAAAGCCCCCAAGAGTTGTGGTTGGGATGGTAAAGAAGTTCCGCAAGGGCGATATTCCTGGAGAGCCTCTTCAACCAGGTTTCGATTGAATCTTCTCCCCGGAGATATTTGTCTTCGATCACCTTTTTCTGGTTTTCGGTGACGATAATTGGAATAGAACGTCCTATCTCTGTCGTTTCAATCGGCATTTTGGTTGACTTTGAATTCGGCGATTAATTTTCAGAATAAGAGGCCAAAATGGGTGAGAGAGAAATTTTCCGGGCTTTTTCTTTTCTCTTTAGGCCTTTTTTCTGACTTTTTAAATCTTTTAATTCGTACACGAAGGAATGAACATCAGAAAATTGTTTATAAACCGAGACAAAACGGATGTAGGCAACGGGATCCAAATCTTTGAGTTTCCTTAAAACGAGGTCGCCGATGGCGCGGCTGGGAGCTTCCAAGACAAATTTTTCCTGAAGTTCAAGCTCAACTTCTGACACCAGTTGTTCGATTTGTTCCGCCGAGATTTTTCGTTTCTTACACGCTAAAGCGATTCCCGCCCGCAATTTATTCCGGTCAAAAGGTTCTCTCCGATTATCCGATTTTAACACCATCAAAGGAATCGTTTCGGTCCGCTCGTAGGTCGTAAAACGCTTGTGGCAACCCAAACATTCGCGCCGTCTTCGAATGACGTTTCCTGTTTCGACGGGCCTTGAGTCTATAACGTGAGCTTCCGTGTGGTTACAATGAGGACATTTCATGAGGTGAACCTCTTCATACCATATATTGTGGAAATGAGATTCTACCTACTACCTATTGATTCGTCAAGGTCAGGTGACGATTTGGGAGAAAGAGGCAAGTTTAATTAAACTGCTTTATTAACAGGTGTTTTTGAGGGCTTCGGTTGTTTCTGAGTAAGATTTGGGCTGAGTTTGTAGTAGTCCTGAATTGAGCGAATCGTCCAATCCTTTTTTTGGCTCAATTCCATCGCGGTGGTGGCGGCCTCGGCGGCGGCAAGAGTGGTGATAATCGGAATCCCGACGGCGGTGGCTGCGGACCGGATCGCCCAACCGTCTGACCGGGACCTGGCCCCCGACGGAGTGTTAATGACCAAAGCGACTTCGCGGTTGGAAATGATATCGACGACGTTGGGGCGGCCCTCCGCGATTTTATTCACGGTTTTGACAGGGAGTCCGGCTTTGGATAAGGCTTCGGCAGTTCCGGCGGTGGCGGTGAGAGAGAACCCGATTTTTAAGAGTCGCTTGGCAATGCCGAGGGCTTTTTCTTTATGAGTGTTTTTTAGGCTCATTAAAATGGGACCTTTAGACGGAAGAGGAGAGTTGGCGGCTGCCTGCGATTTGGCGTAAGCCGCAGGAAAGAAGGTATCGATCCCCATCACTTCTCCCGTCGACCGCATTTCGGGGCCGAGGACGATGTTGACTCCGGGAAATTTGACCCACGGAAGAACGGCTTCTTTCACCGCGGTCCAAGGCAATTTTTGTTTTTGCCTTTTTTCAAAATCGGGAAGAATCTCCGGCAAGGTTTTACCCAACATTAATTTCGCCGCCAATTTGGCGAGAGGTAAACCCGTCGCTTTGGAGACATAGGGGACAGTCCGGCTTCCTCGGGGGTTGACCTCCAACAAATACACGACGTTGTCCTTGATGGCGAGCTGAACGTTCATGAGTCCTTTAACCTTCAAGGCTTTCGCCAAGGTCTTTGTGGTTTTCTCGATTGTCTCCACAATTTCAAGAGACAATTTTTGCTGAGGTATAACGCAGGCCGAATCCCCGGAATGGACCCCGGCAGCCTCGATGTGTTCCATAATCCCGCCGATATAAGTGTTTTCTCCATCGGAGATCGCGTCGACGTCCACTTCGACGGCGTTATCCAAATATTTGTCGATGAGGATCGGATGGTCCGGTGAGATCATGGTGGCCCGGGAGATATATTCTTTGAGCATTGAATCGGTGTCCACAATTTCCATAGCCCGGCCTCCCAAAACATAGGAGGGCCGGACCATAACCGGATAACCGATTTGCGAGGCGACGTCCCGCGCTTCTTCATAAGAGCGGGCGACCCCGTTTTCCGGTTGTGGGATCCCCAGTTTGTTGATCAAACGGCCGAACCGGCCCCGGTCTTCAGCGAGATCGATTGAATCGGGAGAGGTTCCGAGAATTTTTACGCCCGCCTCTTCCAAGGGGATCGCCAAGTTTAAGGGGGTTTGGCCGCCAAACTGGACGATAAGGCCCAAAGGCTTTTCATTCTCGACGATACTGAGGACGTCTTCTAAGGTGAGAGGTTCAAAATAAAGGCGATCCGCGGTGTCGTAATCCGTTGAAACCGTTTCGGGGTTACAGTTCACCATAATGGTTTCGATCCCTTCCTCTTGAAGAGATTGGACTGCGTGTACGCAGCAGTAATCAAATTCAATTCCCTGGCCGATGCGGTTCGGCCCTCCGCCTAAAATCATGACCTTTTTCTTATTGGACGGTTTCGTTTCGTCTTCCTCGCCGTAGCAGGAATAATAATAAGGTGTGTAAGCCTCGAATTCGGCGGCGCAAGTGTCGACCAAATTAAAAACCGGTTGGATCTTGAGTTTTTTCCTGATCTCCCTGACTTTCCCTTCCGTCTGGCCGAGGAGATGGGCGAGCTGGATATCGGAATATCCCAAACGCTTCGCTTCGAGAATCAGATCTGCGTTGATTTTGACCCGACCCTCTTTGTCTTTTATGGACTCAAGGAAATATTTTTCAAACTGGACCAGCTCTTCGATTTGTTTGGTGAACCACGGATCGATTTTGGAGATGTTGAAAATGTCTTCCACGGTCAAACCGAGTTGGAGTCCCGCTTTCACCGCGAACAACCGCTCGGAATTGGGGATCCGGATCTTTTCTTTGAGATCATCGAGAAGCCGGGGATTTTTTTGGGTCCAGGTTTCGGAGTTTAAGCTGTCTTTTTCTTTGATGGCCTGCTCAAGTTGGGGAAGGATGGATTTCCCGTCGCATCCCAGCCCCCCCCTCCCGGTTTCAAGTCCGCGGAACGCTTTCTGGAGGGCTTGTTTGAAATTCCGGCCGAGGGCCATGACCTCTCCGACGGATTTCATTTGGGTCCCCAAGTGATCGGGAACCCCTGCAAATTTTTCGAAAGCGAACCTGGGGATTTTGACGACGGTATAATCGATCGTCGGTTCAAATGAGGCCGGAGTTTTTTGAGTGATGTCGTTCGGAAGTTCGTCTAGCCGATAGCCGATGGCCAATAGCGCCGCCAATTTCGCGATGGGAAACCCGGTTGCTTTCGAAGCCAGGGCGCTTGAACGGGAGACCCGCGGGTTCATCTCAATGATGAGCATCCGGCCCGTTTGAGGATCCATTGCAAATTGGATATTGGAACCTCCGGTTTCAACTCCGATCGCCCGAATGCAGGCGAAGGAGGCGTCCCGCATCCTCTGGTACTCTTTGTCGGTCAAGGTCATCGTCGGGGCGACGGTGATGGAATCTCCGGTGTGGACCCCCATCGGGTCGACGTTTTCGATCGAACAGATGACGATGCATTGGTCGGCCTTGTCTCGCATGACTTCCAACTCAAATTCTTTCCATCCTTCCAAGGATTCTTCGATCAAAATTTCGCTGATGGGGCTTAAACTCAGGCCGAAGGATGCGGCTTTTAGATATTCCTCTTTATTATAAGCGATGGAGGATCCCGTGCCTCCCAACGTGAAGGAGGGACGGATAATCAGGGGGAACCCGATCTCCTGAGCAATTTGTTCCGCTTCGGTGATCGTTCGGGCGATTCCACTTCGGGGAGTTTCGATCCCGATGGCGTTCATCGTTTTCTTAAATAATTCCCGGTCTTCCGCTTTTTCGATCGCCTCTAGATTGGCTCCGATCATTTCGACGCCATATTTTTTAAGGATTCCCTTTTTGGCGACTTCCA
The DNA here is from genome assembly GCA_020523905.1 of Candidatus Obscuribacterium magneticum. GTDB lineage: Bacteria > Elusimicrobiota > Elusimicrobia > F11 > F11 > Obscuribacterium > Obscuribacterium magneticum. The sequence goes on from JAJAPZ010000051.1 coordinate 7,640, forward strand.
CGGCGAGATTCAAGCCGGTTTGGCCTCCCAGGGTGGGGAGGAGTGCGTCCGGTTTCTCTTTGGCAATAATGGCTTCGAGGACGTCCGCGGTAAGGGGTTCGATGTAGGTGGCATCCGCCAATTCGGGATCGGTCATGATGGTGGCGGGATTCGAATTAATAAGGATGATGTGAAACCCTTCTTTTTTTAGGGCTTTCACCGCTTGGGTTCCGGAGTAATCAAATTCGCAGGCTTGGCCGATTATGATGGGCCCCGAGCCGATGATGAGAATTTTGTTTATGTCGGTTCGTTTGGACATTAATTTTTTTCCCCTTCCATCAGCTTCATAAACCGGCGAAATAAATGTTTGGCGTCATGCGGTCCGGCAGACGCTTCAGGGTGGTATTGGACGGAGAAAAGGGGCATGGTTTTATGTTTGAGGCCTTCGATGGCGTTGTCGTTTAAATTGAGATGGGTGACGGCCACATCTTTGTCCCCTTTCAGCACCCAATCCCCGGACGAAGTCTTCTCTCCGGTGACGGAAAATCCGTGATTTTGAGATGTGATATCCACCTCGTTTTCTCCGAGTTCCTTAATGGGATGATTGGATCCGTGGTGTCCGAATTTCATCTTGAACGTTTTTCCGCCGAGGGCGAGGCCCATCATTTGGTGGCCGAGGCAAATTCCGAAAAGAGCGGTTTGTTTTTCCCCTTTCTCCTTTTTCTCCCGGTTCGATTTGATGAGGTCCCGGATGGTTTGGATCCCGTAGTCGACGGCCGCGGGGTCCCCCGGGCCGTTTGAAAATAGGACCCCGTCCGGTTTCAAATTCATGATCTCTTTTGATTTTGTGGAGGCGGGAACGACGGTTACATCGCAACCGAAATCAACGAGGGAGCGGAGGATATTTTTTTTCACGCCGAAATCCACCACGACGACCTTTTTCTTTTTGGCGTCCTTTTGGATTTTTGTCTTGAGGGCTTCATCGAGCCATTCTCTCGATCCTTCGGACCATGAGTATGGTTTATCAACGGTGACGTCTTTCACCAAGTCCCGGGTCTCAAGTCCCGGGAGATCCTTGACGATTTTCGCGGCCTTCACCAGGTCGGCCCCTTCCGGAGCGATGAGGCCGGTCACCGCACCCAACATCCGGATGTGCCGTGTGAGGGCGCGGGTATCAACTCCTGTCAACCCAGCAATGCCCGCTTTTTGAAAATAGGAATCCAAAGTTTCGGTCGCCCGCCAGTTGGAGACGATGCCGCTCAGTTCCTGGACCACAAACCCCGAAAGAAAAATTTTTCGCGATTCGACGTCCTCCGCGTTGATACCGGTGTTTCCGATGTGAGACGGCGTCATGGCCACAATCTGGCCGTAGTAGGAGGGGTCGGTGATAATTTCTTGGTAACCGGTGAGGGAGGTGTTAAAGACCACCTCACCGAAGGTGATTTCCTTGGGCGAGGCGGAAGGGTCTTTGGGGATTGAGCCGAAGGACATGCCTTGAAAAACCCGCCCCGTGGCCAACACCAGATACGCTTTTTGATTTTTATTTACGGACATTTATTTTTTCAACCAATTAAAATTCTTATCCAAAACAAGAGTTTCTTCCCGGCTTTTTCCGAGAGAGATGAGAGCGCATTTGGCTCCCACGAATTTTTCCAAGGCCGCCACATAATTTCTGGCTTCTTTCGGGAACTTGTTGAAATTCTTCAGCTCCTTTAGACTCCCGGTAAAACCTTTGAAATCCTTATAAATAGGAACAACTTTGGCTTGGGCGGTTCGGCTTGCCGGGAAATCCTCGATGATTTTGTTGCCGAGCTTGTATCCGGTACAAATCCGGATCGGGTCCAATCCGTCCAAAACATCGAGCTTTGTTAGTGCAAACCGTTTGATGCCGCTGATCCGAAACGAGTGTCTCACCACGACGGCGTCAAACCATCCGCATCTTCGCTTCCTGCCGGTTGTCGAGCCGAATTCTTGTCCGCGGGACTGGAGATAGTCCCCAAAGGAATCGGTGAGTTCCGTCGGAAAAGGGCCGTCCCCCACGCGCGTGGTGTAAGCTTTGATGACGCCAAGAACTTCGTCGATAAATTGTGGCCCCACACCCGCGCCGATGCACACCCCACCCGCGACCGGGTTGGAGGAGGTCACAAAAGGGTAGGTCCCAAAATCAACGTCGAGGAGAGTTCCCTGTGCGCTCTCAAAAAGAATTCTCTTTTTCTTTTTCATAGCCTCATCAAGGAGGATGGTTGTATCCGTGGCGAATTGGCGGATAAATTCCTTTAGAACGGGATAGGAGGCCATGATTTCCGAGCGGATTTTTTCAATCGACATCACTTTAGATAGGAGAGGCTCCTTCTCCTTGAGGTTACTATCCAATAGAGTTTCGAAAACCTCCGGCTCCAAGTAATCGGCGATTCTAATCCCTCTCCTTGCCACTTTGTCGGCGTAAGCGGGGCCGATTCCTTTCCGGGTCGTTCCGATCGCATCTGATTTGACTCCGGTTTCACGGAGCGTGTCCAACACTTTGTGGTAAGGAAGAATGACGTGGGCGTTCAAGGAGACTGAGAGCCGGCCTTTCACTTTGATTTGACGGCTTTCCAAAAACTCCACTTCTTCTTTGAGGGCCGCGGGATCGATGACCACCCCGTTCCCGATAACCCCCTTTTTCCCCGGTTCCAAAATCCCGGACGGAATCAGGTGCAGGACAAAATGTTTTCCGTCAAAAACGACGGTGTGGCCGGCGTTGTTCCCCCCTTGGTACCTGACGATATAGTCGGAATTCTTGCCGATAATATGAACAATCTTTCCTTTCCCTTCATCGCCCCATTGGGCGCCGATCACAACGAGAGTTGGCATAATGACCTCACACTTTCAGGCAGCCTGCCGTTCCGGAAGGACCCCGAGTTTTTCGAGGTCATCGAGAAGGAGCTCCCTGTTTTTATAATGGATCCCGTGAATGCCGAGGGCGCTGGCCCCTTTGACATTGTCAAGGGTGTCGTCGATAAAAACGATCTCTTCGGGTTTTGATGAGAAAAAGTCCATAACCATTTTGTATATGGTCGGATGGGGTTTTCGGACCCCCATTTCATTGGAGAAAAATAACTTGTCAAAAAGTTTCATATTGGGGAAGTGTTCCAAAACGAATTTCGCGTGAATGGCGTTGGTGTTGGAGAGGACCCCGAGTTTGTAGTGGGATTTAAGTTGTTTCGCCAGCTGAATGATGTCCTGGTTTTCCACAAAGATGTCGTTAAAAATGGGTGCAAATTGGGCGAGTGTCAAATTTTTAAGGTTTAGGTTTTTCTGGACGTGTTCAAAAAAGGCCTCTTCGGAAAGTTCTCCAATTTCAAATGTTTTGGCGATATTTTCGTTCCAAATATGCCCGGGGATGGCCTCCGGCGGGAATGAAGAAAAGGGGGCCAGCCGCCTGGCGAGGCGTTCGATATTGAAGGGCAGTATGACATTGCCCAGGTCAAACAAAATGATTTTGATCATGTTTGGGTTCAAAATCTCCTTGTGGATGGGGCGGGCTGAAAGCCTAGCAAACGGCATCACTCTCGTCAATTTGTGGAGCGATAGGGCACAAGGGGTCATTCTTTTTAGAACGGAAAAGAATTTACCGATCACTGATTAACAAAACCCTATTTTTCCGTCTCTATATTGTAAAATGCCTCCCATGTTAAGCAGAAGCATATTCAGGACTCAGATACTCTTCGGCTTATTTCTCCTCTCCTCCTTTCCCATTCTTCACTCGTCTTTTGTTGATGATTCCTCTTTGATCGGAGCTTTCGGAAAGGCATTGCGAGAGGTTTCTTATGGCGTCTCCAGCGGGCCGACCTTTATTTTAAAAAAGGATCAAATCGCCTCAATTCGATTCTCAGGCTCCGGGAAAGACAGCCGCTATTCATATGTAAAACAGTCGGGGATATTGAACAAGGGCCTGTATTTGAACCTCGTCAATGAAGGAGATGAGGGGTGGGCCAACGGCCTCATCACCTTTAAAACTCCCCTCGACATTCAACTTTACAATTCGATCGTTATTTGGATCCGGTCGGATAAACCCAACCGGAGGGTTCGGGTGGGTTTGCAGGACAAGGCTTGGAAGGCCGAATCGGTTCCTCAAGCCAGGACGGCCAATATTCCTTGGAATGGAATGCCAGCCAACGATATTATTCAATTGGTTATTCCGTATTCGTCCATTTTTTCGGAAGGTTCTGTTGATCTTTCGAGCATTGCCAGGGTGGACGTTGAATTCGGCCGTTACACCGTCGGTAACCGGAAGGCCGGAACCATAGAAGTTTTGGGTTTGGCTTTTATCCGTCAAGGCCGGGCTTTAAAGAACGTGAAGATGGTCGTCTGTCCCATCCGTATGCCGGAGGTCAACCCGCCGGAAATGAATCCCCCACCCCAAACCGGTGAAGGTTTGATGGTTTCAGCCGCCGCAGATGCTCGGTCCCAAGAAATGGCTTTGGCATCCATGACGGCCCAGGGCAAATCGGCGGTGTCTATCGGATCCGAAACGGTTAAAACAACCGAAGCTCGAATGATTCGAATCGCCGCAAGGATAAAAAAACCGATATTTGATTCCGCCAGGCAGGCTCGAACATTAACCTTCGCAATTCTGAAGAACCCTTGGGTTATTAAGTTATCGGTTGTTTTCCTTGGACTTTTTGGGGCCAGTCTATTATTGATAGTCCTTTGGAAACTCTTGTCCAAGAGGCGGCAAAATTGGATTCCCCAACTCCCCAATGTTTTGTTTTGTGTAGATTGGCCGACTGGATCCCCCGAATTCGAAATTGGCCCAAAAATTTACCGATCGTTTTGGAAAAATGTGGCCAGAAAAAAAATTAGCCGAGTGTGGGCTCAACCCTATCACGCTTCACACGATTTCGACGTCCAAGAAGAATATTTAGGGGAGAATTTTCTGATCCAGCAGATACGGACCGCCAAAGTGGAAGGAGTTGAACTGATTCCCACCGTTTGCTTTGTCCGGTCCCTCTTCGTTTATGGGACTTTTATGGCCCACCCCGATCTATTCGTTTTTAAACCCGTTCCCCAATCGGATTACCAGTTGAGCGACGAGGAGCTGAGGATCAAGCATATGGGATACTTTCCCTTATGGGTGCCCCCTTTCTGGCAAAAGCAACACGGCCTCGCCCAGAGGGTTTTGGCGGCCTACGGCAAAATGCCGGGATTTCCTTTCACCAACGACAGCGTCCAATATAATTTAAATTCTCCCGCTCACAGAGCCATGGCCATCCGCGTTTTAAAGCGGTTGGCGAGCCTCACCAGGACTGTGAGGATAGAAGGGGCGGCGTCTCTGTTAAACTCGTCTCTATCTCTTTATTGGGGAGAACAGTTACCGGGTGAGGGTCGAGACGAACAGCAGGAGTTTTGGACAGGGGTCCTTTCCGAGGTTAAATCCTCCTATCCCCAATTTCAATTGATTGCCGACGGGGTCGGTTGGGACCGGGAATCCATTTTAAACGTCGGGTTTGATTTCTTTGAAAATGACTATTTGCGGGAAACACTCGTCAATCAGATAAAGATGGAAACGGTTGGCCGCCTGCCGCAATTGCTCGATCAAAGTGGCCGGACTCTTTTGAAGCGTTCGATCTATAACCTTAATCCACTTTTGTCCAATTCTCCGAAGATGACATCCTCGGATGATCAACGGATTTTGGGAGCCGCTCTCCTGAGCCTTCTCCCGGGAAAGGTGACGTTTAACGTTGATGCCGCAGGCGACTTTTTTGATTTTCTAAAAACAGTGGGACGATTACCCATTCTTATTAAAGGAGATTTTCAATTGCTGTCTCACGACCAAAAGAGCCTTCTCGCCTTCGCCCGGTATTTCGGGAAGAGTTTGTTAATTGTTGTGGCTAATTTTTCCCCGTTGACCAGGACTGTCAATTTGCCCTTGGATCCCTTTTTAGGATCCATCGATGATCATCGGCTTTATCTATTTAATGATCAGCTTTACGGAAATCCATTTCTTAAAGGGATGGGGCCGGAAAGCTTGGGGCCCGCTTTGGCTATCTCCGGTCAAGATATTCGGGAGGCGGGGTTGGCTTTAAAACTTTCGGGATTATCCCTCAAAGTGCTTTCGGTCAATCTTAGCCGACCCATCACGCTCCGACGGTTGTCCTCCAAGGGGACCACCATCAAGTCTTCCTAACATAGAAAGATGGTTTTTCAAACCTACCTTGAATTTTTAAAGATCGAGCACACCCTCTTTTCAATCCCCCTCCTTTTTGCGGGCGCATTTCTCGCCAACGGGCGGTGGCCTTCCTTTCGAGAAAGTTTTCTGATTTTATTTGCGGGCGTTTGCGCGAGATGCGTGGCTTTGACCCTCAACCGGATTATTGATCGTGAGATAGACCGCAAAAATCCGCGGACCAAAGACCGCCATATTCCAAGCGGGCGGATGAAATTGTTTGAGGCCTGGCTGTTGATGGTCCTAAGCCTTCTTGTTTATCTATTTGTTGCCTGGCTTTTATCGGATTTCTGCCTCAAATGGTCGTGGGTGCCGATCATCGGTTTTTCTTTTTATCCTTATCTGAAAAGATTCACGCGGTGGTCTCATTTGGGGCTGGGACTCGTTTGGGGTTTGGTTCCGGTGGCCGGGTTTTTAGCGGTCAAACCCTCTTTTCACGAGATCGAGGCCACTGTCATGCTTGGAGTCTTTTGCATTTTTTGGCTGACGGGCTTTGATATAATTTACGCGACATTGGATGAGGAATTCGACCGGAAATTTCACCTCTATTCCTTGCCTGCGGCCCTGGGATCAAAGAGAGCTTTAAAATATTCCGCATTTTTTCACCTCTTGGCTTTTTTGTGCCTTGTTTGGATTTATATTAATTGGTTCTCCGGACCGATCACTTTGATGCTTCTCCTCATCAACGGCATTCTTCTTTATTTAGAACAAGAGTTTTCTTTTAAAGTTGATTTTGCTTTTTTTCGTGTGAACGCGATCATCGGATTTGTGGTCCTCCTATTTGTATTCTCCGGTATAAGGGGATATTGAAATGAAAACCATCGTTGCAATGACTGGGGCGTCCGGAACCCTTTTTGGGGTCGAATTTTTGAAGCGGTGTCCGGGAGAAAAAATTCTCATTTTGTCCAAATGGGGGAAGTCCATTCTTTACCAAGAAACAGGATTAGGCGCTCAAGATTTAATGTCTTTCGTTGAAACGGTTTATTCAAACGATGACATGAACGCTCCCGTGGCGTCGGGGGCCAATTCCTTCGATCAATTCGTGGTCCTTCCCTGCTCGCTGACGACTATGGCGCGTATAGCCAACGGGATCTCTGAAAATCTTATTTCGAGAGTTGGGGAGGTGTCCTTAAAAGAGGGCCGCCGGATGCTGTTGGGGGTGAGAGAGTCCCCTCTCTCATCTGTGGCCTTGGAAAACGCCTTGAAATTATCCCGCTTGGGGGTCACGATCATGCCTGTTTCCCCTCCCTTTTATCTTAAACCGCCGACCATCGAGCATATGGTTTCGGATTTTGTCGAACATATTTTTGCAACCCTTGGACTTCCCAACCGTTCGGCTTACCGGCCGGGCCAGCTTAAGCCTTAATGACGTTTAGAAACTTAAGATCTTTTCTCTCCTATTTAGAAACTGAAGGAGATCTCCTCCGGATTAAAACGGAAGTCGATCCTTGCCTTGAAATTACCGAAATCGCGACTCGTGTGGTGAGGGAGAAAGGGCCCGCTCTCCTATTTGAAAATGTCAAAGGGTCGAAATTTCCGCTGGCCATCAACATTTTTGGGTCAGAGAAGAGAATCGAGAAAGCTCTCGGCGGCTCTCCGGAGAAATTAACCGAAGATTTGGTCAGGTTATTTCAATCCGTTCAGGCACCTTCGACGAAAAAGCTTTGGGACAATAGGCATGTCCTAAAAAGATTAATGACCCTAAGACCCAAAAAGGTCTCGAACCCTCCTGTTCAAGAAAATTTAATCGACCCGGCGAACCTCGATTGTCTTCCCATAACCCAATCCTGGCCTAAAGACGGCGGCCGCTTCATCACGTTTCCCTTGGTCCTCACCAAAAGCCCGCAGAACGGCCGTCAGAATCTCGGCGTGTACCGGATGCAGGTTTTCTCTTCGAATGAAACCGGGATGCATTGGCAGATCGGAAAAGGCGGCGGGTTCCACTTTGCCCAGGCCGAATCGAAGGATCAACCGCTCCCCTTGATGGCGGTTCTGGGAGCCGATCCTCTCTTGATGATATGCGGAGTCTTTCCCCTTCCGGAGGATATTGAGGAAATGGTGGTCGCAAGTTTTTTGAGAGGCGAGGGGACCTTGACGGGTGAAGACAAACGGACGGGTCTATCATATCCGGCGGAAGCCGAATTTATTTTAGAAGGTTTGGTTCCCCCTCAAGAAAGACGGATGGAAGGCCCCTTCGGTGACCATTTCGGCCACTATTCCGAGAAGGCCCCCTTTCCCGTTTTTAAAATTAAAAAAATTTGGCATCGGGATCATCCCATTTATCCGGCCGCGGTTGTCGGGAAGCCGCCTCAAGAGGACAAATTGCTGGGAGAGATGTCCCAAAAATTACTCTTCCCCCTTTTAAAACTCATGCATCCC
>JAJAPZ010000052.1 GCA_020523905.1 Candidatus Obscuribacterium magneticum
TTCCCTTTAATTAAAATTGTTTTTTGATTCAAGACCTCTTCCAAGAAGGGATCTTGGACTTTCCGCTTCTCCGCATACTCCTCTTCGCTGTAAAGGGTGAAGTTAATTTCTCGTTGAAGGTCATTTTCCAGCTTTTTTAATTTTCGGATAAGTTGGTTTTCAACCAGAGGCTCTCCGATCACGAGAATATCAATGTCCGAGTCAGCCCGGTCTAAACCTTTTGCAAAGGAACCGTAAATTAATGCCGCTTTGGCATTTTTTAACGTTTGAAAAAGGCTTTTTAAAGACGCCTCGACGCCGGCGGTCTTGAAGACAATATTCTTGAGTTCAGGAAATAGGGGGTGGTTGGGATTGGCTTTGAAATATCGCGCGTTGGCTTGAAATCGGCTGGTCAGGAACCCGTCATTTTCGAGTTGGTTTAAAGCTCTGTGAAAGATTCCAGGCTTCTTGTTGAGAATTTTTCCCAACTCATGCACATAGAAGGCCCGATCCGGGTTTGTGAAAAAAATCCTCAGTAGCATGGTTTTGCTTTTGTTAAATAGGCTTTTCATAAGTTTGCCTCCTGCATACAATTGTATGCAATTTGCAAATACTGGGGAAGCGGCAGCTCTTTGTTTATCTTAATTGATTAGAAAAAACACCTCTAAAAATCAATTCATAATCTTCTTGAAATCTTAACCCGCCCTTAAGGCCATCTTAATCTCTTCCTGATTAAACTGACTCATTATGAACCTTTCTTGGCAGAAGGGTCTGTCCATCGTTGTCCTTATATCTTTCACGACGACACAAGTTGTGTTGGGATCCATCGCTGAGGCCAATTTTTGGAAAGACCGGCAAAAAAGTCTGAGTCAATGTAAAAAGGAACCCTCCTCAAGTCCTTTGGCTTCCCTGCCGTCCTCGCTCTCTCCGGGTTCGAGACCGTTTCAGAATTTGGTTGAGGATTTGCCGAAGTTATGGACGAAGGCCGCCCAAAAAAAATTCCGCCACATCCCGGAAAAATTAAGAGGTTTGATCAATTCGGTCCCTTTTGGATTTGCCCGCCTCCAAGAGGTTTATGATTCGGGTCACCCGGAAAATCCCGCTTTGGTGATCATCCAAGATGTTCATTTGAATTCTGAGGCCCAAGGGAATATCTCTAAAATTTTACAGGGATTGATCGACCAAAGGAAGGTCGACCTCGTGGCGGTCGAAGGGGCCTTTGAACCATTTGATTTTTCACGCTTCAGAATTTTTCCCGATAAAAAAATCGTGGGCGAAGTGGCGAAGGCGTTTCTGGATAAAAACCTCTTGGCCGCCCCCTCCTATGTGGGGCTTACCTCAACGGAAAATCCTCCGCCGTTTATCGGCGTCGATGACCGGATCCATTACGACGCCAATGTGGGAGCTTACCTCTCCTCACGTCCGCTCAAAGATAAAGTATCGAAGAAATTAAGGCAGACGGACCGCAGTCTTCGGGAAGAAAAAGAAAAAGTTTTTTCTAAAAGCTTAAAAGCCTTTGATGACCTTCGATCGGCCCATCAAAAGGGAGACTTAGGCCTCGGGGCCTATGTGGAGAAGCTGGTCGAGTTTTTGCCACGAAAGGACGAGGGGTCCCGGGTTTCAGATGGAGTCTTAGGCCAATTTCTTGAAGCTTATCGGATTGAAACGACCTTGGGCTTTAACCGTGTCGAGATGGAGCGGACGTCTGTTTTGGAAAAATTGGCCGGAAAATTAAATGAGAAGGAACTGGAGGGTTTGGTGGCGGAGAGTTTGGCTTATCGGATGGGCCGTCTCAGTTTTGGAGATTATTACGAGAACCTCAAGGCCCTTTGCTTAAATAAGGGAATCGATTTGAAAAAAACACCCGCCTTTGAAAGTTATATCCGCTACGTGCTCCTTGCCGACGGGATCAATTCAAACGACCTTTTGGATTCTATTCAGGCTGTGGAGGAAGAGATCAAAACCGCCCTGGTCAAAACACCGGAAGAAAAGACGTTGATCGACTTCAGCGAATACTTGTCTTTGGTTGGGAAGTTGGTGGGATTCTCCCTCACGCCGAAAGAGTGGGGAGAGTACAAAAATTCTCGTCATTCCCGCGAAAGCTCGCCACGGCGAACATTCGGGAATGACGGATCATTGTCTTCTTTCGAATCCTTCTACCGCGAAGCTGATATCCGCAGCGAATTGATGGTCAAGAAATTGCTTGGGGTGGAGATGGAGAAAGGGAAAGGGGGGAGGCCTCGCGATCCGACTTTCGGATTTGTCGGATCGCGAGGCCTCCCCCCTTTCTCCTCCTCCATCCTCATCACAGGTGGTTTCCATACGCCGGAGATTTCCCAAATCCTCAAGGATAAAAGCATCTCATTCATCGTCGTCGCTCCAAAAATTTCAAAGATCGATGATCCCACCGGGACGTCATATTTGTCTATCTTTGCGCGGGAGAAAACTCCTCTCGACCGCTTGTTTGCCGGAGAGACATTGTTCCTCACTCCGGAAGAGGGACACGCCACGTTCGGTCCAACTCGAAACCGGTTTCTCACCGAAGCTGTTCATGCCACAGTTTTTGGACTTCCCGTTTCCGTTGGGAATGGAATTATCCTCGATCCTCAAATGGGCGGGAGACGTGTGGAGAGCGATTTGTCTCGCGCCGATGTGGGTGACTTAACGACTTATAAAAGTTCCAGGTCTTCGGTGCCTGGTTTGATTCTAGAAGGTCCTGGTGTCCTCGGCGGGAATATTTTCGTGAAAAAACCTCTCGGCAAAGGAATTTTAGGCAGTCTAATTTTGGGTGCCGCGTGGTTGGAGACGAGAGGATTTCATGACGCCGGGTTTGGTTGGGGTTTGGATTTGTTGACCGGTTTCGGAGTCGATCTGGTGACGGCGGGGCTATTGGGGGCGGTCGCCATCGGATTTCTCTTCTCATTCTCTCACACGATCGTGGCGTGGCTGACGGGAGCGAAGCAAGATCATTGGGTGAGGGATCTCTTCGTCCGTTGGGGCTTTTCTCTCCTATTCAACCTTCCCTTCCTGCCGTTCATGCCGTCTTATATCACCCAAAACGCCGTTTGGATTTCGTTTGGCAGTCACGCCGCCGTTAACGCAATTGTCCTCGTCGGACGTTGGCAGAATATTTTTCTTAGTTTGAAAAAATTCTTTAAAGAATTTCCCTTGATGGCGATGTTAGGTGATGGAGCAGAAGATTTGGGGCCTGATGATTTTGTAATTCCATATACCATTGGTTTGTTGGAATCAGGCGACCAAGGTTTAAGAGAAGAAGGGTTGGGTCGGTACATAAGTTTACGAGAAGAGGAGCGGGCTTTGGTCATGGCGGGTCTTGAGCCCGGAGATAGAGATGGGTTGGACATTGAATTGAGACAGAGAGGTTTGATTTATTATTTCATCTCCGAAGGACTAACCCAAGAAACTTGGTCCGAATTTGTTGATTTTTTAAATGGCCGAAGAGATCCTCCTCCTACCGTTGTTCACCCAAGTCCTTTCATCAATGGTTTTTTTGGTTGGTTTGATCTTTTCGATAAAAAAACGGAATTTGTGTTCACATTGGAGGAAACTGGGCGGAGGATTTGGCCGAGTGTTGTATATATCCCCTCCTTAAGCAATCAAGCCCTTTCCGTTGGGGTGAATAGGAACCAAGCGGTTTGGATTCATGCAGGCTCTTTCTGGTACCGGATTTGGGTCGAGGTCCAAGGGGAAAACCGGCTTCTCAATATTCAGCAATTCCGGCAGATTTATGGACGTCCGAATGCCGATCCGGTGTCCCTTTCCGAATTGGGTGAGGCCTGGCCAGGGCCCTACCATGTGGCCCGAAATTCTCATGCCGCCTACAATGTTCGGGATTCGCAAATCTCCCGGACCCATTTCTCAGTTGAGGTGCGTCCAGGAATTCCGTCTTTAGGGGGTGAATTTACGCTTCGAATCGAAGCTGCCGCGACCAAAAATGGAACTCGAGCTCTCTGTGAGCCTGATCCGGTTCAAGGTGGACCTCCAAATTTTGTCGCAGAGGATGTTAAGGTGGACCCCCTTCCGGAAGACGTTAAATCCGAAGTTAAGAGGTCTGCCCACAAACCTATTTTTAGATTTAGTCCCACGGAAATCGCCAGAGCCTGCAAACGGGCCCTTGGGCAGATTTGTCAGCTCTTTGAAGCCAGTCCTCTTGATATTGACAGTCCAGGACCGAGTGGATCGCAATTGGATGAAATTATTCAAAGGGAATTTTTGGGCGTTTCCGCCTCTCCTGCCGACCAAAGGCGAGTTAAACGGATAGCTGGTTTAATTTTCGAAGCTCGAAAGAGACATGTCCGATTGATTTTCGACCGTGAATTCGATAACGCCAATTTGGCGTCGGTCGAGTTCATTCTTGACGCCATTCGTCGGACTCCGGTCGAACTCCTCCGGAGATCTCCGGACCTCTATGAAATCCGGCTGAGTCATATTGTCGATGATCCCTTTCTCTCTCAATTGGTTTTGGGACCAGTTATGGCCGATCAAATCGGTGAAGAAGACCTTGACCCGATATTAAGAATAAAAACGGCGGTGGCCTATGAATTGGTCCGTCAAATGGCCGTCCGATCCAATGGCGGGGAGGGGGATGCTCTTGATTTGTTGTTGCCCATCGCCGATTGGGTTGATCTTCTTGAACTCCAAGGAATGACCAGTGTGGTGTTACCAAGCGGAGGGTTAGAGAACGTACGGGATTTCTTGGATGTCCGGCAATCCGGAGGCCGTCCCGCGGTTATCGAGAAAATTCGAGGGTTGAAAGGGCCGAGCTTCCAAGGTTTTGAGGATGTTGATGAAGATGATCCGCTTGAAATCGTCGCTTGGAACGCCTTAAGCCAGGGACAAGGTTTTGGCCGTGACCAAGAGGGCGTCGAGCAGATTTTAGACAGACATTTTCGTAGGAACGGAGACACCGTTTACAGATTTAACGCGACGACAGGTTTTTGGGGTGCGAAACCCATGGAGCCTCAATCGCCGGCCACAGCAGGTCCTGATTTTAATAATGGGCAGTCTTTGCCGGGGGCGGGCCCCGCCTTTATCTTCGAGCCTCTATGGAGGTTGATCGATTTTAAGACCCCTTTGGGTCAAGCAATTTTTTGGGGCCTTTATCTTCCCGTCACCCTCTTGATCGCGCCGGCTCTTGAAAATTGGATCTTCTTTGCCGAAACCCCCGATCGAGTTCATCTTGCGGTAAAGGGGATCCTATTTATTTTCGCTCATATCGTTGTGCTGGGAATAGTTCGGGCGGCGAAAAAGCTTTTCCCATTGGCCGTCGCCGCGAGAGCTAAGGACACCTCTTATTGGTTAAAGAAAGAGGATCGCTTTATCATCCCATGCTTGATAGCTGTGACGATCATAATCGTCGCGCCGTTTGTTTTTGTCTCCGATCAAAAATTGGCCTTCAAAATTGCCTTGGGAATCCACATGGCTTTTAACAGCGTCATGGTCTGGAGAAAAGAGAGGATCCTCAATAAAGCCATCCAGGCGGCGTCCGACAAATTAGCGGAAGACGTTTTTTCCTTTTTAGATGGCCCATTTGCTTTTAAGGAATTTATCACGGCTCATTATTGGGCTCGGGGCGATTTGGAGCAAGTCGAGGATGTTTATCCTGGTTTAGTGGATATTATGAGCGCTTTTGTCGATTCGACCCGTTCGTTGGAAGAAATGGACTTGAGGCGAACACTACACCGGGGCTTGTATCATCGGGTTCTTTTGCGGGCGAAAAAGAAAGTTCAATTGTTAATGAAAGGAACACGCCTTTTTTATCTGAGCGGGTATTACAAAGCGAACGGGACGAGGGAAGTCTATTTGAGAATTCCCATCCGAAAGAATCAAAGGATTCACATTTTTTATGGGGAGAAGTTGATCGAGTACGAGATTTTAGATGAGGACGGATCTGAAAAAATCGTAGCCTTGGACGGCCCCAATAACCCCCGTCAAATATATTCCCTCTCTCGGCATCCTTCCGACCTTCATAAATTCCCTCTTGAAACGAGATATCCGGTCGGCGGATCGCGATCGATCAGATTTTCGAAGGACCCAAATGGCGTTTATTATCTGGAAGTGTGGGATCAGGGTTCTCATGTGGGAACTTTTGTTCAATGTGTTCCAAAGGAGATGAAGGATCAGCCTCATGAGTCTCAAGCGAGTGAAGTAAAGGTTCTCAACGATTTTGAAGCGAGAAGTTTGTTGGACGAAGCGGCGGCCTTCCCTCATAATAAGACCGACGGAGTCTTATTTATTCACGGGGACTTCGGAATCGAAGAAATTGAGACCGAAACCTCCGCGGTTCCGTTGGAAGAAGCCGAGTTTTTGCTCTCTGGACATGCAATCTGTGCCGTGGAGTGCAGGGGAGTTCGATTTTTCGTTTGGTCGAAAATGATTCCTCCTCCAATCGAGCTCATTAAAAACTCGAAAATTTTGAAGCGACCGAGCCGTTCTCCGGTCATGAGTTTGTTGGGAAATAAAGGCCTGGTGGAAACAATCGTCCACCGCAATCAGGAGGTTCGCTTCAGATTTGACGGCCCCTTCGGAATTTTGGTGAGAGGGAGAAAATTCAGAGTGATGGGGAAAAATACTCAGCAAGTCGGTCCGACCTACAGTATAAGACAAGAGTTCGATTCAGGATCCGGTGAATGGCTTACCCTGCAAGACGGTGAAGAGTTTGATGTAACGAAGACGGGAGGCTCACTTTCAATTGACTTCAACACTCAAACGGCGATTATCAAGGGCGATCGTGACAATTCGATCCATCTACATTTGCCGGGGGATTTTTATCCGGTCCTGAGGGAAGAAGTTTCAAAAAGAGCGCGGAGGCACGTCCTTAATATTTCCTTTTTGTTGAGGGCGGTTGAAATTTCAACTTTCATACCGTTCACCATTCAAAGCGTGCTCAGATTTTTCGAATCCCATACCTGGTTGGAATGGGGGAGTTTTGTACTCATGGTACTCGTGGGATTTCATGTTGTTTGGTATGGTGACTATAAATCCGGAGAAGCCGGCGAAAGTCGGGCCCAACATAAAGACTCATTCATACATCCCCCATCGCCGGAAGTCCCTTCTATGACGGCCAGCCCTTATAACTTATCAAGACACCCGGTCTATGCAGCCACTCATATTTTTATTTTTGGCCTGTTTTTAATAAACCCGACTTGGATTCAAGCTGTAGGGGGGATTTTATGGTGGGGAGTGATTTGGCTCGCGGCGCTGACCCACGAACGAGCCATATTATTATCAAAATCTCCATCCGTCAGACAAAAATATCAGTCCTATACATCCAAGGTCCCCTTATTTCCCCGAATGAGCTATGTCATCCTAAACCTCCTAATTTTTCTCGCTGTCTTCTCATACGTCCATCCCAATTGGGCGTTTAAAATTTTCCATAACCTCATCTGGGTTATTTCTGGAGCTGTCGTGGTTATTGGGGCCGCTCTCTCCGGACTTTTCGGCGGCCGGCCTCATCCCACATTCCGGGACGTCATCGGCGTTGTGCCCCTTGACCGCCCGGTCAGGGTTTTGTGTCTCTGCGCCATGAATTGGGACCGAAGCCCGACTATGGAATCCGCCCTTCATTCTGTGGCCGGGTGGCATGGCCTAGGGGATATGATTGAGGTGAGGTCGCGCGGAGCGATCGGTGGAAGCGGTCACATAAACGATGCTTGGGTTGACGCCTTCCGTAGTTGGAATATGTGGCACTCTCTTTCTCCCTCAAGGATTGCGATCAAGGAGGATTATCAATGGGCCGATGTTATATTGATTGTCGACGACGATAATTGGAGGTATTCGGAAAGGCTTTATGGAACAGCATTTACCGAAGAGCATGAATACAAAGTCTTCAATTTTGCGACTCTATACCCTCAGGCCTTCCCCCGTCTCAATTACGTCCCGGATTCGGGAGTCGTCGAGAATCTTAAGAAGACGGTGATGAAAATGTTCCAGACCATCGGCAATGCCATAATTCCGCTCCTGAGCGAAAGAGCTGAGAAAATTAAACAGACCCAATCCGGCACTGTTGCGGGAGTTTCCCGAGAGCGAGGAGGAGATACCCTTCCTATTCCAGGAGTAAGCCCGGGGGATTTAGGGAAAATGAGGGGGATTCTAAAAGGTTTGGTAAAAAAAGGTGGGGAGAATTCGGAAAAATTCATTCGGCTCTTGCTGGCTTTTCTCCGTCATAAGCCTTTCAAGGAGATTGAGCTCGAAGAAATCGCGGCCATAATCGAAAGTGTTGACTGGTTAACGGATGACGATCTTTCATTGATATTTAGAGATATACAAAATGATTCGACAGGGATTTTATCGCTCGTCCCGCCGGAGGAAACCCAACTTCCTGGGATCGTTAAGAGTTATCTTCACCTCATCCAAAAGGTGGTTTCCGGAGAAGCAAGCAATGGGGCCGGGCTCTTGTTTTGGGTGAGAGAATTATTAGGGATGGATAAAGCCAAGTACCGAAAGCGCGCCGTCGGGATTGAGAACGCTTCCGTCATTATTGGACTGGTGGCGACTTTCATTTTGGGGTTTATCGCCCCGCAACTTTTGGGGGATCTCCCCTCCACGCTCCAGATGGTCCATATGCACCTCTGGCTGATCTTTTTTGACCTTCATATCTTTGATTTTGTCCTGAATTTGTGGAGGCCGGTCAAAGAGAGAGCCCCGCCGGAGAATATGTTGGCGGCGGCCCTCATTTCCCTCATCAACATCCACCTCGGATTCCTCTTCCTCTCGTCTTCTTTCTTCTCTGTTTTACTCGTTTCGGTTCTTGGTTTGGCCGTCCATTGGGGCGTGAATAAGGTCCTGGACAAGGAAGATCTGGCCGAGATCATAAAAGCCAATAAAAACAATAAGAGAAAGCTCCTTGTGGCTCTTCTAAATTTCTTCCGGCCCCGAGAAAGAGGGATCAATTTGAGCGAGAGGGTGATCGGGGAAGAGGGAGATGAACCCTTAAGTGCGGAGAGCGTAAAAACTCAAATCATTTCAACACTTCAAGCGATGCTCCGAAGAGGGGAGATAACTCAGGCCGAATTTCGGGACGTGGGAGAAACCTGCGCCGTCGTTTTCAGCCTCGTTTTCACGGAAGAAGAATACCGGGGTTTTGTCGGGTCCTTCAAGGAATTGGAACGATTGGGGGATGAAACGGAGGTTCAGGAAGAGATCTTGTATGTGAGCTCCGACCTTTCGATTGCGATCAGACAAGTGACCGACGGGCTGAAGCCCTTAGTCAAGAAGGGCCGGTGGACGTCGAGCACATTACTCACTGTCGTGGTCCCGGGATCTGTCGAACCTTTGCGGGAGGCTTTGTTGGTCCGGTTCGGAACGGCCGCCAACCGGATTTTAATAATCGACGGGCGGGCTCAACCGAACGTCAAAGGGCTTTTCATGGATAAGACTTACCGGAAGAACCGGAGCGAGGGGGGAAAGCTGAGGCGGGATTTGACGAGGCGGTTTATCCTCTGGGAAGACTCCAGCCTGCCCCCCGATTATTTTGATTCGGCGGACCTGGAACGAGATCCCGAATTGAAACCTTTGGCTGAGACCGTCCATATTTATTTCATTTTGGAGACACTACAGTTGGCCGTTGAAATTCCCCGCTCGCACCTCCCCCACTGGCAGGCCTTCCGCAAAGCCCTCCTGTCTGTGTAAAGAAGGGGGAGCGGTGCCTTTCTTGCAAGGACGACACCCTCGAATTTGACCTCTTAAATATAAGAACTTATCATATATAAGAATGTGGATCATACGAGAGCATCGTGAAATACCAAAAGTAATCCGGCACCTCCCCATCTGGATCATTAAGGAGTATGAAACGTGGAAAGATATGGTTTACAGGCACGGGCCGGAAATCCTTCGACAATATCCAGGCTATCATGATGAACCGTTGAAAGGAACTCGGAAAGGACAACGATCGTCTCGGTTAAGCCGACAATATCGGGTTATTTATTTGGTTGATCGACAAATAATCACGGTTTACGTAATTGAAATTACGCCTGATAAATATTAAGGGAGTGAACAATGAAGATAAACAAGAATGAATTTGGTTTAGCCCGACAACACGCACGTGTTAGTTCTGGGGAAGTCATTCGCATCCTCCGTGATAAGAAAGAGTGGACGCAGGACGAGTTGGCGCGTCGCTCCGGCATTTCCGCCGCAAATCTAAGCATGCTGGAAAACGATCGGGTTGACATTGGCAAGAAACGCGCGGAACAACTTGCCCGCGCATTTGGTGTTCATCCTGCCATTATCATGTTTCCTGAATATGAATCAGAAGAAATTAGGAAAGCCGCGTAAAATGGGCTGTCCAACCAATTCCATGGCCAAACCCCGGTGAGCGGGGCAAAACAAAATGCCCTTGGTATGGGTAAAAAAATATGACAAAATCCAATTCTCCAAGGACACCGTTCAAAGGCCTTAATAATCAGCACCATCCATCGTCATTGGAAATTTTAAAACATGCCAAAATCAGAGGTTTTAATGGATCCCAAAACTCAGGGATTACCCGAAGGTTATAAACCCGGCTTAGAAGGCGTCATCGCCGGGGTGAGCGAAATTTGCGATGTCGACCCGGAGCAGGATGCCCTCATTTATCGGGGCTATCCCGCGCATGAGCTGGCTGAGCATTCAAATTTCCCCGAAGTGGCTTATCTCCTTTTGCACGGGACACTTCCGACCAAGATCGAATTGGAGGAGTTTCGCCATGATTTGATCCGGGACCGGGACGTTCCGCCGACCATTCTCTCCATCATGAAGCAGATCCCCAAAAATGCGAACCCCATGACGCGGCTCCGGATGGCGACCTCCATCCTTCATATGTACGATCCCGACCGCGGCATCATCACCGAATCAGCGAATCACGCCAAAGCGAAAAGACTTATCGCCAAAACCGCCACTCTTGTTGCTGCGGGATACCGCCTCGCCAAGGGTGAAGAGCCCATCCCGCCCAACCCGGATATGGACCATGCCGAGAATTTCCTCTATATGCTGACGGGAAAAGAGCCGGAAGCGGACATCGCCCGGTTGTTTGACCAATCTCTGGTTCTTTACGCGGAGCACGGCTACAACGCCTCCACTTTTGCGACCCTCATCACCGCTTCAACCTTGTCGGATATGTATTCGTGCATCGCCTCGGCTATCGGGACATTAAAAGGCCCTCTTCACGGAGGAGCCAACGAGAAAGCGATCGAGATGCTTTTGGAGATCGGAGAGGAAAAGAAGGTCGAGCCGTGGCTGAAGGCCGCACTGGCGAGGAAAGAGAAGATCATGGGGTTCGGCCACCGGGTCTACCGGAAGCAGGATTCGCGCGCCCCCCTTATGAAAAAGCTGGCGGAGACGGTGGCGAATAAGTTGGGGGACACAAAACTTTTCGACCTCTCCATCAAGCTCGAAGATCTGATGAAAAAGGAAAAGGGCCTATTTCCCAATGTGGATTACCACTGCGCGGTTTTCTATTACTTGATCGGCTTGTCCACGCCCCTCTTCACGCCGATTTTCGCTATGGCCCGGATGGCGGGTTGGACGGCTCATATCATCGAGCAGCAGCAAAATAACCGGCTCATCCGCCCCCACTGCCTTTACACCGGCCCCCGTGGGTTGTCGTATATCCCCATCGAAATGCGGTAGGGGCTATGCGTCTGGAAAAGGATTCACTCGGAACTAAGAAGATCCCCTCTCACGCTTATTACGGGATCAACGCCGCCCGGGCGATTGAGAATTTTTCGATCAGCGGGCTGAAAGCCCATCCCCAACTCATCGACGCTTTTCTCATCATCAAAAAATCCGCCGCTCTCGCCAACCAGTCTCTGAATCTTATCCCGCGGAAAATCGGCTCGGCCATCGTCCAGGCTTGCGATGAAATTTTGAAGGGCCGGCTTCGCGATCAATTCGTGGTGGATGTCTTTCAGATGGGTGCGGGAACAGCTCTCCATATGAACGTCAACGAAGTTCTGGCCAACCGGGCGATCGAAATTCTGGGAGGGAAAAAAGGGGAGACGTCAAAAGTCCATCCGAGTGATCACGTCAATTTCGGTCAATCCACAAATGATGTTTTTCCCACCGCGATCCGGATTGCCGGCCGGCGGTATTTGGATGAACTTATCCCCGTTTTAAAAAATCTCGCCTCGGCCCTCACCCAGAAAGGGAAAGAGTTTGACCCCATCATTAAATCGGCCCGGACACATCTGCAGGATGCCGTTCCCATCCGCTTGGGGCAGGAATTTAAGGCCTACGGCGTGGCGATTGAAAAAGCGACGAGACGAATCATGGACGCCGCGAAAGAATTGGAGGAGCTTGGGATCGGAGGAAGCGCCGCCGGAACAGGCCTCAATACTCACCCGCGGTATCGCGATCGGGTGGTCGCGAATATCAGAAAATTCACCAAACTCCCTTTTCGATCGGCCGGCGATTTGCGGGAGTCGATGCAGAGCCAGAGGCCTGTGGCGGAAGTCTCGTCCGCTTTGAAAAACCTTGCCGTTGAATTATCGAGGATTTGTAATGATTTACGTTTGTTGAGTTCCGGGCCCACCACGGGATTTGGCGAGATTGTTCTGCCCGCGGTCCAGGCCGGGTCCTCCATCATGCCGGGGAAAGTCAACCCATCGATGGCCGAGATGCTCAATATGGTCTGTTTCCAAGTGATGGGGAACGACCTCGCCGTCACCCTCGCGGTACAAGCCGGCCAGCTCGAGTTGAACGTCATGATGCCGCTCATGGCCTATGACCTTTTATTTTCCATCGAAATTTTGAAGAACGGGGTCAAAGTTTTCACCGAGAAATGCGTCAAGGGCATCAAAGCCGATAAGGCTCAATGCCGGCGATACGCGGAGCGGTCTTTATCGTTGGTGACCGCTCTCACCCCGACCATCGGCTACGAGAAAGCCGCCGAGATTTTCAAAGACGCTTTGGCTTCGGAGAAATCAATCCTTGAGGTCATACGAAACAAGAACTTGATCTCCCCAAAGAAATTGAAACAAATTCTGGATTTGAGGCGGTTAACGGAGCCGGGAGTCAATAAACTCTAGACATGCTTGCTTTCACTAAAGAAGGGTCCGGGCTCCCGTTGGTTTTTATTCATGCTTACCCTCTCTCCAGAAAAATGTGGGATCACCACCAAAGGGCGTTCTCCAAAAATTATCAATTCGTCTCCTTGGACATGCCGGGGTTCGGCGAGTCACCCCTGGAAAATTCGGAGATCAAGATGGAGGGGATGGCTAAAGAGATCTTATCTTCGCTGGACGGTTTGGGGATTAAGGATCAAGCAATTTTCACGGGTGTTTCGATGGGGGGATATATTCTCTTCCAACTTTATAAGCTGGCCCCCGATCGAGTTCGGGGACTGATCTTGGCGGCCACTCGGGCGAAAGCGGACAGCGAAGAAGGCCGCAAGAACCGTGAAAATATGGTTATAATAATTAATAATCAAGGTGTTTCAGGCTTGGCCGAAAAGATGATCCCCAGTTTATTTGGTAGAATGACCTTGAAAGATCGGCGTGATCTCGTAGACAAGGTGCGAAGCTGGATTTTGGAAGGGTCTCCGGGCGCAGCAGTGTCGGCGCAAAAGGGGATGGCCGCTCGACCCGATTCAACGGCCCTTCTTTCATCCATTGATGTTCCAACTTTGGTTTTGGCCGGAGCAGACGATGCGGTGGTTCCGGTGGCCGAGATGAAGGAGATGGCCAACCTGATCCCGGGGGCTTGGTTTGACGTCATAGAAGGGGCGGGGCACCTCATGAACCTTGAAAAACCCCTTGAGTTTGAAGAGCGGATTTTGAATTTTGTAATGAGTGAGGTTAAAAAATTTTAGGAACCATGCCGTTTTGGTTTTGTTTAACAAGGCATGCTTGCTACATTGGATCGTGAGGTCATCCATATGGACTCAACCATCGATAAGCAGAAGGAAGAGTTTTCTAAGACGGCTTTCGTATACATGAACGAAATTTATTCGGCCGCCCTTCGTATGGCCAGGAACCCTCAAGTTGCCGAGGATTTAACCCAAGACGTCTTCGCCAAAGCTTGGAAATCCTATCACCAATTCACCCCCGGCACCAATATGAGGGCGTGGCTCTACAAAATTCTCACCAACACATATATCAACGAATATCGGAAAAAATCCCGCCAAGGTGTTCCCGTTGATATCGATCAATATGAAACACCCGATGCTTTTTATTTCTTTAATAAGTTGGCTGATGAAGCGGTGGTGGTGGATGAGGATCCCTTTAAAGCGGTGGTGTCAAAGTTTGCCGAAAAAGATATCGTGCGAGCCATGGACAGTCTTCCGGACGGATTCCGGGAAGCCGTGATTCTCTCGGACTTGCAAGGATTGTCCTATGATGAGATCGCCAAGAACATGAATATTCCTTTGGGAACGGTTCGCTCTCGGCTCAACCGGGGCCGGCGGCAATTGCAAAAGGCTTTGTGGGACGAGGCGGTTCAATCCGGTTATATAGACCAAAAAAAGATGACCCCCATGAAAAGGTGGTCAACCAAACTTTTTCGACCGTTAAGGGGGAAGCAATTATGATCGATTGCAAGATGGTGGCGGAAAAACTTTTTGAATATTTGGACGGGGAATTAAACGGCCCATCGACGACTGAAATTGAAGAACACCTTAAACTTTGCCGGGCTTGTTTTAGTCACCGCGAATTTGAAACGCTTCTTCGCAGTCACATTCGCGAGAAGACTTTCCACGCTTGCCCGGACTCCTTGAAAAAGAAAATTCAAAATATAATCGAGCAGTTTTAAGTCGGTCCCTATTATTTCCGAGCTCCTTTCGCCTCAAAAAATCCTCCCAATTCTCAATATTTGCCCTTCCGTTTGGTATGATTCAACTCATGCGCGATTTTTTATTTCCCGTGGCCAGCACGTTGGTGATGGGAATTTACATTGCTTCTCTCTTCCTTTTGTCTCTGTATGGGCTTCACCGGTACTGGACAATATTCCTGTATATGCGCCACCGGAAAAAAACGGTTCCCCCGACCCTTCGTACGCTCCCTGATCTCCCCAAAGTGACGGTTCAACTCCCCTTATTTAACGAAATGTATGTTGCGGAACGGTTGATCGACGCGGTCTGCAACCTCGATTACCCCAAGGAAAAGCTTCATATTCAAGTGTTGGACGATTCAACCGACGAAACTGTGTCTGTGGTTCAGGAAAAGGTTCTGAAGATGCGGGCATCGGGGTTTGATATCGATCACGTCAGACGGGAAAGCCGCGAAGGTTTTAAAGCGGGGGCGCTCTCATTCGGATTAAAGTCGGCAAAGGGTGAATTCATCGCCATTTTTGACGCTGATTTTATCCCTCCCGCGGAATTTTTGAAGGGGACAATCCCTTATTTTCAAGATGGACAGGTGGGGATGGTTCAAACCCGCTGGGGCCATTTAAACGACAAATATTCCCTTTTGACCAGACTCCAGGCGCTTTTTTTGGACGGCCATTTTTTACTTGAGCATACCGCGCGCCATCAAAGCGGGGCCTTTTTTAATTTTAACGGGACCGCAGGTATTTGGCGAAAAGAGGCGATCCTATCAGCCGATGACTGGAGCTCCCGGACTTTGACGGAAGATATGGACCTCTCTTTCCGGGCTCAGTTGGCCGGGTGGAAATTTGTTTACGTTCCCCACATTGTCTGCCCCGCGGAGTTACCGGTCCAAATTCACGCCTTTTTGTCTCAGCAAAAGCGCTGGGCCAAAGGGGCCATACAAACCGCTAAATTTATCCTCAAGGATTTGTGGAAAGCGAAAGTCCCGCTGTTAATCAAAATTGAGGGGACCATACATTTGACTTCAAATTTCGGCTATCTATTGGCCCTCGTCCTCACTCTGTTGCTTCTCCCCAGCCTCATTCTCTTTCAGGGGTCCTCTTTTGCCTTTGTTCATGTGCTGGAGTGGATGTCTTTGTTCTTCATCGCCTCTTCAATTTCCATTTTTTATGCGATTGCCCAAAAGGCCATTTATCCCGATTGGAAGTGGCGTTTGAGGGACATCCCCTTTCTCATGGCCTTCGGGATCGGGTTGTGCATCAGCAACGCCACCGCGGTTTTGGAAGGGTTATTCGGGAGGAAATCGGATTT
>JAJAPZ010000053.1 GCA_020523905.1 Candidatus Obscuribacterium magneticum
TTGGGAGAAAGATCCCGGCAAAGGCGGTGCACTCTTCTGTATTTGTTTTTGTATTGAACATGGCAGGAAGCGCCGCCAAGTACCAGGAGTTTTTGACGGATGTACGGGCAGGAGCAAAAGAGAATGGCGTGGAAGGGTTTCTTTACCGGCTTCCTCCCCATCCGGAACGGAAGGGGGAATGCAAGTATTGGTTTGAAGTGTTGTTTTTCCCAGCGAAAGACCTTGCCATATCCTTAAAATGGACATTGCGGGAAGGGCTCGAAAAGACTTGGCGAGATTTATGGAACCGCCTGGGGCCGGAATACGGCTACGAGGAGTTTGGAGGCAAAGCCGCTGCCAATGATAGGGTCAAATCGAAACCGGCAACGTTTCAGTATTTAAAAGGCCCCGAGTAATTTTATCGTTTGCCGCGATCGGACCGCTTCAATCTTCTAGACCCCTTCCGTTCTTAGTTCGTTGACTTACGCAAACTGCAGTTGAAGTTCCGGGGGTTGGAGGGAGGGGAGGGGCGGCATTTCGTCGTAGGTCCGGCCGTGAAGAAGGCGGCCGGTCAGGTCTTTGCGGACGCCGCCCCATTGTTTGAAGAAAAAAGGGACGTTTTGGCCGCGGCATTGCCTTAAAATCTCCTCCACCCATTCCCTTTTCATGGGCCGGGCGCAGGGGCCCGACTCCCCGCCGACGATGACCCAGTGAATCCCGTCAAGATTCCAGATGTTCCCGGGCCAGGGAAGGCGGGGGGCGCACTCCTGAAGGCGCTCGGATCGTTTGGTGAGGACTTGAAAAACGTGCCGGGGGGCGGACGCCATGGAATCGAAGACCAAGGAATATTGTTGTCGGCTTTCCGACGATGATCTGATAGAATAACCATCCCTCCGCAACAACCACCCCTCGCCGAGCTCATTCTGCTTTATTGGGACATCGGGAAGGGCATTGTGGCCACTTCAGTTTCTTGGAAAGAGGATACCATGCATAAATATTTAAGAATCTCATTGGGTGAGAGGGGCATGAAAGATAAAATTCAGGTATGATTTTCCGAAAGAAACAGGGTCATTTCAGATGATGCGAGTTGAAATCAAACCAGAACTTTTCCGTTGGGCCCGAGAGAGAGCCGGGCTTGACATTGATGCGCTGGCTCACAGGTTTCCGCAGCTTATGGCTTGGGAGCAACGTGAGGTGCGCCCAACCCTAAAGCAAATCGAAAGGTTCGCCAAAGCGACCCATGCAGCCATCGGTTTTCTTTTTCTTCAGAAGCCCCCCGTCGAACGTGTCCCTATCCCAGATTTTCGAACATTTGGGGATAAGCAGGTCAAACGCCCCAGCCCGGATCTTCTTGATACTCTTTATATTTGCGAAGAACGGCAGGAGTGGTATCGGAACTATGCCCGATCGACCGGGGAGGATAAACACCCGTTCGTTGGATCGGCCAAATTAACCAGTGACATTGAGACCACGGCCGCCCGCATTCGTCATGAGATCGGATTTGACCTTGAGGAAAGGCAACAGTCGCCCACCTGGACGGAGGCTCTCCGACAGTTTATTGAACAGGCGGAGGAGTTGGGGATACTTGTTATGGCGAGTGGCGTTGTTTCAAACAACAACCGGCGGCGCTTGAATCCGGATGAATTTCGTGGTTTTGCCATGACGGATGAGTTCGCCCCTCTTGTTTTTATCAATGGCGCTGACACAAAGGCCGGGCAGATGTTCACTCTTGCCCATGAGGTAGCCCATATTTGGCTTGGGGAATCGGCCCTTTCGGATGCACAACCGGCACTGATCCCCGAACAGCGGGTGGAGCGGTGGTGCAACCAGGTTGCGGCCGAGTTATTGGTCCCCCTCGCCGTCTTCAAAAATGAATACCGGAAAAACGGGGATCTTCACGAAGAAATGAACCGGTTGGCTCGGCGTTTTAAAGTCAGCACGCTCGTGATACTCCGTCGTATTTACGATGCCGGTGGTCTGAAAAAGGAGGAGTTTTGGAACGAGTACAGGGATGAAGTTGATCGGCTTATGACCCTTACGAGAAAAAGCGGTGGAGATTTTTATTTAACACAGGCGGCCAGAACCAGCAAACGGTTTACTCGTGCCCTCGTGGCAAATACACTCGAAGGCCAGACTTTGCATCGTGATGCCTTTCGCATGCTTGGTTTCTCGAAGCTTGATACGTTTAAAGAGTTGGGCCGCACCCTTGGGGTGATCGTCTAATGGCTTACCTGCTTGATGCCAACGTATTTATGCAGGCGAAAAACCTCCACTACGGTTTCGACTTTTGTCCGGCTTTCTGGGATTGGCTCATCATTAACAATACATCAGGTCATGTTTTCAGTATTGAGAAGGTTGCCGATGAAATCAAAGCCGGCGCAGACGAGCTGGCGGATTGGGCCGAAAAACGCGGACCCGGATTTTTCCTTGGTATGGACGAAATCGTCGTCCCTTCGCTCGCAAAAGTAAGTCACTGGGCGACAGGTCGGCGTTATGAACAGTCGGCCGTGAGCATTTTCCTTCAAAAAGCCGACTACTATCTTGTCGCACATGCTCTCGCTCATGGCCATACTCTTGTGACCCATGAAATTGCCTCGACCTCAACGAAAAAGATAAAAATACCGGATGCGTGCATTGGTCTAA
This sequence comes from Candidatus Obscuribacterium magneticum, assembly GCA_020523905.1. GTDB lineage: Bacteria > Elusimicrobiota > Elusimicrobia > F11 > F11 > Obscuribacterium > Obscuribacterium magneticum. Next base: position 2,623 of record JAJAPZ010000053.1, read on the forward strand.
ATATAAAATGCATGACCCCCTATGAAATGCTACGCAAGGAACGGGCCCGTTTTATTTTAGAGCCCAAAAAGTAAGGTTTTTAAAGGAATTAGGCCGACCCGCCTATCATAAAAAGTGGGACCAAGTCGCGACAGGCGACATTCCCGTGTTTAAAAGACCCCGAGTCATTTTGTCGTTTGCCGCGATCTGACCACTTCAATCTTCCAGACGCCTTCCGTTTTTAGCTCAGTGACTTACGCAAACTGCAGTTGAAGTTCCGGAGGTTGGAGGGAGGGGAGGGGCGGCATTTCGTCGTAGGTCCGGCCGTGAAGAAGGCGGCCGGTCAGGTCTTTGCGGACGCCGCCCCATTGTTTGAAGAAGAAAGGAACGTTCTATTCGTTTCTTCGGTTTATCAGATTAAAGGTGACGCCCAGACGTATTGGAATAACGGTGATGGCTTCGATTGAAACGAAAAGTGTCTATGAACCGGCCGAATCCGGTGATGGAGTTCGAGTCCTGGTCATGCGGCTGTGGCCGCGCGGGATAAAAAAGAACCGCATTTCCATTTGGCTTCGTGAGTTGGCCCCCGAATATCCGTTATTACGGGCCTTCAAATCCGGGAGGATTTCTTGGCCGGAATTTGCCCGCCGATACAAAGCCGGCCTCCGGAAAGCCTCTTCTCAGGCGCAGCTCAAGGAACTCAAGGCCATCATCAGAAGACGCAAAGTAACGCTCCTTTGCGCCTGCCGGAATGAATCCCGGTGTCACCGCTCGATTTTAAAACGGCGCCTTCTCACCTGACTTTTCCAATTCTCGACGCACTGCGTCGAGAATTGGGGAGGAGGCATGGTCGTCTATGCACGTTGAAAGGTCGTCCCCAAGCCCCCGAATTGGCCAATCAGTGATTGGCGAATCTTCCCACCTATCTGGAATACGTCGGGTCGGCATTTTGGCAACAGCTGTTGCCAAAACTGCGACAGCTTGTCGCAGAGATTCCATGGAGGCACCACGAATCCTTACCAGGAATATTATTGTCGGCTTTCCGACGATGATCTGATAAAATAGCCATCCCTCCGCAACAAATACCCCTCGCCTATGCACTCCCCACCGAAAGGAGAAATATTAATGGAGAAATTGCACGTACAACACACTTCCGAGTATCTCGCGTTCCTGGGGAATCTTAAAGACCGTATCGCGGTTGCGCGCAGGAACGCAGGAAGGGCCGTCAACCGCGAGCTCATTCTGCTTTATTGGGATATCGGGAAGGGCGTTGTGGAACGCCAAAAAAAGTTGGGGTGGGGGGAATCGGTGATCGATCAGTTATCGAACGATCTGCAAAGAACGTTCCCCGGTATAACCGGCTTTTCAGACCGGAACCTACGGGACATGAAACGTTTCTATCTGGAATATTCCCAACCGTTAATTTGGCGACAAGCTGTCGCCAAATTGGGGAATCCAGTAAAAAATGAAAAACGGCGACAGGTTGTCGCCAAATTGGGGGGAGCGTCAAAGACTGAAAAACTGCAACAGCTTGTTGCAGAAATTCCGTGGGGGCATCACCTAACCCTCCTGAACAAAGTAAAGAATCCGGCGGCCCGGCTCTATTACCTCCGCGCCACCTCCCATTTTGGCTGGAGCCGCGACATCCTGATCAACCAAATCAAAGCCGATGCCTTCGGCAGATCGCTCCAAGCGGGGAAAACCCACAACTTCCCTGCCGCCCTGCCTGCTCAATTGGCGGAGCAGGCCGAAGAAGCGCTAAAAAGTTCCTACAGCCCGGAGTTTCTGGGGCTGGCAGGGACGGTGAAGGAGCGCAAGCTGGAAGAACGATTAATTAACCAGTTGCGCGATTTCATCTTGGAGCTTGGGTACGGGTTCTGTTTCATCGGACAGCAGCATCGGCTGGCATTGGGCACAAAAGAATATTTCATTGATCTCCTTTTTTACCATCGGTTTCTGAAGGCTCTGGTGGCCATCGAACTCAAAGTCGGGCCGTTTCAACCCGAGTACGCCGGTAAAATGGACTTCTATTTAAATGTTCTTAATGCCCATGAGCGGGGGCCCGCGGATAATCCGTCCATCGGCATTATCTTATGTGCGGAAAAGGACAATTTGGAAGTCGAGTTCGCGCTCAAAGCCAAAACCAACCCCATCGGCGTGGCGGAATACCGGTTGCAGCCCAAACTCCCCGCGAAACTCCGAGGGAAGCTGCCGACGGCGAAGCAGCTGTCGGCCGCCGTCCGGACATATTTGCGATGAACGACGCCAAGGAAAGGGGGATAGAAAAAGGAATCGGAACAGAGCCATCCAAAACGTGACGCATTGCGTCACGAATTAAGTTGGACCAACTTACGCGTTCTCATGCGCACGGAGGCTAGGAAGTTCAGGTCACCGAAGGCAAGATCTTGATGAGGTCTGTTTAAATGACGAACCCTGAAGGCTCGTTTCCCCGAGACTATGGCCAACCGATGGATGGGAACGTCCCGGGAACCTTCAGGGCTTTACCGTCAACAAAAGTATAACTTAATTACTTCCCCTCGAACAAGGCTTGTTAATAGAAGTCGTCCGTCCGTTGGCTGGAGCGGGAATTTATGCAGCAGGTTGCTGCACAAAGTCCATGGTCCCCGAAAATGGGATCAATAGGGTGCTTGAAAAGGTTACCTAACACATGTATAATAAATGCATTATGTTAGGTAACAGACCCTCTTCTCCAGAAAGTGGTTATGGGGGCAGGGGGAATGATATGCGTGGACCAATAAAGGGGGCGCTGTATGGGGAGCTTCAGAACTCCCTCCGGATGAAAAAGGCCTACGAGAAGGAGTTGCGGGAGCTCCCGCAGGGATCGTTGTCGGTGAAGGAGATCCGGGGGAACGAGTATGCCTATCTCGCCAGGCGGAAGGGGGGGAAGGTTGAGTTTGAGTATAAAGGGAAGATCTCGGAAGAGGAGAGGAAGAAGTATCAGGAAGCCAAGGAAATCCGCGCGCGGGACAGGACTCTCCTCGCCCGGGTGAAAAAGCAGATCAAGTACCTAAAGGGGGCGCTCCGGGGCAAGGAACCAATATGAAAAAGAAATCAAAACGTAAGAGAAAGAAGCGGATCTCTCTCGCAAAATTGCTTCGGCATTTTAAGCCTCGAGTTTACCCGATTAACAGCCGGCCCTATGTGCCCTTTATCGATCCCATGCCGGGCGAGAATCCGCCCCCGCCTCCTCCCTGGCCGCAACCTAAAATGAACCCGGAGACAAACTGATAGGATAGCCGTCCCTCCGAAACCAACACACCCCTATGAAAATTATTTATGTGACCGATCTCCATGGCGATGAAGCCAAGTATTGGCATGTTCTAAAGACGGCCGAGAAAAATAACGTGCAGGCCGTCGTGAACGGCGGCGATATGCTTTCAATGGAAGGCGATCTGCATATAACGCAGAGGGAATTTATCTTTGGGTTTTTAAACGATTACTTCACCGAGTTCGAAAAGGCGGGGATTTATCACATCGGGTATTTGGGAAACGATGATCTCATGATTCATGATAGAAGCTTTGACGACGTCTGCTCAAAATACCCCCATGCGGTCAATCTCGCCCAGAGAAAGTTCAAATTGGGGGCATACGAGGTTGTCGGGATGAATTGGGTGGTTGATTATCCCTTCCAGATAAAAGACCGATGCCGGATGGATGGGAAAAATTACGTTTTCCAGCGACAATTGGGTCCCGGGCTTCTTTCAACGGAGCAGGGCTTTCAAACACTGAAGGATTGGTTTGCGGCGGCGATGTCGCTGCCGACAATTGAGGATGAACTGGAAGCCTTGCCAAAGCCGGAGAATTTGAAGAAGGCCATTTATGTGATCCATACGCCACCCGCTCATGTCGGCTTGGATGTTTGTTGGTCAGGAGAGGGGGTGGGCTCCGAATCCATCTATAAATTCATCGATAAAACCCAGCCTCTTCTGACACTGCATGGTCACATTCATGAGTCGTATGCCCGGTCGGGCGTTTGGAAAACGAATATAGGGGAGACAATCAGTATTCAGCCGGGCCAGGCAGAATCCGGGGCTATTGCGTATGTGTTGATCGATTTGGATCAAATGCAGATGGAGCGGGTTGAAGAAGATCTAATTGTGCAACGGCCCGTTGCACAAATACCCTAGTATCATTCTCGTCATATTCAGGCTTAAATCGGCCGTAGTACCGCCAGAATTCGCCGATGAACCTGCTTATCAAGTCCTGCCACGATTTTATCCTGCCACTTGGAAGGCACTGAATCGAACGCCTCCTTCACAATAGCCTGGTCGCCCTTGGTGACGAGGGCTTCCAAAATATCAATCGCCATCCGGGAATCCTTTTCGGCCTTTAATTGATTTTTTCGTTTTCCGGAAACGATCAGTTTGTGAAGGGCAAAGTTGGCAGGATGAGGTAGCTTGATAAAGAAGTCGTCCAACTTGGCCAGGATGGTGTTGTCGGAAATGAACGTAAGGGTGCGAATGGATGTAGCGTTCATGCCCAGGGTGGGGAGGGGAACGGGCTTGTCCGTTCCTCGTCCACGCTCAGGGACAAGAAATTCCATGATTAAATACGGATGGTCCAATTTCATGTAGCCCTTTCCACCACCAAAGGTTGGAACGAACCCCAAATCTTTGACCAGCTCTGGAATATCGACTTTCTTGGTTATGCGGCTGGGTCGGGGGATGAGGAAATCGATGTCTCTGGTTTTTAAAGACGCCTCGTCCATCACTTTCGAAGGGCGGAAGTATTCCTCGTAAAACGGGAGGCACCAGCTGCCGATCAAAATGATGTCGTTTAGGAGGCCCTGCTGGTGAAAGCGCCTTAAAACTTCGTGGCAGAGCTCATATTGCTTCTTTTCCACGGAGCGCTCCTTTCAAGTATCGGATCTGTTTTTTGGATTGGGATAAGAGACTTCTGTACTTGGCCCGCATTTCCTTGGCCCCATGATGTTTCTTCCAGGCTTCCTCAGTGGCTTTCCCCTTGTATTCAAACTTGACCCGCTCCCCTTCCCGTTGGACTTTATAGGCGTAGTAGTTTCCCCGGATTTTCTTGATGGCCACGTTCCCCGGCGGAAGGTTCTTCAGCTCCCGCTCATAAGCCTTTTTCATCCGATAGGAATTGTTGAGTTCTTCTTTTAAGACGCCTTTGATCACACCAGCCATGGGGGGCCTCCTTGCCCGCCTGAGGCGGGCGTTACCTAACATATTCATAATTCTACAGTTGTTAGGTAACAAAAGCAAGGGTTACCTAACAGACGTGGAATTAACCGTCTGTTAGGTAAATGAATAAATGAATGGGGTCAAGTCGCGACAGGCGACAAGTCGTCTGTCGCGACTTGACCCCATCACCCCGTTTATGAAAAGATGAAGCGTTGGGGGGTGAGAGTTTCTAAGGAGGAACCATGCAACTTTCCAGAGAGGATGTCCGCTGGCTTTTTGAAAAACTCAGGAAAATAGATTTTCTCGCTTATCATTCAGACGAAGAGTTGGCGCAGCTGGCCCAGTCCATCAATAAAGTCCTTCTTCCCGCCGGGAAGACCATCATACGGCAAGCCCAACAGGAAGGATCGTATTACCTCATTCGCTCGGGAAGCGTAATGGTCTGGGGGGAAACCCCGCAGGGCCGCCAGCGTTTGGCCGCCTTGGAAGCCGGGGACTCCTTCGGCGAGGTTTCCATTCTCACCGGAGAGGTCTGCAACGCCACCGTCACAGCGGAAACCCCTGTGGAGTTGTTTCTCCTTTCACCGGAGAGCCTGCGGCAGGTGGTTCGGGCCAACCCGGTGTTGGCAGAGAAGATGGCGGAGGCCATCGCTCGGCGCAAGGGGGTCCGCGCCCTGGGACTGGAGCCCTCCGCCGATACCTTCTCCCACCTTTTGGCCCGCGTGCGGGCTTTCTTTGGAATTGAAAAATGACCTTCCGCGCCCGGCTCTTTCTCGCCGTCGCCTTGTTCGCGCTCATTCCCCTCGCGTATTTCCTCAACATTATTCAGATTTCCAACCCCGTTGTTCTGGCCTCGATCCTGGTTCTCTGTATTTTCACACTGCTGGGCGCTATGGCCGGCGCCGCCAAAGTGGATCAGATGGTCAAGGCGTCCCAAAACCGCGCCATCCTCAGCGAAGTGGAACTGCAAGTCTTCATGGAGCGGATTCATGAGGGGGTCTTCCAGGTGAATGCCGAGGGCCGGGTTCGGCAGGTCAACACCACCATGGCGGAGTTCCTTCAGTATGATCCCGATTTTTTAAAGGGGAAGGTTCTTTGGGATTATCTGGTGTGCGACGGAGGGGCTCCGAGGGCTTCCTTTATTCCGGCGGGTCAGAAGCGCCGCACGTTGGCCGCCCGGGGGATCGTCAAAGGGGGCGGGTCGGCGGATTTGCTGGTGGACCTCTACATTCAAAACACGGGGAATCGTTTCGACGGATTTTACGGGATCGCCAGGCCCACGCATAAAACGCTGGACCGGGAGATTCTCAAGAGGGATCTGATGGTCGCCTTGTGGCGTAAGCTGAGCCCCTGGGCGGAAGAGTTTGTCGCCGAGCTTTGCAATGCCGTGTCCAGCGAGAAGGATCCCGTGAGCAATGCTGCGGCTCTCGAAAAATCGGCGTATCGCATCCGCGCGCGTTTGAGCAGTTACTTCGACAAGGATTTTTTCCTGGATTGGAGACCGCAGCTGCACCTGGTGACGATTCAGCCCCGGCTCCTCTTTGAGGAGGTGATGGTTCGGTTGGAACCCGTGGCGCGCCGCCGGTCGTGCAAGATCACGATGCGGTGTCTGTCGGAGCCCCTGACGCTCTTGGGGGATCCCGCTTATCTCGGGGAGTTGCTGGGAATTCTCGTCCACAACGCGTTGAAATACACCCCTCAGGGCGGAGACGTTCAGCTTGTTTACCGGGAGACGGCGGAGAGTCATCATTTTTCGGTCACGGATAGGGGCCTCGGCATCTCAAGGGAGGATCTCTCACGCGTGTTCACTCCCTGCTTCCGGGCGGATAACGCCATCAACAAAAGCGAGGAAGGATTGGGCCTTGGTTTGTGGGTGGCGGCGCGGATTGCGGAAGCCCATAAAGGGAAGCTCTTTGTCGATTCCGAACTCGGCAAAGGCAGCGCCTTCACCCTTTTTCTCTATAAAGCCTCCGCAGCGAAGCAGAGTATCCAGTGGATTGGGTAGAGACTTGACCCCCTTATCTTTGCAAGAATGCACCCCAAAGGAATTAAGGAATTCTGGTGAAGACAAGGGGTAAATTCTTCTTCGACAATTTGAATGGGGGGGGGGTCTTCCTGGCAACGGGATATCTGCACCTGTTGCGGGGCCTGCTCAAGAGAGCCTACGCTCGATATTGGGATTGGAAAACGCGACACAAAATGGAGCGGGTGTTTCGGCGGAGAGAAGATCCCTACGGCTACTTCACGCATTCCCACGAGCGCCTAAAGCAAAGTCGGCTGGAATCATTCCTGTCCGTTCATCGATATGAGAACGTCCTGGAAATCGGGTGCGCGGAAGGAGCGTTCAGCCGGCGGCTGGCCGGGCATTGCCGACATCTTTGGGCGATGGATATTTCACCCACGGCCTTGGACCGCGCGCGGAAACACCTAAGGGGTGTGTCGAACGTCACATTCCTAGAGGGAAGCGTCTTGAATTATGAGCCCTCAATGTCCTGGAACCTCATCGTGATTTCCGAAGTTCTCTATTATCTGCCGCGCGCCCGAGCCTTGCAGGAGGCCATCGCGCGGGTATCGTCGTGGATCGCTCCCGGCGGGCGACTCTTGTTGGCACACAGCTACGCGAGTTTCGGAGAACTTTCAATCCGCAAAGGGTATGTGGAAGAGTTCTTGAAGACAGAGGTATTTCAGCTGGGTGAGGAAGTGATGGGGGGCGAGGATCCGCGGAGATCTAAATATCTGATCAGCGTGCTTGACCGTGTTTGGTAAATCTCCGTGGAACAGGAAAGCCGAAAAAGGTAAAATTCGCTGCGTTAGCGCTAAGCAATTGAGAAATAAGAAGGTTTTGGGCATGTCAGAGGCTCTTGGTTCCCCTTGATCCCTCCTTTGAATGACTCCCATCACCTTCCGCTCAACCGCGTATAAAGTGTAGGGAGGTATTTTCATGGCCAGAGTCCCAGGATCGCGGCAACGCGCCGCCCAGAAAAAAAAGCACAAATCCGTGCGTAAAAACAGGTATTCGCTGGAAGAACGTCATCGGCTTGGACTTTCAGCAACCGCGCGCGCCTTTAAAGCGCTGAATGAAGCAAGAGCCGAAGGCTAAAACCCCCCTGATGAGCGGACACTCCATGCGTCTTCTTTTGATTAATCCCTCCAATCCCCTGGTCAGCATGGTCCAACCCAAGGAGAGCCGATGGCAACGCTACAGGGTCTGGAAACCCCTCGGCCTCTTGGTTCTCGCCGGCCTCACACCGCCGGAGTGGGACGTTACCATCATCGATGAAAACCTGGAACGGCCGGACTATTCAAAGATCCCCCGGCCGGATCTGGTGGGGATCACGGCGTTTACCTCTCAGGCGAGCCGGGCCTACGATTTGGCCGCCACCTTCCGCGGATTGGGCGTCCCCGTCGTCATGGGAGGCATCCACGCCACCATGTGCCTGGAAGAGGCCACGGAGCGCGTGGACGCTGTTGTCACAGGAGAGGCGGAAGGCGTCTGGTCTCACGTGCTCGAGGATGCCCGCCAGGGACGGTTGAAGTCCCGCTATGACGGAGGACGGGCCGACATAAGCCAATTCTCATTTGCCCGCCATGACTTGCTCTCTGAAGGATATGCCTTTGGATCCGTTCAGACGACGCGCGGTTGTCCCTTGAACTGCAGCTTTTGCAGCGTCACGACATTCAATGGCGTCCGCTACCGGCAAAGGCCGATCGCGGACGTGGTGCGGGAGTTCCAAATGATCCGCGAGAAATACGTTCTCGTGGTGGATGACAACCTGATCGGAACGCGTGCGGACCACATTGCCCGCGCCAAGGAACTCTTTCGCGCCCTGGCGGCTGCGAATCTCCGGAAAAAATGGATGGGGCAGGTGACCATCAACTTTGCCGACGACGAAGAACTTCTGACCCTGGCCGCCCAGTCCGGATGCAGCGCGGTCTTCATCGGTTTTGAGTCCACGACACCGGAAGGGCTTCAGGAGGTCGGCAAGAAATTCAACATGCTCAAGGGCCGGGATTTCCGCGCTTCCGTCCGGCGCATCCAGCGGCACAAGATCGTCGTCGTGGGCTCCTTTATCATCGGTTTGGATTCGGACCAACCGGGGGTCGGCCATCGTGTCGCTTCCGTGGCCAGCCAATACGGCGTGGACATATTGAACGCCGTCTTTTTAACCCCCCTGCCCGGCACGCGCCTGTGGGACCAGATGAGCGCGAATGGGCGCATCGCCCTCGGCGTCTTCCCGCAGGACTGGAAATACTACACCTTCATGTTCCCGGTGGCCCGGTATAAGAATTTCTCCCAGGAATCAATTCTCCGGGAAATGACGGCTTGCAACCGGTATTTCTATTCCGCCCCGCGCGTTTTACGGCGAGTGGTGGGGAGCTTTTGGCGCCGGTGCCATCCCATGATTAATTTGGTGACCAATCTTTCCTACCGGAACAATCTCCGCGTGGACGACAAGGCCTACGCGGCCTTCCGGCGCCAGCATCGCGCCGACCCTTCTTCGGCCGGAGCGCGTCCCAAGATCAAACAATGGGCGGCCATCAGGGGCTGATTATAATAGGGATGGGGTCAAGCCGCGAGAGGCGTGATCCGACCTCTTTCTGGGGAGAATAAAATCTCTTGAATAAGTGTCTTTAAGGTCATAAACTTAAAGTAAGAAGCTGAATTTAAAACAGGGCGGTTTTATGAGTCGAAAGTCTAGGCAGGATCTCCTTAAAATCAGCGAAATGGCTGAAAAGGCCGACGTTCTGGTCTCAACCATCCGCTACTACACCGATATCGGCCTCCTCAAGGCGGCCATGACCACCGAAGGGGGCCACCGGCTCTATGAAGAAGTCCCCACGCTGGAGCGCCTCGGTAAAATAAAGAGAATGGTCGCGAAAGGGTTGACGCTCCCAGAGATCCAGTCCCAGATCGAACAGGAAATGGCGGTCAAGAGGATCCTCGTCGTGGACGATGAGCCGGAGATTGTGGATTTTATCAAAGACCTTCTGGCCGACAAGTTTCCGCACCAGCTGGAATCCGCCGCCGACGGCTTCAAGGCGGGACACCTGGTTCACACCTTCGGGCCCGACCTCGTGATTTTGGACCTTCTTTTGCCCGGCATTGACGGGTTCGAAGTGTGCAAGTCCATCCGGAAAGACGATGAGACCAAAGGCACGAAAATTTTAGCCGTGACGGGCTACGACTCCCCGGACATCCGCAACAAGATCCTCGAATCGGGGGCCGACGACTACCTCGGAAAGCCCTTGGATTATCAGCAAACACTAGATAAAATCTGCAAGTTGTTGAACGTCACGGTTAAGACACCGACGAAAAAACAAATTGCCGATTAATTACGGTCCCCTCATCCAGGCAGACAACCGTTTCCGCTTCTGGGTCTCTGTTTTTACCTTCCTCATTTCCATTCTTTTTCTTCTGGAGGGCCCGCCCGAGAAAATCCTTCAGGTCATTCTCCTGTTGCTCAGTTATAGCGCGCTCTATGGCATGGGCGAGTGGGCCGCCCGGAAAAATCAGGCGTCCGCCTTTCTCTACTTTTTCCTCAATGCGATCGATTGCGTTGCCGTCACCGTCGTCGTTTATTTGACAGGGGGGATTCGAAGCCCCCTTTATTTTCTTTATTTCGTGATTGTCGGCGTCGCTCTTTCCCATGGCCATTGGGTCAGCTTCACCTATGAAGCGGTCTTGTCGGCCTGCCTTTATGCGGGGCTCCTTCTCTGGCAGGCGCAGCAAGAACCGATCAGTTATTTCATCCTGTCGGGCCAGGTGGCGCTCCTGGTGTCTCTCATGGGCGGTCTGACCTTCCTCCTGGTTGTCATGATGAAGGACCTGAAATTGAGAAAGAAGCTCCTCTCCCGGGCCCAGACGACGGCCCGTATTGCCGATGTTTTAAGCGGCTCTTTGAGCAATTCCCGCGAGTGGATGAAGACCATCTCGGGGCTCATCGATGACGAGATCCGGCAGGACGGCTTCCAATGCCGCATCAGCATCCACCGGGGGGAGCAGCATTTCCTGCCGCCCTCGGGCGGCAAGATGGGCATGCACGTTCCCATCATGGTGGGGGAATCCATTTTCGGCACCCTGACCGTCAATTGGAACACGCAGAAAGCCATGAGCCTGGAGGACCATCATTTCTTCACCTCCATCGCCAAATCCCTGGGGCTATCGCTCCACCGGGCCAAGCTCTGGGAGGATTTTCAGGCCCAGATGGAGAAGATCGAAGCCTCCTTAAGACTCAACCCCCGCGTGGCTTTGTCCACCGAGGTCAAGCCGATGTCTTACGATCAGCGTGTGGTCGACGACATGTTGACGATGGTCCGGTTGGAGCGGGGCAAGTGGGAGCTCAAAAAAGGGCCCTGCGACATCGTGGAGCTGTTCGGCCAGGAGATCAAGAAAGTCAATTTTGAGCTGGCCTCCAAGGATTTGAAATTTATAACAGACTGGGATGCGGAGACGGTCGCGCCCATTCTGGCCGATGACGGGAAAATCCGCCACGCCATCGCCAATCTTCTCTACTTTGCCGTGAAGGCCAGCTCCGTCAGCGGGGAGGTCCACGTTCGCGTCAAGCAGGACCTGGATCAGATGCTCCTGTCCGTCCGAACGGAAGGGGGCGGTTTTCCGGAAGACCAGTTGAATGAGATTTTCGAGAAGTATTACCGCGTGGGGCCGCTCCAGGAATTGGACCCGTCCGATGGTTTTGGATTGGGGCTGGCCATCGCGCAGAAGATCGTCCAGGCGCACAAGGGACATATCTGGGTGGAATCCCCCGGCCCGGGATTGGGCTCTACCTTCTGGCTCACCCTCCCCATCGAGCGCGTCGGCGAAGGGGTCAGGTCTTAACCCGCCGCGGCAGATTAAGACCTGACCCCTTCATTAGTTTCTGCAGGCGATGGTAGGCGGGCTTCGGGCTTAAATCGAACCGGACCAGCCCCATGTAGTTGGCAGCATCCTTGAATTCCGTCCCCGTGTCCCGGTAGAACGCCCAGAAAAGTTTTTCAACGACCGGATGTTTTTTGATGAGCCGGTAGAGCGTTTCCAGCCAGTCGGCTTGTTCGTCCTCGCCAACGGTCCCGCCGCCAAACCAGGCTTGGGGTTTTTCATGGGGGGGAATCCCGGGGCAGCCGACTTCCGTGATCCAGATCTTCTTCTTTTCATCCCCAAACCGTTTCATGACGTCCCGCACGCCGTCGATCGTCCGGTGGACCCGCTCCTCCCGGTCGGGGGCGAAGGGGTCGATAAAAAAATGAATGGCCAGCCGGTCGGTGATGTCCCGGCCGCCGTTTTCATACAGGTGGGTGACATCCTCCAGAAGCGGTTCGGTGATCCCTCCATTCATGACCACGCATTCGGGGTCCGCCCGTTTGGCCGCCTGGTAAGACACCCGCAGAAGCTCCGTGTATTTTTTCAAGTCGTCTTTCGGGTGGGCCCAATACTCCGGATGATTCGGCTCGTTCCAGATTTCCCAATGCTTGATCCGGGACTTGAAGTGGCTGACCGTAGCCTTCACATAATCCGCAAATTCATCAAAAGAGGCCGGCATCTTGTTCCAGGTCAGATTTTCTCCTTCGCCGAAGTCCTTGTTGTATTGAAGGAGGGCCAGGATCCCGATGTTTTTTTTCATTAAGAGATCGACAATCGCATCGTAGCGGCCGAAGTCGGTCCGTCCCGACCCCCGGTCGATGTCCGACCAGAGGATGTCCATGCGGATCATGGGAACGCCGAGCTCGGCCAGTTGATCGACGGCTTTGGGAAGGAGGGCCTCCGGAAAGTGGTAATTATTCCATTCGTGGTTCCAGTGCAGGAACGCCAATAACCCGAAGGGATTTTTTGCCGGCGTCATCATTGACGACAATTGTAGTACACATTGACAACACTTTTCCAAAGCCACTTATTCTGTGACGGTCGTCTGTTTGAGGAAGGGGGAAAGAGGGGTGAGAC
>JAJAPZ010000054.1 GCA_020523905.1 Candidatus Obscuribacterium magneticum
TCTCTTCAAGCGGCACAAATTTCCATTTCTTAAGCGATTGGATCGATAGCTCATCCATCGGACCTTACATGAGAAAAGAAAGAAATACCGGCTGGATCGGAGCAACAAAAGAACGGCTTTCTTCCGCAACTGGCTGCGGCTTAAGGTGATCCCCCTGTTGGAAGCCCGGGCGCCGGGATTCAAGGAGCGCATCAGCCGGTTGTCTATTTTAGTGCAGGATGAGGAGAAGTTTTGGGACGCCTTTGTGGATAAAATTGAGTCGAAATTGGCGGCGAAACAGGGGCGAGGCCGGTTGCTTGATTTTAAAAAGCTATTAAGTTATCCTCCGGCGGTTCAGAGGCGTTTCCTTCGCCGCATGGTGGGAGATGATGTGTTGACCTTTAAAGGCGTTGAAGGAGTCCGGCAATGGATGAGTTCTCCCCCGACCGGTGGGCGAGTCTGGCAGTTGAGGAAAGGCTGGATGGCCGAGCGACTCTCCAAGTCAAAAGGTTCACCTTCCGCGGCGCTATTCTGGATCGGAAAATCCATGGGTAAAAAAAGGATTCAGTAGGCATTCATGAATAGAAATAGTTCACGTTCCGTCTTTTTGTGGTTGATCATCTTTGCTCTGGTTCTTTTTCTCATCCAGAGTTTCAAGACGCTTCCTGTCAACCAGAAGCTGCCGTATTCCGAGTTCAAGCGGCTTCTGAAACAGGGCGTGATCCAGGATCTGCGGGTCAGCGAGGACGCCATTGAAGGGACCTATAAGGCCGAGGGGCGGGAGCAGAAATTCCAGACGGTGCCTTTGCCGGACCCCAAACTGATCGAGGAAATGGATCAGTACGGCGTCCGGTCCTATTCGGGGGTTCAGAACCGCGGCTGGTTGACCTCCATCATCGGCAATATTTTTTATGCGGCCATTTTTATTTTCTTGTGGTGGTTCCTTTTTATCCGCCAAATGCAAAACGGCGGCCGGCAGGCCATGGCCTTCGGGCGCAGCCGGGCCAAAAATCAGGCCACGAAGAAGGGAAAAGTTCTCTTTAAAGACGTGGCGGGCGTGGATGAAGCCAAGGAGGAGCTCCAGGAGATCATCGAGTTTCTGAAAGACCCCGGGAAATTCCAGCGACTCGGCGGCAAAATCCCCAAGGGCGTCCTTCTCTATGGCCCGCCGGGAACGGGGAAGACGCTTCTGGCCAAAGCCGTGGCCGGCGAAGCCGGCGTTCCCTTCTTTTCCGCCAGCGGATCGGAGTTTGTGGAGATGTTCGTGGGCGTTGGGGCGGCGCGGGTGAGGGATTTATTCGAGCAAGGGAAGAAGAACGCGCCCTGCCTCTTGTTTGTGGATGAGCTGGATGCCGTGGGCCGCCATCGTTTCGCGGGGATCGGCGGAGGCCACGACGAACGGGAGCAGACCTTGAACCAAATCCTCATCGAGTTGGACGGCTTCGAAAGCCGAGAAGGGGTGATCCTCATTGCCGCCACCAACCGGCCGGATGTTTTGGATCCCGCCCTTCTTCGCCCCGGACGGTTTGACCGCCATATTTATGTCACGCCGCCGGACCTGAAGGGGCGCGAAGCCATCCTTCGCGTTCATGTCGAAAAGATCAAATTGGCCCCGACGGTGGATTTGAGCATCATTGCCCGGCGAACGCCGGGTTTTGTGGGGGCGGACCTGGCCAACGTCGCCAATGAAGCGGCCTTGTTGGCGGCCCGCAACAACCGCTCCGCGGTCGAGATGCAAGACATGGAAAGCGCCATCGACCGCGTCATGGCGGGCCCCGAGCGGAAGTCCCGCATCATCTCCGACCGGGAAAAACAGATCGTCGCCTACCACGAAAGCGGCCATGCCCTCGTGGCGAAATTGACGCCGGGAGCCGATCCCGTCCATAAAGTGTCCATCATTTCCCGCGGGCTGGCCCTGGGTTACACCCTGCAACTTCCGGAGCAGGACAGGTATTTGACCTCCAAGTCGGAGCTTTTCACGCGTCTATTGGTCCTCATGGGAGGGCGCGTGGCGGAGCAGATTGTTTTTGGAGACATTACCACCGGCGCTCAAGATGATTTGACGAAAGCCACCAGCCTGGCGAACCGGATGGTGTGCGAGTTCGGCATGTCGGAAGCCATGGGGCCTGTCACCTATCGCAAACCCGAGCATGAAGTTTTTCTGGGCCGGGATATCGCCTCCGACCGGGGCTATTCGGAAAAGACGGCGCAGGAAATTGACAAAGAGGTGAAAGATCTTCTCACCAAGGCCTTTGGCCACGTGAAAGACCTCCTCTCCAAGAACCGGGACAAACTGGACGCCATGGCCAAGGCCCTCATCGAAAAGGAAATCCTCACGTCGGAGGAGGTGAACCGAATTCTGGGGCTGCCTCCTTCCTCAAAGGATGCGGGGGCATGAGCCAGCTGGGTTTATTTTGGAACCAGTTTCTTGTTCATGTCGTTGACATCTTCTTGGTCAGCTTCATTTTTTACCAGCTTCTCCTTCTCATCCAGGGAACGCGGGCCGTTCAAATCGTCGTCGGGATCGTCATCGTGGCGGTTGTCACCCTCCTTTCAAATCTCTTGGGGTTGCCGGTTCTCGGCTGGCTTCTCCAGAAGTTTTGGATCGCGGGGGTCGTCGTTTTTGCGGTTCTTTTTCAGCCGGAGATGCGCTCCGCTCTGGCCCGCCTGGGCTCCCGCACCAGCGGGCGCATGACCATCCATGAAGAAATTATGGTGATCAACGAGATCATCGCGGCCGTGAAAGAGGCGTCCCGGCGGCAGATGGGCATGCTCGTCGTCCTCGAGCGGGATGTGGGCTTGAGGAACTACATCGAAACCGGCACCGCCGTCAATGGCGAAGTCACGAGCGAACTTCTTCTCACCCTTTTTCAGCCTCCCTCCATTCTTCACGACGGCGCCGTCGTCATTCGGGGGGGGCGCGTGGCGGCCGCGGGCTGCATCCTGCCCCTGTCGCAAAACGCCTCCTTGGAAAAATGGCTCGGCACACGCCACCGGGCGGCGGTCGGGATCACCGAAATCTCGGATGCTTGCGCCGTGTGCGTCTCGGAAGAGACGGGAAACATCTCGCTTTGCCAGGGGGGGCAGATTGAGGTCCGCATGGATCCGGATGAACTCCGTCAAAAGCTTTTGACGCTCTATCGCTCCTCAGGCCCCGTCACGACGGTGCCGGAAGCCGGAGCCTGAAGGGGATTCTTTATGAAAATTTTTAACCGTGAGAACCTGGAGCTGAAAGCCTTGGCCTTGCTTCTATCGGTGCTTCTGTGGCTTTATCTTCATCTGGCCCACAAGGGGACCTTTACTTTCATATCCTTCCTTCGGCCCTAACACATGAGAAAATTATTAGGGCGTAATAAATCATGATTCGATTAGGCGTCAACGTTGATCATGTTGCCACCCTTCGCCAGGCCCGGCGGGGGGGGGGGGCCCGATCCCGTTGAGGCGGCGCTTCTTGCGGGCAAGGCGGGAGCCGATGGAATCACGGCGCATTTACGGGAAGACCGGCGGCATATCCAGGACACGGATGTCTTTCGGCTAAGGAAGTTGGTGAACGTCCCTCTTAATCTGGAGATGGCGGCCACCGACGAGATTCTTCGCATCGCCGAAAAATTGAAATCGGCGTGGGCATGCCTGGTGCCGGAGAAGAGGCAGGAGCTCACCACCGAAGGGGGCCTCGACATCAAGGGGAATCTCCGCTCGCTGAAGGAGGCCGTCCGCCGGCTGCACGGGGCCGGGGTGAATGTGTCGATGTTTATAGAAGCGGAGCCGGAGGCGGTGAGGCTCTCCAAGGAAATCGGGGCGGATGCGGTGGAACTCCACACGGGGGCCTATTCGGAAGCCTGGCAGAAGGTTCACCCCTCGCCGCAAATTGACCGCTCCGGCGAGCCGCGGGTGCTCCGGGAACTGACGGGGCAGTTGAATCGCCTGAAGGTGGCGGCCTCTTTGGCCAAGGAGGTGGGCCTCATGGTCAACGCCGGGCACGGCCTCAATTACGAAAACGTCCGTTCTCTTGTAGAGTGTTTCGAGTTTCATGAATTCAACATCGGTTTCGCCATCGTGGCCCGGGCCGTCATGGTCGGCATGGAGCCGGCCGTCCGGGAAATGAAAGAAAGGATGAGTCAAACGATATGTGTGGGATCCTAGGGTACATCGGCAGCCATCAGGCCTCCCCCATTTTGTTGGAGGGCTTGCGAAAACTCGAATACCGCGGGTACGACTCCGCCGGCATGGCGGTCCTCTCCGGGGGCTCCATCCATTTGCGCCGCTCCGTCGGCAAACTTCACAACCTGGAAGCCCTGTTGGACCGGAAGCCCTTGAATGGCCACCTCGGCCTGGGTCACACCCGCTGGGCGACCCACGGGATTCCCTCGGAATTCAACGCCCATCCGCACATGGACGCCACGGGGAAAATCGTCGTGGTGCACAACGGCATCATTGAGAATTATCTCTTCTTAAAGAAAAAGCTCATCTCGAAGGGCACCAAATTCAGTTCCGACACGGACACGGAAGTGGTGGCCCATCTGATTTCTTCCTTTTGGAATCCCCTGGTTAAAAAGAGCCCCAAGAAGAACAAGGAGAATTTTGTGAGAGCCGTCCAGCTGGCCTTAAATGAAATCGAAGGGACCTACGCCTTGGGGGTCATCTGTTCGGCCGTCCCCGACTTCATGATCGGGGCCCGGAAGGACTGTCCCTTGATTGTCGGCTTGGGCGAAGGTGAAAACTTCCTATCCTCCGACGCGCCGGCGATTCTCAGCCACACGCGGGACGTCGTCTTTTTGGAAGAGGGCGATCTGGCCGTGGTCGGAAGAAGTAAGGTCGAATGTTTGGATGCCAAGGGCCGGGCGTTAAAGCGGGCGCCGACCAAAATCCTCTGGGACCCCATTCAGGCAGAGAAGGCCGGCTACAAGCATTTTATGCACAAGGAAATCCACGAGCAGCCCCGGGCGGTCGAAGATACGCTCTTGGGGCGCCTCCACATGCAATCGGGGGATATCGTTTTTTCCGAGATCAAGATGACCGGCAAAGAAGCCAGGGCCCTTTCCCAAGTCCGGTTTATTGCCTGCGGGACCTCCTGGCATGCGGGACTGGTGGGAAGTTTCTTGATGGAGAAATATGCGGGCATCCCCTCCGTGGTGGACGTCGCCTCCGAGTTCCGTTACCGGGATCCCGTCATAAAGCCGAACACGCTGGTGATCTCCATCTCCCAATCGGGAGAAACCGCGGACACCCTGGCGGCCGTCCGCCTGGCCCGGAAGAAGGGGGCCAAGACCCTCACCATCGCCAATGTCATGGGATCCTCCTTGACACGGGAATCCGACGGGGCCTTGATGACCCATTGCGGCCCCGAGATCGGCGTCGCCTCCACAAAAACTTTTGTGAGCCAGTTGGTTGTGATTTATTTGCTGGCTTTGGTGCTGGCCCGGATGCGGAATTCCCTCCCTCCTTCCCAGATTAAGACCTACGCGCAGCAGCTGGCGCATGTTTCCCAGTGGGTGTCCGAGACCCTGAAATGCGAGAAAGAGGTCGTGGAGCTCGCCAAAAAGTACTTCCGTTGCGGGCATTTCATCTTTTTGGGGCGCAATGTGAATTACCCGGTGGCACTGGAGGGGGCCCTGAAGCTCAAAGAAGTGTCCTACATTTTTGCGGAAGGTTATCCCGGCGGCGAGATGAAGCACGGGCCCATCGCCTTGATCGATGAGAGCCTGCCCCTGGTGGCGATTGCGACCAAATCCAGCGTCTATGAGAAAATGCTTTCCAACATCGAAGAGGCCAAAAGCCGCGGCGCCGTCATCATCGCCGTCGCTTCCAAGGGGGACACGGTCGTCAAGGAAAAAGCCGCCCATGTGGTGTACGTCCCGGAGGTCCCTGAAGATTTGAGCCCCATCATCAACGTCCTGCCGCTACAACTGTTGGCTTATCACGTCGCCGTCCTTCGCGGCTGCGACGTCGACCAACCCCGCAACCTCGCCAAAAGCGTCACTGTCGAGTAGGGGGAAAAGGGAGACTTGACCCCTTCTTTTTTTATTATTATCCGGCCCTAACAACGTTAATCCCAACCGGATTAACATCCCATCCCAGAGAGAGGGGCCACCGGCCCGTGAGGCCCCCAAAAAGGAAAATACAATGCCAACCATTATGACCCAAAATACAGAAGAAGGAGTAAAACCAATGACCAAAAGAGTGTTCAACTTTAATCCCGGACCGGCCGCCCTGCCCCAATCGGTGTTGGAAAAGGCGCAGGCGGAGCTGGTCAGCTTCGGCAATTCAGGGATGTCTGTCATGGAAATGAGCCACCGCGCAAAGGATTTCGAGGCCATTCTCGCCCGCGCCCAGGCCAGCTTAAAGAAGCTTCTCGGCATTCCGGATAACTACGCCATCCTTTTTCTTGGCGGCGGGGCGAG
Source organism: Candidatus Obscuribacterium magneticum (assembly GCA_020523905.1). Classification (GTDB taxonomy): domain Bacteria; phylum Elusimicrobiota; class Elusimicrobia; order F11; family F11; genus Obscuribacterium; species Obscuribacterium magneticum. The sequence continues at coordinate 6,381 of JAJAPZ010000054.1, forward strand.
CCTCCAGTTTTCGATGGTCCCCATGAACCTCTATGTGAAGGGAAAGCCCGTCGACATGCTCCACACCGGCTCCTGGACGGAGAAGGCCATCAAGGATCTCCAGAAAGTGGGAGAGATGAAGATGGCCGCTTCGACGGAAAAGGACAAATTCACACGGGTGCCCCGATTGGATGAAATCAAGCTGGATCCGAACGCCTCCTACGTTTACCTTTGCTCCAACAACACCATCGAAGGGACGGAGTATTTCGAGTTTCCGAATACGGGGGCGGTCCCCCTGGTGGCGGACATGTCCTCGGACATCCTATCGCACCGAATCGACGTGAAGCAGTTCGGGCTGATCTTTGCCGGCGCCCAGAAGAATCTGGGGCCTTCGGGGGTCACGGTTGTCATTATCCGGAACGACCTCGCCGAACGGGCGGACAAGAGCCTCCCCACCATGCTTCAGTATCGCACTCATATCAAGGAGAACTCTCTCTACAACACGCCGCCCTGCTTCAACATCTACATGGTGGCCCTGGTATTGGAGTGGGTGGAAAAAGAGGGCGGCCTGGAGGCGGTGGAGAAGAGAAACATCGAAAAGGCCAGGATTCTCTACGATGCCATCGATCAAACGGGCTACTATACCTGCCCGGTTGAGAAGAAAGACCGCTCGCGCATGAACGTGGTCTTCCGCGTGAAAGGCGGGAACGAGGCGCTGGAGGAGAAATTTGTGGCGGAAGCCAAGGCGGCGGGCTTGGTCGGCCTAAAAGGGCACCGTTCGGTGGGGGGCTTGCGGGCGTCGATCTACAACGCCCATCCGGTGGAAGGCGTCAAGGCCCTAGCTTCTTTCATGGGGGACTTCGAAAAGAAAAACGGCTAAAGACCCTTTCAATCTAAAATGAATACGTTCGTTTCCCAACGATGATTTTATTTCCATTTCCCCCTCCTTACTCGCAGCCTTCGATCCACTGAACGGGGGTGTATTTCCCGGCACGGAAGCTGGTGACCAATTTTCCGTCGGTTTCGAAAATCAATCCGTGCTTGGCCCCTTTGTCGGAAACACGGAGGGTATGACCGTTCTTGTCGTAGGGGTGGCCGGAGACGTCGCCTCTCGGATACAGTTTTCTGACTTGCTCTTCCGTCATGCCGATGCGAGCTCCGCCGGATGTTTTATAAAAATCCTTCGTCACGTCAATCCGAACGATTTGGCCGTTTAACACCATAAAAGAGAGCCCCGGCAGGCTCTTTCCATTCATCGCGTAGTGGCAATCGTTGGGATTTCCCTTCCTGTCAGCCTCTAAATCCACCTTGAGAATTTTTTCGGCTTCCTCGACCGTCATCCCGACGTGCAGGGGGCCAAAGCCCTTCATCGAGAGAGACCAGCCGGCCACTCGGCTGAGGGGTTTCTCCTCGGCCCCTCTGTGGTCTCCGTTATCACACCTGAATAACGTGGCTTGAATCCCTGTTTTATCGACCTCGTACATTTTGTCGCCGACATCAACATAATCAAACCGCCACTCGCCCTGTCCTTTCGGATCCTTAACAGACACCCATAGATAGCGCTTCATGGGTTCGTTGCGGGGTACACCCGGGAGGAGGGGATGAGCGGTGGTTTTATGAACCCCCCATTTGGCCTTATCCGTATGGACGAAAAAGAGGCTCCCGCCGGCCTGGCGTCTGGAAACCTTCGTGACCTCCGCCCGGCCCTTTGGTTTAAAAATGATGGTTGTGGATTCCGACGCCGTCAGGGAGGACCAGGATTCATCGGGGATCGCGGGATGACGGCACCCCGTCGAGTAAATCATCAGGCAACAAAAAATGAGGGCCAGTAGAAGTTTATGCATTGTTCCTCCAAATGACGAACATAAACGCCGAGTTGAAGCCCCCCTGCAGCGAGGGCTTACGGCGCGAAAACCTGCTCTTTGATTTTTTGAACATGAATTCCCTGAATCAACCGGATAATATTCGCATATATCTTGTGATAGCCAAAGCCGCCGTTTACCATTTCGTTGAGCGCCTCCTCTTTTGACCAGTCATTGAAAACAATTCTGTACATGGCGCAGACGGCCCCCGTCCGGTCGGATCCATGCCAACAATGAACGAGAACGGGCCCCCGCGCTTGGCGGATCAATCGGAGAGCGCTGCGGATGTCTTTCTCCGTGATCTCATCGGCCTCGGCCTTGATTTGGTGAAGATGGAGGCCCAGAGCCGCCGCCTTGGCCTCGTCGCTGTGGCGGTCCCGAAGATTGAGGACGTCGGTGATGCCCATTCGTTTGGCTTCCTCAAAACCCTTCCGGGACGGTTGGGCCGAGCGATAGACCTTGGCGTCCAGTTGATAGGCGTTTTTGAGGTAACGCGCCGCGACGGGGGAAGCCCATTTTGGGGAGCGCTCAGGGGCCTGCCCGAAAACGGCGGGGGAAAGAAGTAAAAGAGGGATTGAGAAAAAAAGTCGACGCATCGCCCCGTCAATAAATGATTTTCTTTAGTCCGTCGAAGGTGAGCCGAAAGTCCTGGTGCTCAAGCTGCAGGTGGGCGCCGACGGGGTCCATCGTCACGGCGCGGCCTCGGTTCTCATAGGCCTGTTTCGGATTCGGGTGGCCGGGGATCCTATTTAAATAATCCTGTTTATAACGGAAAACAACGGTCCATCCCTCCGGAGGCGTCTTTCTTTCCACGACGCCGTAGGCCTTCGGTTCCAATGAATGATTGTGCCTTATGAATTCCTCCGCCCGTCGAATGGCTTCCGTTTCACGGAGGGGGGCCGGCGGCGTCCCCGTCCTCACTTTTCTGGAGGGAATGTCGACCCGGAAGGATTTCCCTTTTTCATTGGTGACGTGGAGGGTGTCGCCGACCACGGTCAAGGAATTGATGTAGACGTCCTGGACGTCTTTTTCGAGGAAGGGGATCACCCACACCTTGTACAATCTCGCGTCCCAAAGCAAGGCCCCGGTCTGGATGTCCCTGGCTTCGATATATCCCATCCGGGAAGGGGGCGCGCTGTATCGGACGCCGTCTTTCTCAACAGCGGCCACCTCCTTTGGGGGCATTCGTTTCGCTTTCATGGGTGTCGGCAATCCTAACACAATGGCGAATAATAGGAGGAATTGTTTCTCCTCACGAAAAATTATTTGCCAGTGATTTGGTCCAAACATTTCTGGCCGAGAGAGTCTCCGAGAATCATCAATATGGAATTTTGATGATCCTTCAGAAAATCGCTTTTTCGAACGCTTTTGGGATCTCCGGACTCAAAATAGCGATTCAAATAGTGGCAGGTGGGCGGAACCAGATAGGGGAGTTCTTTCAGAACCCCGAGGATCTGTTTCTCTCTCAAAAGAAACACCGGGGTGAGGTCTTCCGAAAAGTATTCGGATGTGGCCCCGTGTTGATTTTCTTTGGCGATAAAAGCCAACAGCAGATAGATTTTTAAATCGTCGTCGCTGATCTCCTTCTTTTTGTCGCCGCAGGCTTTTGAATACGTGATATAGATGTCTTCCCAGGCGTTCCACGCTCCCAGTGAATCGTAACGCTTGGTTCCTGTCGAGTCCGCGTAATAATGGTCTCCCTTAACTTTAAGAAGGTTGTTCAATATTTCCGTTGCCTCGTCTCCCTTTCCCTTGGGGTTGGCCAAGGAGAGGGAACCCAAGAAAACCATCGTTGTTATTGTTAATATCTTTTTCATTTGACTCCCCCTGGCAATCAGTTCGGTTTGTCCAGGCTCCAAAGGCCGCCGCCGCGACAGGCGATGAAAAGAAAGACGAAGCAGTAAAGAACGGCCGACTCCCCTTGATTCAACGTGGGAAAGAAGTTCCTCCCGATTTGGAACTTCCAGTGAAATTGGAGATAGGCCACCGCCATCTCGCCGCTGCAGAGGAATGCCGCCCAGCGTGTTTTTAAGCCCAGCATGATCGCGAGCCCTCCCACCAGCTCGATGATCCCGCCGAACCAAAGTTGGGATCCCGCCGGCGGCCGGAAATCGGATAATAGCCCCAGAATTTTCTGAGCGCCGTGGAACGAAAACATGGCTCCCGCCATGATTCTCATCAACGCATACGCAGGGTCCGCATATTTTTCAAGCCATTTCATAAAGGGTTCCTCCCATGATGCCTTCATCGATTTCTCATTTTATTTGATTCATAAGTCCGCGGCTCTCCGCTGAGGACTTTCCTGTTTTGAACATCAATCATGTAGCGAGATCCTTTCTCATTCTTTACCGCGAGTTGTCCAGCCGCTATTTTTAACGACGTAATGAAAATGTTTTGGACATCACATTCCAAGCGGCCGTCATATTTGATTCTGTAAACCATAAGGTCCCACAGATGTTTTCCGGTTTTGGCATCTTGGGCCGTGATATATCCTCCGACCTGATCCCATCCTTTACGACTATAGGGAGCCGAATAAGTAACGCCCTTGAAAGTGACCGGCGCCGGCTCCTTGGGGGGTGAGCGTCTTGCATGGGCAGACGGACAAAAGAGTAGCGTCAGCAAAGCCACTTGTATAAAACCCTTCATTGGAAACCTCCGATTAGCCAGTTAGCCAGCCATATCAACGTATAAGGCTGAATTGTTCGCCGCGGCGAACCAATTCCGGCCGATGGTTAGATGCCAAAATTGGTAATATGCTCATCATGAGTAAAAAAATTGTCTCATCTTCGCGCGACGTCATGGGGGGTACGGTCGTTTTCGACGGGACTCGCGTTCCTGTTCAAACATTCATCGAATACATTGAAGGTGGCCATACTATTGATGACTTTTTGGACGGCTTCCCATCGGTTACCCGAGAGCAATTGATTGCCTTCCTCGAAGAGGCCCAGGAAGAAATAGCCAAGAAAGCGGCTTAATGTGCGGTTGTTGCTTGATGAATGCATCGATCGCAGGCTTGTCCGAGAATTGATCGGCCATGATGCGCGGACGGCCACGCAAATGGGGTGGGCAACGCTTAAAAACGGCGTACTCCTCTCTCTGGCCGAGAAAGAATTTGATGTATTCATCACTGTCGATCGGAACCTCTCGTTTCAACAAAACCTGTCCAGATATGATATCGCCGTTCTGGTGCTGCGCGCACAAACGAACAAACTTGAAGATCTCAGGCCATTGGTTCCAGAAATACTAACTGCGCTCCCGAAAATCAAACCAAAACAAATCGTCACCGTTGGCATTTAACGTAAGAGGCTGAGTTGCCCGCTTGGGCGGGTCAATTCCAGCCGATGGTTATGCCGCCTTCCTGATTTCCTCGGCCTCATATTCCGGGAACATGATAATAGCTGGGTGAACTCCAAATACACCCGCAAGTTGCTCTGCACGTTTCTTGCCAATATCAATGCGATCATTCTCCAGCATGCTGAGATTCGTGGGAGAAATGCCCGATCGTCGCGCTAACTCGTCCTGCGTCCATCCCTTTTTGTCCCGGAGGATACGAATAACTTCACCCGAACTAACACGCGCGTGTCGCCGTGCCGGAACAAAATCATCTTCATTTATCTTCATTGAATACTCCTAATAATTGTGAGGCGTAATTTCAATTACATATTAAGGCGCTTTTCAGGCATCTGAGCACCCACATTTTTAATGCAAGCCAAGTTCAATAAAAAACATGACATAAAGAACAGTAACTTTTTAAGCATGTGACCTCCTTATGAATACTAATTTTTCTCATAGACATAATGGCTGCTGGCTGGCAGCCAGGGAAAATTTAGGCTCGCCGAGCTTAGTTTATCAATCACGTGGGTTATGATACGTGCCTAGAGTCGTTCGTATTACAGAGCCACAATTAAGGAGGCGAGCCATGAATAAATCTAACCTCTTTGTGGGCCTGGATGTCCACAAAGAATCGATCGATGTGGCGTTAGCTCCAGAGGGATCCACTGAGGTCCGCGCCTACGGAACCATCGGAGGGGATCTGGTGTCGGTAGACCGAATGGTGAGGAAACTCCTTGCCGAAGGAGTGGAGCTGGAGGTGGCCTACGAAGCCGGCCCCTGCGGGTTCGAAATTTACCGGTATTTCAAGAAGAGAAACATCCCCTGTCTGGTGGTGGCGCCATCGCGGATTCCTCGGAAACCCGCGGATCGTGTGAAAACGGACCGCCGCGACGCCCAAACGCTGGCCCGTTTGCATCGAGCGGGGGAATTAAAGGGGATTTACGTCCCTACGGAAGAGGATGAAAGCCTCCGGGACCTCACACGGGCCCGGGAACACGTGATGGTTCACTACGGTCGAGCCAGAAAGCAGCTGCTCATGTTTCTCCTTCGCCATGGCGTTGTCTATACCGGGAAAACCAACTGGAAAGCGGATCACCTGAACTGGCTCTCCCGTATCAACCTCCCCCATCCCGCCCAGCAGGTTGTGTTTCAAGAACACCTTCACGCCATCCAGGAGTCTCACCTTCGCTTGGAGCGCTTCACCCAACAGATCGAAGAGCAGATGAACACCTGGCGGTGGAAGCCGGTGGTCGAAGCGCTCATGGGAATGAGGGGGGTGAGTTTGGTGGTGGCCGCTGGAATCGTGGCGGAGTTGGGCGACATGCGGCGGTTCTCGCATCCCAGACAAGTCATGTCCTATTTGGGCCTTGTGCCTTCGGAATATTCCTCCGGAGACCATCGGCGTCAAGGCGCCATCACCAAAACCGGCAATGTCCACGTCCGCCGGCTTTTGACAGAAGCCGCCTGGGCCTATATTCGGGGTCCGAAAGTCAGTCCCATCATCCGTCAACGACAACAGGATCTTCCTCAGCCCATCATTGATATCGCTTGGAAGGCGCAACTTCGTTTGTGCAAAAAATACCGGCGCATGGTGTTGCGGGGCAAGAACGGCAAAGTGGCCGCGGTGGCGGTGGCCCGGGAGCTGGTGGCTTTTATGTGGGATATTTCAAGGAATGTCCTGTTGCAGGAGCGGCAGATGATCGCCGCTTAAAAAGTATGTCGCATCGCTCTTTTTTGAGTTGAGGACCGGAGCCGGTCCAGGTCACATGGGGCAACCCTCGTTATTCGTTTCGAGACAACAGATCGCACGCGTTATGTTCGTGCCTAGAGGAGAGGAAGGCCCTCGATGCAAACATGGTCAGGCGTTAACCAGCACGCGTATATCAGCATGATCCACCTTCGATAAAAAGAGATCCGGCTTCGGCCTCAACTCATGAAAGAGATTGTTTCCCGACGGTAGGTTTAAGGCTCGGCAGGGTTTCTATTGCCCCTCTTGACATCCAGCAGCCATATCAACGGATAAGGCTCATGCGCAAAACTGAAGAACGCGAGTGGCGAAGCACACGAGCGCCGAAGTTTTGTCGCATGCAGCCGCTGGTTATCTGGACTACTTCAACCCAATCGTTTTTTCTTTTGAACATATACCAACTCCACCTGGTCCCCAGGGGCGGTAAATCGCCACCACTCGGTAACTTTCACCTTTTTTAAAATTGTATCCGAATTGTCCTGTGCCAGTTATGAATTTGAGGCCTTTAAAAACTTCGCTAAATTGAGAATTGGATTCTAGGGACTTTTCTTGAAATCTCGGATCGACTTTAGCTATGCCAACTGGCTGAATAACGTTACCGTGTTCATTTAGAACTACAAACGCTACCACCATTCGATTATTGAGACTTTGAACTTTTACCGTTTTCTTTCCAATATTCTTCACGGTGATTATCCCATCCGCTTCGGATAAATCGTTTGTTGTTAACCCTTGTTTTAATTCCAGCCCCACCTCAATATCTGCATCGGGGGGAACAATTGTATTTCCACTTTGTCCAATAGCATTCGAAATCGCTGGACAAACGAGCATGAAGAGGCCGAGCGCAATAATCCTTTCCATTTCCAACTCCCTAGTCCAGATAGACATAATGGCTGAACCGCATGACCGACCTTCCTTGAATAATATTATGGGAGGTCATGACGGTTCCAGCCGATGGTTGTACCACCAAAAATCAACGGTTTGCTCACAAATGACGGTAGACCTCACGCCGATGCCTGACATAGTGGACAACGATTTGCTTGACGTTATGATCAATGCTGTAAACAATACGATAATCACCCACGCGAATTCGATAGAGGTTCTCTGTTCCAGTTAACTTCGTGGCATTGTAAGGGAGAGGAGTTGTTTCGAGGTCTTGGATTTTCTTGAAGATGTTGGACAAATAAGGTTTAGGAAGGGGCCGGAGATCTTTTTCAACGGACGGTTTAAAGATAACCTTATACGATGCCATGCTTTCTCAATCGCTTCCTTATTACATGAACAGAAACTGGTTTTTCGGCACGGCGCTCAGCCACGACTGTTAAATCATGCAAATCCTCCATCAAACGGACAAATTTCGTATAAGAAAGGAATACTCCGGTTTTTTTACCTTTATTACTGACAACAAATTGCACTGGTGCCATGGTATGTGTTTCCTCCTCCAGCTGCCAAATATCACAATGTACAGTTTAGCTAAATTTGAGACAATTTTTGATGGTACAACGAATAGAATTAATGCGCGCCAGCCGCAGGCTGGCGTCGCAATTCAATGATTGGTTAAACGCCGATCTAATTATTGGTTGGTTTAACCTTTTTAACTTCCGTTACAAAAAATTGTGTCTCGAACCAAAAAAACTTTTGGGACATCATCGTCGCTTCGGAGTCCGGGTCAAGGGGATACCCAGAAAAGCCTCCCGTTTGATACCCACGGAGAACGCATGGCGAACCTGGACGAAGACCGACGGAGCCTCCCACCCATGAATTCAAGCAAGCCCCTAACGACTTCTCAATTTCTTTATTTTTCGCTTTTATCGACATGGTAGTCTCGGTCTTGATTGTTTTGCCATTTATCGTCAATACCTTTACATTAAAATCTTTGGAATGGATGGGGATTGTTTCAATGGTGACATATTCCCCTAAAGGTACCATTAGGGGCCCGATAATTTTTACCCGACCCCCTGCTATATCTTCTGATGAAACATTCTGCACGCCACCAGCAAACGCATAGCTCACGGCTCCGAAATAAATAAATGAAAGAAGTAGACGTTTCCTGAACTTCATCAGTCTCCTTAGGCGTTTAACGAATGGAGCTAAGCTGCACACCCCGCAACGCCGACATGTTTTTCAAGTTCA
>JAJAPZ010000055.1 GCA_020523905.1 Candidatus Obscuribacterium magneticum
ATATGGGGCTGCAGGGCTTTCATCTGCGCGGAGGGGAACAATGGAATTTCAGGGCTTTCCAGGTCATCGGGATGGAGCTCCTGCCGGAGATGGCGTTTACCGTCGGCCGGCCGATCACCCCGCAAGGTTTTAAATTGATGATGGATACCTTTAAGCAGCAGCTTCCGCAGTTCTATAACAACAATCCGAATTTGCGTTCCTGGTGCCAGGAGGCGTTTTTGACGATTATTTTTAATCCGAATTCAGGCGACTATTCCTTTGCCCTGGCTCGAGGGAATGTGATGTGGCAGCCCAGGGTCGGGGAAAACGCGGGGAGATTGACAGAGGTCGTTTTGCAGGATCAGTTGCTTCAACCTCAGGAACCGCGTCGGCAGTTTGAGCGGCCTCTTCCACTTAATTCTTTTGCTGTGGAGCACATGACCCCTGTGGATCGGCGGGCGATGGCTACTAACCTTGGCCGAGTGTTTAGTCTTGATGAATCGTTGTCATTGGATTTGGCGCTCGTGTCGGATCGGACGGAGAGCGCGGGGGCCCTGCTTGTTCGGAAAGACCATGGAGTTTTGGCGGCCGAAGGGATTCGGGTGTTTGAAACGGAAGCAACGGTGGATTCTGTCATCGTTCCTGAAGAGTCGTACCGCCGATTAGAACAAGCCTTCGTGCCGTTCCACACCCACCTGGGTTATCCGCATTCCTTCAAGGGCGTCGCGCGGTTTGCTCCCACGGCGGAGGACGTTTTAGCCCACCAGTATTTAATGCAGGCCCATCAAAAGACGCATGGAACCGATCTATCCTTGCCGGGCGTCATCTTCCACGCTTCGGGTGAAGTGACGATCTTCTATCTCATGGGCTCAGGGGCGGGCCGGGTTCAGGTCACAGTTCTTTATCCTGATGGGCGGGAGGAAACCGTTCAGGTGTCGCGCGAGGTCTTGGAAAAGGCGGCGCTCACCGGCGAGTTAAGAGTGGAAAAGACGGAAGGGAATTTGACGACGGTCTTTGATCCTGTTACGGGCACCGTTTTTGTCCGCCGCGAACCGATGGATTTGTGGGATAGACAAGGATTGCGAACTTGATTGTTAGGTCTCGTCATACCGGCGAAAGCCGGTATCCAGGCTTTAAACCGGCTGGACCCCGGCGGAAGCCGGGGTGACGGGTTCAATTAGCAATTTCTAGGTTTTCCCCGGCAGGTAGCGGTAGCCGATCCTCTCGACGGTCTCAATCCGGTTCTCGTACTTCCCCAGTTTCTTCCGCAGACGGCCGATGTGGACGTCCACCGTCCGGGTGTTCCCGTAGAGTTCGTGACCCCAGACCGATTCACAGAGGACCTCGCGCGTGAGGACGTTGTTTTTCGCGCGCATGAGGGCGGCAAGAAGATCGAATTCCTTCGGGGAGAGGTCGATCGGCTTGTTGTCGATTTCCAGGCGGTGCTGGTCGAGGAAGAGGTGGACCCCTTCGTCCTCGATGATGCCGCCCGCGTCTTCTTTGGGCTTCGAGCGGCGCAGAACCGCCTTGATGCGGGCGATGAGTTCCCCGTGATTGAAGGGTTTGACGATGTAGTCATCGGCCCCGATTTCAAGCCCCGCGATCTTGTAGGAGTCGACGGACTGGACGGTGAGCATGACCACCGGCAGCCCCGCCGTGGCCGGATTGGTTTTCAGTTTCTTCAGGATCCCGAAGCCGTCTTCATCGGGAAGCTGGAGGTCCAGGACCAAAAGGTCCGGCTTAAACTGGGGCATCTTGCGCAGAAGCTCCGCCCCGCACGAAGCGGAATCCACCATGTAGCCGTCCCGTTCCAAAATCGTTTCAACGAGGCGACGAATGTCCGGGTCGTCGTCCACCACCATGACTTTTTTCTTAATTTCTGAGGCCATAATTTTCCTCCCTAAGCCTTCATTTTTGGGATTGTAAATTTAAAGGCGCTCCCTTTTCCAGAAGAAGCGGGACTTTCCACCTGGATCCGGCCCCCGTGGGCCTCGATGATGCCTTTGACGATCGCCAGTCCTAAGCCCGTCCCTTTTTGCTTGCGCGCCAGGCCCTGGTCTGATTTCACCTGCTCAAACTTACTAAAAATTTTGACGATCATCTCCTTCGGAATTCCCACGCCGGAATCTTCCACGTGAACCTCGACATAAGCGGGCGCTTCCTGGGCGGCGAGGGAGATGGTTCCATGGTCCGGCGTGAACTTCACGGCGTTTGAGACGAGATTGATGAGGACCTCGGCGATTTTGTCCTTGTCGACAAAAGCGGGGGAGGTGTTATTCGGTATTTTGTTGGTGAAGGTGATTTTCTTCTCTTCCAGCTGAGGTTTGAAAAGGACTTCCATCTCGTGAGCCAGTTGATGAAGGTCGGTTGCGGCGGGGGTGAGGACGAGCTTGTGGGCCTCGATCTTGGCCACATCGAGCAGGTTGTCGATGAAGCGGGACAGGCGCACCGCGCTGTTCTTTATAATGGAAAGGTAGTCCCTCTGGAGATCGGTCAATTTCCCGGCGGCTTCTTGCATGAGAAGGTCCATGTAGCCCTTGATGGAGGTGAGGGGGGACCTCAGCTCGTGGGTCACATTGGAGACAAAATCCTGCTTCATCTGGTCCAGCTCCCCCAGCTTTTGGGCCATGAGGTTGAACTCATCGGCCAGCTCTTCCAGCTCGTCGTTGGTTTTCACCTGGATGCGGGAGTCCAGTTTTCCCTGCCCGATGCGTTCGGCGCCGATGCGCAGGGTATTGATCGGCCGGGTGATGAGGGCGGCCAGCGTGATGGCCCCGACCAGCCCCAGCCCCAGTGCCAATAGAAAGGCCTGGAGGATTCGCCGGTCGCTGTCCTTGAGCGACGCCTCCAATTTGGCGTCCATGACCTTTTTGTCAAATCCGACCCGGACGAATCCCTCCAGCTCCTGGTTGAGAAGGACCGGCAGGGTGTAATCCAGCGCCGTCTGCCCCGTCTCCGTTGTCAGGGATTGGATGAGGGGGGTGTCGCGGTTGCGGTGATCGATTGCCGCTTTCGTGAGGGGGTCCTCCAGTTTTTTCCCGATCAACAGGGCTTCCGTGTGGACCCGCACCCGGCCGTCCGGATGGAGGACCATGGCGTAGAGGATCGTGTCCCCCGCCTTCTTTAGTACGTTATTGAAGTAGTCCACCATGCCGGTGTCGGTGTTGGTGATGATGGCTTCGCGGGCGACCTGCCGGACGGCCTTCGTCGTTTCCACCCGGCTGTTTTCCATCTCGGCCAGGAGGGCGAGCTTTTGCGCGGTCCGGATGTAGGTGCTCATGATGACGGCGATCAAGACGACCAGGGACGAGGAGAAAAGGGCGAATTTAAACTTGAGGGTTGTTCTTTTTTTTGCGCTCATCGGAGAAGGATGTTACAAGATCATCGCTTGAGGTTCAAAGATTTCCTCGGGGTTCGAATTTTGAGTGAATTTGATGAAATCTCTTCTTTTCTCTGTTATGCTCTGAACCGAAATCGCCGAGGCAGGGTCCTTTTCCCATGACAACCCAACAAAAAGTGAAGCCGAAGATCCTCGTGGTCGAAGATGATGCCGCCGTCTCCAACATGCTGGAGAAGATCCTTCTGGAAGAGGGGTATGAGGTCGCTGTGGCGGACAACGGGAAAGTCGCCGAGGAAAAGCTCGCTGATATCTCCCCGGACCTGGTGTTGTTGGACCTGCACGTTCCGGAACGCTCCGGTTTCGACATCTTAAAGGAGATCCGGCGGCGCGACCAGGATTTCGGGATCTTCGTGCCGGTCATCATTCTCACCGGCGTTTACACCAGCCGCAACGACAAGGTCGACTGCCTCAACATCGGCGCCGATGATTTTCTCCCCAAGCCGTTTGACCTCGTGGAATTGCTGGCCCGGGTTCGCTCGCTCGTTCGGCTGCGGGATTTGTATAAAAGGACGCAGTTTCTGGCCACCCATGACCACCTCACCAGCTGTTACAACCGGCGCTATGTCATGGATTTTCTCGATCGCGAGATGGCACGGTACAAACGATACGCCACTCCCTTCTCCTTTGTTTTGATCGACCTCGATCACTTTAAGCAGATCAATGACCAGTTCGGCCACGAAGGGGGCGACCAGATGCTCATCCACCTCGGCTTTCGCCTTCAGGATTTTTTCCGGGCTGTGGATTGCGTCGCCCGCTTGGGAGGCGACGAATTTGCCATCGTCCTGCCGGATTGCAATCGGGACAATGCCGAGAAAGTCGGGGAGCGCCTCATCAAAGATATTCAGGACCCGAAGCGGATGGAAGGCTTACCCCCGCATCTGGCGGAGCGGCTGAGTGTCAGCATCGGGATGGCCTGCCTGCCGGAGCACACCGGAGACCGGGATGAACTGATTCGCCTGGCCGATGAGGCCATGTATGAAGCCAAAAAGGCCGGACGGAACCAATTTATCCTGGCCCATCCAAAAGAAAAATCCAATTGAATTTTGATGCCGATTCATTATACTGGGGTTATCTAAATTATGAGTACGAATCCGAACGTTTCCGCACGAAAGACCATCGCTGATATTTTCCTGGAACACAATCTGTTGGATCAGGAGAAGGTGGACAAGGCGCTCGCCGAGGCCAAAAGTTCGCAGAAGCCGATCCAGCAGGTGGTCGTCGACCTCCAGTTGGCGGATCGCGTCGACGTCCTCCAGGTTCTCTCCAAGGAGTGGCGCGTCCGCGCCGTCGACCTGGCCGAAATCGATGTCGATCCGGAAGTCGTCAAGATCGTCTCCGAGCAAAACGCCCGCCGCCATCTGGCCATTCCTTTCGCCAAAGAGGATAAAGTGCTCCTGGTGGCGATGGCCGACCCCCGGGACTTCTTCATATCGGAGGATATTCATATCCGGACGGGCTACGAAGTCCAGAGCTATCTGGCTTTGCCGGAAGACATTTTGCGGGAACTGGGGAAAGTCTACGGCATGGCGTCCGCCGCCTTGGCCGAGGATATCGTCAAGGGAATTACGGAGCAGATTCCGGAAGATACCGGGATTTCCTTGGAAAAGATGGAGGAGGCGATGGACGTCACCGAAGTCGACGCCTCCGCCCCGGAAGTCGAGAGAATTGTGAACGCCATCATCGTGGGCGCCCTTCAGGTCAAGGCTTCGGACATCCATATTGAACCGTTCGAACACCGCTTTGTTGTCCGCTATCGGGTGGATGGCATATTGCGGGAGGCTTCTTTTCAGATTCCCATGTCCTATAAAAATGCGGTCATCGCCAAAGTGAAGATCATGACGAACCAAATGGACATCACCGAAAGGCGGAAACCCCAGGACGGCCGCATTCAAGTGAGCGCCAAGGGCAATCCCGTCGAATTCCGTGTCAACATCGTTCCCACCGTGTTCGGCGAGTCCTGCGTGATGCGCGTGTTGGACCGGGCCAGTGTCCGCGTGGATCTCAACAAGTTGGGGTTTCATGTGGAACTTTTGGAGAAATTTAAGGAGATCCTGAAAAAACCATACGGGCTCATCTTGGTGTGCGGCCCCACGGGATCGGGCAAGTCAACGACCCTTTATGCGGCCTTGAACTCGATCAATGATCCCGAAACAAAGATACTCACGGCCGAAAACCCGGTGGAGTACAACCTGGGGGGCATCGTTCAGACCAATATCAATCCGGAGATTGGGTTTACCTTCGCCGAGGCCTTGCGGGCCTTTTTGCGCCAGGACCCCGACATCATCATGGTGGGAGAAATCCGTGACAAAGAGACGGCCCAGATCGCCATGGAGGCCGCCATGACAGGCCACCTCGTTTTTTCGACCATCCACACCAACGACGCCCCCTCGGCCGTCGCCCGGCTCCACGAAATGGGGGTCCCCTCCTTCCTCATCAGCGGCACCATTGAAGCTGTGTTGGCGCAGCGCCTCGTGCGGCGGGTGTGCGGGGAATGCGCCCGTCCGGCCCAGCCCACCGATGAGATGAAAGAACTTTTTCACAAGTTTAAAATTGACATTTCAAAAGCCAAATTTATGAAGGGGAAAGGCTGCCCCACCTGCAACAACGGGGGGTACAAGGGCCGCGCGGGAATCCATGAATTGTTGATCATGGACGATCCGATACGACGGCTTTTGACAACGGAAGTGTCGGGTCCACCGATCCGGGATCTGGCGGTCAAAGGCGGGATGCGCCTCATGATTGCGGATGGACTCATCAAGGTGACTCAAGGGGTGACCACCGTTGAAGAGGTCTTTGCCGCCACACAATAAATATGCCTGAAACGAATCAAGATACCTCCATCTTTGAGCTGGCCAGTAATTTCTGCGTCATCCAGGATGTGGACATGCTTCTTAAGCAGATTACGGTGGCGGTCGAGCAGATGACCGCCTCCGAAGCGGCGTCGATTCTCCTCTTGGATGACGCCAAGAAGCAGCTGGTTTTCCGGGTGGCCACCGGAGAAAAAGGCTCCACCATGAAGAAGTTTTTTGTCCCGGTGGGGCGGGGCATCGCCGGGTGGGTGGCCGAGCACGGCGAAGCGGTCCTTATTAACGATGTCAAGTCCGACACCCGCTTCACGGGCCAGATTGACAAGTCGAGCGGCTTCACCACGCGCTCGATTTTGGCCGTGCCCATGAAGGTGGATAATGAACTCATCGGCGTTTGTGAAGCCTTGAACAAGATCGGGGGGCCCTACACCGAAGAGGATCAGAAGATTTTGAACCAACTCGCCTCCCTGGCCGCGGCCACTCTCAATAACGCCCGGCTGTCGGAAGACCACCGCAACTTTTTCAGCCACATCATCGATATTTTGACGATTGCCATTGAAGGGATGGACACCCGCATGACAGGGCACTCCTACCGGGTGGCGCAGCTCGCCTGCCGGATCGGGCGGGCGATGGGGATCGAAGGGGAGGCCTACCGGAACCTCTATTATGGGGCGATTCTTCACGATTTAGGGCGGGTCGCCATTTATGATTTGCGCTTGTTGCCCAGCGTCTTGACGAAGACCATTGAGCGAACGCCGGAGAAGCTCCATCCATTGGTGGGGGCGGAACTCGTGAAAAACATCCGGCTTCTTTCGCCCATCGCCCCGATGATTCGCCATCACCACGAATATTTCGACGGCTCCGGCCATCCCGATGGCCTGGTGGGAGCGGATATTCCGTTGGAGGCCCGCATCATCGCCCTGGCCGAGCAGGTGGATGAACTCCGCATGCAGGGACTCGTCGGAAATGATTTCGATACCGAGGCCGTTCGCCTGGCCAAAGAAGGCTCGGGCACAAAGTTTGATCCGGACGTCGTCAACATCTTCCTGTCCTTTTATACCTGACTTTTCTCCTCTCGGCCGTTGCCCTAGTGAGGCCCCCCTTTTTCATCTATAATCCTGTACTCATCCCGAAAGAATATAGGGCCTGTCCCGGAAAGGAGATCACCCATGAAACTGGCCAGAGAACGGCGCAAGATGAAGCGGTGGAAAGTGGCGGTTTTGGTCCGTTGCACGATTCCCAAATTTTCCAGCGAAATATAC
Source organism: Candidatus Obscuribacterium magneticum (assembly GCA_020523905.1). GTDB lineage: Bacteria > Elusimicrobiota > Elusimicrobia > F11 > F11 > Obscuribacterium > Obscuribacterium magneticum. Next base: position 7,449 of record JAJAPZ010000055.1, read on the forward strand.
GAGCTGGAGATGTGGGCGAAAGATGTCCACGAGAAGGGCATGCAGCTGGAGTGGTCCCGGGGGCTGGGCGTGTCGCACGTGCAGAAAGAAGGGGGCGTTTCCAACGCCAAATCCATCCGCTTTGAGGACGTCCAATTCACCAAGGGAGCCAAAATTCTGGTGCAGGATTTGTTTTATGACGACGATGGCTCACCGTTCATGGAAGGGAGAATCCTCTGGGCGCGCAAATCGGGGGGATCGGGCAACTGGTCGGTGGGCATCGCTTTTGAGAAAGGCGATGAAAAGTCCAGGGCCATGCTGGGCGCCTTCAAGGATTTCTTGAAGATCATCCGCAATCCCTCCCTGGCCATCGAAAAAGCCTCCCGGAAATAGACATTGCCTTGGAATCCGATCAGGGAATCTTTTCGCGCTTAAGTCGTCCGGATCTCCAAGAGTTTCTCTCCACCCTCAGCGGTTTTCTCGACAAGCGCGCCGATGCGGCGGAGCTGAGTTATCTTCCCTTTTTGGATATTTTCTGCCGGTCTATCGGTGCCAGTGAAGGCCATTTTCTCCAACCGGTCGACGATGGCGTTCTCCTTTCCCGTGTGGCCTTTGGCTTCAAGGATGATTTCAATGACGAGTTTAACAAGGCCCGCCGCTTGAAACCTCAGGACAAGAGCCCCTGTGATGAGGCCTTTCATCAGAAGCAGGTCATGGCCGTGGTGGATGTGAAAAAGGAGCCCCGCCTCCCGGAGTGGTTCGTGAAGATCCTGAATCGCCACGGTTTTGTCTCCTTGGTGGCCGTTCCCTTGATAGGGCCCACCCAGGTGGCCGGTGTGTTTTGCGCCTATTATCACGATGTCTGTTTGTTTGATCAGCACACGCGCGACCAGATGAAGGTCATCGGCCGCATGATGGGGGCCGCCGCTGAAAAGCCGACCGCGGCTCCCCCCGACGTCTCCCTGGGAGAGGCCGACCTCATTCTGGATCAATTATTGGAGACGGTGGCGGAGAAACCCTTCACCAAATTCCAGTTGTTTGAGCTGATCGCCCAATCGGCGGTGGACGGCTTGAAGCTGGAGGGCGTTGTCTGCGGACCCGTGCGCAAAACCGGGGACACCTACGCGATGACCGTGGCGGCGGGGGTGCGGGTGCCGGAGAGCTGGATTACCACCCGCGTCGACTTGCCTCCTTTTCTGGTTAAACATATGATGAAGACGGAGCCGGAGGAGCCTTTCCCCTTGATGAAGCGGGCCGACGGGGGCGTTTTCAAATCTCTTTTTCACGACGATCCCGTGCGGCTGTTCGCGTGCCTTTGGAAGTGGCAAAAGAAAATCCAGGGAGCGATCGTGGGGTGGCGAGATCCGGCCATGTCCTTGCAGGGGTCCGAGGGGCTTTTGCTGACGCGGCTGTCGCGCTTGAGCGCCCTGGCCTTGAACATTTCAACAAAATCATAGGAGCCTGCCCGCCATGAGCCCGATTCATACGGGTTGGGATTGGCGGCAGGCGAGGAGGATGACCGTATGAAAAGAGGACGTCTCATGGGGTTGGTGGTGTTGGGGTTGGGATTGGCCACCCTCGGGGCGCAGGAGGCCGTCGCCCCGGCCGTTAGCCCTTTACGTGTGGACCTTAAAATTGGAACCGGTATTGAAAACCGGGAACCGGTCGGGGTGGCGGAAACCTTTGGTGAAGGAATGACACAGTTGGTGGGTTGGACGTATGTCCGGGGAGCCACCGAGCCGACTGAAATTACCCATGTCTGGAGTTGCGACGGAAAGGAAATGATGTCCGTTTCCCTTCAGGTCAAATCATCGTCTTACCGGACCTGGAGTCGGAAGAACGTCAGTGGGATGCGGGGAATGTGGACGATTGAAGTGAAAGATGTCTCCGGCAAAATCCTGGCCAAAAAAGAAGTTCTAATCGCAGCGGAAACGAAGTAAAAGGATTTATTCGGCCCAGCGTTTGATCCCTTCGTAGATCATCTCGCAAATGCTGAAGGCGGGGAAATGGTGGCGATCCACCAATTCGGCGAGAGGAATCCCCGCCCGTAAGACAAGGTCGAAATAAAGGATCAATTCTTGCGCGTGAGGGGAACAAATATGGGCTCCTATCAATAGACCGCTTTTGCGGCGGCCGATGATCTTGATGAGGCCGCCGTCAAATTCCAAACGTTCGACTTTCACGTCCTTAAATATTTTGCACGCCTCTTTTTCTCCTACGCCTAAGCTCGCCAGGGGCGGATCCGTCGGAAGAGTCATTGGAATGGGGTCAAAATCCATTTTTAACCGGGCGAAAAAAGGATTCGTCATGTTGTGGACGACGAGGCGAGCCTGGTGATCTTCGAGCGCGAGGTGAAAGGGCGGCCCCGTCACGGACCCCGCGGCCCACACGTGGGGAGCGGAGGTCCTCATTTCTTCTTCCGTAACGATGCGCCCTTCTTTGTTGATGTAAACCCGCGCGTTTTCAAGCTGAAAGCCCTCGGTGTTGGGAAGAAAACCGGTGCATAGAAGGATCTCGTCGGCCGAGAGTTCTTCTTCTTTCTTCTCCTTTTTATAGCGGAGGGCCATCGTCGAAGCGCCGGTCCTTTTGATATGCGTGATGTCGGCCTCCGTGATGAGATGAGCTCCCTGTGATTTAAGTGATGTTGCCATCCAGGATGAGATGTCGGGTTCCCATGTTGAAAGAAGGACGGCGTTTCGCGTCACGAGCGTCACGTCCCGATTCTCCTTTAATAGTTTTTGGCTTAAAAGCACGCCGGTGGGGCCCCCGCCGATGAGAATGGCTTTGCCCGGGCCCCTGTTTTCTTTCAGAATGTCCGTGGCCTTGGTGAGGCCGGCCTCCCGAACACCCGGGATCGCTGGAACGAAAGGCTTCACACCCATCGCCAGAACAAATCGTTTGCCCGCGATCTCTTCATTGTTAACGCGGACAATCGTTTTTGAAAGGAACGTGCATGGGCCTTCCTTTAAATCAATTCCCGGGCGGGAGGAAGGCTCAGGGGAGGCGTTCGTTTTGTGGCCTGTCAGAATCGTGAGATGATGCCGGAGACGGTCTTCCGATTCCCCGGGAAGTTTGATGAGGAGGACGGCGAGGTTTTTAAGAGAGAGTTCCTCTGAAATGAGGCCTCCGATCCGGCCGGCCCCGATCACAATGACATCATACGTTTTCATAACGGCTTCATTGTACAAATGAGGCTGGCCCCGCTCTATCCCTTCATGAAAAAAATTTGTATTTTCCTTTTGCAGTCGAAGGAGTTCATCGAATGGCCGAGTCAACACGCAATCACACCAATGGCGTGCGTCCGATGGAGGACGTGATGAAGGAGATTTCCGGCGCCGTGGGACGTGAGCGAACCGACACGAAAGGTCAAACCCTGGGCATCAAGGATTATCGTTGGCAGTTTGACCAGATCTCGGCCCGGATGAACCAGGCCATTTACAACGACCAATTTGATCAAATCCACGACAGTTGTCTGGAGACCATTGCGGTTCTCGTTGAAATTCTGGCCCGCACCAAGCCGACAAAATAGAAAAACATCATGAACGCTTCTCCTCACGCGGTTAAAAAAATCGTCCTGGCCTACTCCGGGGGACTCGACACATCGGTCATTTTGAAATGGCTGCTTGAGACCTACCGGGTGCCGGTGGTGGCTTGCTATGTCAATATCGGCCAACGGGAGAAGGAAGCCGAGATTCGCCGGAAGGCCTTTCGCACCGGCGCCGCCGCCTTTTTTGCACCCCGCGTCCAGGAGGAGTACGTGACGGACTATCTCTGGCCGGCTCTACGCGCCCGCGCCGTTTACGAAGAAAAATATCTTTTAGGAACAGCCCTCGCCCGTCCCCTCATCGCCGAAAAAGTGGTGGATGTCGCCCGCCGGGTTGGTGCCGATGCCGTGGCTCATGGGGCCACCGGGAAAGGCAACGATCAAGTCCGCTTTGAATTGGGGTTCGCCGCGCTCGCGCCCCATTTAAAGGTGATCGCTCCCTGGCGGACATGGAAGTTCAAGGGGCGGGAGGATCTTGTCCGCTACGCCCAACGGAACGGCATCCCCGTTCCCGTCTCGAAGAAAAAACCCTATTCCACGGACGCCAACCTCTGGCACATCTCCCATGAAGGGGGCCTCCTGGAGAACCTCGAGACGCCCGTGCCGGAGAGTGTGTATGAATGGACGGCCCCCCCTCAAAAAGCGCCTTCAAAACCGCTCACACTCGACATTGGTTTTGTCAAAGGAAATCCCGTCTCTCTCAACGGGAAGAAGACGTCGCCGGTCGAGATGGTGACGCGCCTCAATATCATCGGCGGGCGGCACGCCGTCGGCCGGGTGGACATGGTGGAGAACCGCCTGGTGGGATTGAAATCCCGCGGGATTTATGAGTGCCCGGCGGCCACGATATTGTATGCGGCGCATCGGGAGTTGGAAAGCTTGACCCTCGACCGGGACACCGCTCACCAGAAGGCCTTGATCGGGCCCAAGATGGGCGAATTGATTTATTTCGGCCAGTGGTTTGCCCCGCTTCGGAGGGCCCTGCAGGCGTTTGTCGACAAGACGCAAGTCCCTGTCACGGGCCGCGTGAGGTTGCGTCTTTACAAGGGAAACATCGAGGTTATCTCTCGCGCGGCGAAGAAATCCCTCTATTCCCAGGCATGGGTGACCTTTGAAAAAGAGGCGTTATACGACCCGTCGGATGCGACGGGCTTCATCCATCTTTACGGCCTGCCGTTGAAAATGAATGCGATGTTGAGGACATCATGAACCGCAAAACGCCGCAGCAGTTCATCGGCTCCTTTTCGTTTGACATTCGCTTGGCCCCCTATGACATCCAGGGCTCGATCGCGCATGCCACGATGCTCGGCCGGAGAAATATCATTCCGAAAAAGGCCGCCCAGAAAATCATCCGCGGCCTCCAGGGGATCCTCCGCGATTTGCAGAAGGGGTGGCGGATTCCGGTGGATGAAGACATCCACTTCGCGATCGAAAAAGAATTGACTGGGCGCATCGGGCGGCCGGGCCAGATGCTTCACACCGGACGCAGCCGCAACGATCAGGTCGTCACGGATCTTTATCTTTTTCTAAAGGATCATGTCCTTCTGATCGAGCGGGAGATCGTCCGGTTGGAAAAAGCGATCGTCTCTTTGGCCAAGCGGCATTTAGGGGTTGTGATGCCGGGTTTCACTCATCTTCAGCACGCCCAGCCGGTTCTTTTTGCCCATCATATGCTGGCTTATCCCTGGATGTTGGAGCGGGACCGGGAGCGGCTGCATGACCTGGGAAAAAGGTTGAATATTTTACCGTTGGGATCGGCGGCCTTGGCGGGGACCTCTTTCCCCATTGATCGCCGGCTGACGGCACGCCTCTTGGATTTTAAAAAGATCAGCGAGAACTCCATCGATGCCGTTGCCAGCCGGGATGTCGTGGTGGAATTTCTTTCCATTTGCGCGATTCTCATGACGAACGTCTCGCGATTGGCGGAAGAATTGGTCCTTTGGTCCAGTTCCGAGTTTGGTTTTATTTCGTTGACGGATGAATTCACCTCCGGCTCCAGCATCATGCCGCAGAAGCGAAATCCCGATGTCGCCGAAATTATCCGCGGCGAGACGGGACGCGTGTACGGCTCCCTGGTGGCGGTTCTGACCGTCTTGAAGGCGCTTCCATTGGCCTATAACCGCGACCTGCAGGAGGACAAGCCGCCTCTTTTTGATTCGGTGGATACGGTGATGGGGTGCCTCTCTGTCATGGCGCCCATGGTGGCGTCATTGACCGTTCATCCGGAGAAGCTGAAACAGGCGTGTGAGGTCGGGTTTTTGGTGGCGACGGATCTGGCGGATTATCTCGCGAGGAAGCACATGCCTTTTCGGGTGGCGCACGGGATAGTTAAAAATCTCGTCCATGACTGCCGGGACAAGGGGCTGTCGTTGGCGCAGTTGTCCCTCGAGGATTTGCGCCGGTTTGACGCCCGTTTTGAGAAGGACGTTTTTAAGGTGTTGTCGCCCGCCAAGGGGATCGAGACGAAGACCTCCTACGGCGGGACCTCTACCCCCAGCGTCCGCCGCCAGATTCGCCTCCTGGAACGTGCGCTGAAGTAAAATGCGTTTTCGAGCCATTTATTCTTTATGGCTTGTTCTCTGCTTCGGTATGACGGTGGGAGCGCAAGAAACGCCGCCTTCCTCCCGCGACGTCCTCACCCTTAAAGACAGCCTCGATCGCGCCGAGAACAACAATCCCCAGCTCCTTGTGGCCAAGGAAGAGTTGGCCATCACCAAGGCCGAGCTCAAACAGTCGCAAGCTCTCTTTTACCCCTCCCTGAACATGGGATTCAATTACATTCGCTACCGCAATGAAACGTTGGGGATCACACCGCCGGAGCTGGGCGGCGTCATTTTAGAAGCGCCCCCCACACCCTCCAATGGCCAGCGCGGCAATCCATCATCGGATGATCTGTTTCTCGGCCGCTTAGGCCTCGTTCAAACTCTCTATGCGGGGGGCCGCATAAGTTCGACCTACCAGCTTTCCAAGGCCAACGTGGAGCGGGCGGAGAGCGCCTACGATTCGTTGAGATTCGATGTGATCTACCGGACCACGAAAGGTTTTTATTCGCTGGTGGCGGCCAAAGAGAAAGAGGTGCTCATCAAGAAGATGGTGGACGCGCTCACAGTGCTCATCGAGCGAGCGCCGGATTTTCATTCAAAGGTGCCGCTTTTGCGGGCGAAAGCCGAGCTTCGCCGACAAATGAATGATATTCACTCCTTTTACAAAAGGACGCTCCTTGATTTTCTCCAGTCCATGGGGGTGGAACTGTTTACCGACGTGGATGTCGTGGGACGGTTGGACATCCCGGCTCCAAAGATCGGCTTGCAGGAAGCATTGGTGTGGGCCAAGCAAAACCGGCCGGAGCTGCGGGAAACCGTATTACAGGAGCGGGTGGACCGACTGGCCGTCGACCTTGCCATGGCCGAGCGCTACCCCGTCGTCCACCTGGGCGGCGTTTATGAGGTGCGAAACGACGAATCCTTTTTCAATACGCCCAACACCAATGAGAACAACTGGAACGCCGCCTTGAGTCTCAACATCCCCCTCTTTGACGGTTTTTCGAGCCGCGCCAAGATCCGGCGGAGCCGGTCGCAGGCGGAGCAGGGCCGTTACAAGCGCATCCAATTGGAGGATCAGATTGAAAAGGAAGTCCGGCTGGCTCACGAAGACTACCAGCGCTGGAGCGCGGACGTCGGGTTGGGGCAGAAGGAGTTGGCGGATATTAACGCCGCGGAGCCCTCTTCCAAAAAAGGGGGGAGCCTTTTGGACCGGTTGGAGTTTCTTCAGTGGGAGTTGGGCACCTCCCTTCATCTGGTGGAGGCCCGCTACGAGCTTTCCGTGGCCAAGGCGGATCTCGAACGGGCGGTGGGCCGCCCACTTTCCGATTAAGAGCCTTCCTGAAAAAGATAATATTGGACCCAACCTATGCGTATGCGTTTTCCTCTTTTATTGTCGACGTTGTTCCTTTTTACGGGCGTCTTTTCCCGCGGGGCCTCGGGGGAGGTAGTTCTTCCCACGGGGGTCTCATCCGAGCGCCTGGTAACAGACGTTTTGTGGGAGGGCGTTCGACAACTGCCTGTGGGAGAGAGGCCGCGGGTGGTTCTGGTGTTGGGGGGCGGGGGTGCCAGGGGCTTGTCCCACATCGGGGTGCTTCGCGTCCTGGAGGAGGAGCGCGTTCCCATTGACCAGATCGTCGGGGTCTCCGTGGGGGCTCTGGTCGGGGCCCTTTATACGGCC
>JAJAPZ010000056.1 GCA_020523905.1 Candidatus Obscuribacterium magneticum
CTTCCTATAATGGCGGCGTTCGAGCTATTGAGCTATGTTCCTATCGAAGAGTTATCGAGTCGTGCGCTGGAAAGGATCGTGCAGTTCCTCGTCGGAGAAACTAGCGATGACGCGCCGATAGAAAAAGCAATTAAAAGGTCATCCACATCTACTCCTCATGTTCATGGTGTTCATAAGTATAAAGCGAAATTCTTTCCTCGGATGATTCGCTCATTTTTGACTTCTTATCAATCCACATTACCGAAAACCAAGGAAGGGAAACTCTCTCTTCTTGATCCATTTGTAGGAAGTGGAACAGCAATAATTGAAGGTGGGCTTCTTGGATTGACTTCCGTCGGAATCGATATCGATCCACTTTCGTGCGCAATTTCACTAGCAAAGTTGGAATTGATGAAGATCACACCGTCCGATCTTGATTTCGCTATAAGGGAAGTTAAATCTAGACGTGACCCTCTTTTTTCTGGCACATCTCATAATGAGATGTATCGATTCCCCAAATGGATCTCTCGAAAATTTGAAAGATGGGGAACGCTCGATGAGAAAGTTCAGTATGAAGGAGAAATCAGCCGCTGGAGGAATGCTATTGCTGGAGTAACAGATCATCGGGTACGAAATATTTTAATGATTTGCCTAAGTGATGCTTTGAGTCGAAAATTTAATATGAGAATGATGGGTACCGGCGTTGGCCGATTTGCCTTAGAGATAGCCAAATCAAACCTTTCAAATCTTATAGAAAAGAACATGGAATATATCCGCAAAGCGAATCGGGTCACCTCAATGGTTCGACAGGCTTATGACGTCCATATGGGTGACATAAAGGTGGTTCATGGAACCGCGACCGATATGACCTCTATTGATGAAAGGAGTGTGAGTGTAATTTTAACATCGCCGCCTTATTTGCCCGCATCCTCTGGTCGCGAGAATTACCTTATGGGCAAGTCAATTTCAATTACAGCATTGGGCCTTGTAACTGAGGAACAAATTAAAGATATGGAAACTAAAAGTTTAGGCTCAATGACCTCAAATGGGATACGGAGTTGGGATGGCATACCGCATTCTGTCCGGGATCTTTATGAATGGCTTAAAAAAGATCCTCTCCGAGAGATCAAAGCAAATCCAATCGTCGATTATTATGAAGGGCTAAGACAGTCTCTTTTGGAAACATTCAGAGTATTAATTCCAGGGGGACTAGCCATATTCGTAATAGGCAAGGAGAGCGTTTTTTACACTTTTAAGACTCGAGAAGTTCTCTACCGTGTAAAGTGTGACGATATCTTCCAGGAATTGGCCGAGCAATGCGGATTTACGATTAAGGATCGGGTTGATGTCGAACTCGACAAGAAAAATTCCAATGCGCGGCCTAGATCACTTGATTCTTATTTTGAAACTGTTTTTGTATTGGCAAGGCCAGTTTCGGCAAATAAGGTCATTATGAAATCCGAGTTGGTCGCTGCATTTGCTTAAGGAGCAACAGCTATTCATTCTGTTGTTTTAACTAAACCGGGGATGGCTTTTTAGACAAGTTTCACGTAAAAGCCTTGTGCTCACGTGAATATACTTTTGAAGAGTATCAAGTTTATTGTGCCCCATTAAAATTTGAATTGTTCTTAAAGAGGCACCGCCTTCCAATAATCTCGTCGCAAAACTATGCCTCAGCTGGTGCGGAGTAACCCGGCCGGGGACGCCTTTTTGGAGCGCCATCTCTTTTAATTGCCGACCAAAGCCGCCACGGGTTAGGGGGTGGCCTCGCGAATTGAGAAATAGGGTATCGGTGGCCAATGGGAATCGATTCATGCGCGTGTCGAGGTAGGCCAGAAGGGCTTCTTTGGCCTTGGTCCCAAGGGGAACGATGCGATCCTTGTTGCCTTTGCCGGTGACGCGGATCCATCCCTCCTTTAAATCCAACTGTTCCAATCGCAGGGTCACCAATTCGCTGGCCCGGAGGCCCGTTGAATAGGCCAATTCCAATAAAGCGAGATTGCGAATAGCGGAGAATTTCTGGCTTCCGGTTGGACGGAGAAGTTTTTCCATTTCACCGACACTCAATGGCTCCGGTAACCGCTGTTTGAATTTGGGGAGCCGAATTCCAACGGTGGGATCATCGGCCCAATAGCCCCTCTCCTTCAAAAACCGGTGGAACGACCGGATTGCGATAACGGTGATGAATTGGGAGGAGGATTTGATCCCTCCTTTTTTCCTTTCCTCAAGAAATGCCAGGACGTGGTCCCGGCTGATTTGTGGGGCCATCAATCCCCGGGCGTTCAGGAAACGGAGATAAACTTGCAACTGAAATCGGTAGGTGGAGCAGGTGTTGTCGCTCAGTCCCCGCTCCACCTGTAGGTGGGTCAAGAATTTTCGGATAAGCTCTTCTCCGATCATAATTCGGTTTCAAAAAGCGTCGCGCCTTTCTTGTCCTTGACCTGAACAAGGAAGGCGTTTTTTAAAGGCCGCTTATCGGGAATCCGGCGCATGGCCTCGGCCGCTTTGGCGATGGCAAGGCGTGCCAGGGCTTCGGCTTCCGCTTCTTTGGCGTCCGAAAAGATGGCCGGATTTTCGTCGCACGTCAGCCCGCCTTTGAATTGGCGTTCCAATCCTTCCAGGGTCGTTTCAAACAAGACGTCGACCAACTCGCTCGTGGCTTTGGCGTCCGTGACGACCCAGAACTTGTCTGTTTTTCCGATCAACATCTCGCACCTCCTTATTTCGTTGGAATCACCTTCACCCGTTTTTGGCCGTCCTTTTCCACTCGCCATCCTTTCCGTCGTGCCGATACCATTCTCGCTCTTACGTTAGCTTCGAGATTGGCGCCCTTTATTGACGGCCCGCCTTTTTTCTCCAGGGCCTCTGCGATCTGCTGAATGGTCATTTTCCCTTCGAAAAGTAAGGGGTCAATGATGGTTGACATGACCCCTTCTCTTCGCTTCCCGTTTCCGCGTCCATCCTCTCGAAGAAGAATCCGGTCGCTTTTGCTGAGCTGGGATTCATTGAAAGGACGGAGCTCGTAATTTCCGGGCACCTCGACCTCGTTCCCGCTGACATGGACTTTCAGACTAACCTTGTTGCCCTTGAAGCCCATGACGGTGACGGCGGTGCCCTTTTTGGACAAGTACTTCTTGCCCACTTCAGCTTTGTTCGCTTCCATTTGAATTACCTCCTTATTTAAGCTGATTACCGGTATTCCCAATCCGGGTCTGACAAATCCTTGATCATCTCATCACGGATCCCTTCGATCTGTTTCACAATTTGGTGGATCTCATCCTCCATCCCGGGGTTCGTTGATTCGACGGCCAGAGATTTGATAGCCGTAATGGCCAGGTGCGCTTTTCTTCTTACGATTCGTGTTTGCACCTGCGCTTCCAACAATTCGTCCTGTGTCATGACCGACCTCCTTTTCTGAGGCTCATTTGAAGCAAGGCCACCAATTTCTTTTTGGCTTGTTTGGAAAAAATGGTGTCGGCTTGGTACTCCCCGTCTCGGTGAATGACCAATGCCAGCTCTCCGTTCCCTTCCAATATCACGTCAAGGCGATTGCTGACGCGGTAGGTCAATTGCGACTTGGCCCGCTTCCGCTCTTTTGGGTCAACGTAGTTTTGCCAATCTGATCGCCGTATAGGTTTGGGCATTTTCATTTTGGGCCCCCTTTGTCTGGACCGAAGCTATAGCACTTCGCCAAAGGAATCAAGCCATTTCTTCGTCGGAAAACGCCTAGGAATTGCCCTGTTTTCGAGGGAGGACTATTGAACATTTACCTTCTTTGAGGGAACGAAGCCGAGCGAATAATGAGGGATGAATAAAATGGAATCGGGTAAAATAGCGATGTGATCCCCTCAAAAGCCCTCAGGCTGATTTTGTGCTGTGCCATTTTGTTGGCGTCGCCCTTGTTTGCTCGCGAAGGTGGGCATCACAGTGGGAACAATTCCAATAGCAGCTTGTCTCCTCGGCGATCCCATTCGACATCTACTAAACATTATTCTTCTTCCTCCCATTCTCATCGATCAAACTATGCCCAAAGGGTGAAAAGAGATAGTCATGGACGAATCAAAAGAAGCTCGGCTGCAAAGAAGGAATTCATGAAACAAACTGGCTATCCGCACGGGCGTCCGGAATATGTGGTGGATCACATCGTTCCGATAAAACGGGGCGGAGCCGATGCCCCGTCCAATATGCAGTGGCAAACAAAAGAAGCGGCAAAGGCTAAGGACAAAATCGAGTGATAATTAAATTCCGGAGGAAAACATGACAGGGAAATATCTCAAGATATGTATATATCCGCGTGATTTGCCGGAAGGGAAAAACCTTGAGGAAATGATTACCGCAATTTTGCAGCGTGACGGGATAAGGGGAGTTGTTAGCACCATGTATGTTGTGCCTGAACTTCTTCCTAACCTGGGAATTGAGACATTGCCCGCGATTAAGATTGATGATCAAGTGGTTATCAAAGGATACCTTCCCAGTAGCGAGGAAATCTCAACTTGGTTAGAAAACAGTTCGCCGCCGAAAACGAATCGCAAGCCACGAGAGAGATGGCCTGGAACTGTGGATGAAGCTGCAACTTGGTTTATAGAAGGGATCGATCCGGAAAATAAAGAAGCACTTAAGAAAATGAGCGATCAGGAATTTGAAGAGGCCTCTATTTTTTGGGGAATGGGTATTCGCAATTCATATGGTTTATGGGCTAAGAATAATGCTCTTTTACAATCGTGCGGAACGAATAATGTGGACGATGCATCGGCGATTATTATCAGCGCTATCAAGAAACGACTTCGGAATAACAGCGGAATTTAATCGCCCCAAAATGCTTAGCCTGTGACGAGTTAAAAATATAATGTTATATAATAGATTATATAAATTGTTTTTCATGAATATTTGGGCGGCTATGCAACATGTCACTTAAACTTTGGGAAAATCAATGAAAAAAACCATTACAATTACGGAATTCATAAAAATAAAAGGCAGTCAAGAAAAAGCTGCCCATAAAATTGGGATTACATTTGCGACATTGAATCGGTGGCTAAATGGGCACTTTCGCCCCAGCAGTCTTGCAAGAAAAAAAATGGAAGAAATTGGTATTAAATTTGATCTGGATAAAGAAAATAAACGAAGCCGAATTCTTTCACCACACCGGAAGTAACTAAGGAGTATTTGTGGATTACATCTCAATAGCGGGAATTCAAATTGCAATTCTCTTGGCTATAGCATTGCTGCTCTATAAGCTTTTCCAATTGAATTATGAAGTAAAGAATGAAGTCAAGGAATCCATAGCCCCAAAATTTATCCAGCTCTCTATTGGAACCCAGGATCTGACTGAATTGGCAGTTGAAGTGTGGCGTTTAGAACAGAGAATAACTCGAATCGCGGAGGGACTTGCCGAAGGCCAGCGGCGAAGCATTCATAATTCGCTACAGAAGGTTAAGCGTTATCTTGAAAAATACGATTTGGAATATCGAGACTACACTAATGCCCGGTATAACGATGGTCTGAATGTAGAAATTCTTTCAAGTGAACAAACAGACGGTCCCCGATTAATTAAGGAAACTGTGGAGCCGGCTATATTGCTTAAGGGACAGCTTGTTCGCAAGGCAAAAGTTATTGTGGAAGGAGACAGTAATGACAAACACAGTTAAGATCGGAATTGACTTGGGGACTACAAATTCTGAAGTTGCCATCAATATTGATGGAAAGATTGAGCTTGTTAAAAACATTTTCGGAGATGACTATACTCCTTCGGTTTTTGGCGTAGATAAAGCTGGGAACAAAATTGTTGGCAAGAAATCTTATGAACGTCTTTTTAAGGATGCATCCGAACGAGAATTCAGCAACAACAAAGCTGAAGTGAAGCGTCTTATGGGAACATCCCAAACTGTTTTCTTTGAACGACTCAATAAGAGCCTTTCACCCGAAGAGATTTCTTCCGAGATACTTAAATGTTTAAAAGAAGACATTTTAAGAAGATATCCCACTTTTCCCGTCTCTGCTGCTGTGATAACCGTCCCAGCATATTTTTCAACATTACAAGCCGAAGCAACTAAAAGAGCTGGCAATCTGGCTGGGTTTAACGACGTTTTTCTCCTTCAAGAACCTATTGCTGCTGCAATATCTTACGGATTTATGACTTCCCGTAACGAGAACTGGCTTGTTTATGATCTAGGAGGAGGAACTTTTGATGTAGCACTTATTTCATCCAGGAATGGCAATCTCACCGTTCTCTCCCATGGTGGGGATAATTTCCTTGGCGGAAAAGATATCGACTGGATGATTGTCGATCAAGTTATTACTCCACGGCTACTCAATGAATTCAGGCTTATTGATTTTAATCGCGGCAATAAAAAATACGGGGCAATATTCTCGAAACTTAAATATCTTTCTGAGACGGCAAAAATGATCCTTTCTCAATCTCAGACAACGACGATTGAAATTGATGGGATTGGTTCGGATAATAACGGGAAGGAAATTTATCTGAATATAGATTTTAACCGAGCAGTGCTTAATCACTTGATTGAATCGCTTGTTTCTAAAACTATCGAAATTTCTCACGAAACTATCGCCCAAGGTGGTGTTAAAACTGAATCGATTAAAAAGGTAATCCTTGTTGGAGGTCCAACCCAGATACCCTATGTTAGAGACCGTATTGAAAGAGATTTAGGCGTTGAGGTCGATTCTTCAGTTGATCCAATGACAGTCGTGGCGAAAGGGGCATGTATCTTCGCATTAAGCCAACAAATTTCCGACAGCTCGCAGCAACAAACAAATAAAGATCCTCACAGTAAAAATATTACCATTCATTTTGAACCTCTATCTTCTGAGAACGAAGAATCCGTAAGCGGCATTGTTCAAGGATTGGGTGAACAAGATGAGTTTTATGTCCAAATTCAAAGCGAATCCGGTGCGTTTTCTGGTTCAAAGATTAGGGTAAAAAGTGGAAAGTTTTTCGATGTTGTTACTTTGGAAGAGAACAGGCCAAATTTGTTTTGGATTTATTTGTTTGACAGTCATGGAAATTCCATCCCCGTATCACCTGATTCTTTCACTATCACGCATGGGCTTTCAATCTCAGGAGCACCAATCCCCCACTCAATTGGTATTGCGGTAGCGAAAAAAGACGCGGCAGTCGCAAACTCAATCGCAGAAGTTTTTGAACCTTTTTTTCCAAGAAATTCAATCCTTCCTCTTAAGGCGACAAGGACATATAAGACTATTCGCCGACTCAAAAAAGGTGATACTGATAACATACTCCCTATAAAAATATGCGAAGGCGAGTCCGACATACCAGACCGAAATGAACTTATTTGCAGGCTTAGTATAACAGGAGAAAAGGTGCCATATGACCTTCCAGAAGGCACAGAAGTGGAAGTCACAATTGCGATAAACTCGTCTAGAGAAGTATCTGTGGAGGCTTTTATCCCATCGATTGAATTGACTTTAAATACCCAGCGGACACTACATGCACCAATTATCAGTTCGGATCAACTCTCAAGTGAATTGGCTGTTCAGATAAACCGAGCGAAAGAACTTGGCAACGTTTGTACTGCTAACGAGAAAGAAAAACTCGATGCTTTATGTCAATCTATTTCTGCTGGCGTGAGAAATTCTGATGTTGATGAAGACGAAAAACGTAAAGCTGATAAACAAATCAAGGATCTTAAAATCGTGATTGATCAAATGGCCAAGAATAAAGAGTTGCCACAACTTATTGATGAATTTGAATCCAAAACTGCCCAAGTTGAAAAGCTAATTAACGAGTTTGGAAATGATGAAGAAAAAAAGAAGTTTCAGGAGATGCTTGAAGCGATAAGACGAGACGGGGTTCAAGCGATTTCCACAAAAGACAAGCGTTTGTTAGCTAGGATCAATGAACAACTAGCAGGACTCTCAATGAAAGTGTTGTATTCTCATCCAGCCACATGGGCCTATCATTTGGAAAATCTCAGCAAAGACGGACACAATTATTCAAATCAAGCAGATGCAAAATATTTTATTGATAAAGGAAAACGTGCAATTGAGATGGGGGATTTTGAAGAATTAAAAAGATGTGTTCAGAACCTTTTTCAATTGTTGCCTGATGATGAGCAATCTTTGCTTAATCAAAACTTATCGGGAATCACTCATTAATGAATCGAAATGTTATTTCTAATAACGCTTACCGAATTTTAGGGCTTGATGCATCAGCCAGCCAAAGATTAATCCAACGACGGTCAAAGGAGATCATAGCCCAACTAAAAATTGACTCAAAACCTGTCTATGACCTGGATCTAACGGTGTTGGGGGAAGGACGGAATGAAACTTCTGTTAAGGAAGCTGTCCAAAGGCTTTCCTCTCCCAGAAGTCGAATTAAAGAATATTTTTTCTGGTTCCATCTTAATACATCTGATACAGAACTCCAGAAATGTCTTAAAGAGAATAATTTGATAGACGCAGTCCAGAAAATAAGAGCTGCGCTTTCGGAGAATGGATATGGACGCCATCTCTGCATCATAAACTCCATTTTGCTGATAACCCATCCCTCAAGCGGTTTGCTGTCTACGTCATTAGATGATTGGAAGCAGTTAATTGAATCCGATAGGTTCTGGAATTATTTTTTTCAAAACTATAGAGCAAATGACGAATTAGGTACAGATGATTCCATACTCGCCCAATTTCGATCCGAGGTAGTTTCTTACTTATCCGACCTATATACGCATTTAAGCCTTTTTCACGGCAATAGCAGGTTTGCAAAAGAATTTTCGGTTCGCTTTGGAACGAAGGGGAACGCTCTAAAAAATGAACTGCTTTCCCCTTTGTATAAGGAGCTGGGAAACGCCTGCGAAGAACTTGAGAATCTAAAGTTAAGCAAAGAACCAGCGGCCCGAGAATTACAATACAAGCAAATCCAATCCGTCATTAAAACTTCGCAGTCGGCTATAAATAATATTAGCGAACTTGGCGCTTATGACGATGGTGACTCAAAATCGATTCGGGACCGATTAGCGGGAGCAATTCGGTCAATCTCGCTTAGGTTTCACAATGAGTTTAATGATATAGACCGAGCAACAAAACTCCTTCAATTCGCATCGGTAATTAGCGGAACTGCGGGGCTGGATGAAAATATAAAAGCCGATCTCGATACTCTTGCTGGCAATAAAAAAGCTGTAGAAATAGCGTCAAGGATTCAGAAGGCCACTGAAAAAGGATCTTTTTCTGAAGCGCTTCAAATTATTGAGCAAGAAAGATTATTGCATCCCGATGACAAGGATCTGCATGAGTTTCTGAACGGGCAGAAGAAGGTGTGTGTTTCTTTGTTCGGTGCGAGAGACTTTAAGCTGGCGCATGAGTTATTCGAAAAACAAAAATGGGATGAAAGCCGCCCTTTATTCATAAAAGCAAGATCGACAATTTATGACAACATTGATCTGTTTAACCTGAACAAAAAGGTCGTGGATGAAATAATTTCAGACATCAATGGGCGGCTCGCCAATGTCAGTGACCAAACTGTGAATGCAATCGATCAGTTTCGGGCTGGCATTGTCGAAGTAGCAAAAGAAAAATATGAAGACCAATTTGAAGGGACGGTTTTAATTATTCTAATTGACACCTTTATCTATGCTGGTCTAGTCGATTATCTCAAAAAGAAAAGGTCCGAAAAACAATTTTCATCTGCCATAGGGTGGATTGTTGTTGCGGCGATTGTGATCGCCCTGAAAAGTTGTCCTTCCAGTACATCGACACCAACCAATCGAACATCTTCCACAAGTTCATCGGCAACATCTTCGGACACTCAGGCAATGTTTGAAAGAGCAACCAAAACTCTTCAGAAGATGAAAGAGGTTGGACTCTTGGTTCGTTTAGATTTGGCAAACAATAAAATGATTATTGATTCGGTTCGATGGAATAAGCTTAGTGAAAAAACTCAATCTCAATTAGTGCATGCATTTCTTGTATATAAAGTGTCGAAAACTGCGAAGGATCAACTCACAGATGCTTCTCTTTCAAAAGTTTACATACTAGATGCGAGTGGAAAGCAAATCGCAACCTTTGAACGAAAAACGGAGTAAGGATGCTTCAAAAACCTTTGTTGCCTGTTGGATATAAACTAAGTGATGGAACCACAATACAGAAGCGTGTCAACCGAGTTTTCTTTACTGAGATATATCAACTATCAAATGGATGCTTCCTCTATTTATTCACCAAGGTAAAGCGCCATGAACTCAATACCACTAGTTCAAAACATCAGCTTCATCGTATCGAGATCGGAAACCAGGAATATATGGCAGTGGTCAATCAGCAAAATGATGAGGCGTTAATTACTAAGTTGATTGAGGATTTAACAACTTTGAAAGGTTTGGACGCAGTCGCAGGGATGAAAGAATTAAAAAAGTTATTAATTGAACAGGTTATCAATCCACTTCGCGCTCCAGAAAAATACAAGAAGTTTAAGCTATCACTTCCCAACGGAATTCTTCTTTATGGACCTCCAGGGTGCGGGAAGACATTTATTGTTCGGAAACTAGCTGAAGAATTGGGCTATTCTTTTATTGAAATCAAACATTCGGACATTGCCTCTCCATTCATACATGGAACAGTGGAAAAAGTGGGAAAGCTTTTCGAAGTTGCTCGATTGAAAGCACCCGCCATTCTATTTATCGATGAATTGGAAGGCCTTGTGCCAAGGCGAGAGGCCGTAGCAGATGGAAGTCAACATAAGCAGGAAGAAACCAATGAGTTTCTCATGCAATTGAATGATGCGGGAAAACGGGGCGTTCTAGTGGTTGGGGCAACGAATCGCCCTCAGCTGATTGATAGTGCGATATTAAGATCCGGTCGAATGGATAAGCGCATATTTGTGCCTCCCCCAGATCGACTCGCGAGAAAGGAACTATTTTCACTTTGTCTATCGGGGCGCCCACATTCAGAGACGATTGATTATTCGAAGTTAGCAGATATGACTGAAAATTATGTGAGTTCAGATATTGAGTTAATCGTTGATCAAGCAGCTAGACGTGCGGTTTCTGAGGACCTCCCTGAAATTTCGCAAGAATTATTGATTAAAGCGATAGAAGCATTTTCGCCTTCCATTTCATTAGAAGAATTGGAACATTATCATCAGTTTGAAGAATTGGAACGCTGGTAATCTAGGAAAGTTGGTTCTGAATATGCTGTTCAAGAGAACACAGGATGAGTATGACGTGGTCGATGGCAAAATATATCGAGGCTCGGAATTGAAAGATGAAAAATGAGAAAGGAAGTAATGGATCAGATCACCACTTATAACAAAGAGGACTTGGCCTCCATGTGAACAATTTTTCAATGGTTGCGGTCGAAATTAAATATGGTATAAACAAATCAACAGCTTTTTTGCCGGATTAATAACCCTCTTTTTTTCGGCTTCTCATCCCCCTGACCCATCCCCTCCACGCCCATCCTTGTGGTGGGTGAGGGTCGGGGGGATGGTTTTTTTAGGCGGCAAAAGGAAGATCGACCGTCTGAAAAAATGCGGTGTGGGGATGTTCCTTGTCTTTGACTTCGGAGCTGAATAGTTGTTCGAGGGGCGGATCCAAATACGACCAGTGTTTGATGTGCAAGCCGTAGGTCTTTCCTTCCGTTGATTCTTGCTTCCATATTACATTGCCCAGGCAAATCGAATCATATCCCCCGTAATAAACAACAAGGTTTAATTGATCACCGACGGCAATGTCGGTTGGCATAAAAAGCTTCATTCCCTCCTTAGAAATGTTGAGGGCTTTCCCTCGGATCGATTCACTAGATTTTCCCGGGGGATCAAGGAGAATCACCTCATAATCCCCTTCAAATCTCTGGAATCTTCTCCTTTCACTTGGGTGGTAAGCGGTTTCTCTTTGGGAAATCGATTCGTTCATAGGAACAAGTTTACAGGGGGGATAAGACAAAACCAGGGTTAATTCTTGAAGAATGGGTGACAGATTTTCGATGCCCGGGGGAATTGGCTCGCCAATCCGTCAAAATAGCGATTCGAGAAAGGTGATCACTGGAAGCAATAAGGCCAGAAACAGAAGCCCAACGGTGAAGAGAAAAATCTCATCGAGAATATCGATGTAGTGCTTGGCATAAAATCGCCTGAATTCACGATGTATTTTGTCTATCCAGGTTGGGCCCTTTCTCAAGCATCCGGATCCCATGGGAACCCCACCTCCTTTGGTGGCCAAATGTAGCCAGTCAGGAGTGGGACGATACAGCGACTTTGGGGAAGTTCAAGGCCTTTCGGGGCCGAAATCGGATTGAAAATACTAGCTGTTTCTAGCTACAAAGGATTTCTGGCTCTTTATTCATTTGGGTGGGTTGGCCTTCCTGGTAGCCTGCCGGGAGAGTCCAAATCGGCTAATTTTAGCAACGTGGGCCTCGAATCCCCCTGGGGCTCCCTTGTGTAGGAGCCACCAGAGGAATTCGTCTAAGCCATCCCATCGAATCGAGCCCGATTGGCGGACCTGGACTGCGAATTCGACAATGATGGGGTCGCGGTTTTTCATGGGATGATTCCGGCCTTATTGGCCCCCCTTCTTCAGGAACCCTTCCTTTGTGAGGCGGTCCGTGATGCTTTCGAGACCCAATTGGTAGAAGCTTATGCCAGTCGATTTTTTATACGTCTTGGCCGCTTCGAGAACCTCACGGGTTACTTTGATCGCCCTAAGCAACGGGCGGTCTTTTCCATTTTGAGGTGGGCGTTCCGTCGTCACAGTCGATTTTGAACCATTTTGCTTTGGTTCAGGTGTTTGATTCGCATCCTCCTTGGCTTTTGTTTCAGGGCCCTTCTTCTTTGATTTTTTTGACACGATGTTTCCTCCTTTATTGATATCAGGCTGGTATGGCCTGCCAAGGACCGTTACCTTCTTCAATGCCTTGCATCAAGCTCAAAATCCGAGAGATTTGTTTGACCGCCTTAATAGGAGAGGGTAAATTGTGCTGGTCAATGAGAAAGTTCTTATTAATACCGTTTTTTGTTGCCATGTTTTCGGTTCCGGCCGTTCCCCATCCCGGCGGACTGGACGCGAATGGCGGCCACGTCAATAAGAAAACCGGCGAGTACCATTACCACCGAAAAAAGAAGGCCCCGGCAAAAAGCGAATCCAATCAATATAAGGACCGGGTGTTTGTGGTCAAACGAGTCGTCGATGGGGATACGGTGGTTTTAGACAACGGAGAGAAAGTTCGGTTAATTGGAGTCGACACTCCTGAGTCCCATAAAAGCAAAAAACTTTATCGAGATGCCGAGAGGTCGCAACAAGATGTTGAAACGATCAGGGCATTGGGAAAGAGGGCGACGGCCTTCACTAATGACCTCGTTCAGGGGAGAAAAGTGCTCCTGGAATTTGATGAATCGAATGCTGTGAAAGGAAATCGGGATCGTTATGGAAGGCTTCTTGCTTTTATTTCCCTTTACCAGAATCCTGAAAAACAAAATTCCAATGTAGTGATCGTCACCAATCCAAATGGAAACATATTTGTCAACGCCACAATAATTCGGTCGGGATTTGGGAATGCTTACACAAAATATCCATTCAAATATATGGAGGATTTTAGAACTTACGAAAAGGAGGCTCGCAGTGCTCGCAGGGGCTTGTGGAAATAGATCCCGAAATTATTGAGTAGATATGTTTTGGTTTTGAGACAGTTTTTATGCCTACTCGCCCTTCTCCTATTGCTATAAAATGCAAACTATGAAGCTAATCCTCCTATCTGAATCTTCTTTTTGGGACCCCGCTTCCGCCAGGCCATACAAAGATATAAATAAAGATATAAATGAGGCTTTGAAAACCATTTCAAATGATGGGCATGAGGTCTTATTTGTATCTAACCGACCTAAACCCACTTACTTAAATGGGAACTTCCCATACATTGGATTCAAACGATTTCTCCTCGGTAGAGCCAGGAAAAATGCTCTCAATTCCATTTTGATCAAAAGAAGTCAACTTAAACAGGGAGACATGGTCGTCATCGGAGCCTCAGACAATGATTTTCGCATGGCCGTCAATAATAAGTGCTTACTGATAAGGGCAGATTGGTCAAGTGCGAAGGGAAATGCGATCAATCAATACGGCGTTCCACTCCATAATCCTCAATTGATTCCAAGAGTTGTTGGATTGTTAGCCGATGAACAACCGTGGAATTTCAAATTTGAATCTGAATTTATAAATGTTTATGCGTTGGCGAATGCCGGAACATACGGCGAGAGTGATCTTATTACCAAGAAATTATTGGACGATTTGAGATCCTGCCTAAAGTATAAAAGCAAATCGAATCGCAATGGTTTCCTTCTGCATTTGCTGTCGAGTTTGTTGGCAACGAAAGATTTTTACGACGTTGATTATTGGAGTTACTACCCTTCGTCTGAACCATTTGATGAAGGTGAAGAAATGAAATATTTCACGGATCAAGCCAGAACCATGTTTGGTAAACGGACTTGGGGACCTTTGATTATTCGACACAAAAGGGCGAGAGTTAGGCATCAGGAAAATTCCAATAGAACGGATCCAAAAGATCAACTGGACACGATCCATTTAAATCGAGAGTATAAGAATAAACTTAATAATAAGAAAATTGTGATTATGGACGACTACCTCAATTATGGGCTTTCTTTTGGGGTCGCCGCTTCGCTTCTGAGGTATGCCGGAGTGAAGAAAGTCATATGCGTAGCAATGGGTCAATTCAGCCATAATGTGCAGGGATTTGATATAGAAATTTTATCCAAAGATCCATTCAAGCCTATTTCTAAGTATCAGTATAAAGGATGTTCTCCATTGATGGGACAGTACAACAACCTCGCCAAATTGGCCTTCGTAGAAAAATTCAGAAATATTTATGAACAACGTTATAAATGAACAGCGATTTCCAAAAGAGCTAGATGATTGGAAGAAGAAATCCAATACCCTTTGGTATTTGGGAGATTTAAGATTGTTGGATAAACCCAAAGTTTCAGTTATCGGGACAAGGGGCGTATCTCAGCAAGGAGTAACCAGGACCAAAAACATAACAAAAATATTAATTGATAATGGCTTTGTGGTTGTGAGTGGAATGGCCAAGGGGGTTGATACTGTCGCTCATAAAGCGGCTTTAGAAATGAATGGTTCAACCATCGCCGTAATGGGAACACCAATCAACAAATGTTACCCAAGAGAGAATGAATCACTGAAAAAAGAAATTGCAAAGAA
>JAJAPZ010000057.1 GCA_020523905.1 Candidatus Obscuribacterium magneticum
AACAGTCTTTTGCCGGGAGTCGGCGGGTGAAGGTTCCAAATTGAAAAGGACGTTATTGAGGACGAACCAGAGGTCGAATTGCCGAGGCGGCATATCCTTCAATTGAATCTGTTTGATATCCGGTAATTTCTGCATTCGCCCCACATCAGACCGGTTCCTCATGATCAAAAGCATGATGGCAAAACGACGAAAATTATCCCGCGGGACTTGCTGGGAGGGTTCGCTCATACCAAAGGCTTCGTCCGCTTTCGAGCACACTGTTTCAAAGTCCGTCAAATCGCCGGAGAGAATTTCAATGACGAGATTGGATCTCTTGAACTCTCCTTTTTTGGGATCATAACCACGAAAAACCTCATCCAGGAATTGGTTCAGGAATTCTATCCCATCCGGTTCCGCGGCTCGGGCCGCCACCGCCAAAAGAAGCGCCATGCGACTGTAGGGCCCCCCTCGGCCGGAGTGCCGGAACACACGAGTTAAATGACCGGCCGGGGCTTTCAGATAATCACGCAAAAGATCCAGGTAAAAACCGAATCGGGTAAATGCCACTTTCGCCGGCCTTTCCGACGCCGGTTGCGAAGCCGCAGGGGCAGACCCCGGTTTCTCCGGGCTCGTTGACGGCGCTTGCTGTCCCATCTTAGGCTCCGCCTTCGGATTCTTACGCGTGATAAAACTTAGCATTCTCACGGACCCGGATGGATAACGAATCCCTAAGTAGCCGCCGATTAGAGCCACGACACCTGCAAACGCGACGGGGGCGGGTGCGACCAGGACCAAAAATCCAGCCGAAATCGCCGTAAAGAGGAGCAGCCGCCTCATCGTCGATTTTTCCACGTCGGATTGGACGGCAAATTCCGGCGCACTGCCTTTCCGAAGCGCCTTCGGAACCAATGAGGCAAAGAAATTCCCAATCGAACGGCGATTTTTTGCCACCAGCGCAATCGTGACAAAAAACCCCACCAGCGAGATCAGCGCCGGCCAGCTGAACCCGCTGGCCCCGCCGAACAACACCACCGCCGCCAGGGGAAGAAATAAGGATAATGCGGTTGTTTTTGGCCGTTTACTCCAGTGAAATAGTCGATGGGTAACGGTTGTTAGGGAGGAAGAAACGATATGGTAAAGCCATACAATGAATTGCCAATTTAATGAGGGGGGGGTCCTTTCGTACTCGATTTCATAAGAATCACGATCCCATCCGACCAATATCTCCACGGGCTCTCGACCCAAGGCATCGTCATCTGGCCCCTGGTTTTCCAGACCGTCGGAATCTTCATCGGCAGAAATTTCATCCGCCAATTCGGAGAGGGATTGGGCATTACTTTTTAGCTGAGGAAAACGCTCGAGCAGCGCTGCGATATCTCCCTTTAGTCGGGGATTTTCTTCGGCGAGACTGAATAAAAATTCCTCAATTACCTTAGAAGAATCGATTCCAGGAATTTCATCTAACCCTTTGATCAAAAGGACAAAAATTTTATCCACTAAATCTAGATAAAGAGCATCCCGAATAATATGCTCCGAAGCCGAACCTCCTCTATTGGCATTCGATTCCCGATACCACGCGACGAGGAGCCGAGTGAAAATGTAAAGAGCGAAGTCAACCGCACTTTGGTCATCCAGAAATCGGAAAGGGGCGTTCGAGGTGACGGTCGATAGGCTACTCATAGAAAGCCTTGGAAAATCGGCGATCGCGTCGAGGAGTTCGGCAACAACGCTTTCCCTTTCTTGTGGCGTTAAACCAAGACCGTTGAACTGTTCAACCACATCAAACCAATGGTGAAGTCGATCCTCTGTTTTAAATAGAGAGAGGGGTTGTCCCAACAATGTTGGCCTTTGTCCAGAAAGCCACTGCCGAAGCCATCCCGTGAGGGTTTCAGTATCCGGCGGTGTTTCCGAGGTGAGAGCTTCGATGGCCGGAACGGCCCTTTTGTCAACTATTAATTCAATCTGAATTCCGGCTTGATCATCCCCGACGACGATTTTCTTCCTTCCCAAATAGGTTTTTTCCCACCACTGATACAGAAGTTCCACCACTTCTTGTTCCCACTTATTCAGATTGTGCCGTGTCATCACCTTCCTCACATCACTCGGCAATGGATTATCAAGTCCATATATATGGATATATGATTTGATGAGTTCAAGGCTGAGGGGCATTTGCAAATGTATTCCCCCTCGATCGAATACCCTTTTATCCCTATTTTCTATAACCCAATTTTTAAAAGGTTCGAGTTCATATCCACTTAAATGATCCTCCTCGGCAATGAAATAAGGATTCTGCCTGGAGAAAAAGCCGAAAATGAAGACGCCTCCCTCAAAAACGGCGAGAATGAGAAGTGTGAACAAAACAAAATAGGTAGAAAAATTGAACTCGATATTAAATGCCATACTGAAGACCCAAGCGAGCAAAGCAAGGCATGCCATCCCAAGGTGTATCGCGCCAGCACGTCCGACCTGGGGGTCCCGAACATTTTTCTTATCTAAAGACTTAAGGCAAATTCGTAGGAGATAAAAATAAGCAATAAAAAGTGCGAGCATAATCGGAAAGGGTAGAAAAACAGTTATTGATCCCAGACCGCCCTGACTTAACAACGGCGCATATTCAAGATTAACGTTATCCTGGGCGAGGGAAAGGGTCTGACTGCCAAGAAGCACCAGGGTCGTTATAAAGGGGGTGAGGACGGAGACGAGAAACCGGCGGGAGCCGGGAAGCCTCCTTATGAGGGCTTTGACATTTTGCCAGAGCGTTACGTCCCCAACTCCCTTTTTCTCTTCCACGGGAGCAAGGCCCCCTGTTCCCCCTTCAATGTTGTAAATGTGAACTCTTCCATCCTTCCCTTCCACAGTAAGGGTCCGGCCGTCTGACGATAAAGAGAGAAGACGCTCCGCTTCCCCAGAGAACATCATCTCCTCCACCGCAGAAAACCGCCCCGACTCATCACGGACAAAGATGCGAACAACTCCATCCTCTCCCGCCATAGCCAGCCTCCGACCGTCCGGTGACAAAGCGAGACTCCGCACTTCCCCTGAAATCTTCACCTCTTCCACGGGAGCAAGGCCCCCTGTTCCTTCTCTTGCACGGTACTCATCCAGCGTTTCCAGCATCCTCGTCAGCGCTACGGGAGTGAGGCTCGTTATCTGCCCTTTATCATCTCTGTCGACGTCGTAAAGCCGAGTGGCTCCGTCCTTCATTACCATGGCAAGAGTCTTCCCGTCGGAGGAAAAAGAACAACTGCTCACCTCTCCCTTCACCTTCCCCCACCAACGATCCTCCATCACCAACGCGTTGTAACCCGTTGTCACTACAATCGTCAACCCAATCCCCACCAACGCCCAATACCACGGCGCTCCTACAAAAAATATTGCTGCCATTCCCGCGAACGTCGGCAACATCGTCATAAAACGCGCCACGAAAATCTGGAAAAATCGTGAGAATCCCATCTCCACCCGTTGCCCCTTCGGTCCCACAGTCACAGCTCCCTGGACAACTGCATACGAGAGCGCCGCCGCAACCGCCGTCACCACCAACGCTGTGACCGGATCCATCCCTGCAAATGTAAAGATGGCCATGGCTACCCACGTCATTCCCCCCCCAACTATCGACTCTAGAATCGTCGGAATGATCGGACCGAACCCCAGGGTGACCGGTCCTGATGAACGCGATTTCTTTGGTAAGAATAATAAGGAACCCAGAAGAATAAACTGAGCGGCCAACCCTGATAAAACTCCCAGTGCCCCCGATGTCCTCTCCGGCGCCGCCGCCCCGCCGAACAACACCACCGCCGCCAGGGAAAGTAGCAAGGACAATAACGCCTTGCCGCCACCTGTCCTTCCCTTGCTTTCCCGGTCTTGTTCCTTTCCCAGAATGCGATTTATGCAGTCGATCACATTCTTAGTACTTTCGCTAACAACCGCCGCGGCAGAACCTGTAACACCTAAACTTCGAGTTTGAACCATGAGTTGCCGAACATTTCTCAGCAATTCCTTCGGAACACGTTCCCATTGCCACGAACCTTCCCCAAGAATCCTCCGGAATTTCGAAAAGATTGAATTAAATTGCGATAAGCAACCTGCAAAAGTTGGATCTGAATTTTCCATCCCGACAAAAAGTGGACCCACTCTTCCCAGTTGATCATAAATGAACCCAAAATCTACCCGGGAGACGAGCACCACCTGGTCTTCAATTCCCTCTCCGGATTCCTCCTCACTATGGACTTGCCCCGCTAACTCGCCGGCATCTCTCCTTGTTCCCTCTCCAAGAGCCGACGCCTGCTGGACAACCAAACTCTGAATATTTTTAACCAAAATACCGAATTCGTAACCCTCCAACCAAACAACCACTAACTCAGGGCCACTTTCTTGGCCAGTGATAGATCGGATTTGACTTGCCTTTTCACCAGGTCGCCCATAATTATTCCACGTCATGTTGACAACGGCTCCTTCGGCTTGCAACCGAGTCAACATCTCCAGCTTGTCTTCAGGGCTCAATGTGGAAAAGTCCCCCGCTCCAATTCCTTGACGGCCGGATTTTCTCGCGTAGGTCATAGCGAGTAATGAGGTTACCGCAAGGACTCCCAAAATTCCCCTGTTACCCGTCTGCCCCGGCGCCGCCGCGCCGCCGAACAACACCACCGCCGCCAGGGGAAGAAAGAATGACAACAATTTCTTACCACCATTTTCTTTTATTTTTAGAAGACCGGTTTTTGACGGCGGTTCAAGGGTGGAAGAAGAAGGCTTGCTGGACTTATCGCGTTCGGTCGTTGATACTTTATCGCTCGGGTTCGCCGGCGCAGCCGACTTTCTTTCCATATTTGCCCAATGCAGTATCAAACTAAAGAGGTATACAGTAATCCCAAGGAACCAAATGAAAAGAAATGCCGCCGCTCGACGGTGCCACCTCTTGGCATCATAATCGCTTTTAAACATCCGGTCACGGGACAACCATTCATTTGCTAAGTAAAAACCACTGACAACCGTGATAAACATCGGTATTAAAATGATGACCAGAAATCCAAAGAAAGCAAACATACGATCAATTCCTGACATTCCTTCCCAACCCACCGTTGGGGAGGCCGCCCCGCCGAACAACACCACCGCCGCCAGGGGAAGAAGCAACGACAAGAGGGGTTGACCGCGAGAAGCTCGGCTTCGGCCACGCAGGTGCCTACCAAGGAAAAAAAGAAGAGCCGCAATAACCACTGCGATCGGCCCATACAATAAAGTACGGAACCAACCGCTTCGCATAACCGAAATTTGCGGGAACGTTTCGTCGACATCCTGAGGGCGGGAGGCGGCATTGGCCAGCACCCGGCATTCAATAGTTTTAAAATTCAATTTAGGGCCATTTTGCTGCCCGGTTTGGACATGAACTTGGCCAATCCTTACAACTCCTTCCTTTTGCAAGGCAGACCTAACCCCAGCTACAGGAATCGTCACCGAAACGGTTCCATTATCCGGATCCACCGTCACTTCAGCTCCCGGGCCAAACTCCGATGAAACTTGCCACTGCGACCGGGAATCGTTTCTGGTGGCACTCAGCAAAAAGACGCCTCCCTTGATACGCCCCTCTTCCGTCAACCCCTTCACTTCAATGGCGAAGCCAAAAAGCTCACGCAAGTCGTTTGGATTGGATGGTTTAATTGTTAAACGTAAAAATTTATTGCCTAAAATCTCATCGGATTGATCTGCTGAAACATTAGCCCAACGCCCATACCAATTTCGCCCCTCTTTTTCATACTGCTTCCCACCGCTGTACCACTCATTCAATTCAAACTTCAAAGGAGCCGGCGCCTCAGGACTCGCTCCGGCGTCCTTCCTTTCAACTTCAGTAGGGGGTTGGGCTATTTGTTGAGTTGGAGGGACCTGTGCGAGAGGCAAATGCGCCACGGCGGCCACCGGAGCAGGGACCGCCTGAGGAGAAACGGCCTCAGCCGATCGACTCCCTCCAAAAATCAGTGCAAAGGCCATTAATATACCGCCAACATAACGGGCTGGCCCCTTGAGGAGAGAGGCGACTTTGGAAGCAAGTCGTTTAGGCAGGGACCGCTGGACAACCACGTCCCCATCAGGGGTCCGTTTTGCAGAAAATTCGCCTCGCGTTTGAGGCTGATTTGCCGCTCCCGATCGAGCAGCCGCTCCGGCCAGAATTAGATCGCGCGCCTGCTCTGGGTCCGCGGCCAATATCGGCGGCAGATCCAGAAAGAGGCGCTCCCCGACAAAGAGTTGATCGAGAGGTTTCTGGCCGGAGGCCAGGATGTCCAGGGAGGAGGGGCCATCTTCAACCTTTGTGATCTTGGGTGAGATGGTGAGGACATTGAGGTCCTTTTCTTTGAAGTGCTGCACCAAGCCTTGTGTGTGGAATCCGCCGGAAACCATAACCGCATAGCGGATCGGCATCGATTCCAGACGAGAAGCCAGGTGGGCCGACATCGTCTTGTTGCGGGCCAACGCCCAGCGGTAAAAATCCTCGAAGGTTCTCCAGCTTTCGTCCATTTTGGCCAGGGCCGGAGGATAAGGCTGCCCCAGTTGGGCCAACCGGTCCCGAATCTTCCCGATTTCCTCACGACGGTTCTCGTAGACCTTCCATTCGTCTTCGGTCAAGATGTGCTGGCTCAATTTGTTCAACAGGTGATTGTCTCGGATCAAAGAAGCGATGGCCGACTGCTCCTTCGTCGTCATCAAACGCCCTTGAACTTTCTCCTCGTGCTCTCTTAATTCCGCAAAAAGCTGGTTCTGGTCGATCTTCTCGCTCTTGAGCACGTATTGGACGTAAAGGTTCATGTCGGGATATTGGGCGAGGGAGACGCCGTTATTCCGACAGAGTCCGGTGAGATAATCATAGTAGCGGGCGTAAGACACGTGGCCGGCGCGGAAGAGGGTGCTGACCTGTAAAAGCTTTTGGATGTCGCTTTCCTTGATGTTCCTGACCAAGGCCGAAAGCATGCGCGTCCTTTGCTCTTCGACCCGGTGGAAATCCATCGACTTCTCGATCAAAGCCGCCGTCACGAGCTCCCGGAGATTGGGCGAGGCGGCCGGCTGAAGATTATCGAGATAAACGACGTAGTCGGAAATTCCAAGATCGCCTTTCTCAAAACCGGCGAGCTTCTCGTCGAAACGGATGAGCTCCGGCGTGTAATATTTATTCCGCAGTTCAACCAGGGACCGGCCCAGCGCTTTCAGCGCGGCCTGGGCTCTCTCTTTTATGGGCACGGAGGCGAGGAAAGCTTTCACGTTCGCGTCGTACTCCGCTTGTTTTTCCACCGCCGTGTAGACGAAGGGGGATGGGACGGGGCCTTCCAAGACCTCTTGGCCCTTATATCCGATGGCCGCCACCTCGGACCCTTTGAGGACATTTGCCTTCATTAATGCAAACGCCGTTTCGCGCAGGGCCTTGCGGTGCGGGTAGGCAAAATAGGCGGCGAGGTCGATCTCTTCTTTCTCCGCTCCTTCGAGCCCGACCAGAAGCGGCCCATTCTGGCTCTCAACAGCCCGCCCCAGGGACTCGATGGCGCCGGCGATATTGGTCTGGGCCTCCTGGTGGAGATGGGCGTCCTGGATCAGCAAAACGGTTTTCGCTTTGGGGTCTTTCGATAAATCGACGGCTTGGATGGTGGCATAAGGGGCGATGGCCATCTGCAGCCAATCCGGAATGAGGCGGGCCGCCTGCGCCACTTTCTGATCAGGAGCGATATCCTTATTAATATGAAGGTCGGAAATGGCTTTCTGGCTTAACGGGAGGACCATCCCCGGCTCCACTTTGGGAAGGGCCGCCAAAAGGGTGGCCGCGGTGGGCGTGGCTTTTGTATACACGTCCTCCGCTTGATCGCGCGCCTTCAGGGCCTGCCGGCGCTCCTCCCACAGGCTCGCCTGGGCCAGGTGAACCAGGCAGACGTTTTCAATAAAAAAGAGACCGGCCACGACGGCGGCCAGCCGCTTGAGATTGAGGATTCGATGGAAGGGCATGTCTTTCATTGGTTCTTATTTAACAAGAGTCGTCTTAAGTTTTCATTAAGGTTTTGTAAATTTTGTGTAACAAAATGGCGAAACGACCGTCATCCGCCGCGGCGGATCCAGATGTTTCGACGGATGGTTTACTGCCTGGATTCCCGCCTTCGCGGTACCGATTCGATTATGAATTTCATAATGCCGGTACCGTCCCGACATTATCGGTTCATTGTCGATCGGGACGGGAATGACGACCTCAGCAATAGATTAACCGAAAAGGGATTAAGAAGTCCTTAAGGCGGGGTTAAAAAATGCAGTATTTTTGATACGTTTAATGAGCGGGAACAAATGAGTCAACAATTAGTTGACAATTATGCCCCTTTCTTCCTAATGTCCTTTCCCATGGAGAAGCAACCCTATCACCCCTCGTTCACACGATCCGCTAAATTCGTGCGTCTTTTGACCGAAGCGTCCAAATTGGAATCATGGATTCGGCAGCAATCCGTTGATGTGTCTTGGATACCCAAAAGTCAGCGAGAGGCTCTCGTCCGGTTGGCCCATTATTCCACTCGCATCGAAGGGAACCCCCTCACCCTGCCGGAAGTCGAGGCGCTGGCCGCGGGGAAAGATTTGCCGGTGGAGGAGAAGGCGAAACGGGAGGTCCTCAATTACTTCGCTGCTCTGAATTGGATTTGGCGATCCAGCCCACGTGACGTCAGGGAAAAAGACCTTCTCCATCTTCATCACCTCTTGACCGAGGGACTTCTGCCGTCAGGGGAGGTGGGACATTATAAAAGCCGGCCCAACGCGGTCTTCGCGGGGGGGCACCTCATTTACCACCCGCCTCCCCCGGAAGCGGCGCCGATGTTGACGCGGGGACTCCTCGATTGGATTAATTCCGCTCCGGCCGAAGAGGACCACCCCATCGTCGCCGCGGCCATCGCCCATCACCGCCTGGTCTCCATCCACCCCGTCATGGACGGAAACGGCCGCCTGGCCCGCTCTCTGGAATCCTGGCTTCTTTACCGCCGTGGATTTGACACGCATCATATCTTCGCCTTGGACGAGTTCTTTGACGCCGACCGGGAGCGTTACTACCGGGAAATTCAATCCGTTCGGGCCCATGAGGACGACCTGACCTCCTGGCTTACCTATGTGAGCGAGGGGATTTTCGAAACCCTCAAGAAGACGCAGGTGCGCATTCAAACCTTGCGGAGGAAAAGCCCTGCGGCCAAAATAACGCTCACCCCCGCTCAGGAGAGAGTTCTTCAGATTTTGGTGGAGACGCCGTCGATGGGAGGACGGGATCTGGCCCACGCGTT
The DNA here is from genome assembly GCA_020523905.1 of Candidatus Obscuribacterium magneticum. Lineage (GTDB taxonomy): Bacteria > Elusimicrobiota > Elusimicrobia > F11 > F11 > Obscuribacterium > Obscuribacterium magneticum. The sequence goes on from JAJAPZ010000057.1 coordinate 9,258, forward strand.
GGCCCTCACCCGGAGCGGTTTTAACAAAGTCATTCGGCCACTTTTAGAGGCCGGCTTCGTCGCCAAAGAAGGCTCCACCAAATCCGCCGCCTATCATCTCACTTGAGGGGGGGATTCAATGGAAGAATGCGCCCATGTCCCCCCTTCCGCCCCCCTAACACATTCTTCCTAAGGTTTTGTAATATATGTGTCGTCGGTATATAAAGGACTTTATGAAATCAGAAAAAGTTGAAACCATCCGAAAGAAACACCGCCGTGAGTGGCTCTTAATCTCGGTGGACAAGATGGACGATTCGACGACAACCCCTCTCTCCGGACGGTTAATCGCCCATAGTCCTTTTCGGCATGAGATTTATCAAAAACTTGCCCGATTCAAACGGCCTGGACGAATTTTTGTGGAATATTCTGAACACTCCCTTCCAAAAGGATACGTTGCCGCTCTTTAATTGATGCCTCGATTCAAGCTCTATTCCAATCAACCTGTCCTCTACTGTCAGGCCGAATTACGAAAAGGGAAGAGGGTAGCTATCCTCACAACCGCCTTGGATACGGGAGCCACTTTCACCATGGTCCCGAATGAAGCTTTCCTTCGAATTGGGATCAATCCCATTAATTCCAAAAGAAGAGTACGCGTTACCACTGGAAGTTCTATTGTCTTTGCTCGAATTCTGACCGTACCTTCTTTTCGTGCCTTGGGTCATGAATTAAAAAATTTCGATGTGGTTTGTTACGATATTCCTTCCGAGAGTTCCATCGAAGGGTTGATCGGATTAAACTTTCTCCGGCATTTCAACGTCCATCTAAACTTTCTCGATAAAAACATCGAACTCACACCCTCCCGAAAGACACGACCTTTATGAAATTGCTCAAACTCCTACTCGTTCCCGTTATTTTTTCAATCGTTCTGACCTTCGCTTACTTTACAATGAAGAAATTTCTACGGGATCGGCAGGCGGTGGAAGGGTATGGCTTGATGCGGCGGCCGTTTTCTCAGGAACGCCCCGCCGCCGGACAAAAAGAAGTGAGAACCTACACGCAAAAAGAATTGGAGGAAGCCCGAAGGAAAGGACAATTACCGGGCGGCGTGAGGCAACCCTACCTGCCCCCGCCCACCACCACCGCCGGGGAAGCGGCCGTGCAGAGGAGCCTTCGCACCCTTGAGGAAATCAACAAGATCAACGAGATGAACCGGCGGCTGCAGGAACAGCAGAGACGAACCCTGAAATAAAATGCCCGCCGTCATTCCGGCGGAAGCCGGAATCCAAACGAAAGATTTAAGAACTGGATCCCGACTTTCGTCGGGATGACGATAAAACACCATCCAGTATCACATAAGCCGTCGGGATCACGACGAGAGTGAGGACCGAAGAAAGGGCGATGCCGCTCACAACGGTGAGGGCCAGGGGCACCCACATGTCGGCGGACTCGCCGCGGCTGAAGGTTAAAGGCAGCATCGCCGCGATCGTGGAGAGGGACGTCATGAAAATGGGGCGCGAGCGTTCGGTCCCGACCTTCAAGACCGACCGCAAAACCCCTCGCGTGGCGCGGACGGCGTTCAGCCGGTCGATGATGATGATCGCGTTCGACACCACCGTCCCCCCCAGCATCAAAAGCCCGATGTAGACGCCCATGTTGATCGATGTTTTTGTCGCCCAGAGCATGGGCATGGAGCCCGCCGTGGCCAGGGGAATCGTCAGAAGCATGAGAAGGGGCTGGCTGTAGGACTCAAAGAAGCAGGCGAGCACCATGTACACCAAGGCCAGCATCACGATAAAGGCGAGGAAAAATTCCCGCTCGCTTTTGACGAGCTTCTTGTAATCCCCGCCGAACTCGTAATAATAACCGATGGGCACGTGAAGCCCCCGGAGGGCCTTCATGATCCGCTCCACCGTCGTCGACAACGCCAGGCGCTCCCGGTTGGCCGACACCTGGATCACGCGCTCTTTGTCCCGCCGCCACACCTCGCTGGGGGTGAGCCCGTTTTCAAAATTCAACACCTGGGAGATGGGCACCAAATTATGCCCCTTGGTGGGAGACACGAGGGTCAAATTGCCGATGTGCTCCAGGGTCCGCCGGTCCTCCTCCGACAGGCGGGCGACGGTCTCGACCTGTTCGCTCCCCGCATTAAAATAGGTGGCCCTTAAACCCCGGACCATGGCGTGGAGGCTGTCCGCGATGTATTTGGAACTGAACCCGAAAAGAGAAGCCCGCGCGTGATCCACCTCGAGCCGGATCTCCGGCCGGCCTGATTTGTAGCGGAGCTTGACGTCCCGCAAATCCTTGATCTCCTGCATCCGTTTGGCGATGTCGACCGCCAAGTCGCGCAAAGCCAAATAATCCTTCCCGAACACGTCGATGATAATCTCTTTGGCGCTTTCCGGTTCGGAAAAATAGATGAAGGCGTCGTACTCGGCGCCGATGGATTTAAGGCGGGGCCGGAGGTCATCGATCACATCCTGCGCCGTCCGGGTGCGCTCGGCGGCAGGGGTCAACGTCACGTAGATTTTAGACGACCACCCCTCCACGCGGGCGGAGACCGTCTTCAAAACGTTTTTCACCTCCGGCAGGGCGTTGATGTCGGCCTCCACCGCGGAGACCACCTTGTCCGACACATCGAGTTTTGTCCCGGATGGGAGTTCCACAAAGATCACAAACTCATTTTTCTCAGACGAGCCGATGAACTCCTTGGGCAATCGAATATAAAAAACGACGGTCAAGGCCAACGACATCGCCACCCCCGCCATCACACGGCCCCGGTGGCGAAGGCCCCAGGCCGTTGCATAGCGGAGAAGCCCGGAAAACTGCCCTTTCATGACGGCCAGAAGAAGGGGCCCGAACGGCAAAAAGAAAAACAGCCAGAAGAGTCCGATGTGATGCTTGATGTCAAAGACCTTCCACGCGACCACCGCCAGGGCCACCCCCGCCGACAGATAAAACGTCATCCACAAATACCAGCGGTAGGGCCGGTGTCCCAGGATCCAGGGGTCGCATTTTTCGTGATATTTTTCGATGAGCTTCCTTTCCCACCGGTACTGATCCGCCGAAGGGGTCAAGTCGCGACATGCGACATTGTCCAATGTCGCATGTCGCGACTTGACCCCTTCCCCTTCCCCTTTTGAGCGAAGGGTCAGGAGCGGCACCACGGTGATGGCCATGAGGAGCGAGGCCGAGAGAGCCACCACGACGGTAAAGGCCACGTCCGTAAACTGTTTGCGGATGTCCTCGCTGAAAAAAACGATGGGAAGAAAGATGACCATCAAGATCAAGGTCGAGGACCCGACCGCCAGCGCCATCTCCCGCGTGGCGGCAATGACGTCATCCCGGCGCGACCCGTCATCCCGACGCAAGTCGGGATCCAGGACGTGAACACCGGACTGGATCCCGACTTGCGTCGGGATGACGACCTGGATCCCGGCTTTCGCCGGGATGACGGGTTGCGTCGGGATGACGGAAGAGCGCTGAAAGCGGTGGAGGATGTTTTCGAAGACGACGATCGAGTCGTCCACCATGCGCCCTATCCCTAAGGCAATCCCCAAAAGGGACATGACGTTGATGGTGATCATGGCCCCCACTCCCATTTTATCGGAGAGGAGGCGAAACAGAAGCATCGCAAAAAAAGTGCCCAAAACCGCCACGGGGATGGAGAGGATGATGACGCCCACCTGCCGTAGGCGCCGCAGGAAAAACCAAAGAACAAGCGCCGTCAAAAACGCCCCTTCCGTCAGGGCGCGGCGGACGTCCGCGATGGCCTGACGTATGCCGACCGACTGATCCAAGGTGACCCCGAAGCCGATGTCGGAGGAAAGCGACTTTTGAACCTCGTTCAAGAGCTTCAAAATCTCCCGGGCGGTTTTGATGGTGTTGGCCCCCGCTTCCTTCTGGATGTAGACGGACACCGACGGCTGGTTGTTCACGCGGGCGTAGGACTCGGGTTCCATGTAATAATCCCGCACCACGGCGATGTCTTTCAAACGAACAAAAGACCCTTCCTTTGTCAACGAGACGCCCAGCTCTTTCATCTCATCCAGGGAGCGAAAGCTCCCCTCCACGGGCACCGTCCAGGCGTCCCGACGTCCCTCCATTTTGCCGGACATGAGGCGGACGTTACTTTGGCCCAGCTGATTGATCACCTCGAGCACGGGCAGCCTGTGCATCTCGAGCTTCGCTTTCTCAAATTCGACCAGAATCTTCCGCTGCCGTCCGCCCCCGATTTCGATGTTGGCCACCCCGTCAATGCGGGAGAGCTGCGGCTTGAGGTCCTTTTCAATCATCTGGCGCAAAATCTCCGGCGTCTTGACGCTGCTGGTGGCGCTCAATATCACGACCGGGTGATCGTTCTCGTTGTAGCGGGCGACGATGGGCTTCTCGATCTCCTTGGGAAGTTTTCCCTTGATGCGCGCCAGGCGCTCCGACACCTCCAGAGGAGCCCGCCGGATGTTCTTGGAATTTTTAAACTCGAGGGTGATGGTGGAGCGGTCTTTGCGGGAGACCGAGAGGACCGATTCCAGGTTCTCCATCGTCGCCATGGCCTGCTCGATGGGAACGGTGATGAGGTGCTCGATGTCTTCCGGCGGCATCCCGCCCCGGACGCCGACAAAAATGGTCACCAGGTTGGACTCGACGTTGGGCATGAGGTCGACGGGAAGGTTAAACATGGAGATGAAACCGCCCAGGCACACACCGACGACGATCATCAATGTGGCGATGGGACGGTTGATAGAAACACGCGTAAGATTCATAAAACCGAAGTCATCCGTCACCCCGGCGAAAGCCGGGGTCCAGGTTTTAAGCCTGGATTCCCGCTTTCGCGGGAATGACGGCTCACACGATGCATCCCTTTACTTTCTCGGGACCAGAAATATCCGCCCCGTATTCTTCTCGACAAACTTGACCGATGAAAAGGCGTGGAACTTATAGCTTTTAAACATCTCGTCGATCTTGGCGGCCGCAAAGGGGAAAACGTTCGTCTCCACAAATTGGGGCGAGAGGGGTGCCTGATCCCGCGTCACCAGATCCAACAGGAATTCAAACCGGGCCCGCCCTTCGTCCGTGTAGGACCCTTGGACCTGCCGGAGAGAAAGATTTTTCTTGAGTTCCTTATTCTCCCGGATCTGCCGCCGGATGGCATTGGCCCCGACTTTGGCTAAAAAAGCAGGAAGGGTCACCTCCTTCAAGAGCGTTTGAAAATCCTTCACCGCGGGGCTGCCGGAGGCATCCAACGACATGAGTAACAGTAGCAGGGCATCCGGATCTTCCGGATCAATGACCATCGTCTTGGCGCCGATCACATACTCGTCCAAGAGGCGGTCGGTGAGCTGGCTGCGGGAGAGGGCATCCGCCCACGCCTTGCGAACATCTTCCACATAACGCGTGAACAGGAAGCCGAAATTGGGATCGTCTTCATCGACGATAGAGAGCACCACGAAGGTGGGCGGCTTGTCGACGGAAACAACCACGCGCATGAGGATCATAAGCAATCCCTGCACTTTCTTGTTGAGCCAATCGTCGCCCGCCGTGAGTTCCCCCCGGAGATTCGGGACGACGTACTGGACGCCGAGGGTCGTCCCCACCTGCGCCACCGACACCGGCGCCTGGACCTCCTTCAGGGCCAGTTGCTGGATGCTTTCTTTGAGGGTCTGGTCGGTGTAGGTGGTGGTGCGACAAGCGGAGAGCAACAAAAAAAACAATGCGAAATGCGAAGTGCGAAATGCAAAATTAAAATAGGAGCCGTCATTCCCGCGAAAGCGGGAATCCATTCCGGTGTTCACGTCCCGTTTCGATAA
>JAJAPZ010000058.1 GCA_020523905.1 Candidatus Obscuribacterium magneticum
GACCTCGTAATGGAGGCAACACCGTGAACTCGGAAGAATTGCTTAAGAAACGCCTGGCCCGCTTGAAAAAATGGGTTGATCGTTCCCAACAGTTGGTGGAGAGCCGCTTGAAGGAGGTGGAGACGCTTTTCACCGAAAGCATTAAGGCTTTGGAAGAAGATCGATCCAAAACCCTGGAGAGCTTTACGCAACAGGGGGAAGCCCTTAAAGGGCAGTTGGAACTCTTGGGGAAAGACTACACTCAGAAAAAATATCTTCTCGAGAGGGACACCACCCTTGCCAGAGGCGACAACCTCCGGAACGAAGAAGAATTTCACACCGCGCAGAAACAGTTGGAAAAAGAGTTAAACCGATTGAACGAAGAGAAGGTGAATGTTCAGGTTTCCTTTGAGAGGCAAAATAGCGCGCTGACCGAACTTTACGGGGAACAAAGACGGCATATTCTCGTCGAGCGCGAGAAGTTGCTCCAGCAATGGAATGAATCCGGGGGCCAATTAAACGCCGCGCGCCTAAACTCCATGCAGGAATTGGAGAAATTGAAACAGGAACAAGAGCAGCACTTGAATGTTTTACGGGACCAGGTTGAAGCCAAGAAGCAGGGATGGCAGCTGGCCATTGAGACCATGAGGCGGGATTACGAAGCGATGGCGAAGGAGAAGGCAAGCCTGGAAGAGCGGCTGGCCAATATCCGGGCCGAAAAGGAAAAAGAGGTGGAGGAGGCGCGCGTTCAACTTCAAGTGGCCAAGGAACAGCTGGAGGTGAACAAGGCCACCCTGATTGAAAAAGCCGAAGAGGACCGCCGGACGTGCGAACTGGAAGTGAAAGAGTTGAAGGACAAAGTGGAAGCCGCCGAGAAGGAGCTTCAGGACCTCGTGATCGCGCAAACCCAGAAGAAAAAGGATTCGGAAGAGGCTTTCCAAAAAGAGGAAAGCCTTCTCAAGGAAACGGTCCAAAGCGAAACGGAGAAAAGGGATTACGAACAAAAACTTTTTCAGCAGGAGAAGGCCGGGAAGGAAAAAGAACTCGGCCGGCTCCGCGAGGAATATGAAAAGAAAAAGTGGCACTGGGAGAACCAGCTTCGCACTCTCATGATGCAAAAAAGCGTTCAGGAATCCGAGCACGACGCCGAGCGCATGCGGGTTGACCGGGAGGCGCGCGCGGCCTTCCGCACCCTCGAAGCCAAGCGCGACGAGCTTAAACAGCGGCTGGCCGAGATTAAGTCCCGCCAAAACAGCCTGCAGGGAAACGCCGAAAAAGAAAAGGATCTCCTTAATCAGCGCTGGCAGTGGCGCAAGGACCGTCTCTGGTCCATGTGGCAGAACCGGCTGGAGGTCCTCCGCAAAGAGCGGGAGTTGCTCGCGGAACAACTTGAAGGCGTCGAAACCTATTTCCTGCAGCAGCAAAACCTGGTTATCGAGCAGGAGCGCCGCGAAATCAAGAGAACCGAGGATTTGGAGCAATATATGTCGCAGATGGCCGAACGCCATCTGGGTCAGAAGAAACAAAAAGAAATTCAAATTGAGCTTGAAAAAACGCGACTTTTCGCCCAAATTAAGGAGTGCGAGGGTTTGATCGGCGATTGGATGGAGCGCCTGCGCCTCACGCAGCAAGAAACGGGTCGCAAAGCGGCTGTGTACGGCGATCAAATGAACTTTTTGGACGCGCTTTACCAGGAAGAGGAGAAGCAAACGGAACTATTCCTCTACAGCCTTCAGAAGGCCATGGCGGCACTTCAGGGGGCGTTGCCTGAGATCGACCGGAAAAGAAACGCCGCATAATAAGCGTAATTAAGGAAAAAAAGAGCTCGGATATGGATAAACCAAACGATAAGCAGCCACCGCAGGGCCCGCCCTCAGGGCAGCGGCCGCCTCATCCTCCGCCTCCGGGGAAGAAACCCATCAATTTATCCAAGGGGCCGGTTCTGCCGAAAGGGCCGACGCCTCCCAAAGGACCCGCTCCCATCCCCGTCGGCGCACCCAAAGCGCCGGGGATCATGCCGCCCATGAGACCGGGAGGGGTGGGGGGATTGCCTCCCGCGCCTATTTCTCCGGTCGGCATGCCTCCAGTCGCGCCTCTCCCTCCGGCCGCCCTGAACATGCAATCCAAGCTGAGCGAGGCGGACGGCGCCACAACGTCTCTGGAGCATAAGATAGCCGATCTTGAGAAAAAACTAATGGAGGAGCGGGAGAAAGTTCTTCTGGCGTCTCTTCGTTCCAAGGAAGAAGAAGCCGTCTCGGCCAAGGTTGAAACGTCAATAAAGGATATTCAGGACAAGCTTCGCCGCGAAAGAAAGGAACAGGAAATGGAAGAGGCCCGCCACAAGGCCGAAGCGCGCCTGGTGCAGATGGAAAGACGCCTGTCCGAGGAGCGGGAAGCCTGGGTTCAAACCCTGAAGAGCCAGTTGAACCAAAGAGACACGGTTTCCCAGGAAATGGAGGGTCATTTCGCCACCAGGCTCAAAGATTTGGAATACCGCTGGGCGCAGGAGAAGGCCGGCCTTGAGGCCGGCGTGCGGGAAAGAGAAGCGGAAATTTCGCGCTTGAAGCAGGAGACGGCCTTGAAGGCCGAGCAGGAAAAGGCTTTTTGGGAAGACCGCGTTAAAACCATATCAACCGACCGCGACCGTTTGGAGCGTGAATTGGAGCGCGTCAAAGACAAAACAAGACAAGACCTGGATCTATCCCATGCCGAGTCGCAGCGGCTCCAGGCCGAACTCGCCAAAATGGAGTCCGCGCTTAAATTTTTTGGAGAGCAGACGCACATGGAGAAAAACTCGTTCGAAAAACAGGTGAACTCTCTTAAGTCCGATTTGGAGTCGAAAAGCCGGAATTTGGAAGGGGAAGAAAAAGCGAATTCCGAACTTCGCGGCCAGATTCACTCGATCCAGATGCAGCAGGAAACCCTCCAGAATCAATTGGTTGAGAAACAAAAGGCGGTGGAAATCTCCAGGAACGAAGCCGCCGAGGGCGCCCGCGAGGTCCAACGGTTGCACGGCGAGATTGAACGGCTTCAGATCCTAGGACGAGACAATGACCGGGCGTTGGAGGAATTGAAAGAGCAGATCAGGGCTAAAGGGAACCAACTGGATTCGAAAGAGGCGTCCCTGCGCGAGGCTGTTTCCAAGGAGAAGCTGTATGTCGCCGAGCTCGAGTCGCTGAAAGAAAATATCTCAAAATCAAAAGCGGAGGTTAATTCCGAAGTGCGGCGAGTTCAGGAGGAGGCGGAAACGAGAATCCGGAGTCTCCAGACCCGTCTCAACTGGTACGACATGAACGCGGAGCGGGAATATCAGGTCGCGCGCGAAAAGGCTCGATCCGAAATCGGCGCCTTGCAGGCTCAGCTTGAGGAAGTCAAGAGCCGCGAAAAGGAAGCCAGAGAAGAACTGCTCAAGGCCCAGCCCGCCGAGCAGATGAGCAAGAAGCTCCAGGCGGAGTTGGAGCGCCTCCAGGGCGACTGGCGCCAGGCGCAGCGTGAAATGGAAGCCCATGCGGTCCAGCTTCAAGACCAGATCAAGGCCGAAGAGAGGAAGTTTCAGTCGGCCGAGGAGGCCAGGACCCTTCTTGAACAGGATCTCAAAGCGCGCAGTCTCAATTATGAGGCGATGCGCGCCCGCCTTGAGGAAAGAGACGGCGAACTGGCTGAACTTAAAAACGGGTATGAGATGGAAAGAGAGCGGAACGCCGAAATGCGCGATCAGCTTGAGGGTTTCCGGGATCTCGCCGGCGGCAAGGGACTCGAGGGGCGTCTACAGATCCAAAAGCAGCTGGAAGAAAAGTCGGCGGAGCTGGAGCGAATCCGCGAACAATTTAAGAACTTGAAGGGGATGAACCTTGAGATTGAAAGGAAAGAGGAAATGTTCAAGGAGAAAGAGAGGGTGTTTAAACAGCTTATCAACGACAAGGAAGAATCTCTGACCGAACTTAAAGCGCGGATTCACGTGCTGGAGCGGAAATTTAATGAAAGCGCCAGTGAATTGGAAACCCTCAAAGAAGAGTCCAAGCAGAAAATGGAGAAATTGAACCTCCATAAGCAGGGGGAGTTGGAGGAGCGCCTGGCCGCCCTCCACCGGGAGCTGACCGGCAAACACGCGCAGGAATTGGAAAAGATCAAAGCCGAGGCGGCGAACCGCGCCCGGGAAGAGGTTCCGCAAGTGGATGTTCAGGCCGTCGAAGCGCAGGTGCGCCAGCGGCTGGAAATGGAGAGCCTGGAACGCATGAGAGAACACGAATCGCAATTCGACGAAAAGCTTAAAAGCGTCAAGGATGAGGCCAAAAAGGAAATTGATTCCGTGCGGTGGGAAAGTGAAAGCGTGAAAGAGGAGCTTAAGCGCGCCCGCGAGGCGAGAGCCCAGATAGAGCGGGAGGCGCAGGAGCTGCTCCGCCAGGCCGAAGAACATTACAAAAGAGAGCTCGACCGGAGGATTACGGAGATAAGCGGCGAGGCCGGCCAGAAAAAAGGGGTGTTCACGGCCATCGGCCGCTTCCTTGATTATCCGCTCGTCGATCTAAAAAAGAAAAAAGAGGACGACCAGCCCTTATGATCCATTTAAAACGGCTCAACGGCTCCGACTTCGTCTTAAACGCGGAGTTGATTGAGCAGATCGAGTCCACGCCGGACACGGTCATTACGTTGATCACGGGCAACAACATCGTCGTATTGCAGAGCGTCAACGACGTCATTGAAAAAGTTTTGGAATACCGTCGACGGATTAATTCGGAAAGGAACACACTGAAGGAGGAGTGCGCGAAGGCGCGCTAACGACCCATGGATATAACAACCGTAGCAGGAATCATTTTTGCGGGCGCGCTGGTGTTTGGGACGGTGTTCATGGCCGAGGGTCTAAAAGGATTCGCGCCCTTCATGAACGCCGAGGCTTTTTTCATCGTGATCGGCCTCACGGTTTGCGCGCTCCTCGTCAATTATCCGGCGGCTCAGGTGTTCGGGCTTTTCCGGGTTCTTAAGAAAGTGATGAGCTCGAACGTGGTGGATACGCAGGATATCGTCACCACGTTCGTCAAGTTCGCCAAGAAAGCCCGGACGGACGGGTTCCTTTCCCTTCAGGACGAGGTTAAATCCACCAAGGACGATTTTTTAAAGCGCGGCGTGCAACTGGTGATTGACGGCGCCGACAAGGAATTCACTCAGAACATGATGGAAACCGAACTGGGGTTCGTCCGGGAGCGGCACAAAGTGGGGCAGGAAATTTTCAACTCTCTGGGAACCTATTCCCCGGCCTTCGGCATCATCGGGACCATTTTGGGCATGATCCTTATGATGTCCACCCTGGAAGACGTGGCCCAGGTGCCGCGCCGCATGGCGCTGGCCTTATCCGCCGCCTTCTTCGGCCTCGGTTCCGGCTATCTTCTATTTCTTCCCATGGCGGGAAAGCTCCGCCGGCGCTCCGAAGAGGAGCTGCTCGTCAAGGAAATTATCATCAGAGGGGTTCTTCTCCTTCAGACCGGCGTCGCCCCCAGCCTGATGGAATCCAATTTGAAAGCCTATCTGGATCCCTCCACGAGAAACCTGATCCGCACCGGACCGCGCGAGTAAGTCATGCCCTTAAAGCCGCGCGATGTCATTGACGCCTCCGACCCTCGGGTGGCTCAAATAGGGCATCCCGCCCCTCCCTGGATGGTCAATTACGCCGACTTGATGACGGAGCTGGTGTGTTTCTATCTCATTCTTTATGCCCTCTCGGCGGCCTTATCGAAACCCGTGCAGGAAGCCAAAAAGGCCGTTGAGGAAACGATGAAGAAGGAAGACGTGGCGGGGGAAGTGAAGATCACCAAAGACGGGCTTGTCATTTCGCTTCAGGAGCAGGGGTACAACGTTTTTTTCGAGAGCGGTTCGGCGGAATTGTCGGATCAGATGAAAAAGATTCTGGACGGGTTGGCGCCGACGTTTTCAAAGCTCGCGGCCAAGAATCACGACATGATCGTGGAAGGCCACACCGATGACGTGCCCATTCATTCCCCGAAATTTTCTTCAAACTGGGAGCTCTCCACGGCCCGGGCGACCAGCGTCGTTCAATATCTTCTTCATCAATACGACTATCCGCCGCGGCACATCGCCGCCATCGGCTACGGGGAGAACAAAAGCCTCCCGCGGGCCCCCACCGAGGATTCGGTCGCGTGGCGGTCCCGGAACCGCCGCGTCGTCTTCGTGATTAAAAACCCCACGCCCGAGCCGAAAGAGGACAAGGGCGAGGGGGAGAGTAAATCCGAAACCCGTTAAGCTATGGTATTATTCGGCCGCTATGAAAACCGACCGCCCCTTCTCCTCGATCCTTGTCACGGGAGGAGCGGGTTTTATCGGGTCGAATTTCGTGTCGACCGCGTTGCCCCGCTTTCAGGGCCGCGTCCTGGTTTACGATAAGCTGACCTACGCGGGGCGCGTTGAAAATCTGATTCCGCTGCGGAAAAATCCCCGGTTTAAATTCATCAAAGGCGATATTGTGGACGGCGCCCGCTTGCTTAAGGTCTTTAAAAAATTTCAAGTCGGAGCCGTCGTTCATTTGGCCGCCGAAACCCACGTCGACCGGTCGATCGACGGTTCTCTCCCCTTCCTCGTCACCAACGATATCGGGACCTATAGAATGTTGGAATCCGCGCGGATCCATTTCAACACGTTGCGTCCCAAGGCCCAGCGGCAATTCCGGTTCCTCCACGTTTCAACGGATGAAGTTTACGGAAGCCTGGGTCAAAAAGGGTCGTTCAAGGAAACCTCGCCCTTGGCTCCCAACTCTCCCTACGCCGCGTCCAAGGCGGCGGCCGATCATTGGGTCCGGGCGGCCTTCCAAACCTTCGGTTTACCGACCCTCATCACGCATTGCTCCAACAACTACGGCCCCTACCAGTTTCCCGAGAAGCTGATACCGCTCACGATTCTTAACGCCGTTGAAGGGAAACCCCTTCCCGTTTACGGCGACGGCCTGCACGTGCGGGATTGGATTTACGTTCAAGATCATTGCGAGGGCCTTTGGCGCGTCCTTCAAAGAGGAAAACCGGGCGAGACCTACAACATGGGCGGGCAAAGAGCGGGAGAAAAAAAAGGAAAAACGACGAATATTCGAATGGTTCGCCACATCTGCCGTATTTTGGCGGAGCTTCTTCCGCCGGCGATAAACCCGTCGCTCCGCCGCCGCGGCTTGGGCCGGTATCAGGACCTTATCCGTTTCGTGAGCGACCGCCCCGGACATGACCGGCGCTACGCGATCGACAACACAAAAATCCGCGAGGAATTGGGATGGAGGCCCGGCCACACCCTGGAAAGCGGTTTAAGTAAGACGGTGGAATGGTATCTAAGCCATCTGGATTGGTGCCGGGCCGTGCAAGAAAAGAATTACGGCCGGGAACGGCTGGGCCTTAAGGTTTAAGGAGGACATATGAAGGGAATTATTCTGGCGGGGGGGTCGGGGTCGCGCCTTTGGCCCATGACCAAATCGTTGAGCAAACAGCTTCTCCCCGTTTGGGATAAACCGCTCGTCTATTACCCTTTGTCCACCCTCATGTTCGCCGGTATTCGGGATTTTCTCGTCATCACCACGCCGCAGGATCAGGAATCATTCCAGCGCCTTCTGGGGGATGGGGCCGAGCTGGGGCTCCGGATCAGCTACGCCATCCAGCCCCGGCCCGAGGGATTGGCTCAGGCCTTTCTCATCGGCCGGCCGTTTATCGGTTCGGACCGGGTGGCCCTGGCCTTGGGCGACAATATATTCTACGGCCAGGGTCTGCCGCTTCTGCTCCAAAAGGCGGCCAAGCGGGAGAAGGGCGCCACGGTTTTCGGTTATCAGGTGAAAGATCCGTTCCGCTACGGCGTCCTCGAATTTAACGCGGCGGGCGAACCCGTCGGGATTGAGGAGAAGCCCGCGGTTCCCAAGTCGGTTTTCGCGGTGACGGGGCTTTACTTTTATGACAACGACGTCGTCCGCACCGCCGAGTCTTTAAGACCCTCCCCCCGGGGCGAACTGGAAATCACGGATGTGAACCGGGCCTATCTGAACTCGGGGAAACTGACGGTGGAAAAGTTGGGGCGCGGGTTCGCCTGGCTCGATACGGGAACGCCCGAAGATCTTTTGAACGCGTCCAACTTCATTCAGGCCATCGAGGAACGCCAGGGACTCAAAGTTTCCTGCCCCGAGGAAGTGGCGTTCAAAATGAAATTTATCACCGGAGCGGATATCCAGCGCCTGGCCGCCCGGATGTCGAACGATTACGGGCGGTATCTGCAAAGAATGGTGGAGCAGGAGCCGCGACGGTGAAATTCATCCCCTCTTCCCTTCCCGGCGTGACCGTCATGGAACCGCGGCTTTTTAAGGATGATCGCGGCTTTTTCTTTGAGGTTTTCCACGCCCGAAAATACCAAAAGGAAGGCCTCCACTTTGTTTTGGTCCAGCTCAACCATTCCAGGTCCCAAAAGGGGATCCTTCGGGGGCTTCATTACCAATTGGAACGTCCCCAGGCGAAACTGGTTCGGGTTCTTCAAGGAGAGATTTTTGACGTCGCCGTGGACATCCGCGTCGGATCGCCCGCCTTCGGGCGCTGGGAAGGCGTTCTCCTCTCATCCGACAACAATAAAATCCTCCATATCCCCGGCGGCTTCGCGCACGGTTTTTGCGTTTTGAGCGCGGAAGCGGAAGTGGAGTACGCCTGCAACGATTTTTATGATCCGAAGGACGAGCGCACTCTCCGCTGGGACGATCCGCAAGTGAAGATTGAGTGGCCCCTGAAAAACCCCCTCCTTTCGCCGAAGGACGCCTCCGCTCCCACACTTAGGGAACTCGAAGGGCAGCTTCCCGTTTACGCGGCGCCCCGGTCTTAGATAATTAGGCTATAATCCCGACCTCGACTAAATCAATCGCATATTTGAAGGAGTTCTTTATGTCCAGACCGCGTTTTTTCACCGTCCTTACCATGATTTTTATCGCCGCCTTAAGCCGGCTCCTCCCTCACCCTTGGAACGTGTCCCCCGTGGCGGGGATGGCTCTTTTTAGCGGGGCGCATTTCTCCCGAAAAGGCCTTGCCTTTGTTGTGCCGTTGGCGGCGATGCTGGTAAGCGACGCGTTGATTGGTTTTTATCCCGAGATCTGGGTGGTGTATGGAAGCTTGTGCCTCATCGTTTTGATGGGGACCTTCCTTCGTTCACATAAAGGGGTCGCGCCCGTCGGCGTTGCCGCTCTCGCCGGCTCGGTTCTCTTTTTCATCCTCACCAATTTCGTGATGTGGATTTATCACTATCCTCATACGGGCGCCGGCCTCACCGCCTGCTATGTGGCGGCGCTTCCCTTCTTCCAGAACACGCTTCTAGGCGACCTCTTCTACACGGGCGTTCTCTTTGGGGTCATGGCGGTTGCCGAGCGGAAAAGCCCGGCCCTCCGGGAAGCCGCTCTCGCTTAACTCAACTAAGATTAAGAAGCATGACCGATCTCACTCTCACTGCGTTGCTCTCTTTTTCCGTGGCGACCCTGGGTCTCATGTTCGCCTTCAGCAATGGATTCCGGGATTCCTCCACCATCGTCGCCACCATCGTATCGACCCGCGCCCTTTCGCCCGCCGTGGCGTTCATCACTTGCTCGCTCGCCCAATTGTCCGGCGCCCTGTTTTTTGGAAGCGCGGTCGCCTCCACCATCGGGAAAGGAATTTTTGGAGCCGTCCTGGGGAACTCTCGGGTGGATATGCTTCTCACTTTGACGGCGGCGCTTTCGGCGGCGTTTGTTTGGGGGGTTGTGAGCTGGTGGAGAGCCTGGCCGACGTCCAATAATCAGGCGCTCTTCGCGGGCTTGGTGGGCGCCAGCTACGCGACCTGGGGCCTGGAATATTTAAACCGAGCGGTTCTTTTTAAAGTGGTTCTGGTTCTTGTGACAAGCCCTCTATTGGGGTTTCTGGCCTCCATGCTCTTGACAAGGCTCGCCCGGTTCGCGGGGGAGTGGCTTACGCCCCGGGTGAAGCCGTTTTTCCGGTTTCTTCACGTGGGGTCCTGCGTGATGCTTTCCTTCGGCCACGGTTCCAATGACGGGCAAATCATCATGGGAGTCTTGATTCTGGCTTTTGGTTGGACGCACGTGTGGGCGGCGGAAAACGCCGTCGCCATCCCGCCTCATGTGCGGGCGCTGGTGGCCGTGGCGCTGGGCGGAGGCGTTCTTCTGGGAGGAAAAAGAATCTTAAAAAGGCTGGGCATGAGTTTTTACCGGATCCGGCCTCATCAGGGGGTTTGCGCGGATCTCGCTTCGGCGGGGACCATCATGCTCTGCACCCTGGCCGGGTTTCCGGCCTCGACCACGCAGGTCATCACCGGTTCCATCGTCGGCGCGGGCGCGGCCAAGACGGTGAGCGCCGTGCGCTGGAACGTGGCGAGGGAAATCGCGCTCTCGTGGATCATCACTCTCCCGGCGGTCGCGGTTTTGTCGGCGGTTTTAAGCCGGGTTCTGCATAAACTCGCGGAGGTTTTATGAGCTTCTTTAAAAAGAAACGGGCCAACTTTTTCAACATGCTCACCGATCAGGCCAACAAGGTGGAGGAGGGCTTGAAAGCCCTGGTCATTTTCATGAAGGACCCGCATCCGCTTCACGGCGAAACCGTTTTAAGGCTCGAGGAAGAGGCGGATGTGTTGAGAAAAAATCTCGTCGATGAGCTGAACCAGACCTTCGTGACGCCCATCGACCGGGAGGATATTTACGCCCTTTCACGCGTGATCGACGACATCGTCGACTACGCGAAGTCGACCGTGGAAGAAATGATGGCGTTTCAGGTAACCCCCAATAAACATATGGTCGTCATGTCCGAGGGGCTTCTTGAAGCGGCGAGCGCCATCGCCGAAGCGGTTTCCTCGCTTAAAATGAACAAGGAGAAAGCCATCGAGCGCGTCGTGTACGCGAAGAAGAGGGAAAATTTCGTCGAGCATTGCTACCGGGAGGCTCTGGTGGAGCTTTTCAAAGAAGAGAATCTGGTGGCGGTTTTAAAAATGAGGGAAATCTACCGGCACCTTTCCAACGCCGCGGACCACGGAGACGAAGCCGCTAATATCATTGGGAACATCATCGTTAAATCGACTTAAGCACAAACACCTTTTAAACCTCCAAATCCCGATTCGTACCGATAAATCACCCCAAATTCATCAGAAAAAGAGACTGTAGCGAAAGCTGTCATTCCCGCGAAAGCGGGAATCCAGGCCTTCAACCTTCCGTCGGGGAAACCTGGATTCCCGATAGAGGCATTCGGGAATGACGGCAAAAACTGTTACAGAAAATTTACGACTTCTTAAGGAGATCTTAATGCGGGGTCGTTAAGATATGACCAGATCATTTCGATATTCCCATTGAGGAGATCCCCCTTATGAGTTCGAACAAGTTATGGAAACTCGGCATGAAAACCTTCGCTCTTTTTCTTTCACTCCTGTTAACATACGAAGCCGGCGCCGTTCCTTTTATTGAACGCGCCGCTTATCAGGCTTCTCCGGCGCAAAAATCTTCGCTTCCTTTCCCCAACGCGCTTTCCCGGGCTTCCGGATCCGTTCACGTTTCAGCGGCGGACGCGTCTCACCTCTCAATCCCCTCAACTCTGGGAGAAATAACCGAGCGCGTGGCGCCGAAGCCGGGAGAGCGCCAAGTCATTCATGTTCAGGATGTCCACGAAAATATCGGCGCGCAAACCAATCTTTATGGAATTGTTTCCCTCTTGGAAGAGCGCGCGGCCCAGCACGGCAAGGCGCTGGCTGTTTTCGTCGAAGGTTCGGCGGGCCCTCTTAATTCAGACTCCATCGCCTTGATGCCGGACAAAGAGAAAGTGGCGGATGTGGGCGCGGGGCTTCTCAAAGCCGGATTTTTACTCGGCGAAGAGTTGGCCGCCATCACGAAAGAGCCGGGGCGGATCAAGATCATCGGCGTCGAGACGCCGGAGCTTTATTGGAACAACGGCGTCGCCAGGGACGCTTCAAAAGAAGCGCGCGAAAAAGTCCTGGTCACCGTCCGGGACATCAAGGCCCAACTCTCCAAACTGGTCCCTCACAACTTCAACAAAGTCCTTTCCGAAATGGAACGCCAAAAGGCCGAGGTTGAAAGAGGGAGCTTCTCCGTCGTTGATTACATCGCGACGCTTCAAAAAGCCGATCCAAGCGCCGTGGCTTCCTATCCCCTCCTTGTTCAAGCCGGTAAGGCGGCTGCGCTCGAGAAGGAAATCGATTTCAAGAAAGTGGAATTGGAACGCAGCAAGCTCATTCGTGAGTTGAGCGGGAAGAGTTCCGATAAGGACGTGGATGGATTGGTGGAGGAAGCCCTGGCCCTGAAAGAGGGCCGTGTTCCCACTTCCTCCTATTATCACAAGCTATTAGCCCGGACGAACAAACCCTATGGGCTTCTCCGGGCTTATCTTTCGTATCTTGAGGAGGCCGAGAAGGTTCAAGACGCCGACGGCCTCTCCCATCAGCTGGAGCAAGCCGAGGAAGCCGTGGCCCTGGGGCTCATTAAGCATCCCCTGGCCCAAGAACTCTATGCCCACCTTCGCTGGGTGGAACGTCAGGAGAAATTCTTCTCGCTCCAAATGATTCCCAATGAATGGGCGCTCGAACGCGCTAAGAAATTAAAAGACATTTTCGCCCGGCACCGAGCCATTCGGAGCTTCGTCGACGAACAGGTAGAGGATCTGGGCTACGGTTTCCGGACGCCGGACTTTTCCTTCGAGGATCTCGTGGTGGCCGAAAAGGGCGCCCGCGCCTTCTACCGCGACGCCGAAGCGCGCGACCGCGCCATGGTCCAAAACCTGACCGGTTATATGAAGGATCTCCCCGCCGACAAGTATGATTTGGCCTTCATCGCCGGCGGCTTCCACACCCCCGGCATCACCTCCGCTTTCAAGAAACTCGGCACCGGCACCACCATCGTCCGCCCGCAACTTGAAACCCAGATCGCGCTTTCCGATGCCTACCATTTCCCGGAATACAAACGCCCGATTTTTTCTTCGGCGATCCGTAGCAATTTTCACAGAGTTCCGGGCGGTCTTGCGGCTCAAGGCACTCCCGCGCTGTTTAATCATCCGGAATCTGTTACCGCCCTCCCGGACAAGTTAACTCCTCCGGCAAACGAAGCGTCCGCAACATCATTGCGCCAAGCGTTCAGGGACATGGCCAATGGAACTCGTCCTAATGATATCTATGGCTTGCTCACGTTTATTGCCGCCACGGCTGCCTTTATGATCTTGTCCCTCGATTTATATGTGAGGACAAAGATCGCGAGGCCCGTCGAGAAAAAGAATCCATCCGCCGAGATACAAGAAGATAAAACATACACACAAGAGGGATTAACTGAGCTCCAGCGGTTTGAAACACAATCCAACGCGCTATTGGCCGAACTTGCCGAAGAAGGGTACCTTAATGAACAGGCCTATGCGGAGGCCATGAGTTTTGCCGCCGCCTATGACATGCCTGTATTTTTCATCCCGAACAACCAGACCCCAGGCCGCTTAATGTTTGGAGATTTGGTCATAACCCTCATCCCAATCAAATACATAGATATAGGGAATCACCTTTATGTCACCCATGTCACCCTAGGGAAGATAATGAAAGCTCTCGGCTATAGTGGCGCGGCTGAGGATACGATGAATGCTTGGGTTCGTGATCGTGGAAGCTCCCGAAAAAGCGGGATGGAGCCGACGAAAATGCACGCCGAACAATTTGATGCGGTGTACCTTAACGATCTCAATACCAGAATCCGTGACGAGAAATGGAAAAAGGATTTTTATGACAATGGGAAGGTTGGAAACCAGGATGCGAGGGCACTTTTGGATGAATACTCAAGAACAGATGAATACTCAAGAACAGATGAATACTCAAGAACAAAGGTAATTCGTCACAATCCCCCCGTATCGACTTGGGACTATTTGCCGGAATTATATCAGGAATGGCGGAATACCAGTTTTGATGAGAGCGTGGCTCCCGCCCTTCGACATGAGGCCTTTCTAAAAATGCAAGCCGTGATTGAATTTTTCTCGGCGGCGCCCAAGGAGTTGGACTCACCCGACATTAATCCCGTGCCTCTTCCGAACGAGGGCGATTTAATGGGGGAAGAAGGGTTTAGGGGGCAGCCCGGTGTCGATGATGTACGAGAGGATGGCCAACCGGGCGTTGCGAATGAATCCTACCAAGCCCTTCCCAAGGATGGGGCAGGAAAACCTTTGACGAGACAGAGAGTGCGCGAAAAAATTCGTAAACGTCTGTCAGATGTTCGGCGCTCCCTTTATAGCGGCGAATTTGTCCATAGAATATTCGCAGGAGGGATTGCCCGGCGCCTTGAAGTTGAGATTCCCGCGGCCTTTTTACACTGGGCTTTGGCGGAAGGATGGATTAATGAAAAGGAACGGCAGGGGTTGAAGACGGACTACCCGCATGTTCCCATTCTGGCGCGAATGATTATCCAGATACTCTCCAACATTCATGAGATCGCCGAACAAAATGGGTGGGACCCCAAGGGCGGACTTTACAATCAGAAGTTTGTGATTCCGGTTAACGAGGAGTCAGGAAAAGAAATTATTGATTTCCTTAAGGAGGTCGACTTTTTCAATTTGCCCCGGCAGAATTTTATATTTGTGTCCCAGAGAATGGGGGCGGGCTTTGATTTTGTCCATGAGAAATTTGTGAGAGAGTCAGAAGAGTTGGCCAAGGCTCAAATCGGGACGTACGGACATGGTGAGATTGAATATATTCAGAACTTGCCTAACGAAGCCTATTTTATCGGGCGAAAAGGCGCCCCCGTTCGTTTTGTGGCTCCCTTGCATCAGATCATGGCCGCCATCTGTTGATGG
>JAJAPZ010000059.1 GCA_020523905.1 Candidatus Obscuribacterium magneticum
TGATCCGATAAAAACATGGTCTTGAATCGTGGTGGGGTGTTTCCGAATCCCGTCGTAATTACAGGTGATCGTGCCGGCGCCGATGTTAACATTTTTCCCGACTGTTGCGTCCCCCAAATAGGATAGGTGGTTGACCTTGGAACCTTCGCCGAGCTTGGAGTTTTTGACTTCGGAAAAATTGCCGAAATGGACATGGGGTCCAAGCTCGCTTTTGGGCCGGATGCGGGAGAAAGGTCCCACCCGGGCCCCCTTTCGGATGATGGAGGCTTCTGCAAAACTGGCTCTAAAAATCACGTCGTTTTCAACGGTGCAGTCCGTGATGTGGGCCCAGGGGCCGATTTGGCAATGGGACCCGATCCGGGTTTTGCCCAAGATAAAAGTTTGGGGATAGATGATGGTGTCGGGGCCGACCTCCACGTCTTCCGTGACATAGGTCGACTCCGGATCGATGACCGTCACTCCCTCTTTCATGAGCGCTTCCAATTTCCTTTTCCGAATGACCGCTTCGGCGTGAGCGAGATCTGCCCTTTGGTTCACCCCCGACGCCTCGTTTGGATCCTGGCAGACCACGGCTCCCACCCGGCATCCCATCTCCTTCAAAATCGAAATGACGTCCGTCAGGTAAAACTCCTTCTTGGCGTTGTTGTTCTTAATTTGGCGAATCGCCTCGGCCAACGCCTTAGCTTCGAAGCAGTAAGTGCCAGTATTGATCTCATTAATCCTCTTCTCCGGCTCGGTGGCATCCAACTCTTCCACGATTTTCCTCACTCCCCCGCCGATCTCGCGCACGATGCGGCCGTAACCTGTAGGTTGGCTGACCTTGGCCGACAATACGGTGGCCGCGTTCCCCTCCCGCCGGTGGGCCTGCGCCAAATCCTTTAAACTTTGATCTCGTTGAAGCGGCATGTCGCCGCAGGTGACGATGACGTCGCCACGCTGTTTCTTGAGCCAAGGGATCGCCCGGCGGACCGCCCCGCCGGATCCATCCAAAACATCCTGAACGAAGAACTTCGCCCGGGGCCATCTCCCTTTCACATAGAGCTTCACGGCGTCGGCGTGATGTCCAATCACAACGGCCAGTTCGGCCGGCTTTAACCGAAGGACGGTCGTCAGGACATGCCCGATCAAGGGGACGCCGCCGATGGGGTGCAGGACTTTCGGAAGACCCGACTTCATGCGGACGCCCTTGCCGGCGGCGAGGATGAGAACGGAAAATTTACTCACGGTTTCGTTTCTATCAGATTTTGAACCACTGGTCACACAGGAATTTTAAAGGTTAGAATCGCCCCATGTGCGGCATTCTCGGCGTTCTCACCACACCCGCCCAAACGACATCTCCGGACTTTTCGAAGCGCCTGGAGGACGCCACGCGCCTCCTTTCTCACCGCGGCCCCGATGCCGGCGGCGTTAAAATCCTGCCTGAACACGGAGTGGGCCTCGGCCACCGGCGCCTTTCCATTCTGGACCTGGACCCCCGCTCCAATCAACCTTTTACGTCGGCGGAAGGGCTCCTCCACATGACCTACAACGGGGAAATCTACAACTTCAAAGCTCTCAAAAAGGAACTGGAGGATAAGGGCCACCGCTTCCGGACCACCAGCGACACCGAAGTCTTGATCGAAGGCTACAAAGCCTGGGGGCTTGAGGAACTCTTGAGCCGTATTACCGGGCTTTTCGCATTTGCCCTCTATGATGAGAAAAAGAGGGCTTTATTCCTCGCGCGGGACCGGGCCGGTAAGAAGCCCCTCTACTACAGCCGGAAAAATCAATCCTTCCTATTTGCTTCGGAGTTAAAAGCTTTGTTCCACCTCGATCCATCGCTTAAAGAAATAAGCCCGGCTGGACTGGAAGCCTACCTCAGCCTAAAGTTTGTGCCCTCGCCTCACACACTTCTTAAAGATGTCCAAAAAGTCCCCCCCGGTCACTATCTGGAGGTCCATAATGGGGAGGCGAAAACAAAACGATACTGGCAACCGCTTCCTCGCCGCCTGAATCAACGAAAAACGCTGGACGATCTCCTTGGCGAAATGGAAAAAAGATTCACGACCGCGGTGGAACGGCGCCTGGTGAGCGATGTGCCGGTCTGCTTGTTCTTAAGCGGCGGGATCGATTCGAGCCTCATCACGGCTTACCTCAACAAAATCGGCGTCACGGACATGACCACCTACTCCATCGGCTACAAAAATCTCCCCGCCTTCACCGAGTTGGATTACTCCCGACTCGTCGCCAAAAAATTCTCCATCAATTATCAGGAAATCATCCTCGATCCGGAAGACGCCATCGAAACCCTGGAAGATGACGGTGTCCTTCTGGATGAACCGGTGTCCGACTGGGTTTGGGTGCCCTTGCACCATTTAAGCCGGCGCGCCCATGAGGATGGATTCAAAGTGACGATGGTGGGAGAAGGCAGTGACGAAATCTTTTTCGGCTACGACTCCATGATGAAGGGCTTAAACGAATTGAAGCGGGCCCAAAATCCACTTTGGAAGGCGGCGGCCCGGGCGGCAACGCCTCTGTTGGCGCCTCTTTATCATTATTCCACCGTCGGCCACCGGACTTACGACCGGCTCCGGCGCCTGGCCGCGGGCGAACCTCCTTATTTGGGAAGCTCCGTCGGATTTAATAAAACCCAGCGCCATCAGATTGTCGGGCCCAATTTTGCAGACAGGGAGGATGAATCCCTCGCTTGGGACTTCATCGCCACACTTTATCGGGAATTTATACAGACCTACGCCTCTCATTCGGACTCACGCCCAGTGGGCTGGCAGGGCCCGTCGGGAGAGGAAACCCACACCCTTTTGCGGAAGAATTTATCGATCCCTCTCCCATCGGGACCTGCCAGCCCACTGGGCGTGAGTCCGGGTGAGAGGCAACGGGTGGATCCCGTCAACCTCATCTGTTACATCGAATTTTTTACCAAAATGAGCGAAGTGCTTCTCCAACGCGTGGACCGCATCACCATGCTCCACTCGCTGGAAGCCCGGGCCCCGTTCCTGGATCACGAGCTCGTCGAGTTTGCCTTCTCCATCCCGGGCGACATCAAGATAAAAAACCACCGGCTGAAAGGATTCCTGAAAGAATTCGCCTCCGCGACGCTGCCGCCGGAAATCATCCAACGCAAAAAGATGGGGTTTTCTTTTCCCTTTAAAGAATGGCTGCGGGGGAGTCTCGGGCGTCACGTTCAGGATACCTTTCAACAGTCTCACCTCTTTCGCGACGGGTGGGTCGACAAAACCTTCTGCCTGAATCTTCTCAAAAACCACCGAGCCGGCGGGCGGGATCATGCCGCCATTTTATGGATGCTCTTCGACCTCTGCCGCTGGTACGACCGCTGGATCCGTCGATGAAAAAGATCGCCATCGCCTGCCGCGTTCTTTCCGGCCACGGAGGAACGACCACGACCATTCTCGAACACACCCGGCGCCTCACCCGGCGCGGGATCGAGGTCCACCTCTACGGCGAAAAGTTTGATGATGCGCGGTGCCGGGACGCGGGCGGCATCCCTCACCGAATCTTTCGGCTTCCCCTCTGGAGCACGGCCAAACGGTTCGCCTTTGCTACCTTTTTCAATTGGCTTACCCGAAATGAAAAGTTCGACCTCGTCCACGGCCACGGGGACATCCTGAGCCAGGACATTTTAAGCCTTCACAACTGCGTCCATGCCGCGCATGAATTCATCCACGACCGGCCCGCTCCCAAGCGAGGAGTCGCCCGCATCCATGAGAAAATCCTAACCAGCCAAGGATTCAAAATGCTCATCGCCAATTCGAATTTAATGAAAGAGGATCTCATGAATCGGTTCCACATCCCGCCGGAAAAAATCGCAGTCATTTATCCAGGATATGATCCCGAAAAATTCCGCCTTCAGGATCGGGGAAAGATCCGGCCGTCGATGCGCCAGGAATGGGGGGTTCCGTCGGACGCTTTGGTGGTTGGTTTGGTGACGTCAGGAGATTACAAGAAACGAGGCGTCGATCTCTTTATTGAGACCCTGGCCCTCTTAAGCGACGACGTAAAAAATAAGTTGCAGGGCTGGATCATCGGCCACGAAAGGGAAGCGGTCCCCTACAAAAAGATGGCTCGCGAAGCCGGTCTGGGGTCTCAAATCCGGTTCTTTGCACCCGCCGCGGACATCCAAAATTACTATCACGCCATGGACATTTTCTTTTACCCCGCCCGTTTCGAAGAGTTCGGCCAGAGCGTCCAGGAAGCCATGGCCGTGGGGCTGCCGGTTCTCACCAGCCATCGCGTCGGGGCCGCTGAACTTTTCAGCGCTGTCCAAAGCTCCTTCGTTATTGACACGCCGGAGGCGCCCTTGTTCGCCCAACGATTGTCGGATTTGATCGAACACGAAGACCTCCGTCAGAAATGGGCCGACTTCGGCCGCCAATCCTGCGCCTTCAACACCTGGGACCACAATTTCCTGAAGACATCAGAATTGCCCCCTATTCCCCCTTCTTTTTAAATCTCTGGAGACCCGCCGGGGAGAATCCCGAGGCGACGATAAATGGGACGCACCACCTGGCGGATCGCAGGGAGCTTGCGGGCGAAGATGAGGGCCCCCAACAAACAGGAAATTCCACAAAAGACGAGCGTGACCGGCGCTCCCATTTTATTGGCAATGGCCCCCGCCAGGAGGCTTCCGAAAGGGGCCATCCCCATGAAGGCCATGGCGTAGAGGCTCATCACGCGCCCCCGCTTATCGTCATCGACGATCGTCTGCAAAACGGTGTTGCTGGCGGCCATCTCGACAATCATGCCGAAGCCCGTCACCGCAATCATGACAAACGAAAACCAAAAGAGGCGGGAAAAGGCGAAGGCGATGAGACCCATCCCCAACAGCCCCGAGGCCAGCGGCATGATCCGGCACAAGCCAACGACATTTTTCCGCGAGGCCAGATAAAACGTCCCCACCAAGGCGCCTAGACCGGAGGCGCCCATGAGAAAACCCAAGGTGCGCGGGCCCCCGTGAAAAACGCCCGTGACAATGATGGGCATAAGGACCGCATAGGACATCCCCATTAAGCTCACCAAGCTCAGAAGGGCGAGAATCGCCCCGATCGGCATGAATCCATAGGCATAGAGAATCCCTTCCTTCCATCCCCGCCACATGTCCGTTTTTGAAGGCGCTGTTTTCGGCGAAACGATCTTCATGGCCAAAAGAGCGGCGATCACGGCCAGAAAACTGACGGCGTTGATGAGAAAACAGGTTCCCTCGCCGACAAGGGCAATCAAAATGCCGGCCAGGGAAGGTCCCAGGAGGCGCGCCGCATTGACGAGGGCGGAGTTGAGGGCGATGGCGTTTCCAAGATCCTCCTTTTCTTCCACCATGTCGACCATGAAGGCCTGGCGGGTGGGAATGTCGAGGGCGTTCACCGTCCCCAGGAAAAGACCCAGGACCACCACATGCCAGACTGCGATCGTCCCCCGCAAGGTTAAGATCGCCAAGACAAAGGCCTGGATCATGGAAAGGATTTGCGTCACGATCAGGATGCGGTAGCGGTTCCAGCGATCCGCCAGGACGCCGCCAAAGGAGGCGAGGAGGAAGGTGGGAATTTGGTTGCAGAAGCCGACGACACCGAGGAGGAAAGCCGAATTCGTCAGTCGGAAAACCAGCCAGCTCATGGCGATCTGCTGCATCCAGGTGCCGATGAGGGAAATGCCCTGTCCTGTGAAGAAGAGTCCGAAATTTCTGCTTCGAAGGGATCGAAAGATATGCTGAAAGCCGTTCAATTCGGGTGTTTCCATCGGGGCATTATAATATTACTCGTACCGAAGGGCTTCAATGGGGGAAAGAAGCGCGGCTTTGCGGGCCGGCCAGAAGCCGAAGACAACGCCGACACTGGCCGAAAAGATGAAGGCCAGCGCCACCGCCTGCGGGACCACGATCGCGGCCCAGCCGGCGAGAGTGGATAATATAAAGGACACGGTGGATCCGACCAGAACCCCGATGAGACCGCCGACCAGAGAAAGGATCACCGATTCGATGAGAAACTGCGCCAGAATGGCGCGGCGGGCGGCCCCCACGGCTTTCCGGAGCCCGATTTCCCTCGTCCGTTCGCTCACCGACACAAGCATGATGTTCATAATGCCGATGCCACCCACCAAAAGGGATATGGCTGCCACAATTCCCAACAACAGCGAAAACGTCTGGGTCGTTCCCGTCAGAACGGCCTGGATATCGGCCATATTCCGCAATTGAAAATCGTCCTCTTTAAAAACCGGAAGCCGGTGGCGTTGTCGCATAAGGGATTGAATATCCCGTATTACTCCCGGCATGCTTTCGGGCGAGGCGCATTCAATGGCAATGTTGTTCAGATACTTTTTCCCCAGAACCCGGCTCATAGCGGTATTTAATGGTATCAGAATCATGTCATCCTGGTCGCGAAAGCCGCCCGCTCCTTTCAAAGGTAATATTCCAATCACTTGAAAATGGATGCGGTTAATCTTCATGGTTTTCCCCACGGGATTTTCATTCCCGAAGAGATTGTTGGCCACCGTTTGACCGAGAAGAACCACCCGCGCCTGGGTTTGATTTTCTTGTTCCGTGAAGAACCGCCCGTAGTAGGGCTTGGAGGCCCTCATGGATTCATAAACAGGCGTGGCTCCCGTCGCCTGGGTGTTTGAATTTTGGGACCCATAGACGACCTGCACATTCCCCGACACGTTCCCATCCACGTGAAGGATATCCGGGCTGACTTTCAAAATGGCCTTCACATCCTCCATTTTGAGGCGGCTCACGCTCCCGGCTTCCCCATGCACCCCGTGAGAAGAGGGGGAGCCCGGCATCAGCACCAGAAGATTGGACCCCAAACTGGAGAGCCGGCTTTCGATGGCTTTTTGCGCCCCTTTCCCGATTGCGAGCATCGCGATAACGGCCGCCACGCCGATCAAAATGCCCAACATGGAGAGCATGCTTCTAACTTTATTGGCGATCATGGCCTTGAGAGCGGATTGCGTAAATTCACGGACCTCCGGCCAGTTGAGGCGGGCGTGCTGGAGGGAAGGGGTCAAGTCGCGACATGCGACACGCCGCGGCGTGTCGCATGTCGCGACTTGACCCCTTCCCTCCAGCACGCCCGCCTCAACTGGCCGGAGGTCCGTGAATTTACGCAATCCGCTCTCAAGGCCATGATCGCCAATAAAGTTAGAAGCATGCTCTCCATGTTGGGCATTTTGATCGGCGTGGCGGCCGTTATCGCGATGCTCGCAATCGGGAAAGGGGCGCAAAAAGCCATCGAAAGCCGGCTCTCCAGTTTGGGGTCCAATCTTCTGGTGCTGATGCCGGGCTCCCCCTCTTCTCACGGGGTGCATGGGGAAGCCGGGAGCGTGAGCCGCCTCAAAATGGAGGATGTGAAGGCCATTTTGAAAGTCAGCCCGGATATCCTTCACGTGGATGGGAACGTGTCGGGGAATGTGCAGGTCGTCTATGGGTCCCAAAATTCAAACACCCAGGCGACGGGAGCCACGCCTGTTTATGAATCCATGAGGGCCTCCAAGCCCTACTACGGGCGGTTCTTCACGGAACAAGAAAATCAAACCCAGGCGCGGGTGGTTCTTCTCGGTCAAACGGTGGCCAACAATCTCTTCGGGAATGAAAATCCCGTGGGGAAAACCATGAAGATTAACCGCATCCATTTTCAAGTGATTGGAATATTACCTTTGAAAGGAGCGGGCGGCTTTCGCGACCAGGATGACATGATTCTGATACCATTAAATACCGCTATGAGCCGGGTTCTGGGGAAAAAGTATCTGAACAACATTGCCATTGAATGCGCCTCGCCCGAAAGCATGCCGGGAGTAATACGGGATATTCAATCCCTTATGCGACAACGCCACCGGCTTCCGGTTTTTAAAGAGGACGATTTTCAATTGCGGAATATGGCCGATATCCAGGCCGTTCTGACGGGAACGACCCAGACGTTTTCGCTGTTGTTGGGAATTGTGGCAGCCATATCCCTTTTGGTGGGTGGCATCGGCATTATGAACATCATGCTTGTGTCGGTGAGCGAACGGACGAGGGAAATCGGGCTCCGGAAAGCCGTGGGGGCCGCCCGCCGCGCCATTCTGGCGCAGTTTCTCATCGAATCGGTGATCCTTTCTCTGGTCGGCGGTCTCATCGGGGTTCTGGTCGGATCCACCGTGTCCTTTATATTATCCACTCTCGCCGGCTGGGCCGCGATCGTGGTCCCGCAGGCGGTGGCGCTGGCCTTCATCTTTTCGGCCAGTGTCGGCGTTGTCTTCGGCTTCTGGCCGGCCCGCAAAGCCGCGCTTCTTTCCCCCATTGAAGCCCTTCGGTACGAGTAATATTATAATGCCCCGATGGAAACACCCGAATTGAACGGCTTTCAGCATATCTTTCGATCCCTTCGAAGCAGAAATTTCGGACTCTTCTTCACAGGACAGGGCATTTCCCTCATCGGCACCTGGATGCAGCAGATCGCCATGAGCTGGCTGGTTTTCCGACTGACGAATTCGGCTTTCCTCCTCGGTGTCGTCGGCTTCTGCAACCAAATTCCCACCTTCCTCCTCGCCTCCTTTGGCGGCGTCCTGGCGGATCGCTGGAACCGCTACCGCATCCTGATCGTGACGCAAATCCTTTCCATGATCCAGGCCTTTGTCTTGGCGATCTTAACCTTGCGGGGGACGATCGCAGTCTGGCATGTGGTGGTCCTGGGTCTTTTCCTGGGGACGGTGAACGCCCTCGACATTCCCACCCGCCAGGCCTTCATGGTCGACATGGTGGAAGAAAAGGAGGATCTTGGAAACGCCATCGCCCTCAACTCCGCCCTCGTCAATGCGGCGCGCCTCCTGGGACCTTCCCTGGCCGGCATTTTGATTGCCCTTGTCGGCGAGGGAACCTGTTTTCTCATCAACGCCGTCAGTTTTCTGGCCGTGATCGCCGCTCTTTTGGCCATGAAGATCGTTTCGCCGAAAACAGCGCCTTCAAAAACGGACATGTGGCGGGGATGGAAGGAAGGGATTCTCTATGCCTATGGATTCATGCCGATCGGGGCGATTCTCGCCCTTCTGAGCTTGGTGAGCTTAATGGGGATGTCCTATGCGGTCCTTATGCCCATCATTGTCACGGGCGTTTTTCACGGGGGCCCGCGCACCTTGGGTTTTCTCATGGGCGCCTCCGGTCTAGGCGCCTTGGTGGGGACGTTTTATCTGGCCTCGCGGAAAAATGTCGTTGGCTTGTGCCGGATCATGCCGCTGGCCTCGGGGCTGTTGGGGATGGGTCTCATCGCCTTCGCCTTTTCCCGCCTCTTTTGGTTTTCGTTTGTCATGATTGCGGTGACGGGCTTCGGCATGATTGTCGAGATGGCCGCCAGCAACACCGTTTTGCAGACGATCGTCGATGACGATAAGCGGGGGCGCGTGATGAGCCTCTACGCCATGGCCTTCATGGGGATGGCCCCTTTCGGAAGCCTCCTGGCGGGGGCCATTGCCAATAAAATGGGAGCGCCGGTCACGCTCGTCTTTTGTGGAATTTCCTGTTTGTTGGGGGCCCTCATCTTCGCCCGCAAGCTCCCTGCGATCCGCCAGGTGGTGCGTCCCATTTATCGTCGCCTCGGGATTCTCCCCGGCGGGTCTCCAGAGATTTAAAAAGAAGGGGGAATAGGGGGCAATTCTGATGTCTTCAGGAAATTGTGGTCCCAGGTGTTGAAGGCGCAGGATTGGCGGCCGAAGTCGGCCCATTTCTGACGGAGGTCTTCGTGTTCGATCAAATCCGACAATCGTTGGGCGAACAAGGGCGCCTCCGGCGTGTCAATAACGAAGGAGCTTTGGACAGCGCTGAAAAGTTCAGCGGCCCCGACGCGATGGCTGGTGAGAACCGGCAGCCCCACGGCCATGGCTTCCTGGACGCTCTGGCCGAACTCTTCGAAACGGGCGGGGTAAAAGAAAATGTCCATGGCGTGATAGTAATTTTGGATGTCCGCGGCGGGTGCAAAGAACCGGATTTGAGACCCCAGACCGGCTTCGCGAGCCATCTTTTTGTAGGGGACCGCTTCCCTTTCGTGGCCGATGATCCAGCCCTGCAACTTATTTTTTACGTCGTCGCTTAAGAGGGCCAGGGTCTCAATAAAGAGATCGACGCCTCGTTTCTTGTAATCTCCTGACGTCACCAAACCAACCACCAAAGCGTCCGACGGAACCCCCCATTCCTGGCGCATCGACGGCCGGATCTTTCCCCGATCCTGAAGGCGGAATTTTTCGGGATCATATCCTGGATAAATGACTGCGATTTTTTCCGGCGGGATGTGGAACCGATTCATGAGATCCTCTTTCATTAAATTCGAATTGGCGATGAGCATTTTGAATCCTTGGCTGGTTAGGATTTTCTCATGGATGCGGGCGACTCCTCGCTTGGGAGCGGGCCGGTCGTGGATGAATTCATGCGCGGCATGGACGCAGTTGTGAAGGCTTAAAATGTCCTGGCTCAGGATGTCCCCGTGGCCGTGGACGAGGTCGAACTTTTCATTTCGGGTAAGCCAATTGAAAAAGGTAGCAAAGGCGAACCGTTTGGCCGTGCTCCAGAGGGGAAGCCGAAAGATTCGGTGAGGGATGCCGCCCGCGTCCCGGCACCGCGCATCATCAAACTTTTCGCCGTAGAGGTGGACCTCGATCCCGCGCCGGGTGAGGCGCCGGGTGTGTTCGAGAATGGTCGTGGTCGTTCCTCCGTGGCCGGAAAGAACGCGGCAGGCGATGGCGATCTTTTTCATCGACGGATCCAGCGGTCGTACCAGCGGCAGAGGTCGAAGAGCATCCATAAAATGGCGGCATGATCCCGCCCGCCGGCTCGGTGGTTTTTGAGAAGATTCAGGCAGAAGGTTTTGTCGACCCACCCGTCGCGAAAGAGGTGAGACTGTTGAAAGGTATCCTGAACGTGACGCCCGAGACTCCCCCGCAGCCATTCTTTAAAGGGAAAAGAAAACCCCATCTTTTTGCGTTGGATGATTTCCGGCGGCAGCGTCGCGGAGGCGAATTCTTTCAGGAATCCTTTCAGCCGGTGGTTTTTTATCTTGATGTCGCCCGGGATGGAGAAGGCAAACTCGACGAGCTCGTGATCCAGGAACGGGGCCCGGGCTTCCAGCGAGTGGAGCATGGTGATGCGGTCCACGCGTTGGAGAAGCACTTCGCTCATTTTGGTAAAAAATTCGATGTAACAGATGAGGTTGACGGGATCCACCCGTTGCCTCTCACCCGGACTCACGCCCAGTGGGCTGGCAGGTCCCGATGGGAGAGGGATCGATAAATTCTTCCGCAAAAGGGTGTGGGTTTCCTCTCCCGACGGGCCCTGCCAGCCCACTGGGCGTGAGTCCGAATGAGAGGCGTAGGTCTGTATAAATTCCCGATAAAGTGTGGCGATGAAGTCCCAAGCGAGGGATTCATCCTCCCTGTCTGCAAAATTGGGCCCGACAATCTGATGGCGCTGGGTTTTATTAAATCCGACGGAGCTTCCCAAATAAGGAGGTTCGCCCGCGGCCAGGCGCCGGAGCCGGTCGTAAGTCCGGTGGCCGACGGTGGAATAATGATAAAGAGGCGCCAACAGAGGCGTTGCCGCCCGGGCCGCCGCCTTCCAAAGTGGATTTTGGGCCCGCTTCAATTCGTTTAAGCCCTTCATCATGGAGTCGTAGCCGAAAAAGATTTCGTCACTGCCTTCTCCCACCATCGTCACTTTGAATCCATCCTCATGGGCGCGCCGGCTTAAATGGTGCAAGGGCACCCAAACCCAGTCGGACACCGGTTCATCCAGAAGGACACCGTCATCTTCCAGGGTTTCGATGGCGTCTTCCGGATCGAGGATGATTTCCTGATAATTGATGGAGAATTTTTTGGCGACGAGTCGGGAGTAATCCAACTCGGTGAAGGCGGGGAGATTTTTGTAGCCGATGGAGTAGGTGGTCATGTCCGTGACGCCGATTTTGTTGAGGTAAGCCGTGATGAGGCTCGAATCGATCCCGCCGCTTAAGAACAAGCAGACCGGCACATCGCTCACCAGGCGCCGTTCCACCGCGGTCGTGAATCTTTTTTCCATTTCGCCAAGGAGATCGTCCAGCGTTTTTCGTTGATTCAGGCGGCGAGGAAGCGGTTGCCAGTATCGTTTTGTTTTCGCCTCCCCATTATGGACCTCCAGATAGTGACCGGGGGGGACTTTTTGGACATCTTTAAGAAGTGTGTGAGGCGAGGGCACAAACTTTAGGCTGAGGTAGGCTTCCAGTCCAGCCGGGCTTATTTCTTTAAGCGATGGATCGAGGTGGAACAAAGCTTTTAACTCCGAAGCAAATAGGAAGGATTGATTTTTCCGGCTGTAGTAGAGGGGCTTCTTACCGGCCCGGTCCCGCGCGAGGAATAAAGCCCTCTTTTTCTCATCATAGAGGGCAAATGCGAAAAGCCCGGTAATACGGCTCAAGAGTTCCTCAAGCCCCCAGGCTTTGTAGCCTTCGATCAAGACTTCGGTGTCGCTGGTGGTCCGGAAGCGGTGGCCCTTATCCTCCAGTTCCTTTTTGAGAGCTTTGAAGTTGTAGATTTCCCCGTTGTAGGTCATGTGGAGGAGCCCTTCCGCCGACGTAAAAGGTTGATTGGAGCGGGGGTCCAGGTCCAGAATGGAAAGGCGCCGGTGGCCGAGGCCCACTCCGTGTTCAGGCAGGATTTTAACGCCGCCGGCATCGGGGCCGCGGTGAGAAAGGAGGCGCGTGGCGTCCTCCAGGCGCTTCGAAAAGTCCGGAGATGTCGTTTGGGCGGGTGTGGTGAGAACGCCGAGAATGCCGCACATGGGGCGATTCTAACCTTTAAAATTCCTGTGTGACCAGTGGTTCAAAATCTGATAGAAACGAAACCGTGAGTAAATTTTCCGTTCTCATCCTCGCCGCCGGCAAGGGCGTCCGCATGAAGTCGGGTCTTCCGAAAGTCCTGCACCCCATCGGCGGCGTCCCCTTGATCGGGCATGTCCTGACGACCGTCCTTCGGTTAAAGCCGGCCGAACTGGCCGTTGTGATTGGACATCACGCCGACGCCGTGAAGCTCTATGTGAAAGGGAGATGGCCCCGGGCGAAGTTCTTCGTTCAGGATGTTTTGGATGGATCCGGCGGGGCGGTCCGCCGGGCGATCCCTTGGCTCAAGAAACAGCGTGGCGACGTCATCGTCACCTGCGGCGACATGCCGCTTCAACGAGATCAAAGTTTAAAGGATTTGGCGCAGGCCCACCGGCGGGAGGGGAACGCGGCCACCGTATTGTCGGCCAAGGTCAGCCAACCTACAGGTTACGGCCGCATCGTGCGCGAGATCGGCGGGGGAGTGAGGAAAATCGTGGAAGAGTTGGATGCCACCGAGCCGGAGAAGAGGATTAATGAGATCAATACTGGCACTTACTGCTTCGAAGCTAAGGCGTTGGCCGAGGCGATTCGCCAAATTAAGAACAACAACGCCAAGAAGGAGTTTTACCTGACGGACGTCATTTCGATTTTGAAGGAGATGGGATGCCGGGTGGGAGCCGTGGTCTGCCAGGATCCAAACGAGGCGTCGGGGGTGAACCAAAGGGCAGATCTCGCTCACGCCGAAGCGGTCATTCGGAAAAGGAAATTGGAAGCGCTCATGAAAGAGGGAGTGACGGTCATCGATCCGGAGTCGACCTATGTCACGGAAGACGTGGAGGTCGGCCCCGACACCATCATCTATCCCCAAACTTTTATCTTGGGCAAAACCCGGATCGGGTCCCATTGCCAAATCGGCCCCTGGGCCCACATCACGGACTGCACCGTTGAAAACGACGTGATTTTTAGAGCCAGTTTTGCAGAAGCCTCCATCATCCGAAAGGGGGCCCGGGTGGGACCTTTCTCCCGCATCCGGCCCAAAAGCGAGCTTGGACCCCATGTCCATTTCGGCAATTTTTCCGAAGTCAAAAACTCCAAGCTCGGCGAAGGTTCCAAGGTCAACCACCTATCCTATTTGGGGGACGCAACAGTCGGGAAAAATGTTAACATCGGCGCCGGCACGATCACCTGTAATTACGACGGGATTCGGAAACACCCCACCACGATTCAAGACCATGTTTTTATCGGATCA
>JAJAPZ010000005.1 GCA_020523905.1 Candidatus Obscuribacterium magneticum
GCGCTCAATTCTCAGCCGCCGGCGTGTATGTCCTGCGCATAACCGCCAGCGACTCTCAGAAGATTTCCTCCGATACCGTGACCGTCACCGTCCAGACCAATCCCGCGGACAATAACTCTCCTAATGTCGAAGCTGGAAGAGACCGCGCCATCGTATTTCCAATTCAATTTGTTTATTTACGTGGACAAGCGACGGATGACGGAATGCCGGTTCCCCCCGGGATGTTAACGATTGAATGGACTTCCATTGATCAAGACCATGCATTCATTATTCCACCTGATCAATTGAATGCCACCGGGTTTTTTACTGACCCCGGGACCTACCAATTGAAGTTAAAAGCCGATGATGGCGCATTAAGCACGGAAGATTCTCTTCTGGTGCGTGTATATCCAGCGGGTACGATTAACCAGGCTCCTCAAATAGAAGCCGGAGCGGATCAAACCATCACACTTCCTGTGAACAGCGTTTCTCTGGATGCGGCGGTCACCGATGATGGCTTGCCCGATCCGCCAGGAGTTTACACCACTCAATGGGAGAAAGTGAGCGGACCCGAAGCAGTCACTTTTGGAGATGCCTCTCAAGTGGATACCACCGCCCAATTCTCAGAGGCCGGTGTGTATGTCCTGAAACTTACAGCCAACGATTCCGACAAGTCCGCTTTTGATACCGTCCAGATTACCGTCCGGTCCAACCCCGCAGACAATCAGGCGCCTCAAGTGAGCGTCGTCGCGGATCAAACGGTGATCACCTTGCCGCTTAATCACGCGAATTTGGATGGAACCGTTACCGACGACGGTTTGCCGATGCCCCCGGGAATGGTCACCACGACATGGACGCAGGTGGGAGGCCCTGCCGGACAGGTCTCCTTCGCCAATGCCTCAAGTCAGGACACAACCGCAACATTTACCGCGCCGGGCGCGTACACGTTAAGACTCACGGCGTTCGATGGGGCGCTCACCAGGCAAGCGGATGTCGCCATCACGGTGAATTCGAATCCCGCAGACAATCAGGCCCCGCAGGTCGAAGCCGGAATTGATCAAACCATCACTTTGCCCATCGATACCGTCAACCTGGATGCCACCGTCACCGATGACGGCCTCCCCACGCCAGGCGTTGTCACCACCCTCTGGGAGAAACTCACCGGCCCCGGCACCGTCACCTTCGGCAATGCCTCCCAAGTGAATACTTCCGCTCAATTCAGCGCCGCCGGCGTGTATGTCCTCTGTTTAACCGCCAACGACACCCAGAAGACCTCCTCGGATACGGTGAAAATCACCATCAATTCGAATCCAGCGGACACCCAACCTCCCCAAGTGAGCATCGTCTTTAGTCCAACGACACTCACCTTGCCGCAGAACCAGGTGAATTTGGATGGAACAGTCGTTGATGATGGGTTGCCAATCCCACCGGGAAAAGTGACCACAATGTGGACGCAGGTGGGAGGCCCGGCAGGACAGTCCTCCTTCGCCGATGCGTCAAGTGAGGACACAACCGCAACGTTTGCAGCGCCGGGCATATTCACCTTAAGATTAACAGTGTTTGATGGGGCGCTTAGCGGGCAGGCGGAGGTCACAATCACCGTCAATTCGAATCCGGCGGCTAACCTGCCGCCCACCGTCGAAGCCGGAGCCGAACAAATCATTATTTTGCCGGTTAACTTTGTTATTCTGCAAGGCGTAGTCAGAGATGATGACCTGCCGAATCCACCCGCCCGTGTAACGAGTACATGGAGCAAGTCCAGCGGGCCGGGCCGCGTCGAATTTGCCGATCCCACCCAACCAGAGACAATGGCCAACTTCTCCGAAGCCGGGATCTACATCCTACGGCTCACCGCCGACGACACCGATAAGACGGCCTATGACGATGTGATCATTAAAGTTAAATCCAATGCCACGGAAAACCTGGCGCCCAGTGTGGATGCGGGAGAAAATCAAACCATCGTCCTTCCCTTGAATTACATTGATCTGAACGGGTCTGTGGTTGACGACGGGCTTCCAAATCCTCCTGCTATTGTTTCCGTCCAATGGACCATGGAAATCGGGCCCGCCCCAGTGCGCTTCGCCAACACTCAAGCGGAGGATACGCGCGTAGAATTCCCTCAATCCGGCGTCTATGTCTTAAGACTCACAGCGAGTGATAGCGACAAAACCGGCTCCGATTGGGTCGTCATTCTCGTTAAAGAATCGCTCCCGCAGAATATGCCGCCTTTCATTTTCGCCGGCGCGGATCAAACGATTCGGCACCCCCAAAACACAATCCAGTTAGAAGGCGTGGTCTACGATGACGGCCTGCCGGATCCGCCGAAACAAGTGACCCTCACCTGGAGTATGGAGTCCGGCCCGGCTCCGGTGACATTCAGCAATTCTTTCATACTTGACCCCACGGTGACCTTCACTGCGGCCGGCACCTATACGCTCAAAGTGGTAGCGAATGACGGCGAACTCCCCAGCGAAGATACCCTCGTAGTCACTGTCCAGGATCAAGAAGTCCAAAATCAAAAACCTTGGGTGAACGCGGGCGCCGACCGGTTCGTCATCTGGCCCAATCCGGTGGAGCTCAACGGCATGGCGATCGATGACGAAAAACCATCCCGACGACTGGATATAAACTGGACCCAAGCGGAGGGCCCCGGAACCGCTCTCTTTGACGCCGACACATCCCTTCATACCCAGGTTCATTTCGATAGAACGGGGGAATACCGCCTTGTCCTGACGGCGAATGACGGGGAACTAGCCTCGACGGACGAGTTGATCGTCATCGCCTATCGGATGCCGTCCGTCTACGCCGGAGAGGATCAGAGAACTCGCCTTACCCAGGTCGTTCAACTGGAAGGAAAAGTGCGGGAAGAATCCCTCCCTTCGGCGCTGGCCACCTACGATGTTGAATGGACGATGGAGAGCGGCCCCGCCCAGGTGACCTTCACGAACACCCAAAGCGCCAGGACGGAGGCCCAGTTTAACGCCCCTGGAAGCTACGTCCTCCGATTTGAAGCGTCGGAAGGTCTGGCGAAAAGCGCCGACACCGTCATCATCACCGTCGAAGCGGATGCCGCCGGCGCCAACGGCCTTCTTAAAACGATCTTCAATCCCAATCAGGAGACAATTGATATTTTCTTCAACATGGAACAGGCCGGCGTGGTGGAAGGAAAGATTTTCGACATCCAAGGTG
The DNA here is from genome assembly GCA_020523905.1 of Candidatus Obscuribacterium magneticum. GTDB lineage: Bacteria > Elusimicrobiota > Elusimicrobia > F11 > F11 > Obscuribacterium > Obscuribacterium magneticum. Next base: position 3,169 of record JAJAPZ010000005.1, read on the forward strand.
AATTCATACGGGACCTCATTGTGGACAATCGGGCCGCCGGCGAGCAAACAGTCACCTGGGACGGGAAAAACGACCAGGGGAACATCATTTCGTCAGGTATTTATGTGGTGATTTTCAAGAAGGAATACACCGGCGGAGAACCTCGCGACATTGACACGGAAATCAAAAAAGTGGCTGCCGTTAAATAAGGGGGGGGTTAAAACGAATAGATCTTACGGCCTGAAATTACAGTCTGACCTTCTTTCCGGTGAGCCACATCAAGAAAACGATAAACAAATTAAAACTGGATAGCATTTTAGTCTCCTTGCCTGCCTGAAACATCCTGTTTCAAGAAAACGTACAGGGTAAACGCCCTTTTTTCAAGGAGATTTTAATATGGTAGATTCCACTTCCCCATGCTGACGATTATCGAAACCCAAGTCATTAAGATCCCCGTGGGCCAGATCAATATGGCGGACCGCCCCTATCGCATCCGGGCCATCCAAGCCGATAAAGACGACACCCTTCGCAGCCAATTGGCCCTCCTGGGCCAGCTCCACCCCGTCACCCTAGAAGAAACCGCTCCCGGCCAATTCATGATTCTCGATGGCCACCGCCGCCTGGAGGCTGTCATGGCCCTCCGCGCCAAAGAAGGCGGGTGGGAAGAGGTGATGGCCCATGTCTACACCGCCGGGCAGCTCTCGCTTCAAGATCGTTTCAAGCTCCTGCGCGAGAAAAACATGTTCGGTGAGAATCCCTTGGGCCTGCATGAAAGGGCGGTTTTCTTTAAATTGTTTTCGGATCGGGGAATGACGTTGGATGAAATAGCCGAGATTTGTTCGATCCCCATCTACGACTTAAATAATCATTTAAAACTGGTGGATGTGGGCCCGGGCTTTGCGTCTCAGCTCAACCAAACGAACATCAGCGCCTTTTTTGCCGCGATTCTGGCCCGCCGATACCAAAAATGGGCGCAAACACCTTATGCCGAACACGCCGATGCCATCGCCAAAGGGATCTTGGAGCACACCCGATCCGAAACGCTCAATTTGAAATCATTGAATTTCTATCTCAATTTTTACTGGGGAAGCGAACGGCCCTTCATGGCCCCCCAGAAGTCATCCCCTTGACCGGGAGTTCGACTTAAATCCCTGCGAAATACCGACCCTCCTAACATGACGCAGAAGCTGATCAAAACGTGGATGTTGGCGGCGGCCCTTCTTTTTATCGCGGGCGTCTTCACCATCGGAAGCGCCCTCTTGCGGCGGATCCTGGCGGATCTTCCCCCCGCCGACAGCCTCGAGATCTATGTGCCCCCTTTGGTCACCACCATCATCGACATCAACAATGAACCCATCGGCGAATTCTTCACCGAACGCCGCACCACGGTCCCTCTCACGCAAATTCCCGTCGACCTTCGCCGCGCCGTCCTCGCGATAGAAGACACGGAATTCAACAAGCACTGGGGTATTGATTTGCAGGCGATCACGAGGGCGATGGTGGCCAACCTACGAGCCGGCCGCGTTGTCCAGGGAGGATCCACCCTCACCCAACAGCTCGCCAAAACTATATTTCTCACACGGAAAAAAACGCTCACCCGGAAATTTAAAGAACTTCTACTCACCCTCCAAATTGAACGCCGTTATTCCAAAGACGAAATATTGGAACTGTATTTAAACCAAATTTACTTCGGCGGCGGGGCCTACGGCGTGGAAGCCGCCTCTCGTCTCTATTTCGACAAACACACGAAGGACCTCAACCTGCCGGAGTGCGCCATGCTGGCCGGCCTCATCCGCTCCCCCAACCGCTACTCCCCTTTGAACAACCCGGAGCGGGCCACGGAGCGCCGGGCGACGATTCTCCGGCGGATGCGGGACCTCAACCTGATCACCGAACCGGAGGAAACCGAGGCCAACGCCACTCCCGTCCTTTCTCTGACCGCCGGGTTCAAAAGAAGAGAAGCCCCTTATTTTCTCGAAGAGATCCGGAAGACATTAGAGCCCCTCTACGGGTCGGATCGATTGGAACAGGAAGGCTTGACAATCCAAACCACGTTGGACGGGCCGATGCAGCGGGCCGCGGAAGCCGTCTTGGATAAGCACTGCGCCAATTATGACCTTAAATTCGGCACCGCCTCGCTGAAAGAATATTATGAGGACCTGATTAAAAACACGACCGAGCAGGTCGAAATATCGACGACGCCGCCTCTCGTTCAGGGCGCTTTGGTGGCGCTCGACACCAACACGGGGGCCATCCGGGCCATGGTCGGCGGGCGCGACTTCTTCAAATCCCAATTCAACCGCGCCACACAGGCAAAACGCCAGCCGGGATCGTCCTTCAAACCCTTTGTCTGGGCCGCCGCCTTGGAAGCCGATTTCACCGCGGCGTCCGTCGTGGAGGACTATCCACTTCTCTTCGTTGACGTCGAATCGAACCCGACTCTTTTGGCCGAAACAACGTCGTATGCGGAGACGGAGCTCGCCATCTGGGACAACCTGCAGATGACAAAGGAGGATTTCGACAAATTAAAGCCGGAGGAGCAGAAGGAAATCATGAAGAAGTTCTGGCGGCCTCAAAATTATGACGGCAAGTACCTGGGGCCGTTGACCATCCGGAAAGGTTTGCAGAAATCCCGTAACCTCGTTTCCATTCGCCTTATCGATTCGGTGGGTCCCCGGGCCGTGGTCAAATTGGCCCACAAAGCGGGGATTGAAAGCTGGCTCAACCCCGTGCTCTCCCTTGGCCTTGGAACGTCCGTCACCGATCTTCTTGAGCTGACCAGCGCCTATGGCACCTTCGCCACGGGCGGTCTCTATGCGCAGCCCTATTACATCGACCGCGTTATGGACCGCCGCGGCCGGATTTTGCATGAATATTCACCTAAAGTCGAAGCCCGTTTGAATCCCCAGACGTGCTATTTGATGGTCAATCTTTTGAAAGGCGTCGTTCAATACGGCACGGGTTGGTACGCCAGTCGCCTACGGCGGCCTCTGGGCGGCAAAACAGGCACCACACAGGATCAGCGAGACCTTCTTTTTATCGGCTTCTCTCCGGATTTGGTGTGCGGTGTCTGGATCGGCTATGACGATTTCCGGCCGCTCAAGAAAGGCTTGACGGCAGCCTCCATCGCCTCCCCTCTTTGGACGGATTTTATGCGGGAAGCCTTAAAAAATTATCCGATCATGGATTTTCAATCACCGCCCAAAATCGAGTTTGCCAAGGTCGACGCCGACACCGGCTTTCTCGCCCTCTCCACCTGTCCTCACGTCTTCTTAGAGGCTTTTCGCGAAGGGACGGTCCCCACCGAATTCTGTCCCTTCGATCACGTGAGCGGGAAAATCATCGAAGAAGAAGTCGAGGAGTAAGGGGGAAGGGGTCAAGTCGCGACATGCGACATTTCATGTCGCATGTCGCGACTTGACCCCTTCCCCTCCCCAAAAGAGGTGCCCACATCCAGGGCTGTCTGGAGGAGTGGTGAATCAAGGGGGATCCGGCGGGGGACACCGGCCACTCGGGCCAGAGGAATTGAATCGATCCGGTTATTCTGCAAGCACACCATCAATCCATACTGATTTCTGGCTGCCAGGTGCAATGCGTGATTACCATATCGTGTTGCGAGCACGCGATCAAAGGGGGTGGGTGTCCCCCCTCGCTGCAAATACCCCAGAATTGTGGAGCGGCATTCAATCCCCATGGCGTTTTGAATGTCATTGGCGAGTTTGATGGAGATTCCGCTTAACCCATGGGCCTTCTTCTTCCAAATAGGAATTGATCCCCTTGGATAAGCGCCCTCGGCCGCTACGATCAGGCAATAGAGCCGCCCCCGCTTAAACCTCTTTTCGATGACCCCGCAAATTGTTTTAAGGGAATAAGGGATTTCCGGAATGAGAATGACATCACCTCCCCCAGCAAGCCCGGCGTGCAACGCAATCCATCCCGCGCTTCTTCCCATGACTTCCACAATCATGATCCGGTTGTGACTGGCGGCTGTTGAATGCAGCCGGTCAATGGCTTCGGTCGCAATCGTGCTCGCCGTATCAAAGCCGAAGGTTTGATCGGTGTGTAAGACATCATTGTCGATTGTTTTCGGAATTCCGACGATGGGAATCCCCTGCCGGTGAAGGGCGTTGGCGACGGTCAAGGTGCCGTCGCCTCCAATGCAGATGAGGCCTAAGAGCCGATGTTTTTTAAAGGTTCGCAAGGCGTCTTTGATCCTGTTTTTCCCCGGCTCAACCCGCTGCGATTCATTCCGGGCGATACGGAAGAAATTGTCCTTGTTCGACGTCCCGAGGATGGTCCCTCCCAAGGTCAGAATGTTTGAGGCATCGTCATAGGTGATTTTTCTAGCGTCATCAAAGACCAGCCCCCGAAAACCGTTTTTAAAACCAACGACGTCCATCCCGTAAACGGTGGCGGCGGTCTTGACGATAGCCCGGATGGCCGCGTTCATCCCCGGACAATCCCCACCCCCCGTTAATATGCCAATCTTTTTTTTCATTTCAATTCAGGCCTTCATATATTTGTGGCTTTATCGAGGAATTTACCGGGAAGTTTTTTGGCGGCCTGACGGTCGAGAAGCCAAATAAGCTCCCCCTCCTCCGGCATCACCGATTGAGCGGGATAACGACCGGAAGGGAAGTCATCTCGAAGCACTTCATTGACAATGAAGGCCTTGGTCTGGCCCGTGACAACAAATAGAATCTTCCGGGCGTGATTGATGGAAGGAAGGGTCAACGTCACACGATTTGTCGGCAAGTCCCCCACGACCGACTTCTCAACAAAATTGGGCATCACCCAATGCGATTTGTCCTTCAAGGCGGCGGTATTGGGGAACAAGGACGCTATATGTCCATCCGCCCCCACGCCGAGAATGACCAAGTCAAACCTCGGCCAATGAGGCTCCTCTTCAAAAAAAATCTTCAGGGCCCTCTCATATTCCCGGGCCGCCTCCACCGGATCTTCCATTTCTCCAGGAATGCGGTAGATGTTATCCTGAGATAAAGGGACTTTGGACAGAAGCGTTTCGTTGGCATGGCCAAAATTACTGTACCGATGGGTTGGAGAAACACACCGTTCGTCTGTCCAAAAAATATAGGTTTGCTCCCAGGGAATCCGATCCCGGTAATAGGGCTCCGTGATCGAAGATAAATACTTTCTGGGACCCAACCCTCCTGTAAGGACGATGGCGGCCCTTTCCCTTTCACGGACGGCGAAATTGGCCTCTTCCATGAACATCTGAGCCACCTTTTTACCCAAGGTGACTTCATCGCGTGCGATGATAAGAGATCCTCTCATTATGGGTTAATGGGGGTAAGTATGGATTTCAATGCGGGAAGATCTTTAACGGCGTCAAATATTTGGACTCTAACGATTCTTCTTCCTTTGTTCTTTAACGCAGTAAAATCGCCTAGGGCTTGCGCCTGTTTTAAAATGCTAAAAGAGTAAGACTCGCCTGGAACTGTCACATCCTTAGGGTCATTAGCGACTACTTGTATAAACACGCCATTATTCCTCCCTCCTTTATGAAGCTGCCCTGTGGAGTGAAGAAATCGCGGACCGTATCCGATAGTTGTCGCAACCTTTGTTTTGTTTAAAATCGCATGGCGAATTTGCTCCAATAGACTATCGTTAAATGCGTTTCTGGTTATGTATGCCAACAATGCCACGTAGTCACCATTTTTTGCTTGACGGAGAAGTGAGCTAAAAATATCGCCTATTGAACTAATTTGAATGTTCCCTACGGGAATAGTTATTGAAAAATCCCCATCTCTTATAACCGGCGCTTCAAATAAAAGCTTGCCATTCGACTTATACTCATCCAAATATCTCTTTGTCAAATCCTTTGCTTCCTGAACATTCGGTTGGTCAAATGCGTCAACTCCAAGGACAGCACATGCGGTAGCTGTTGCCACCTCCCATCGAAGACACTCCGCACCAATATCTGTCTTCTTTCCCCACACAATTCTAATGACTGGATGTCCGGCTCTTTCAAGATCCTTTAGACCATTTGTGTGTGTCGTGTCTTTATCAGATTCAAGTCGAATGTGAACAAATACCCGGTCACGTCCATACATTGATGGTTCTTGAATTTCTTCAGACTCGACCGGTAGTATCCCTAATCCCTCTTTACCAGAACTTTCCGCGATCAACTGTTCCAACCACGTGCCATAAGACTGGATCTCCCTGGATAAAAAGAAGGTTACTTTATCTCGTCCAGCCTTAGCTAAAACTCCAAGCACTGTACCCAGAAGGGCCCCTGGGTTCTTTTCCACAGGGATTGCTTGTGAACAAACTCGACCCATCCTGGAGGCACCTTCCAACATTTCATCAATGTTGATTCCCATAAGGGCCGCAGGGAGCATTCCAAAGTAAGAGAGGGCGGAATAGCGCCCTCCAATGTCCGCGGGATTGAGGACAATATGACGGAATCCTTTCTCCTTTGCGATTTTTTCCATTACAGTGCCTGGGTCCGTTATAGCGATAAAATTGTCACCTGCTTTTGATCCCTTTTGTTGTCTAACCTGATCATAGAAAAAGGATAAAAATGCGTTCGGTTCTATAGTGGAGCCTGATTTGCTGGCCACAATATATAGGGTCTTCTCCGGGTTTGATCGGTTTAATCTTTCCAAGACCGACGCCGGTTCCGTGCTGTCCAGAATCGCCAGATCTGGATAACCGTTTTTCCGGCCAAAGGTGAGCCTTAGAACTTCAGGGAAGAGACTGGATCCCCCCATCCCCAACAGAAGGATGTGGGTAAATCTCCCCCTTTTAACGTCTTGGGTAACATCTTTAAGAAGTTTCACGTTCTTTTTTATCGTTTCGTATACCGTCAACCAACCCAGGGAATTTTTGATGATTTTTTGATGCTCCTCTTCTTTTTTCCAAAGGGTGGCGTCTTTTGACCAAAGGCGTCCTATCCAGTTTTCTGCTTCTATCTTCTTGAGTTGAGTATCAACATCGCGTTTAAAACGGCCAAGTGAAAAGGTCTGCCTTTTTTCGTGCCCCCCCAAAAGAAGTTCTTCCTTGGCCCCGACGACATAAAGCAATTGATTAAAGGAATCAATAAACAATTTAACGCCCTGCTCTTGAAGTTTTTGGGTGGCTTCGTCAAAATTAACGCCCAAGGGGGCCAGGTCCGCAATATTCTTGCGTGCCTCTTCAAATCCGCGCGTCAGCGTGGGGGCAACGACGCCGTGATCCCGAAATGCATCGACGGTGTGCGGAGGCATGGTGTTGACGGTATCAGGACCGATGAGTTCTTCAACGTAAATCACATCCCGTAATCTTTTATCCTTCGTGCTTGTGCTGGCCCACAAAACCCGTTGGACATTGGCTCCTTTATCCCGGAGCTTGGCAAAGCGGTTGGAGTAAAAAACATCCTGAAAGTGTGCGTAGGCAATTTTAGAATTGGCAATGGCGGCCTTATGAAGGAGCCGTTGCGCCGCCTCGGCTTTGGGGCCGCCTTTTGAGATCATGTCGTCCAACTGCTTATCGATGAGGGTGTCAACACGGCTGACAAAGAAACTGGCAACGGAATTGATATGTCTCACCGGTAATCCCTTCTTTAGACGCCGTTCCAGGCCTCTTATGTAGGCCTCTACCGCCTGCTTGTAGGAATCGAGAGAAAATAGAAGGGTGACGTTGATGTTGAGGCCGAAGGCCGTCAATTCTTCGATGGCCGGAACCCCTTCTTTGGTCCCGGGCACCTTGATCATTAAATTGGGTCGGTGGACGCGCTTGGCCAGTCGTTTGGCTTCCTCAATGGTTCCTTTTGTGTCATACGCGAGATTGGGATTCACTTCCAGGCTAACAAAGCCATCCACCCCTAGGCTTGATTTGTAAACCGGCCGAAGAAGGTCGGTGGCCTTCTGGATATCTTTTATCGCCAAATCCAGAAAAATCTCATAGTCCGACTTCTTTTGGAGGGCGCTTCGTCTTATGTCGGCGTCGTATTCAACGCTGGTAGAGATGGCTTTCTCGAATATGGTGGGATTGGAGGTCATTCCGCGCAGCCCGTCTTTTTCGATCAACCTTTTGAGGGCCCCGGTCGTCACCAAATCCCGTCGGATGAAATCCAGCCAAAAACTTTGCTGATGGGAATGCAATTCAACAAGCGGGTTCATTTAAAATCGTACCTCATTAAGTTTAAATCCCCTTCCCCGCGCCTCCGGCTTGGGGACCGAAGGCGCTTCCGTCTTAAACGGAAAGGGAAGGGTTTTGTGTGGGAGGGAAATATTCAATTCGACCCTTCACACAATATAACCCCATTCCCTATTGTGGAGTTCCATGAGGCTGTCGCGAAACACGTCACCCCCGCGTAGGCGGTACCCCTCCTATTATCATTCAATAATGCGGGTACCGTCCCGACATAATAAATGCATTATCGAACGGGACGGGGGTCCAGGCACATCATCAAAGCCAACTTGAACCTCAAAAAGTGCCCGGATTCCCGCCTTCGCGGGAATGACCATTCCGCGATTGGTCCTCCATCCGTTTATGATGGAAGAAGTTTCTTAAAGCGTCTTTTGCCGACTTTCAACACGGCCGGCGCAGAAACTGTAATCTTCTCTCCTAAACCAATTTTGCGCCCTTCCAGTTGCACTCCTCCCTGTTCGACCAACCGGTGGGCTTCCTTCTTGGAAGAGGCGATATGGATATCCACAAGGAGGTCAATGATATCGATGCCCCCCATGGGTAGCTTAAAATCTTCAATTTCTTCAGGAACTTCTCTTTTTGAAAAAACTCGCTCAAACTCTTCCTTTGCTCCCAAGGCTCCTTTCTTGTCATGAAACCGCGTCACAATGATCTCCCCGAGCAACATTTTGGCTTCCTTTGGGTGCATGGTTTTCAATTTCTTTAGATCCTCTTCTGTAAGGAGCTCAAAGTACTTCCACATCACATCGTCAGGGATGGACATGATCTTCGCAAACATTTGATTGGGAGGATCTTTGACTCCCACATGATTGTCGTACGATTTCGACATCTTACGGACCCCATCGAGTCCTTCCAACAAAGGCAGGGTAATGACAACCTGGGGTTCCTGACCGGCATTCTTCTGCATCTGGCGTCCAACCAGAAGGTTAAAAAGCTGGTCCTGCCCTCCAATTTCCACGTCCGCTTTAACGGCCACCGAGTCATATCCCTGAAATATGGGGTAGAGAAGTTCCAGCAGGGTGATGGGTTGTCCGGCCTTCCGGCGCTCATTAAAGTCGTCCCTCTCCATCAACTGTTGGACGGTGTGCTGGCGCAGGATCTTTTTCGGTAGGTAATCGGGATTGTCTTTTTCAAAAAGCTTGAGCAGCCATTCACTGTTGTGGTGAACTTCTGTTTTTGATGGGTCCAGAATCTTAAACACCTGATCTTGGTAGGTTTTTATATTGGCTTTAATCTCCTCATCCGAAAGTGGAGGTCTCGTCGTATCTCGTCCGGAAGGATCGCCAATGGCCGCGGTAAAATCTCCAATAATAAAGACCACGGTATGCCCCACGTCCTGAAACACGCGGAGCTTGGTCAGGACGACGGTGTGCCCGAGGTGAATGTCCGGCGATGTCGGGTCCACACCCAGCTTTATGCGAAGGGGCTTCTTTCGGGACAGTTTTGTCTTCAGCTCGTCAACCGATGCGACACCGGTCGTGCCCCTTAAAATACGCGTGATTTGTTCCTCTGCCGGAATCATGACGTTATGGATTATAGTCAATGCCGCGGCCCCCTGAAATCCCTCAAAACATTTAAGGGGATAACCAGAAACAGCCTTAAAAACCAATCTTAAAATGAGCTCAAAGATTTTACGAAGAATTTACAAATCCCTGACACGGCTACCGACGGAAATAATCTATATTATCTCATTAATTCAATTGCTTCTTTGGGGGTCCACCATGATGGAGGGGACATGACTGGACCCCCTCACTTTTTTCTGGTGGCTGTTGTCTCAACTCACCCGCTTGAAGTCCTCCGCAAGGGACACATACCCCGATATGTCTATTCGTTCGGCCCGATGAGTCATTGGTATCTGAAGGCGATCTAACACTTTTTGAACCGTTTCCTTTGGAAATCCAAGCCCATGAGAAAGGGAATTGAGGATCGTTTTCCGGCGTTGTTGGAAGGCGGCCTGGATAATACGTTGTGTGAAAGCGATGTCGGTGGTCAAATGGTTCTCACGCCGGATAAACTTGACGACCATGGATTTTACCTTCGGCGGGGGATCGAAGGATTTTTCTGAAAGAACAAAGACCGGGGCCATCTCACAGGTAAGATTCATGCCCACGGTGAGCGCCCCATAATCCGGTGTTCCCACCTTCGCGCAAAGCCGATCCCCCACCTCTTTCTGAACCGTAAGGAAGGCTTCCGTCCAGCCGTTCCATTCGGATAATCGTCGCAGAATGGGCGAAGTTAAATTATAGGGGAGGTTCCCAACGACTATGGAAGAATTGATTAGGTCCTTCAGGTCAACCTCAAGGATGTCGCCGTTTATGAGCTGAAGGTTGGGGCAAGACCCCAGTTTCTTTTGTAAATAGCCCAGAAGCTTCTGATCGATCTCAATGGCGATGACTTTCCTGGCTCGTTTGACGAGCTGAGCGGTCAAAACACCTTTGCCGGGGCCTATTTCCAGAACTGTTTCCTGACCTGTCAGCCGGAGGGACTCAATAATGCGATCAACGGCGTGCTTGTTGGTGAGGAAATGCTGGGCGTATCGAGGACTCACTGGGGCCGAAGCAGTTCTTTTCGAAGAAGATCCAGGGCGGTGAGGGCGGCGCGCTGGCGGATCCAGGATCGATCCCCTGTGAAATAAAACTTCTTGACGACCGTTCTCTGGACTCCGGCCAAGCCGATATAGATGAGCCCGATGGGCTTTTGGGGTGTCGCTCCCGTGGGCCCAGCGATACCGGTCACCGAAAGCGCATAATCAACCCCCACCCTTCTTTTCAAGCCGGCGGCCATCTCCCTCGCCACTTTCTCCGAAACGGCCCCGAACCGCTGAAGGGTCTCCGATTTAACGCCGAGTCGCGTGAGCTTGCTCCGATTGGAATAACTGACAACGCCTTCGTAAAAATAGTCAGACGCCCCCGGCTGGTCGGTGATGAGTTTGGCAACAAGTCCTCCCGTGCAGGACTCGGCAACGGCCAAGCTCTTACGCTTGGATCTGAGGAGAGATCCAACGACCCCCTCCAACGTGTCCCCATTTTTCCCGTAAATCCGTTGACCCAACTTTGTCCGGATCTTCTTTTCAAGAAAATTAGCCGCCTCAAAGACCGTGGCAGGGCTGGCTCCATCCACGCGATAGCGTACCGTAATGATCAATTGAGACGCCAATATACTGTGCGTAATGGAACACCCCTTGACTTTAAGGATATTCGTTACGATGGGCCGGATCATCCGGTCAACCTCCGATTCCGGCAACCCGAAAACGTGGAAGCTCTTGTGAACGGAATACTGGCGGGAATAAAGCTGTTGGAGCCTCGGCATGACGTACTGATCCAGCATGGGGAAAAGCTCGCGCGACGGACCGGGCAGAAGAATAACCAGTTTCCGGCCCACCATTACAAACTGACCCGGGGCGGTTCCGAATTCATTGGGGATTTCATCAGCCCTATTCAACAGGAACGCCTGGCGCCGATTTTGGGGCGGCATTTTTATTTTTCTCTGTCGGAACCGTTCCTTGATCGCTTCCAGTAGTCCTGGATGAAACGTTAGCGGGCGTCGGGTAACCTTGGACCAGACATCCCGGCTGAGGTCGTCAAAGGTGGGCCCCAAACCACCGGCGGAGATGACAACATCCGATCGCTGTAGGCTTTCCGAAAAGACTTCCTCCATCAGCTCCGGACCATCGCCGACGGTGCGCCCCTGCGCCAGGGTCAGGCCGATTTCACCAAGGCGCTGGCCGATGGCGGAGGTGTGCGTATTGACCTTTCCGGTCAAAAGCTCTGTGCCGACGCAGATGAGTTCAATACGGGGTCTTGTCACTAGTTGTACAATCCCGGGGGGGGCGGAGGTGGGGAGGTATCGAGCGGGATCGCCCCAAAACGGGCTTCATATTTCTGGATATTATCCATGAGAGCGGCCAGAAAGCGCTTGGCGTGCTTGGGACTGGTGATGACCCGGGAGCGCACTTTGGCTTTCGGCTGCTGGGGTGAGAGAAACATGAAGTCCATTATAAACTCCTGTTCGGAATGGGTGAGAAACGCGAGGTTGCAGTACACTCCTTGCGCGGTGACGTCGTCAATTTCAACTTGAAGCTGTTGCGGCTGTTTCGGCTGATCCGGCATATGTCCTCCTTTATTCGTCATCCGCCGCGGCGGATCCAGGCCTTGACCATTATTCTGGATTCCGGCTTTCGCCGGAATGACGGCGTTTGTGTTAGGTGATATGGCTTTCTTTCATACCAAGGTAACACTGTTTGACTTTGTTATTGGCGAGCAAATTCTCGGTCTTATCCTCCATCACGATAGAGCCGGTTTCCATCACGTAACCGCGCTGGGCGATGGCCAGAGCCGCCCGGGCGTTTTGTTCGATGAGAAGGATCGTCACGCCCTCCTTATTGATCTCTTGGATGATTTCAAAAACCCGTTTGACAATAACGGGAGCCAATCCCATGGAGGGCTCATCCAAGGCCAAAAGTTTCGGCCGGCCCATCAACGCCCGGCCCAATGCGAGCATCTGCTGCTCGCCGCCCGAGAGAGTTCCCCCCAACTGCTTCCTTCGCTCTTTTAAAACAGGAAACATGTCGAACACGCAATCTTTGTCTCTTTCGATCTGAGAATGGTCCCGCCGGAAATACCCCCCCATCATAAGATTTTCTTCGACTGTCAGGAGGGGAAAGATCCGCCGTCCTTCCGGGATCTGGACAATGCCGCGAGCGGTGATTTGGTGCGGAGGAAGCCCATTGATTCGAACCCCTTGAAAAATAATCTCTCCGGCCGATGGCGTCAGCAAGCCCGAAATCGTCTTTAGAAAGGTGCTTTTTCCGGACCCGTTTGTTCCGATCAAGGTCACCACCTCACCCGCTTGAACCCGCAGGCTGACATCGCGCAGAGCGGTGATTTTTCCGTATCCGACGGTGATGTTCTTAACGTCTAACATAGAAATACCGTTATGCCCGTTGCGGCAGGCGAAAGACTATGCGTCATTCCCGCGAAAGCGGGAATCCATTCCGGTGTGCACGTCCTGGATTCCCGCTTTCGCGGGAATGACGATTGACTCGATTTCCTTCGGTGAACAAGTTCGCAATGACACATTAATTTTCTCCAGCGCCCAAATACGCTTCGACGACTTTTGGATGGGATTGGATCTCCTCCGGCGTCCCTTCCGCAATCTTGACGCCATGATCCAAGACATGGACCCGCTGGGAGATCTCCATAACGAGGCTCATTCGGTGTTCAATCAAAAGGATGGTGATGCCTTCTTTGGCAATCCGCTGGATAAGCTCCATGATCTCGACGGATTCCGCCTGATTCATGCCGGCCGTTGGTTCATCCAGCAAAAGAAGCCGCGGCTCGGTCGCCAAGGCCCGCGCCATCTCCAGCCGCCTTTGGGCGCCATAGGGGAGGTTGCCCGCCAATTCATTCCCATACCGGAGAAGTCCGACAAAATGAAGCCGCTCTCGAGCGGCCTGCATGATCTCCTTTTCCTCCCGGAAAAAAGCCGGGGTGTGAAAAAGAGCGGACAGAAGCTCGGATTGCGTCCGGCAATGACGTCCGACCATCACGTTTTCCAAGGCCGTCATCTTGTTGAACAGTCGGATGTTCTGAAAGGTGCGGGCGATTCCCCGTTTGGTGATCCAGTAAGGGGAACGGCCGTCAATTCGCTCTCCAGAGAATTCAATCTCGCCATGATCGGGTTCGTAAACGCCGGTCAGGACATTAAAGAAGGTTGTTTTCCCCGCCCCGTTGGGACCGATCAGACTGTTAATCTCGCCGGCGGCGATGGATATGTCGATATCGGCCAGGGCTTTGAGGCCGCCGAAGGATTTGGTCAGCTGTTTCGATCGAAGAAGGATCATAATTTCCTGGGTTTTTCCGTCGTTTCCATTTCCAATTCCAGCGCTCGTTGTCGGCTGGGCAGAAGCCCCTGGGGCCGGTAGATGGCCAGTATGACAAGGGCCAATCCGAAAAGAAAATACCGCCAGCTCATAAATCCGCTCGTCAACATATTCCGAAGGAGTTCCGGAACCAGCATGACAATCGCTACGCCTAGAAGCGTCCCCGGAATCGATCCCATGCCTCCAATGACGACCATCGCCACCAGCATCACCGACTCCCAAAAGGTGAAGGATTCCGGCGTGACAAAATTTTCCCAGCGGGCGAAGATGCCTCCGGCGATCCCCGCAAACCCCGCACTGGCGACAAAGCCGATCATCTTCATCCGCGTGAGCTCGATCCCGACCAGGCGGGCCGCCACCTCGTCTTCCCGGATGGCCATCCATGCCCGCCCCATCCGCGAAAAAAGGAGGCGCCGGGTGATGACAACGCAGATGACAAGGACAATGAGGATCAGGTAATAGAACTCAAAGTTGGTGACGATGGGCCAGCGAAAGAACAGGATTGGTTTGACGTGAGAATCCGTCAGAAGGGAAATCCCCTTGGGGCCGTTTGTCACGGAGTCCCAATTGTTCAGAACGATTCGGGTGATTTCCCCGAAACCAAGAGTGACGATCGCCAGATAATCCCCCCGAAGACGCAAGACCGTGGCCCCGATAAGAGCCCGAAGGAGGACGGCCATGCCGGTCGACAAGAGGAGAGCCGTCCAAAATCCGACTCCCGCTTTCGACAGCAAGGCCATCGAATAGGCCCCCACGGCATAGAAGGCCATAAAGCCCAGATCCAGGAGACCGAGAAACCCCACGACGATGTTGAGCCCAAGCCCCAGGATCATGTAGAGACCGACCAAGGCCAGGAGCCGAATCATATAGGAATAAGAGGAGTCCCGAAGCGGTATCGGCAGAAGGAAGGCGACCAGAAGCGTCAAACCAATGCCGGCATATTTCGTGACCGAAAGTTTGCCCCGCAACATCAAATTTTCTCGGAGGTTCGCTCGCCCAAAAGGCCGGACGGACGAAAGATCAAAACCAGAATGAGGATCGCGTAGGCCACGACATCTTTCCACTCCGCCTCGTTAAGGAAAGCCGCCCCCATCGCCTCCGATACGCCCAAAAGAAGCCCTCCCAGCATGGCCCCCGGGACATTTCCGATGCCGCCCAAGACAGCAGCGGTAAAGGCTTTCATCCCCGGAACAAAACCCATGTTGTACTTAATGGAACCGTAATAGAGGCTGTAGAGGATCCCGGCGGCGCCTCCCAGGGCGGCGCCAATAAAGAAGGTCAGCGAAATGATCCGGTTCACGGGAATCCCAACGAGTTCGGCCGCCTCGCGGTCCTGGGCGCACGCGCGCATGGCCTGCCCGATTTTCGTGGTGTTTATTAAAAGCCACAGCAATCCCATGAGCATGAGACTGCTGAGGAGAATGATCAACTGAATCAGGGATAACCGAACGGCTCCAAAGGAGATTTGGGTAAAGGGAAGAACAGAGGGAAAGGGGAGGAAATCGTTTCGCCAAAGAAAGACGGCATTTTGCAGGACAATGGAGACGCCAATGGCCGATATAAGGGGAGCCAACCGGGGGGCCCGCCGAAGCGGGGTGTAAGCCACCTTTTCTATGCCGGCGGCCGTCAACCCGCAGGCCAGCATGCCCGAAATAAAGGTGAGGGGGAGGCCGATCGGCCAGGGGAGATGACCGGTCCCGACCAAAACGCCGCATCCGGCAAAGGCCCCCAGCATGAAAATCTCCGAATGAGCAAAGTTGATCATGAGAAGGATGCCGTAAACCATGGTGTAGCCCAGGGCGACGAGCGCGTAGATGGAGCCGAGGGTAACGCCGTTCAGGAGCTGTTCGAAAAAGGTGTTCATCTGGCGCCGTCATCCGCCGCGCAGGTCGTCACCCCGGCGAAAGCCGGGGTCCAGTCTTTTAACATTATTCTGGATCCCGACTTCCGTCGGGATGACGCCTTTCGGCGTAGCCTGGATTCCCGCCTTCGCGGGAATGACAGAGTCTGGATCATCTGTTCTTTCCCTTCTGATAGGGTTTGAATTCACCGTTTTCCACGCGGTAGACGGTGATGGTTTTGTTGAGGGTATCTCCCTTTTCGTCAAATTGCGTCGTGCCCAGGACGCCGGTGTATTTGACGGTGCGCAAATATTCAATGATCTTTTTGCGGTCCGGGCCGACTTTTTTAATGGCGTCCAAAAGAATCGACGCGACTTCATACCCGTAATGGTCGTAAGACTTAATCTCTTCTCCCGGATACGCCTTTTTATACGCATCTATAAACGACTGGGCGGAGGGGGTGAGTTCCGGCGGACTGCCCACGAACGTGATGAAACTTCCTTCCGCCGCCTTCCCGGCGGTTTTAATAAAGGTCGGATCGTAGTTGGCTTCCGAACCGAGGAAGGATCCTTTGAAACCCACATCGCGAGCTTGCCGAAGGAGGACGCCCCCTTCCGAAAAGATGCCTCCAAAGTAGATGATCTCTGGTGACATCCCGACAATCTTGGTTAAAAGGGCTCGAAAATCGCGATCCCCTGTCTGGATGCCTTCAAATGTCAGAACCTTTCCCCCAACGGCACCATAGTGTTTCTGGAATTCCTCGGCCACACCCTGGCCGTAAGCTGTTTTGTCATGAATAACGGCGGCCCTTTTGGCCCTGAGGTCCTTATACGAGAAATCGGCCCCGAACGCCCCCTGGACATTGTCGGTCGTATTGACGCGGAAGATGTTTCGGGGCCAAATCCATTGGGGTGAAAGCTGTTGAAGGGTGAGTTCAGGATTGGTTGAGGCGGGAGAGAGCATCGGCAGATTGACTTGCGCATAGACGCGCGAAGCGGGGATGGAGCAACCCGAATTGAAATGGCCGATGACGGCCACAATCGACCGGTCGGAGACGATCCGGTTGGCAACGCTCACCGCTTCTTTCGGGTCGGACCGGTCGTCAAACAATTCACACGCGATCTTTTGGGGAACCTGGCCGCTGGCATTGGCTTTATCAACGGCCATCTGGACGGCCCGTTTAATTCCCTGGCCGAGGGAGGCGATGTCGCCGGTGAGAGGAACCGCCAAGGCAATCCGAATCTCGTTGGTTTTTGTCTGGCAAGCGGAAGTAAAAAGTAATGTCATCCCCGCGAAAGCGGGGATCCAGGCCGTCAATCCATCCTTTAAAGACATGTTTAAGACCTGGGTCCCCGCTTTCGCGGGGACGACGATAATGTGGGAATCAAAGATTCAACTCCCTGAGAATATCGTTCACATCAGGCTTAATCGATTTCGGTTTGGGCATGATGGCCATGGCGCAATCCGGATCTTTTAGGCCGTGGCCGGTAATGATGCAAACCACGGATGTCCCTTTCTCTATTTTGAATTTTTTCTGGGCGATATATTTCTTGAGACCGGCCACCCCAGCCGCACTGGCAGGTTCGCAAAAGATGCCTTCGATCGACGCCATCATCTTGTAGGCCTCGAGAATTTCCTCATCGGACACCATGTCGATGACACCGCCGGACTCATCCCGGGCCGCTTCCGCCTTTTTCCAGGACGCCGGATTGCCGATCTTAATCGCCGTCGCTACGGTCTTCGGGTTTTTAACGGGTTCCCCTCTGACAATGGGAGCCGCCCCTTCCGCCTGAAACCCCATCATCTTTGGCTTTGATGCCGCCTTCCGCTTATCGACATATTCTTTATAACCCATCCAATAGGCCGTGATGTTTCCCGCATTACCCACCGGCATAAACTGGTAATCCGGCGCCTTTCCCAGGGTATCGATGATTTCAAAGGATCCTGTCTTCTGGCCTTCTATCCGCATGGGATTTAACGAATTGACCATGGTGATGTGCTTTGACCCTGAAATCCTTTTCACCAATTCCAACGCCTCATCAAAATTCCCCTGAACCGCAAGGACCTGGGCTCCATGCATAAGGGCTTGGGAGAGCTTCCCCAGCGCAATGTTTCCTTCCGGAATGAGCACGACGCATTTCATGCCGGCGCGGGCCGCGTAGGCGGCGGCGGAGGCCGAGGTGTTTCCGGTAGATCCGCAGATGACGGCCTTGGACCCTTCCTGAAGGGCCTGCGAGATGGCAACGGTCATCCCCCGGTCCTTAAAGGAGCCGGTCGGATTCAGCCCTTCGAGTTTCAGATAAAGGGAAATCTGCGGAGCCCCCAGAGCCTTGGCCAATCGAGGCACTTCGACCAGGGGTGTGTTTCCCTCGTTCAAAGAGACGATATACCGGTCTTCGATTTTCGGGAGATTCGCCCGGTAGCGATCGATGACGCCATTGTAGGTCGAGCTCATGCCATCCTCAACAAGACCGTTTTGGCTTTGGTGGTCGGAAGGCGGTTGATTTCTTTCACCGACGCCTGAACATCCTTTTCCAAGCTGTCATGGGTTAAAAGGATCACAGGGACGACTCTCCGGCGCGGGTCTTCCTCAAACTCGTCCTGATGGACGGACGCGATGGAGACCTTGTGCCGCCCGAGGATTCCCGTGATTTTTGACAGGACGCCGGGTTTATCAATGGTGTTAACGCGCAGATAGTACCGCCCTTGAGCGTCTTCCATGGAGGCAAAGTCGAGCTTCCGGTGGTCCCGGCGGCTGACATAAGGAAGCTGACCCGCTGTCCCATTGGCGATCTGACGGCAAAGGAATATTAGATCCGAAAGGACGGCACTCGCCGTCGGAAGGCGCCCGGCTCCTTTGCCGTAAAGCATGACGTCATTGACGGCATTGCCATGCAGGGCAATGGCGTTGTATTCATTCCTCGCATGGGCAAAAGGATGGGTCAAGGGAACCAAAGCCGGGTGGACCCTCAAGAGCCACCCCTGGGGCAACTTTTCGGCAATGGCGAGGAGCTTGATGGTACTATGGTACTTATCCTGCACCACTCGCATGTCATAACTTTGAATCTGGCGTATGCCTTCGCAATAGACGCGATTCGGTGGAAGCCACTGGCCGGCGGCCAGAGAAGCGAGAATGGAAATCTTCTGGGCGGCGTCGATGCCGTCAATGTCGAACGACGGATCCACTTCCGCGAAGCCGGCGCCTTGAGCCTCTTTTAAAGCCTCATCAAAGCCCATTCCTTTCTCCTGCATCTGGGTCAGAATGAAATTGGTCGTTCCGTTTAAGATGCCGACGATCTTGTGGATTTTGTTGCCGGCCAATCCTTCGTTGAGGGCCTGAATGACGGGGACGCCGCCTCCCACGGCCGCCTCGAAATAGACAAGCCTCCGCCGTTTCAGCGCGATGCCGAAAATCTCGTCCCAATACTTTGAGAGGATGGCCTTATTCGCCGTCACCACGTGCTTATCGGCCCGAAGAGCCGATATCACAATCGTCCGCGCCGGCTCGTTGCCTCCAATAAGTTCAATAATGCAATCCACCTCCGGATCGAACACGACATCCTGCCAACGGTTCGTCTTCCGGATGCTGGCATCTATCAGGTGAGGGACCTTGTACTCTTTCGCGCACACCCATTTAAACCGGACCGATGCGCCAACCCGTGTTTCCACATCGGCCTTATGCTCTTTAAAAAGCTGCAAGGTCCCTGAGCCGATGGTCCCGAATCCAATAAGTCCAAGAGTTATATGAGGTTTCATGATATTTATCCTGTCTCCTTAGGCCTTATACCTTCTTCGGCTTTTTTATATTGACTCCCGTCACCCCTTGAAACTTCTTCAAACGCAGAAGAAGGTCGTAAAGACGGCTGTCCCGGGTCACCAGGGCAAAGCGGACAAAGCCTTCCCCCCCCTCTCCAAAGCCGACGCCGGGAGCCAGGGCGATCCCTGTTTCCTTTATCAATTTCTCGCAAAACGTGAGGGATCCCATCGAACGGAAGGAATCCGGTATCTGAGCCCAAATGTACATGGTCGCCTTCGGTTTATTTATTTTCCAACCGAGGCTGGTCAAACCGTCGTAGAGATAATCCCGCCGTCTCTGATAAACGGCTGACAGCTGCTTCACAAAATCCGGCCAAAGCTCCAGGGCCTTCACGCCGGAAAGCTGAATGAAGGTCGGAACGCCGTAATCCCGGTAGGATTTGATCTTTTCCAGCGGTCCCAAAATCTTTTCATCGCCGCAGGCCCATCCCAAACGCCACCCGGCCATGTTGAAGGATTTAGAAAAGGAATGGAACTCCAGTCCCACGTCGCGGGCACCAGGGATGCTGAAAAAACTCCCCGGATGAAAGTCGTCAAACGCGATCTCGCAATACGCGTTGTCGTAACAGACGAGAATCTCGTACTTCTTGGCGAATGCCACAACCTCTTTCAGGTACGCGGAGTCTTCAATGACGGCGGTCGTCGGGTTGTTGGGATAATTTAAAAACAAAATCTTCGCTTTTCGAGCAATATCGTCCGGAATTTTATCGAGTTCTGGAAGATATCCATTTTTCTCATTGATGGGCATGAGATAGGGTTTCCCCTGAGCCAGGATGACTCCGTAAATGTGAACGGGATAGCAAGGCGAAGGAACCAGGGCGATCTCCCCCGGCTCCAAATACGCCGAACAAAGATTGGCGATTCCCTCCTTTGATCCGACGAGGGCGCAGATCTCCTTCGCCGGATCGAGATCGACGTCAAACCTCTTCTTCATCCAAGAAGAAACAGCTTGGCGGAATTTGGGCATCCCCTTGGCCTGCGGGTATCGGTGGGTGGCATGGTGATTTTGAACGGTGTCCACCAGCCGGTCGATGACGGGCTGGGGGGTTGGCAAGTCCGGATTTCCCATGGACAAATCAATAATGTCCAGATTCTTTGCCCGGGCTTCAAGAGCCAGCGTTTTAATCCGGCCAAATATGTAGGGCGGCAGATTTTGCAGGTTGGAAATCGGCTGTCTCATAGGCGGGAATTCTATTAAAAACAAACCCCGCTTTAATTCGATTTTATGGGAAAGTCAAATGACATCACCAGGCAATGATTTTCTATTGGAAGGAATTTATATTTCGGTGGTTATTATAAAGTAACCAAATACGACAAAATTCAAGGATTCGTTAAACCTCGATGCCCGTTTGTTAAAAAATAAACAGCAGTTAATGGGAAAGAGGCGGAACGATCGGTGTTTTCACCAGTTTCTTAAGGGACAAACTGGGTTTAAAGGAGATCTTCCGTCCGATGGGGATTTGAATTGTTTCCCCGGTCTTTGGATTTCTCCCTGGACGCGCCTTACGAGATTTCACCTTGAAGGTCCCTAGACCCGAAAGAGATATTTTTCCCCCTTCGGAGATGGTGGCCCGTATGGAGCCTACCAGGGCTTTTACGGCTCGGATGGCTTCGGATCTCTTTAAACGCGCTTCCCGAGTGACTCTGTCAATCAGTTCATTCTTTTTCACATATCCTCCTCAACACAAGAGCTTGCCCTAGGGCAATCCCTTCAGAAAAGACAATTACATACTGTATTTATAGGGTGTTTTTTACTCTTGCAAGAGGTTTTTTAAAAATTTAATGGCAAAGTCAATGCGGTTTTCAATTGTTTTAAATTATCGACGGAAAAAGGATTCTATGATCAAGGGATGGTTTTGTATCGTGAAAAACGATTTATATCAACGCCCAGTTTTTTAAATCTGCTCCAACCAACTTTATGTCCAAGGGCTCTCTTTGCCAAAAGCATCTCAAGGTTGAGCCCTAAACTTCGGGCCTCCCTCAATGCTCTGGCATAGTCAATCCGATGATGAGGATCACCTAGGCAACGGTAGTATTCCCCCCATCCAAGATCACCATAGACCATCCCTCGCACATCCCGAGCCGCATGGAACAAATGGCGGGCCCGTTTTAGATCTTCACGGGCTTCCATAAATTGCTTTAAGTAAATTCTTGCCTGGGCTCGGCTCCAATAAACAAAACCCAAAGGGCCTTTTTGACCCATTTTTTTGTAAAGCTTGATCGACTTATTTAACAGCTTAAGGGCGAGATTCATATTTCCTTCCATTCGTACGGCATTGCCCATGCCGCAATAGGAATAAGCGAGTCCAAACCTGTCATTGATACGCTTGAATGTTGCATGTGCCTTTCGATAAAGCTGCCCGGATTCTTTAGCCCATCCCTTCATGCGAAGGGTTCCGGCCAAGCCGCACATCACATAGGCGCTTCCCCGTTTATCGGGGCCTTTTTCGTAAAGGCGCAAACTTTTTCTCAAACTTATCTCTGCTTTCCGGACATAACCGATGAATCTCTGCGTTGTTCCGTAAGCCCAGAGAGCATAGGCGAATCCATCATTATCATTGATATTCTTATATATTCGAGTGATTCGCCCGAATTCGGTGGCGGCTTCTCTAAATTCCCCCCTCCCTCTCCGGCAAAGGGCAATCCCACATTTCGCATCAATGGCCAAGGGGACCCATGGCGAACGTTTTGATTCCATAAACTCTCTGCATGTTGACAGAACGCATCCATACCGCTGTTGCGCTTCGTCAATCTTCTCAAGCTGCCTGTCGATATCTCCCAAATTCAAGAAACTTTGAATCAACCCGAATGTATCCTTTGAACGTTTATAGTAAAGAAGGGACTTTTTGTAGAACTTTGCCGACGATAAATAGTTTCCAAGCATTTGGTGGGCTTGTCCCGACTTTTCATAAACTTCAGCTCTTAAAATCGAGTTCACCTTCGTCGTGAACAAGGGTTTAATCAGTGAGAGAACTTTCCCGGGTTTATTATCTTCCAATAATTGTGCGGCCCGAGAGAGTCTATACGGCGGGTTTATTTTCAGCGAATTATCGTTTGGAATGCTGGAAGCGACGACGGGCTTTGGGTTGTCCGGGTTTCTTTCGTTCGACCATTCGCGGATCTCTTGTGAGAAAGCCACCTTTTCTTAACGCGGATTTTTGAGCGGGATCAATTTCGGCGATGGCGCGTGCGAGCCCCAACTTAATGGCGCCGGATTGACCGCTGACACCCCCTCCCATCACAGAAACGAAGAAATTATAATTTGTCCCCACTTTCGTTAATTGAAGGGGCGCCATGGCTTCAACTTTCGCTCTTCGGTGCCCGCCAAAATAATCGTCCATCGATTTATCATTGACTAATAGCTTCCCATCTCCAGGCACAATACGAACACGAGCAACGCTTTCCTTTCGACGTCCTGTGGTCCACAAAGGGTAATTTAATTCAGGGCTCATGATGCGTTTGTCGGCGCCGCCACGTCCGCCGTATCTCCTTTCTTCTCCGTTTTCTTAACGGCAAATTGAGCGCCATGCGGATGTTTGTCGCTCTTGAAAACGCGAAGCCTGGCCAATTGCCTTTTCCGAAGCCTTGTTTTTGAAATCATTCCTGAAATTGACAGAAATACGGCCCGATCTGGATGTTCTTTTAAAAATTTATCGTATGGCGTGATTGTATATCCTCCCGGGTATCCGGAGTGCCTAAAATCAATTTTTTGAATGGGCTTGTTATCTCCCGTAATCCGTATTCCTTCTGCATTGATAATGACCACAAAATCACCGCAATCCACATGCGGCGTATATGTTCTTTTCCCCTTGCCGACAAGAAGAGAAGCCACTCTCGTCGCTAATCGACCGAGGACTTGATCTTTCGCATCCATCAGATGCCACGCCCGTTGGATGAGGTTTTTTTTGGCTTGATAGGTTTTTATCGTCATAAGATCACGAATATAACTACAAAAGTCATCTTTAAGTCAATGACATTAAAGGGAGGGATCAACCGCCTTTTTTACCAAATTCATAAAGTATTTTAATGGTCGCCTTTTTCTTTATTTCATCGATGTAAACTTCGTACTTTTTTTGTGCTTTCTTTTGATAAAGATAACCTGCAAGATCCATTTTTATGTCATCAAATCGAAGCCTTTGGGCGGCTCTTTTTTCTTCGACTTTTAAAATGTGGTAGCCGAATTGCGTCTCGACAACGTCGGAAATCCCCCCCACCGGTAAACCAAAGGCCGCCTTCTCAAATTCCGGGACCATCTGACTTTTTGTGAAAAAACCGAGGTCTCCTCCATTCTTGGCAGCCGGTTCTTCGTTGTATTTTTGAGCCATCTCAACGAAATCGGCACCGTCATCCAACTCCTTTTTTATTGACTTAATTTTGTTCAGTGCCATAGACCGTTTTTTAAAATCGTCGTCTCTATTCGATCTGACGAGAATATGGCGAGCATGAACTGTTTCGTCGAGTTTTGACTTGAGCATGACCGCCATCTGGTCGACTTCGTTGTCGGGGTCCGGCTTGAAATTTTCATCGTTGTATTTTTTCTCGATTTCCTTATATAGAGTTTTGGCATCTTCTTCATAGTCAGGCGTCAAATCGCGGGGTTTTCCTTCCTCGTCCTCGCCGATTTTGTCCCCCCCTTTAAAGGGACTCGGAATCTTCTTCTGGACTTCCTCTTCCGTCAATAGCATCACCTGAAGTTGACCTTCTATGCGGCTCTCAAACTCCTTTTCAGTCATATCTTGCGTCTTCAATTCCTTTTGAAATTCAACGGTTTCCTGGAGCGTAAGAGGTCTTTCAAAATCCGCTTTCGTCGGCTTCGCTCCGGGGCTCATGACCTTAAATCTGTTCTTCACTTGCAGCAATCCCTCTTCCAATTGGCGTTTGGGAACTTTCATGCCTTTACGCTTGGCTTCTTGGAGGAGAAGCCTCTCTTCAATCATCTGGTCAAGCAGAATTTTCTTTTGGTCGGATTCCCATTCAGGCGTTATTTCTGAATTCGGAGAGATCTTCTTCTTCTGATCCAGAATGCTTTCCCAGTTTCTATCAAACTCAGAGGAATAAATAGGGTCCCCGTTCACCGTTGCAAGGATTTTCCCAACCAATTCCGCATAAGCAATGAATGAACCAAGAAAAACCAATAGCGAAGCAATTAAAGGCGCTTTCTTAAACATGGGATATAATCTCAACTTCGACTCGCAAAATAAGGAGTGCCTAAAATACAACATTAGATAATCAAAAACAATGCGAAAATTTAACAAAGTTCGCCATTTTAGAAGAGCGTTTGATGATAAAGAGAGAAACACTGGAAATATAAAAAGTAAATTAAAACGATTTAATAGCACGTGTTCCACATGGAACATAACACCTCGAATATCTCCATAAAACTCTTGTTCCATGTGGAACGCTCTCAAAAATACCCTTTCTGAACCAGCAATTCCGCAATCTGTACAGCGTTTAAGGCCGCTCCTTTAAGCAGGTTGTCGGACACTATCCAGAGAAGAAGCCCATTTGCACTTGCCAGATCTTTTCTAATCCTTCCAACAAAAGTCTCTCCACGGCCTTCGGCAT
Organism: Candidatus Obscuribacterium magneticum; assembly: GCA_020523905.1. Taxonomy (GTDB): domain Bacteria; phylum Elusimicrobiota; class Elusimicrobia; order F11; family F11; genus Obscuribacterium; species Obscuribacterium magneticum. The sequence continues at coordinate 28,405 of JAJAPZ010000005.1, forward strand.
TAATCGGCATAGGGTATATCCCATTTACGGGATCATCTTCCAATATAACCCCTGGTGCTTTTCTAAGCAGCTCTCTAGCCTCTTCGACCGACATCGGTCTCTCAGTTTCTATCCACACCGCTTCTGAATGGGACCTCATTACAGGAACTCGCACGCAGGTTGACGATATTTTCATGTTCGGCGCTTCCATGATCTTCCTTGTCTCATGAACCATTTTAAGCTCTTCTTTTGTGTAGCCGCCATCGTCAAACACGTCAATCTGTGGGACGACATTCAGGGCAATCCTCTTGGGAATCTTCTTGGAGGGGGGAATCTCTTCCCCTTTCGCCCAGGCGCGTGTCTGTGAATCCAAATCCTGAATCCCCTTCCAGCCTGCTCCAGAAACAGATTGGTAAGTTGCTACTCGTATTGACCATATCTTGGCGACGTTATGTAGAGGTTTTAAAGCGACTACCATTTGAGTGGTAGAGCAATTGGGGTTTGCTATGATCTTTTTATCTTTGCTGAGGACATGGGGATTGACTTCAGGGACAACAAGCGGGACACCCTGATCCATCCTCCATGCGCTCGAATTGTCTACCACAAAAATGCCCTTGCTGGCGAACTGTGGTGCGTATTCCTTGGATACAGCTCCACCAGCAGAAAAGATTGCGACGTCTAGGTTAGAAATAGCCTTAGGTTCAAGTTCTTCAATGCCAATATCCACGCCATTGAACTTCAATTTCTGACCCAATGACCTACTACTTGCCATGAGCCGAAGACTTTTGACCGGAAATTTCCGGACCTCAAGCATTCGAATCATCTCGCGTCCTACCGCACCCGTAGCCCCTACAACGGCCACGTTAAAGGTTCGATTTTTAAGTAATTTCTCCATGTTTTATCCTTCTACAAAAGTATGAACTAACCTAAATTCACTTAAGATAATAAATAAAATTTTTGTGTTTTGTTCAAAGTATTTTTATCATTAAAATGCCATGAAAATTTACTACATGCTATGGGCTTTCGGAGAAGATCGCGCTGGTATAGTCTCCGCTATAGCCGAAAAGCTCTTTCATATCGGGTGTAACATTGAAGATTCATCAATGATGAGGCTTGGCTCTGAATTCGGTGTATTCTTGATCTTTACGTATTCCAAAAGCGGCCTTTTTGACAAGTGGGAAAAGGCATCCAGGGAGTTAAAAAGCGAGTTCAGACTGACGGTCGGCATAAAAAGCATCAGCCAACGTTTAGCCCATTTTAAACGTGCGGGTAGGAACTGCTATATGATTAACGTCTACGGCATGGACCGGCCGGGGATTGTGTATAAAGTGACCCAATGCTTGTCTCGGCATAAGTTCAATATTACAGACCTCAACACTCACCGAACGGCCGCCACGAAGACTCCCGGATATATCATGTTGATTGAAGGTGAACTTCCTACTGGACAAAAGGTTACCAGGCTTGAGAAGGACTTAAATAAAATCTCATCGTCACTTCGGACCAAGATACACATCCGACCACTTAATTCCAAAGTAATTTAGATGTCCGTCCGACCTTTACTTTTATTCCCCGATCTTCGGCTTACCCATCCTTCCAAAACCATATACAAGTTCGATGAACGTCTCAAACACCTGGCCAATGACTTGCTAGACACCCTTGCCAGTAGCCTTGGAGTGGGCTTGGCAGCTCCTCAAATCGGCGTTTTTGAAAGAATCAGCCTCATAGACCTTAGAAAGGCTAAAAAAGGGGGGGAAGACATACGTTCTAAATCCCCGTACTTCATCGTTAACCCCGTTCTTCTTTTGGGTAAAGGGACGCAAAGGCCACGTGAGGGTTGTCTTTCTGTCCCTGAGTTATTGGCAAATGTAAGGCGATATCGGGAAGTAAAGGTGCGGGCACAGGACTTACATGGATTCGAGATTTACATACACGCTTTTGACTTTGAAGCTCTCGCTCTTCAACATGAGATGGATCATCTGGATGGGAAACTCTTTTTAGATCGTGTTTACGACATCAAAACAGATATTTTCCGCAGAAAATCAGCAACCTAATTCAACAGAGTGGCACTAAAGTAATTGATAGTCAAAGGTATTCTATTTATCCGGTTTCTGATTGACGATATTTGATTTACCAAGTTTTTCTGCAAAAGGCATCAACGCTTCTTTTGTGTATCGGCACCCTGGGTTCCACAGGAGCCATTCATTGACTCCTTGTTCAGCAGCGGCCTCAATTTGATCCCGAACGTGCCGCGGCGAATACTTTACTCCCAAACTAAAGTCCTGAAAATAGGGTCTTAACAAAACGCTCACTCCTTTAATAGCCTTCCGAGTATCCGAAATACTGCGGCGAACGGTTTGATACGGCGACGAATTGGGATCTCTAATTCCATATTCCCACGGCCTATAGTGAGAGGGATACATCATGGGGGAAACGACATCCACCTTTTCGGTTAAATTGACCAAACGCTGCCCGATTCCCAGATCATCTTCAAAAGATCCTGCTAAGCCGAATACATCGATGGATATTTCGACATTTAACGGTTTCAGGCGCTCTCCCGCCCTTGTTAAAAACATTGTCAGCGCATTCACGGAAGAAGCCATCGAATGGGGCTTTGAATAAACACAATTTTTAACGTCTCCATCCGACGGAAATCGTATATAGTCAAATTGAATTCCCTGGAATCCCAAATGAGCGGCTTGAACCGCAATGTCGATATTGTATTTCCATACCCACGGATTATAGGGATCGGCCCACGCCTTTCCTGTTTTATCCACCCAGACGTCCGGATCAAATCCCATCTGTACAGCCTTCGGCATTGGGGTGGCCGTGTGCACAGCCCATTCGGGTTTATTTTTCGTCAACATCTGGTCATTAAAAACGACAATTCGGGCCAGTGTGAATATGCCCCGCTCTTTCAAATAGCTCAAGTACGATTTAATGTCCCTGATGGCTCCTTCGTACACATCAATTTTATTATCGAGCTTGATGCCGGGGATAAACACCGTCCCTTCGATCTCTTTGATGTCGATGACGACCGTATTGAGCTCCGTCTCTGCCAAAAGCGTCTCAAATTCAGCACGTCGTTTGCTGTTCCCCGTCACCCAGGACGTTAGATGGATTCCCTTTATGCAGGAAGGGCGCTCATTCGGATAATCTCCCCAAAGAGGGGCCGTGCTTTTCTTGACATTATTCGATTCCCCGCTCTGCTGGGTACAACCGATTGAAACGATGGAAAGGCATAACGAGAAGGTTAAAAATACGACTCGTAAAACCACGAATGACATAATTCTTTTAATAATTCGGTTCGATCTTTAGGATTTTAAACGACGATTTGCCGGCGGGAAGCTGGATGTCCACTTCGTCATTAACCTTATGGCCCAATAACCCTTGGGCGATGGGCGCATGGACAGAAATTTTTCCAACGGCGGGATCCGCTTCTTCAGCGCCCACCAAGGTATATTCGTAATCATCACTTGTCCCCATCTCTTGAATGGTCACTTTCATCCCGATGATGACCTCACCCTTTGGCAAGTTCAACTCTTCAATGATCTTCGCGCCGATCAGCCGTTCCTGAATTTCGGCCATACGACGGAGGGTCTCGGACTGCCGTTCCCGTGCATAGTGGTAGCCGGCGTTCTCCCGCAAATCCCCTTGCTCCCGGGCCTCGCCAATCTCTTTTGAGAGTTCAATTTTTCTTTGTCGCAATGATTCCAGTTCTTTAATCAACTTTTCGTAGCCTGCACGGGACATATAAATATTAGCCATACCCGCCTCCAAAACCCCTCTTCCTTCATAAATGCCCAATAAAGCCTAGTTTTTCCGGTGTTAATTTACAACATGGTTACAATTTCTTAATGGAAACTTAATCTCTCATACTTAGAATAATCCCAACGCTAACAATTAACTCACACAGCTTGATTACCAACGATGAAAACAACAGTTAAAGCTTTATCGCTTTTTATTACATTAATTTTTATCTCGACGAATGTCCTATGGGCCAACGCTCCGGAAATCAACTTCTGGGCAGAACGTCGAAAGTCACTCAACAAAACAGATACGGACTTAAAAATCGCCCGGTTATCCCCACCGCCGGGCGATTTAATTTCTCTCCCTTTCACCGATCTAAAACCATCTCTGAAATCGATATTTCCTGAATCCCTGCTGCCTTCACCAATCCGCGATATCTATCGTCTCATCCCACCTCAGTCTGGGATGTTAAGAGACGTCACATTTCCTCCAAACAAAACCACGGGACGCATCATCGTCCATATCCAGGATGTTCACATGAACGATGAAGCTCAAGCGAACATCGAGACCATCGTTAAAAATATGTTCGACAATAAGGCCGTCGATCTGATGGCCTTGGAAGGAGCTTTTCAACAACTTCGTCTCGATCCCTACCGGAATTTTTACCACACGGATTCCATCCATAAAGTCGCCGATTATTTTTTGAAAATCCATGAAATATCGGGCCCCATTCACTCTCTCCTGACCAATAAAAATAGCCCCGCAGCCGTCGGCATTGACGATGAATATAACTATCGGGCCAATGTCGAAGCCTATCGCGCTTCTTCTCAACTGGTACGAAAAGAGAAATCACGCCTTAAATCGCTGAAGGTTGACGCCTCCAAACGGAAAACGGCTCTTTTTAATTCGGAACTGAGGGCCTTCGATAATTCGGTGCAAGCGTTTCGGGAGGGGGGAATCAAGTTGGGTGATTACCTGAAAATCCTGACGCACCAATCCCACAAATCCACAACAGATATCGATAAATTTCTCGAAGCCCTCCGAATAGAACACTCTCTAAACTGGGACAAGGTTCAAATCCAGCGGGCATCCGTCATCAATCGCATGGTCTCTCATCTAGACAAAGAAGACATGTCGGCGTTACTGCAATGGAGTGCTTCTTTCCGGGCCGGTATGCTGAAATACTCTGACTATTATTCATTTATTTGCGACCTGTGCGATCGCAACAAAATTTCATTGCTCCGCGCGCCGGCCTTCAACGATTACATCCGCTACGTTCTTCTATCCGAATCCATTGATGCCGATCGCTTATTAAATCAAGCGCAGTCACTGGAAGAATTTGCCTACGGTAAATTAATCAAGACGGATGCGGAACGGCAATGCGTTCGGGATTCGAGATATCTTTATCTGATTGGGAAGCTCCTGGACTTCGCCCTGGCTCCTCAGGAATGGGCCGACCTAAAGACCGTCATTCCGGCGCAAGTCCGCCACGGCGGATCCGTCCCTTGGCGGACCGGAATCCAGAATAAAGAACTGGATCCCGACGTTCGTCGGGATGACGATAATAGAGGCGCCATCCCGCAATCTTTCCTTTCTTTCTACAGGTTGGCTGAGGATCGGAACGAAGCCATGGCCAAAAATCTCCTAAGGGAGATGGATCAGCGGAAAGCCAAAACGGTCCTTCTGGTGACGGGGGGATTCCACACCCCTGGACTCACACATCTACTGAGGCAATCCGGCGCGACGATACTGACCATCGCTCCCAAAATAACGAGGGTCGACGCAGATAATGGATCAGCTTATCTCAGCGTCTTCACCCAAGAAAAGACGCCGTTGGACAAATTATTTGAGGGGGAAAAACTGTTCCTGGCGCCCAAGCCCGTCCCGAATCCCCTTCTTTCTACGGCCCTCGTCATCGCAACCCACGCCAAGGCCCGGCTTCAACCCGGCGTTGAGAAAAAATCCCCCAAACAAGTAGCTGAAGACCTGAATCCCCGTAGGGGATTAAAGGTTACCACTCAATCCGACAACACAAAGTACACCGTCACCTTTCTCAACCCCCAGCGTCCGCCCGTTTCAGTCGACATTGAAAATGTTTCGGGATCCCTTCGCCCGGGGGAGGCCCCTGCCATAAAAACCCACCACATACGGCAAAGACCCTCCTTCTCTCTGGCCTTATTGGCCCTTGGATCGATAAACCTTTCTTCGGCCCTTCCGGAATGGATTCAATGGATTTTGATGGCCACACTATTCGTCATGACCGTCATCCAAGAGCCAGACTTCGGCCTGCCGCCCCCTCTGCCGGGAATCATGGTCAAAATCACCGACAAAGGATGCCTCCTGGAAGATCCCAAAGGTCAGATTAAAAAACAATTGGAAACGGATCATAATCCCGAACGTCAAAAAGCATTCCTGGCCGGGCAACCAGTTGTTAGAAAGTTCCACTTTCGCCTCTTTTTCATGCGGGAGGCAAAAGGTCCGCCGGAACTCGTCGATAAGGCGGAGGTGGAAGTGGACAGGGTTCAGTTCCAAAAAGGTGAAAGCGGAGAGATCCTCATCCTGGACGCCTGGCGGGGAGAAAAATCCGTTATTGCAGAATTCCCTCCGTTTGAAAAACCAAAGCCCGGGCAGCCGGCCGTTATCTCATTCCAGCCTGCAAACGGGGTCGAAACCAAGCCAGCCGTTGCAGTCGCTAAGGAAGTCGAAGATGCTCTTGAGAAATTGCTACGCATAAAAGCGTCTCAACAGAAATTTGAAATGGAGAAGGCGGGGGTCACAGACAAGGTCCGGTGGGCTGAGAAGTTGGTTGAAACAATCGACAAGAAGAGAAAAGAAAAACCCGCTGTAAAAATACAATTTTCCAACGCGTTACTCGACATTCTTTCCCCGACAAGTCACTATCCTTCTGAATTGAAATTAGCGGTGTGGAGCTTCTGCGAATCCATCCTCAAAGGTGACACTTCCTTAGGTCCTCCCGAAGTCATCACTCTCGCAAAGACGTTTGTCAAACAATTGGATAACCCCTTTGCTGGAATCGCTGAAGAGGAAAAGATTCAACTCGGCGGTTTCGGAAAGGCACCTTCACTCGATGAAGCCCTGGCGAAACTGACCCAATCAACAGGAAAATTCGCGTCCCTATATCAAAATGCCGGAGCGGATATGCTCTTTAACCAACTCCTCGGTTCATTGATTGAAAAAGCCCCAAAACCAGAAGAACAAAAGGAGCGTGATGCCTATGCCAAAAAAGTTGAAAGCGCTATTAAGACCGGACTGAAATCAAAATATTGGAATTCCAATCATCTAACTCCGGCGGAACGCAGAAAATTTTATCAAAAGGCCCAAGAAGCGGCCTCCAAACTCGGTTTCAAACTCGAAGAAGGTCAAAGACAAAAACCGTCGGGGCGAATTCTGGTGACCCCGATCGGGCGTTATGCGGCCAGGGTGGCGGGATGGGACCCTGACCGGTGGTGGACCACGGTGGCTTTCATTCCTCGGTTTGAGTTTCCTTTCACATTCAACCCCCTTAAATTCTTCCGAGCGCACATGGAACACCCAGACACCTACTTCGACCTGGAGGATTATGGTCCCATGGGATTCGAAGAATCGGTCGTCCGATGGGTAAAGACGAACACCTTGGGCCGCAGGATATGGATCGCCATCGGAATCGCCTGGGTTTGGGCGGTCATGATTCTAACACCCTTCCTAATTGACTATATCGTTCCCCTTGAAACGCTGGATTACGTCATCTACCCCCTCTTTATAATCGCTTTCGTCGCGGGGATAGGCCAGGGAATACGATTTCATCAACTCCGGCCTCTCAGCCAAGGGGAGGAATACTTTCAACGGCTCTCCCTCCTTCTGTGGCCCTCCAACGTTCTTGCCCATGCCGCGTGGAATTTCCTCATCTTCTGGGCGCCTCTCGCCATGAACGAGACTGAAAATCCAGTCAACCTCCATATGAGTATTTTCACAAACCGGGACGAACATCTGGGCACGATCCGGAAAAGGCTGGAGACGTTTTTCACGTCAGCCCTAAAAAGGGAACATGATCTATCGAGAAAGCCAATTGTTCTGGAGATTCTTGAGAAAATAAGCCGTGGAAAGGGATCGGTCGATGAGCTTATCAGGCACCTGGAGGATTTAAAAACACAAGTTCTCACGCACGAGGCGGATGGTGCCCGTCAAAAGGCTGAGCGATATGGGCAAACCTTCAGGCGATCCCGGTGGCAAATCCCGGAGTTCATGTATGACCTTCAATGGGCCATCCGACAACTGCTGCCTCTGCACGAGAGACCTGAATCCCTCCTCTCTCAACACCGCCTCCTCCGGGCGTACACGATTTTGACGAGCCTTAAGCTCACCTTTGAGCGATTTAGAGAGGCTGCCATAACAGAACTGGACCTACTGTCCCGCGACCCGGCTGAAGTTTCTCACCTTGCGTTAAGGGAACTCGGCGAAGACATACGGTCCTTTTATCCTGATGATACGCTCAAAGATGTTAAGCCGCGGACGGTCGAGACGGTCATTCAATGGCTCAATACAAATATCCCCGCAGGTTACCTCAATCTCCAAGCCCGGGAGAAGACGGAAAGAGAAGGATTGGCGCTTTTTGGGCCCGATGCCCACGTCTATCGGGAAGGCGACGCGTATAAAGGGGTGTCCGCCGCCGCCTTCCGATCACTTCTGAGCCAATTGCAGGGCCGCTGGCATGTGGCGCTTCAAGGAAAAACCGACTTCTGGCCCCTTGATTGGGTGAGACTGGCCTTATCGGAAACAGCCGATCCTCATGAAAATGTTGATCTGACGATCGAGTTGTGTCAACGCGACGGAGAACATGTCGTCAATGTGAGTTTTCCAGGGTCGTCCTTCACTTCGGCCGAATTCGTCGGCGACCTCTATGGCCGGCTTAAAAAAATAACTTATTTGAAATCCCACGGGGCTTGGTCCCTCAACGGAGCCCTGTCACGCATTGTGATCCAACGGGTTAACCCGAATGCGGCCATCAATTCCGGTGGTCCGGCGGGACTTATTGTCAAAGGCAAACAACTTTATGACGTCATCGATGATGACGAAGTCTTTGAGAGAGGCCCATGGAAAGAGGCCTTTTGGGTGGCGGTTGGAAACGCAGTATGGCCCATTGTTGCTCTCCTATCAGTTTCCACCTTTCCCATCCCGGGATTCGGCCTGGACGATTCCCTCTTCAAACTTTTTCTTTTTGTTTCTTCCGGCATAGCATCCACTATCATTCACACCGTCTTCGTCCGGAAACATAAATATCTTGTGGCTCGTTATCCAACCGACAGAGAAGAAAGGGAATTGAAACAAGCGGGGATTGTGACGCATGACGGTCTCGGACGGAAGCTGCTGATGGCCCTCCGACCGAGGGAGGAAAACGAGGTGCGGGAAAGCGACCTCGCGGCCATCAACCGCGCGTCGATTATTTTCAATCTAGCGCCAAGCCTGATGATGGATTATGCATTCGTGTCGTTAACATCGCCGTCTTTCTGGCCATCCTTGTTTTTAACGGTGACGCTGTGGCTATTCATATTTGTGGTGAGCCGATTCATGCATGAGGTGTGGAACAGAATGAGTTTGGCTCGCGGCGGCCCGGCGGCGTCGATTCCAAGGGGGGGGCCGACATGGCTTTCCCAAACGTCCATCAGCTGGAATATTTTCACGGATATGACTGAACAGTTGCGGCATGCGGAAAGCGATCTTCGCGAATTTTTGGAATTGTCGGAGGCGGAAGGCGATGTCTATGACGTTCGGGAAAGACTTATCGGCGCCGTATCCGACCTGAGAATCACTCATCATTCCGTTGACCAGGTCATTGGGCATTTGGAGCAATTGAAAGAAAAGGCCATCAAGCGGGCAATGGATAAAGGAGTCCTCTTAAATTCCCCCGAGTCCGTACCCTTGGCAATAAAGCGGTTGCAACGATGCCTTCGGATTCTCGTGACCGTGCACGGGTCCAAAGAAAAACTGATAATTGAACACAAGCTCATAAGGGCGCTCTCCATCGGTTTCAGCCGTCGCCTCCGATACGAGGCCGTTCGAGAGAACTCGGAGGAACGGTTCAAGCATATCGATTTGCATGGGAAAGAGGCGCCCCTGTCCATGGTCGCAGCCAGTGAACTCCTCGATGCCTTCGGAGGTCTTGGTTTTCAGCTGCCTCTATTGAAACCCTGGAGCGTTGGGGATATCGCCGCCGCCAATGCGGAACGGGTGGAACAATTTTCAAAAGATGTCGGGTTCGAGACGGCCGAAGAGATTCTGAAACGCCAGGGTCTCTCCTGGTCGAACGTTGACGCTCAGATCATGGATACCAAAGACGCCCGTGATTTTGGCCGGCTTTTTGATGTCCTCCAGGGGCGATGGGTTGTCCGGTTTGCCAATGAAGAGGGAGATTATCCCCTGGATTGGGTCCGTTACATCGTCGACAGGTTGGGACTTGGTCCCAAAAAGATGGATGCCGTGGTGGCGTTCCGGAAGAAAGAGCATGGCTCCTATGGGCTGACCCTGGACGGCCGCGACCGTGAGACCGTGCATTACATCGCGAAACTTTACGGACGGGCGCGGGAAATCGAATTTGTTGAAAGGAGAGACCCCGGTTATTTTAACGATTTCGTTGTGAATCCCATGAGAATCGATGTCGAAGTCATCCATACTTTCAAAAGAAGGAATGCTCGCAAAGAAGAGGATAAGGGCAATGCCGAAACCGATGCCGAAAGCCCGGCGGTGCCATCGAGTGCGCACGCCGAGAAGTCGGGCGACGCTGTTGAAGCGGTTGTCGCTCCGGATCCCATCTCTCTCCTCATCAATCTCTTACCGGAAAACCGACGTCAACAGGCTGGAGAAAATCTGCGTCAGCAACATATTCACACCATCACGGATCTGTTGCGAAAGACCGACGGAGAAATACGGGCCATCGCCGGATACCACCTCAATGAGATTATGATATCACATGGTTTGTGGCCCAAGCCGGCAGGCAATGTGGAGGAAATCCCCATCGATCTTTTCGTTCGGGAATTGTCACGCGTGGAGTCATGGCGGAGAATGGCTTTCAGAGTCCTCGAAGAGCTCCAAGTTAAACGCCTCCCCCAGCTGGCAGACATAACCTTCTGGGATCTTTCACACAAACTAAATGAGCAAAATCCCAGTCATTGGAAAAATGGAATAGCCAACCGCATGGGTTATTACTTGACTCACCACGGTCTCCGACTGAAGCCCGTCCCGGATGCCATTGAAATTCTTCTTGCAAACGTACCTAGGAAAACACGAGGCCAGATCAGAAAAGTTCTAACAAAAAACGGCGTCACCGCCATCGCACAACTTTTTCAACGTTCACGTTCGGAATTGGGGGCGTTGCGATACCAGGAGGGGAAATTTTCCCTCCGAATCACTAAAACAGAGGTGGATTCACTCATCGCTACTATGGCCAAGCATGGGTTGTATTTAAAAGAGGAAGGGCCGCCAGCGACACCACATCAATCCGGGGAGCCCGGCCCGGTTGACGCCGCGAATAAAGCGATAAAAACGGGCATCCTCGGTGCCTTAATCCTGTTTCTCTCTCCATCCCAGCTCTTTTCAGATCAAGCGGGACAACCGATGGGGCGTGTGTCTCAACAGCCTTTTGCTCAGTCGAATATCAGCGAAGGCTGGGCGTTGGTGATCGGCTATCTCGTTATGTACGGCGTGATATTAATGGCCATCATCGTGTTAACGTGGGCTTCAAAATTAAAGCTCCACAACCGCTATATTCATTGGTTCGCCTTTAGAAAGGAAAACAAACGAATCGACCAGCTTATAGAAGAATTGAAAGGGCCAAATTGGGATTTGGCTGTCTCGCACTTTGTTCTCAGGCTGGAACGTTTAAAAACAAAGTCTCGGATGTATTTGCTTTCGGGGGAGAAGATTGTCCGCGCTCTTCAAACGGCCTATCAAAAAGAAGAAAGAGAAGCGGCCGACGATCATAACTGGTGGATGGCGACAGAAAGGGAGACGCACCGGCGTTGGGGACATCTCCTGAACCTGGCGCGCGCCATAGGCACGGAAGACGTCCTCCGTCATCTCACGACCCACCAAAAGTTTCGGCTCCTGGAAACCACAATATCCATGCGTCGAAGAATAGTGGACCTCAGTAAAATGAGCGAGGCGACGGCGGTTATGGGAGGTCCTTATGCGACCGAAAATGCTCAGCTTCAAGGCCTCGTTGGGATTGTTTCCTCGAGTATTGATCAAAGGAATCTGGGGCTAACATCAATTCTTCTCTATTCATGGCAGAGATTAGTCGAAACCCACGTGTTTTATGGGGAAAAGGATCCACAGGAGATGACCGACGTCAAGTCTCAATTGGGACAGAGCGCCATCCAATACGGCTACCGAACGACTTTTGACGACGACCTCCACCTCACGTTTGAATCGGTTGAAGATAAAAGCCTCGAGCCCCAGCTGTTGGATCCCCGGCACGGATTAATGTTCCTAACACTGGCAGCGGCGCCGACACCCATCCACGCAAGCCAAAGCTCCCTGTCCGGGATCATTGGGACCCTCATCATTGGGGTGATCTTCGTAGGGATATTGCTTTACCTTCACGCTCGACATAAAAAGAAACGGGCGGAAGAGGCGATCCAGCAACTTTCATCCTCTGACTACAAAGTGCGGAGGTTTGCGGCGGGAACCCTCTATCTGAAGCCCCACCGGAGGGCCCTCCCAGCCTTAGAGAAAGCCCTCGGAGACGAGGACAATTACGTTCGCGCCCACGCTGTGGGGGCGTTGGGAAAGCTCCGCCTCAAGATGGCTTTGCCCCTCATCACCGATCGATTGGCCGACGACGCGCCGTCGGTCCGGGTGGAAGCCATGAACGCCCTCTCTCATTTTGGAAAGGCGGCCATCCCTGCGCTCATGGCGGCGATGGCATCTGAAAATCCTCGGTTACAATCCAATGCCGTTCGGGTAGCAGAAGCCATCGATCAACGAAAGAAGGCTCCCGATTGGTGGATGGCGGTGTGGAAGAGCGGGGCGGTCATTCTTCTTCCCGTCATCGCTCTGGTAGGGAAAGCCTCGGCTGGCCCTTCCGACCTGCCAACGAACCCCGAAGGAACAAGACCGGCCATTGCGGACACAATCCGAACGCCGCTTGTCCCCGGCTTTTCTTTTAACACGGATCGTCCGGACAATTTTGCAAATGTCGGGCCCGCAGACAATTTAGACCCGGTGAGAAAGAGTGTTAGCGAGGCCGTCGTGAACGCCCTCAATTCCACCGACATCGATTTGAATTTAAGGGATTTGGATCATCGGTTCATCGCTCTCAATCGAATCGTCGCTTCGCCGGCCCGTGGCCGGGTGCGGACATCGCTGACGAAATCCCTGGCGCCCCTCCGCCAGGGTCATTTCCCGGTCAAAACCCTTGAGGAAGGGATTTGGGAAGGGATTGCGCAGGTAACCGGCGCTAAACCCCAACCCGTCGATGAATTACTCAACGGTGATATAGTGGACCGGACCCTTTCCATCTTCCTCGTCGATCCCTTTGAAGCACGGGGGAAAGGGGCGCTACTGGAGGAGTTGAAAAAGTCAGGCCCGCGTGCGAATGAGGAAAGGATTATCTTGGCCGCTCCGGATGGCCTGTCCGAAGAAGACAAAAAGATCCTTGAAACGCGCGGGTACCGCATCGTGCCGGATCAAAACATCGTTTACAGTGCGTCGACGTTGGCCGACCAAAACAAAACTTCCATTGTCCAGGTTTCTCTGGCGGGAGTGAAGAAACTTCTCTTAAGCGATCTGAAAGGTTCAACGCGAATAGAAATTTATGCCCATAACCGGATCCGCTTCGCCGATGAAGCCTTTGCCGCAAACGATCCCCTCCGGCAGGCCCTCTTCCATCTGTTGGATGACCATCTGCAAGCCACCACTCTCGGCCTAGGAGCCGTCATGCTCAGAGTCTGGGCTGAGAAAGCCGCCGGCATCAGCGCCTAAGAGTCTCCTTTAAACCATCGGAGCGGTTCCTGCGACCTCCGCCGAAAAAGAAGAAACCCATCCTTGTCGAACAATTTCTCGTACTTCGGATTGGCTTCAACCTGTCCGATCGATGATTGCAGGACGACCTCGTCATAGGGGGTCGAGTTCCCCTGACGGTCGCAAAGAAGGTATTCCGGATTAAGGTAATAATCACTCTGATAAGGCATGAAAATCGGGCCGAAGGGAAAAAGCTGGATGTATCGCCGGGTGTCAAAGTGGGGGAATAGGCACTGCTGGGTGACGAGGGATGCGTCCAGGGGAATCAACTTCTTCACTTCTTCAAAACTCTCCATCCGGTTTTTCGCAAGAGAATGATAATACCGGGGGGACTGGTAAATTCCCCATCCGGCGACGATCAACGCCACCCCCAATAGATTCCGTCTGATTTGTGGGAAGCGATTCTGCTGCCGGATGCGATTTAGACCGTGAGCGGCTCCGATAAAAATAAAGGGTTGAAGGGGAAGCGCGTAGATGTCCGCCAAGGAAAGCTGCGGCCCCGATTGGGAGAGGATATGCGGCAGGACGCTGATAAGGGGGGGAATTAAAAAGACGGGTGCCAGAAACGTCAGCCCCAACGCCGGCAGAAACATCAAAAAAAGACGCCAAAATTTTGCCGGATCGTGAAAAAAGGCCCACCCATACACAGAGGGTTTTAAAAATAGATTCTTAAGCATGTCTTCAAAACTGTTCCCCAGCAAGGGATAGCGGTGAAAAAGGAGGGAATCGGCGTTTCCTTCCACGTAGTGAGGAATAAAAAATTTCACCTGAAACACCAACAGAATAATGGAGATGACAAATAAAGATAAACCCAGCGCGCGCCGCCGGTAGAACAAAAAGAGAAGCAGCCCAAATCCCGCTCCCACAAAGGAGACATCTTCCTTTGCCAAAAAAGCAAGCAACGTAAAACCAAGAGGCCACGCCCACTTTCCTCCCGTCTCCACTGCCCAGAGAGCGGCCATCAGGCAGGGTAACTCCCAGGAGTCCGGGTGAAAATCATTGGCGGCGTTGTGCCCCACGGCCGGGGCGCAAATAAAAAGAAGCGTGGCGAGCCCTCCCAAGGTAAAAGAGCCCGTAATCCGCTTCACCGCCAGCCAAAGAAAGGGGATCGCCGCCGCGATGAAGACCGCCTGGGCCGCCAGCAAGACCCGCGCATCCCCACCCCCTTTGTAAAAAAGGGAGAGGGGCCACAAAATCCAATTGGCATGAACCCCCATGAAGCTCCGTTCCAGGTAGGAGCTATAAAACCAGTTCCCCCGGATTGTGTTCCAACAGATGTTGGAGAAAAGGCCGAGATCGTAGGCGTGCGTGTCCAAGCAGATGTGCGCGCGCAGTTTGTGGCTGATAACGCCCACGGCATACAGAAATGTGCAAAGGCCAACAAGAAAGTGGACGTCTCGCGGCGACAGCCCATCGAGAAGTTTTTTCCATCGCTCAAGCCGGGCGCGAAGAGCGGGAGAGACCAAAACGCCGAAACCGAAAAGAATCAAAAGGATGCTGAGAGGATTTCCAAGAGACCGGAGGGAATAAGAAACGCCGAGGACCGTCCCTTTCCCTTCGAAAATCCAAGGGAAAATGGCGACGAATAGCCCCGTTATGCTGATGCCGATAAGAATCCGCCACGGTTTCATGGGGAAGTGAGTATATAACAATCATCCCATGTTCATTTCGTTTGATCCAAACCGAATATGATGATTTCGCGGTTTAGGGGAAGAATTTTATGATGTATAGACAGCGATCATTATGCATTGTAAAATGATCATTATGTATACACGCATGCTCGCCCCCCCCAAACACTCCTTCTTTCTCTTCGGTCCCCGGGGAACAGGGAAATCCACCTGGTTGGAGGCTCGATTTGCCGAGGCTCAGCGTTTTGATTTTCTCAAGAATGAGATCCTTCTTCGGTATTTGGGAGAACCGCAGAAATGGAGACGCGAGGTGGAAGGGCTTGAAAAAGGGACGTGGGTGGTTCTGGACGAGGTTCAGAAAGTGCCGGCGCTTCTCGATGAGGTTCAGGCCGTCATGCACGATAGGGGCGATGAAATAAAGTTTTGCCTGACGGGTTCCAGCTCCCGGAAACTTAAATCCAGCAACGCCAACATGCTGGCGGGGCGCGCCCTGCAAAAGGCTTTTTTTTCGCTGGTGTCGAGAGAGCTGGGACCCACCTTCGAGTTGGAACAGGCCTTGAGGTTCGGGACCTTGCCGCTGGTTTGTGCACGACCGGATTCGGCCATCGGGACCCTTGAGGCCTACGTCGGCACCTATCTCAAGGAAGAAATCCAACAGGAGGCCCTGACGCGCAGTCTGGAGTCATTCACGCGGTTCCTGAAGGTGGCCGCTTTGATGAATGCCCAGGTCGTCAATGTGGCGGGGATCGCCCGGGATGCCGGCGTTCCCCGGCCGAGCGTGGCGCGCTATTTTTCGGTTTTGGAAGATACCCTGATCGGTTATTGGGTCCCCGGCTGGCAACCCCGCCTGAAAGTCAGGGAAAAGCAAAACCCAAAGTTCTATTTTTTCGATTGCGGCGTGGTTCGGGCGATTCTCGGGCTCTTGCGCGACAAGATCGAGACAGCCGAGCGCGGGGCATTGTTTGAAACCTTCGTTTTCAATGAGGTCCGCGCCGCCATCCATTATCTGGATGTGGGGGGGGAGATCTTTTACTATCGAACCCCCGCCGGGGTGGAAGTGGATCTGATTTGGAGCCGGGGTAAGCACGCCTGGGGAGCGGAGATAAAAGCCGCCACGGAGTGGAAAAGCGAATTTGGCAAGGGTCTCAAGGATCTCATCGAACAAAAGAAAATACAGGCCGCCTATGGGATCTACCGCGGCACGCGTTCCTTCTCCGAGTCCGGCGTTGTCATACTCCCCTTTGAAGAATTTTCCAAACGCCTCTTTGATGGGGACCTTTTTCCCTGAACCCCTGACACGGCTCTCTCTCCAAGGCATATCTCCTCCTCTGCATCTGATATGCCTTAAAGTGTAAACGATGTGCCCGGAATAAACTGTAAAGGATGTGCCCGGAATAAACTGTAAAGGATGTGCCCGGAATAAACTGTAAAGGATGTGCCCGGAATACCCATACCCCAAACCCGGAGGGGGAGGGATTCGAACCCTCGATACGGCTTTCACCGTATAGCGGTTTAGCAAACCGCCGCACTAGGCCACTATGCGACCCCTCCAAGAACAAGAGATGGTGCATTTTACTTTGATTTCTTTAATCAGCAAATTTACTTTGCGGCAAATGAAGGATTATCATCAGGTAAGGGGTCGAGCCTGAAGAAGTGAGAAGGACTTCTTCAGACTTGACCCCTGCCTCCGTTTTATTAAAGATTTCCCTCATGGAGCCCAAATACCTGCGAATGATCCGCGGCATGAAGAAAAAGGGGAAGCGGGACTGGAATGTTTATGTCCTGCGCTGCGGGGATGGAACGCTCTATACCGGCGTGGCGAAGGATGTTTGGGCGCGCTTGACGCAGCACCAAAAAGGGGTGGGGGCCGCCTACACGCGGACACATCCGCCGGTCGACCTTGTTTATAAGGAAACGAAGCTTTCGAGGTCCCAGGCGCTCATCCGTGAAGCCGCCATCAAGCGGCTGCCTCGGATCCAAAAGGAAAAACTGGTGGGCCCACCGGTCTCTTAACGCATGCACGACAAACTGGATTTTTTAAGCGATTCACGGCGCCATCCCCGTTTTAAATCCACCGCTTTCCGCGGCGTCCCCGTTCATCTAAAGCCCCTCCCTCCTTACTTCGGCACGCCCACCGAGGGCCACCTGGTGGACCTCTCCGCCGGGGGAATGGCCGTTTTGATGGGCGAGAGGATTCCCACCGACACGAATCTCCAGATGGAGCTCACCTTCCCTGATCATTCCGTTTTGGGGTGCAAGGTCCGCATCCGCCGCGCGGTTCCCCAAAAAGACCTCACTCTGATCGGCATCGAATTCCTGGACCTTCCCGATTACATGCAGGCCAAAATCACCCGCATGACAAAGGATTTCCTGGATTGCGATATACGCATCAAAGCCCGCGTGAAGGACATCTGCCAGCTGGATTGCGCCTTCTTCAACATCTGCGACAAGAGGGAAAAAGTACGGCTCACGAAGAAACTCGACACCGCCCTTAAAATGAAATTGAAGCCGCTGGATTAACGGAAGCGGCCGCGCCGCGAGGTGGAGAACCGCCGGCGGAAGCGGCCGAATTTCTCCAGCACGGATTTGGACGGCGTGACGAGCTTGGGGGGAACGATATAGGGAAAATCCGGGATGACCCCGCGGGGGATCGGTTTTTTGATGAAATTTTCAATCCGCTTTAAGTATTG
The DNA here is from genome assembly GCA_020523905.1 of Candidatus Obscuribacterium magneticum. GTDB lineage: Bacteria > Elusimicrobiota > Elusimicrobia > F11 > F11 > Obscuribacterium > Obscuribacterium magneticum. The sequence continues at coordinate 46,463 of JAJAPZ010000005.1, forward strand.
CTCCTCATCCGGCGTCACCAGCGTAAAGGCATCCCCCACCGCTTCCACCCGCCCCGTCCGCCCGATCCGGTGGACGTAGTCTTCCGGATGATGAGGCACGTCAAAATTGATGACGTGGCTGATGTCCTTGACGTCGATCCCTCTCGCCGCGATGTCGGTGGCGACCAAAATCTGGAATTTCCTCTCCTTAAATCCCCGCAGGGCGTCCTCCCGCTGTTCCTGGCTTCGGTCCGAGTGAATCACGGAAACGGATTTCCCCAACCGATGGAGCGTCCTCACCAGATGATCGGCCCCATGCTTGGTCCGGCAAAAGATAAGCGCCGAGGAGATGTTTCCCACCTCCAGGAGAGCTTGAAGCAAGGCTTCCTTTTGAAGCCGCGACACCGGATAGACCATTTGCGTGACGCTTTCGGGAGGGGTCGAGGGAGCCAGGTCGACCAAGAGGGGATCTTTTAAAAATTGACGGACGATCTGCTGGATTTCCGGAGGGAAGGTGGCGGAAAAAAGCATGGTCTGCCGTTTTTCGGGCAAGCTGGACATGATCCGCCGGATGTCCGGCAGAAAGCCCATGTCCAGCATGCGGTCGGCCTCGTCAAGAACAAAGGTGTGGATGTGCCGCAAAAACAGGGTCCCCTGCCCCAGATGATCCAGGAGACGCCCCGGGGTGCCCACCACCACCTCCGCTCCGGAGCGAATCTGTCGAAGCTGTTTGTGATAGCTGGTTCCGCCCAAAATAAGCGCGGTCTTGATTTTGGTGTGTTTGGCGAGGTCGTGAAAAACGGAATTCACCTGGGCCGCCAGCTCGCGCGTCGGGGCGACCACCAACACGTTCGGCCGGTGGGCATGGGCGTGCGGATGCTTGATAATCTTATCGATGATGGGAACGACAAAGGCGAGCGTCTTGCCGGTGCCCGTCTGGGCGCACGCCCGGATGTCCCGGCCTTTAAGGGCCTCGGGGATCACGTGGGCCTGAACCGGCGTGGGCTCGGCAAAACCCAAGGTGGTGATGGCCTGGAAAATTTCAGGGGGAAGATGAAAACGTGTAAAACCCATGACGTTGACTTATTCTACTACTTCTCAATTTAAATAACGCCCCGCTCCAGAAAGCTGAAGTATCCATTCGCCCCCACAATGATGTGATCAAGCAACCGAACATCCAGAAGTTGCGCCGCCTCTTTCAGGGAACGCGTCAGGCGCTTGTCCTCATCGGATGGATCGGTGTAGCCGCTGGGATGATTGTGGACGATGATGAGGCCCGAGGCGTGATGTGCCAGGGCCTTCTCCACGATCCGCCGGGGATACACGGCCACCTGGTCCACGGTTCCTTCGTTGATGACTTCGCTGGCAAGGACCTCATTTTGCGTGTTGAGGAAGATCGCCATAAAAGCTTCGTGAGGGAGCCCCGCCAACTTCATGGTGGCGAAATTCACGACCCGCTCCGGCGACGTGAGAAGATCCTTCCCCGCCATCCGCCCTGCCAGGTACATCCCGCCGATTTCTTTCACGAGCTTGATGAGCGTCGCCGAATGGGCGCCCACCTCGGCTATCTGCCGGAGTTCCTCGGGGGCGGCGTCCAAGACGCCGTTCAAACTCCCGAAACGATCGATGAGCGTCTTGGCGATGGGCTTCACATCTTTCCGTGGAATGGCGTAGATCAGAAGAAGCTCCAGCGCCTCGTAATCGTGCATTCCTTCGAGGCGGGCTTTGCTAAAGCGTTCCTTCAACCGCTGCCGGTGGCCGGTCAATAGAGGCGGATAGGCCTGGTTTGTCATCATTTGGCACACGCTTTGAATCCAATGGATATTTTCTTTTGAAGCGGCGGATTCAAGAGGGCACGCATGGATTGGAAAATCAATCGGATGTGGCCGTCGTGCATGTTGACCTTCCGTTCCAGTTCATCCAGTTTATGGGCGAGGTCTTTGTGCTTATTGATCATCTCGCGCAACCGGACGAAGGCGCGCATGATGGTGATATTGACATCAATCGCACGCTGGCTGTTCAAAACGCTTGACAGCATGGCCACGCCTTGCTCGGTAAAGGCGGTCGGCCTATATTTCGGGTAACGTCCCCGGCCTGACTTTTCTAAGGTCGCATTTTGCGACCTTAGAGAATGCGCTTCCTCCCAGCTTAAGCGCACCATGAAATCAGGGGGAAAGCGCCGAAGATTTCGGCGGACCTGCTCATTCAAGCGTTTGGCCGACACGCCATAAAGACGCGCCAGGTCGCTCGCTAGCATAACGCGAAAACTTCGAATGAGATAGATTTTATTCTGTATGTGAAGAAGAGTGGCAACAACCTTTGACATGAAACACCTCCTAAAGATTTTAGGAGGGGATGAGGAGCTTATGATAGCAAAGATAACGATTGTCGACGGAAAAATGTTTGAGGTCGCATTTCGCGCCATTGAGGCTCGAGGAAAAAAGGGAAGGTAAAGGGGTTTAACCCGCCACAGCGGGCTAAGACCCCTTCACCCCTTCAACTTCAGGAGGGTGATCTCCGCAGGAATGCCGAACCGGTTGGGGGGGCCCCAAAAGCCGGTCCCGGGGTTGACGTAAATCCAGAGGGAACCGCGACGATTCAAGCCTTTGTATATGGGCTTGAACAACCGGACGAGAAGATTGAAGGGAAAGAATTGGCCCCCGTGCGTGTGGGCGGAGAGCTGAAGCTGGAAGCCCGCCTTTTCGGCTTCAACGCCGTTTCCCGGGTCGTGGGCGAGAAGAATTCTGAATTTTACCGGGACAGCCGTTGCCGCCGCCCGGCCCAGATCGGATATGTAGGCCGGCTCCACGTAGTGGGTATGACCGGAAGAATCTGTTATACCTGCGATCAAAATCGGCACCCCTTCAAAGTTGACGATCCGGTTCTCATTGATGAGGGGCGTAAAACCCAACGCCTTCAATTCTTGAATCCACGGATCCCCTCTCCCGAAATGCTCGTGATTGCCGGTCACGGCGTAGACCCCGAGGGGCGCCTTTAGGTTCGAAAGCGGCTCCAATGAGGGGGCGACGGACGCCAACGGCCCATCGGCCAAATCCCCCGTGAAAACGATGAGATCGGGCTTAAGCGACATCACCTCCCGAACCACTTTTTCAATGAAGGGACGCTGGTGTGTCGGGCTCACATGCAAATCACTGATCTGGACAATCCGAAGTTTCTCAAGCCCCGAGGGAAGATCCGGATAGGCCACCACGACCTCTTTCACCCGGGGCCCGGCCAGGGCTTGCCACAAACCCAAAAGGGCTATCGCCAGGGAAAGACCCGTGAGGCTGAGGGGAATCCAACGGCTGAAAATCATTTTTCGAAGGGAATCCTCGGGCCCAACCATGAGAAGCTTCCGGGCAACATAAAAAAGGAGATTCCCGATATCAAAGGGAATGGAGAAAATTATGAAGGTGGCCCACACGCCCATGCTGAAAGAGCCCACCCAAGCGATGGCGGCCAGGACATTCGAATCGGGGGAGAAGTGGCTGGAATGCCCCGCCCCGTGCCAGCCGAGCATGACGAAGAACAAGAGCCCCGTCACCAACCACGCCAGCCACCCCCGCTCCGGAAAGAAAGGCCTCACCTTATAACCCGTATACAGGAACAAAACGACGAGAATACTGAGGAAGCTCATGAAAAAGTGTTTCATGGATTCAGATGACCTTACTCGTTTGAAGGCGAGGGATGATTTGTCTTCGGCAAGGGAAGATTCACCCGCTCTCCCCGCTGGCGGACGATGCGGGCAGGCGTCCCGACGACCGTGCAATCGGGCGGCACGTCATGCATGACGATAAACGAATTGGCTCCGATGCGGGCATTCTTTCCCACGGTGATGGGCCCCAGGAGAACGCTGTTGGTGCCGATATAAACGTTATCCTTGATGGTGGGGTGGCGCTTGCCGTGGTGTTTCCCGGTCCCGCCCAAGGTGACATTGTGAAACATCACGCAATTGTTTCCCACCTCGGCTGTTTGGCCGATCACAATGCCCTGCCCATGATCGATGAAAAAACCGCGGCCGATTCTGGCCGCCGGATGAATTTCAATCCCGGACCACACCTTCGCCAGCATCGATAGGAAAGCGGGCACAATCGGAATGTGAATCCGGTGGAGAAAATGGGCCACCCGGTAGACCGTTATAGCGTGCAGGGGCGTGTGGCACAAAAGGGTTTCCAGGAGGCCGCCCGCCGCCGGATCATTTTTAAAGATGGCTTTCACATCGCTGACAAAGGTCAACATCACGCTTTCACCCTAAGACGGAGGAAAAACAAAAGTAAGGTCACCACCCCCAGCCCCCATCCCGAAACCAGGATCCACAGGTTATCCAGCCTCTTCATCAAATAAAAAAGGAAGGGAATGATTCTCATCGTTCTTCGAAGAGGTTTTTGCTTGAGAAGTTGGGTTCGCTGGTGAGATTGACGCCCAGGCGCCTTAAGCCCGCCTCGTCGCCCGGTGTCGGGATGTGGGTCATGTGGACCTCGCAGCCGCGCAGGTCCTTCAATTTTTCCATGGCCATCCCGGCGGCGGGATTGTGGGTGGAACTGATGCTCAAAGCCACGAGGGTCTCTTCCATATCGAGGCTGATGTTGTCGCCGTGCAGGATGTTTTTCTTGAGCTCCGCCAGGGACGAAATCACCGACGGAGCGAGCAGATGCAGATTGTCGGGCAGCATGGCCATCTTTTTGACCGCGTTCATAATGACGCTCGATGCGGCGTGCATGAGGGGGGAGTTCGTCCCGGTGATGAGGCTGCCGTCTTTAAGCTCGATGGCCGCGCCGCAAAAAATGCCGTTATTCCCTTTACCTTTCACGCGGGCTTCCTCGGCGGCGGCCCGGGCGGGACCCACCACGCGCCGATGGTCGGGTTTCAATTCGAGCTCTTCCATGAGAAGCTCCAGGCGCTGAACGGATTTCTTCTCCACAAACCCCATCACGTATTCGCAGGAGATCCGGAAGAAGCGCCGGATGATTTCCTGCCGGGCGGCTTCCTGCACAACCTCGTCATTCACAATTCCAAAACCCGCCCGGTTGACGCCCATATCCGTGGGCGACTGGTAGGGCGATTTTGCCCCCGTTATTTTTTCAAGCATGCGCTTCAGGATCGGGAAAATCTCGACATCCCGGTTGTAATTAATGGCCATCTGGCCATAAGCCTCCAGATGGAAGGGGTCAATGAGGTTGAAGTCCTCCAGGTCGGCGGTGGCCGCTTCATAGGCGACGTTCACGGGATGCTTCAAGGGGATATTCCAGATCGGGAAGGTCTCGAACTTGGAATACCCGGATTTTAAGCCCTGCCGGTGATCATGGTAAAGCTGGGAAAGGCAGGTGGAAAGCTTGCCTGAGCCGGGGCCCGGCCCCGTCACGATGACCAGCGGTTTCGTTGTTTTGATGTGGTCGTTCTTGCCGTAGCCCTCGTCGGAGACAATCCGGTCAATATCGGTGGGATAGCCCTTGATCGGGTAATGAAGATAAACCGGGATGTTGCTCCGTTCGAGCTTGTTTTTAAAGACGCGGGCCGAATGCTGGCCCTCAAACCGCGTGATGACGACCGCCGTGATCTCGATGCCCCACTTTCGCAAATCATCAATGAGCTTTAAGGCGTCCACGTCGTAGGTGTGGCCGAAGTCGGCCCGCACCTTCTTTCGCTCAATGTCCCCCGCATAAATGCAAAGGATGATGTCCGCCTGTCCTTTAAGATTTTGGAGGAGGTGCATCTTGACGTTGGGGTCGAACCCCGGCAGGACCCGCGCGGCATGATAATCGAAGAGGAGCTTCCCGCCGAATTCCAGGTAGAGCTTGTCCGCGTAGGCTCCCACGCGCTCGAGAATGGCGCCGGTCTGCTCCTTCAAATATTTTTCGTTATCGAATCCGAGCGAATGGTTTTGTGTCATCGTCGTCTGCGCGGTGCGCTCATCCAACTGTTGCATAGAATCCCCCGTCCAAGGAATGCGTTGTCCAGGGCATTATATAGATTTTTACCAATTTCGGGAGAGGCCGGAGGTCACATCTCCAGGCCCGTCCCTTCTCCTCTGATTTTCGGGAACTTTGAGAAATGAAAGACGAGCAGAAGAATCCCAAGCACGGCGTAAACGACGGTGTAGGCGGGGGCGGCCATCCAGCCGAAATAATTCTGAATGCCGGCGGGCGTCAGCCGGTAGGCATGGATGAGGCCGATGAAGGATAATATGGCGGCGGCAAAACTCCACACGGCGGCTTTCAAGAATTTACGGTCAATCACATGGGCCATCACAGCGGAAAAGATCATGGCGATCAGAAGAAATCCCTGATAGAGGCTGATGATGCCGGTGATATAGAGCTCGGACCCAAACTGATCGAAGGCGTCATAGAGATTGGCGCCGACGGCCCGAAGGGAGGTTTCGATGATATGGAGCACCCACGCGGCCATGGCCGGAATCAGGCCCAACGCCACCGCGATGGCATGGCGGCGGTCTGTTTCCTGAAAGGCCTGGGCCACAATCACAAGTCCCACCCAAATGAGGATCCCCAGAGTCACTTCCAAGGGAACGATTTTTAAGACGGCCGTGATCCCCCCGATCAAGCACAGGACCGTGATCACAATGCCGTTTAAGGCCGAGTATCCCGACCGGGCCCCCATGGCTTTCCAGCCCGGATGGCCGATGTAAATGGTTGTTGGGAATGGGCTCCCCAGCGCCGCCGCCAAAAGAGAGGCGACGCCGTTCGCCAAAAGAGAGGGCCGGGTTTTAAAAGCATCCCCGGCGGCGTCGGCGCTCTCGAGGTTTTGGATCGAACTCACCACGTTAAAGAGCCCGATCGGGATGACGACGGCGATGGTGCTCCATCCCTGGGGACTGAACAACATCGACACCAATTCCCGAACGGCCGGCACCGGCCAGTTCAACTTTAAGGAAAGTTCTATCTCCGGCGTGTTAATTCCTGAAACCCCAAACAATCTCAAGATCCAGGCCGCCCCCACCCCGATCACAATGGCGACCAAGCCCCCCGGAAGCCGGAGGGGCAGCCTCAGCCGCGCTCCGTAGAAAATAAAAATCAACATCATGGGGATAATGGCGACGGTGGGCGCGGCAAAAACCTGGAAAGAAAATCCCAGGGTCATGAAGGAGAGGGCCACCCCCGCCAACGCCGACAAAAGCGCCGCCCGCGGCGTGTGGCGCTTGATCCAATCTCCGACGAAGGCACCCGCCGTTTCGATGATTCCGCTGATAAAGCAGGCGGCCAGGCCCGCCTTCCACGCCAGATCCGGATTTCCCGTTTCATAATAGACCGGCCCCATGACGAGGAAAATGAAAGCGAGGAGGCTCACCGTGTTGATGCCGAAAGGAAGCGCCGTCACATCAAACCGGCCGGTTCTAAGGGCGAGGCGCCGCGCCTGCCAGGCGTAGAAAAGATTCCCCGCCAAAATGGAAAGGGCGGCCCCCGGCAGGATGCGGCCCGTGATGAAGGAATCGGGGAAGCCGCAGGCGTAGCGCCCGAGTATGACGATGAGCATCAGTTGGAGTAAATTGTCAATAAAAAGGCCGAAGAAGCCGTCAACGTCCCCACGGACAAGCCAGGCCGGACGCGTTTGTTTATTAGTCATTGAATAGAACCTCCTTCAAATCGACGAGTCGATGCGGGGATAAAAAAGGGAACGGGCGCCGGCAGGTAAACGGGGCGCCGGGGCTTGGCTTCCAAGTCCGAGAGTTTGTAACGCCCCTCGTTTCGCGTTGAACTGGCTTGGGAGAATCCAACGGCGCCGTAAGAGGCGGGAAGAGGCGCTCGCCCCTGCGCGACACGGGGCAGTTTCGGAAAATCCCTCCACAAGCGCTCGGTCCTGACACGGCCGGCGGCCAGAATCTCTCCTGTCGGCACCCTGATGACGCGCGCCACGACGTCGGTCGCCTCATCAGACGCATCCGACAGCGTTCCAATCACGATGGCATCCACGCCGAGGACGTGGCTCATCATTTTGACGGACTCCGGGTCAATGACGCCGCTCTCCCACATTTTTCTCTCATCCAATAAACTTTGAATCAGGCGCCGCTCGACAACGGCGACGCCGTCTTGCACCAAATAGGTCACCAGGCGCTCTGACACCAGATACGAGCCCGTGCTCAAGCGCCCGCGCGGGTAGGAAAAATTCAAGACCGCCACCAAGGGGCCTTCTTTGACCTTGAGACCGGTTTCCAATTGTTGCGCAAGGGTTCGTACAGAGTCCGCCGCAAATAGGGATAAGGAAAAGCCCAAGAAAATAGACACGATAACAGCATGCAACAGTGGCGAGAGAATGTTTCTCCCCTTGCCAGCGGGAAGCCGGCACGTGAACACCGTGCAGGCATCCCGCTGGCAAGGGGAGAAGGAAGCGGTACGAACGGGTTCAAAGGTTCGTTTTACCATCCGAGGGTCGGCCTCCCCTCCCACGAACGGTCCAACAAGGTCCGACTGGCGCCGATGATCCGTCCGCTCCCCGAAAGAAGCGCCCGTGCGTTCAATTCTGTCTTCTGGTTATCCAGGTCGATGAGAGTTCCCGTGACGATCACATCCGCCCCCAACACCTCGCCGATTCGCCGGGCGGATTTGGGGTCCATGAGGCCCGTCTCCGAGAGCCTCAGTTCGCCCAAGATCTGAACAATGTGGTTCCGCTCGATGACCTTGAGCCTCTTATCCATCGCCAGATAAGTGGCCATCTGCTCGGACACAAGGAAGGGGCCATCACTATAATGATTGTCGTGATGCGGCACGGCCAGGACCGCCACCCGCGTCGGGCCGTGGCGGCTGATGTCGTCCGCCAGCTCCTTGGCCACTCTTTTAAGGGGATCCGCGGCCGCCCAAAGAAGGGTACTGAAGAATAGAAGGGAAACAAAAAAGGAGCCTCTCCTCATATGTTTGATTTTCCACCATTCTGAATTTGCCTTCAAGCTTTTTCTCTGGGAATTCAGCTGGCGGCGCCGTATTTTGAAGGAGAAATTAATGAGGATGTCGAGGATTACGGTTGACGTACGGTGACGGTAATAGGATCCGCCACGAGGGACGTGGGCTGGGGAGATGAGTGGTCGGTGACCTTCACAGTGACGGTGTAGATGCTGGCTTTTTCAAAAGCATGAATGGGATTTTGATCCGTGCTCGTTTGCCCATCTCCAAAAACCCAGAGGTAGTCATAAGGATACCTTCCTCCGGAAGGCGTGCAGAAAAAATGAACATCGGCACCGACTTCGGGCGCATAGTCCCGCGAGCCGTCAACCACCACCAGCGATGGGTGAAGATTGTGGAATTCCCCGACAGCCCCCATGCCTCCGATGGTGAGCGGAACCATGTGAATTTCCTCGGCAAAACCCCTGGCCGACATCACGGCGAGAACAATCAAAAAGGCTGCTATCAGAATCAATTTGCCCTTCATCAAGACACACCTCTCAATTAATTTAAACGTTAAAAAAGGGGCAACGTTCCCCTCTTAAGAAAGGATACGGCGGCGTAAGACCCTTAAAATGTCCGCCTTCGCCGTCGATGATTTGTTAAGCTAAGGCTCCCTTCAGAAGGCCTTCTCCAAAACGTTGCATTCAACTTCCCTTCCTTATATTGCCAATCCCTCCTGGTTCTTAACAAGGAGATCATATCACCATGAAAAAATCAGGAAAGCTCATCAAACGCATTGGACTCCTCCCCTCAGGGTATCCAAAATTCTTATCGGACCTGAAAGTTCGGATCCGGTCCGCCCAGCTCAAAGCCGCCGTTTCCGTTACCCGGGAACTGGTTCTTCTATATTGGGATCTCGGACGGCGGATCGTCGAGAAACAAAGAGAGGAGGGGTGGGGCCAATCTGTCATTGAGACACTGTCCCGAGATCTCCAAAAGGCCTTCCCTGGCGTGGATGGTTACTCCACTCGAAATATCTGGCGCATGAGGGCTTTTTATCTGGCCTACAGTCGTTCCCTCCAAAAACTGCCACAGCCTGTGGCAGAATTGAAAGGGTATCATCCACCGAAGGTTGTGTCAGAAATTCCTTGGGGGCATAATATCCTTTTACTCGAGAAGGTGATGGATCTTCGTGTTCGTCTCTGGTACGCCCAATGCACCGTAAAATATGGATGGAGCCGTTCCGTCCTTTGGCAGCACGTCGAAACCCATCTTTTCGAACGACAGGGAAAAAGAATTGAAACAACAAATTTCCGAAGGACTCTTCCACCCGCGCAATCGGACTTGGCCCTGGAAATCATGAAGGACCCCTACAACTTTGACTTTCTCACTCTTAAGGCTCCGGCCCGCGAAAAGCATTTGGAGGAAGGGCTTCTTCAGCATATCCGCCGGTTTCTTCTCGAGCTGGGCGTTGGATTTTCGTTCGTCGGGAGCCAATTCCCACTATCGGTGGGGGGCCAAGACTTCCACATCGACCTTTTGTTTTATCACCTGCGGTTGCGGTGTTTCGTGGTCATCGAATTAAAAATGGGGGAGTTCAAGCCTGAATATGCCGGCAAGATGAATTTCTATCTCTCTGCGATCGACGCGCGCCTGCGCCACCGTTCCGACCATCCCTCCATCGGCCTCATCCTTTGTCAGAAAAAGAATAAGCTCATCGTCGAATACGCCCTGAGAGACACCCGTAAGCCCATCGGCGTCTCCGCCTATCGAATGACCGGGGCCCTGCCGAAACACCTACAAAGAAATCTGCCGACCGCTGAAGACATCGAAGCGGAGCTGAAAGTTTAAGACGGGAGAATGCCCCGGTTCGTTTTCCCCCACCCCCTTCGGCGTCCCCGCCGGCCCCAACCTGGAGGACCAGGCCAAGCCGTGCCCCATTCGTTTCCCCTTTCACACAAATACGCGCAAACATGCGAATCCAAAACGGAGAGGGTCTTGATTCGTTATTTTGGAGAGGCCGCGATTGTATCATATTTTCCGACGATAAAATGCCGAGTATTTAAGGGCAAGGCTTACCTTTTGACACGCTAAAGCCTTGGGGCAAGGGTACCGGTATAATAGAATTCAGGTGAGGCCAAAATGGATATCCCCTCCATCCTTAAGTTGTCAAGAAAAAGCCGCCTGCTCATAAGACCTCTGCTGCGGGCCTCGGTCTTAGGGCTAACGCTCACCCTGGTAACAGCGGCTCTCCTCGCCACAGCGGTGCTTTTTTCTCCGGAGGATTCCGTTCGCGATCAGATTATCCGGCGGATCAACCTCGCCCGGCAATCGATCGATGTGGCCGTCTACTCCTTCACCTCCGGCGATATCGCCCAAGCCCTGGTGGAGGCCTCCCGCCGCGGCGTTAGGGTCCGGGTGATCATGGACAAAGGACAATCAAAATCCAAATTCGCGGAGGCCGATTACCTGGAAGACAACAACATCCCCATCCAACGGATCACCGGATTCGGCGAACGGGGTATCATGCACAACAAGTTCGCCGTCTTCGACCAGAAAGAGGTGGTGACGGGAAGCTACAACTGGACGGAAAACGCCGAGCGTTACAATTATGAGAACGCCCTCTTTTCCGAAGAGAAAGGCGTGATCGATAAGTATGCGGGCGAATTCGCCAAGCTTTGGCAGACCCGCCTGCCGGACGGCCAGGCCGACCGGACGAAGGAGCCCCTGGCCCAGAAGGAAGGAGCCGTCACCCTGAAAGGCCGCATGGTCCGCTCACACGTGAACGGGAGATCGTGGGTTTTTGAATCGCTGGACGGGAAGAAGTACGAGCTCACCGGCGGTGACGAGGGGCTCTATCGAAACGGCCTCCTGGCCGAGGTGACCCTGATCCCCCAGCCTGGCCCTTCGACCCTGCGGCAAGAAAGTGAGGCGGCCCGGGTCATTACCTACAAAATTCTTGGGGGAAGAAATAGGTGAAAATGAAGCGTTATCGAACAAAATCGGGCATGAAAACGGCCCTCGTTCATGTTAAAATGTTCGTATGAGAAAGAAACTACTGATTGAAACCAATCCCTACCTTCGGGATCCAAAACACTTTCGAAGAAGCATTCTGGCAAATGTGACCAGCTCTATCGCCGTCGAATTGGGGCGTGTTCCCAAATCCATCCGAAAAGCGCTTAAGGCCTACGACTTTAAATCGACTTCCCTTCTCGACTTATCCGATTGGAATCCATCGCTTCCGCAATAATTTGCTTTAGAATTTTTCCCATCGGTTTATAATTCTTGTCCAACCCCGCTCGAACCGCCGCGAAATATTCCTCTTTCTTCTTCCCTTGAAGGGCATTGAAATTAATCATGGGAAGGTCCGCCTGCATAGCCATCAGCGTCGTTAAAACGCGGGCGATCCGTCCATTCCCCTCCCGAAAGGGATGTATGAGGACAAACTCGACATGCGTTTCGGCTAAGGCTCGAATAACTCGATCGATGGTCTTAAAACTGCAGGGCGAGTTTTTCCCTAAAATGTTTTCTCCAAATTCTTTCATTAAACGCGGAATTTGATCGGAAGAGGCAAAGGGGAATCCTTCTTTACTCAAGTTGACCCGGTGATAACGGCCCGCCCATCCGTATATTTTCCCCAACCACTGCCGGTGGATTTTGCAAACATCGAATTCAGTAAAACGGTGATCCTTTTCGAAGCTCCTGGGAAGAGATGTCATCAGCTGTTCCAAAGCTAAGCTTTCGACACCATCCATTACTTTTTTGCTCCGTATTCCCAATAAATTCTTCAGGACTTTCTCCTGTGACCCCGGTTCATATTGGTCTTCAATGAGCCCTGATGTGTCGTAACGCTGGCCCTTACTCAATTGACCCTCCTCCACGAATCCCTTAAAGACGTCTCAACTTTCAAAGCAACCGGCACAGTAAAAAGATTGTAACAGATTGCTTTCACCCATGGAAAACCATCGAACAACCTCCCGTGAGGCAGCCCGGGTCCTTACCTACAAAATCCTTAAATAAATCAGCCCTTCAAAGCGGGGTGGACAGGGTCTTATTGAGAAGTTATGATTGGTCCTGTTGCAAGAAGCCCCATCCAATAAAAAATTCCATCCGGGAAGGAGATTCGCATGAGCGGCATTTTTGGCGTGGTTTCAAACAAGGACTGCATCGAAACGTTGTTTTACGGGACCGATTATCATTCGCATCTGGGCACCCAGTTTGCGGGGCTGGCCGTCTGGTCGGACCGCCTGAGCAACAAGATTCACGACATCAGCCGGACGCAGTTCAAATCCAAATTTTTTGACGAGCTGGCGGCCTTAAAAGGCACCAAAGGCATCGGCGTCATCAGCGACTCTTATCCCCAGCCGCTCATCATCCATTCGAAGTTCGGACAATTCAGCATCTGCACCAACGGCTTTATCGACAACGCCAAGGAATTGATGGGGGAAATGCTGGCCGAAGGCGAGACCTTCAGCGACTCCTGCAACGGCCAGATCAACATGACGGAGCTGGTGGCCAAATTGATCAGCAAAGGAACCACGCTGATCGAGGGCATTGAACACATGTTCCTTAAGATCCGCGGCTCCTGTTCGCTTTTGATTCTCACGCAGGAGGGGATCTGGGCCGCCCGCGACAAGTGGGGCAACACGCCTCTGGTGGTGGGAGAGAAAGACGGCGACTGGGCCGTCACGACGGAAACGACCGCCTTCCCCAATCTCGGATTTGCCGTAAAAAAATTCATCGGGCCCGGCGAGATTATTTTCCTGGATACCAGCGGGATGCAGGTGAAAACCAACGCCCATCCCTGCAATCAAATCTGCGCTTTTCTCTGGATCTACACGGGCTTCCCGGCGTCGATCTATGAAGGCGTCAATGTCGAGGTCGTGCGGGAGCGGAGCGGCCGCCTTTTGGCGAAAAACGACGACGTCGAAGCCGACATCACGGCCGGCATCCCCGACTCAGGCACCACGCACGCCATCGGATATGCCATGGAATCAGAGGTTCCCTTTCGCCGTCCCCTCGTCAAGTACACGCCGGGCTTTGACCGCAGCTACACGCCTCCCCTGCAGTCTCTTCGCGATTTGATCGCCCGGATGAAGCTGGTCCCCATCAAAGACATCATCGAAGGCCAGCGGATCGTCTTCTGCGACGATTCGATCGTTCGCGGAACCCAGTTTAAAAATTACACGATCAGGAAATTAAAGGAGAACGGCGCGAAGGAAATCCATCTCCGGATCGCCTGCCCGCCCCTCATGTTCCCGTGCATGTTCAATTACTCGACACGCACCCGCGCGGAGCTGGCCGCCCGCCGCGCCATCAAGGACCTGGAAAAACAGGACCTCCAGGACGTCACCCCCTATCTCAATGAAGAGAGCCTCGAATACAAGCGCATGGTCGACTGGATCACCCGGGATCTGGACGTCACCAGCCTCAAGTACCAAAAACTTTCCGATATGGTGGACGCCATCGGCCTGCCCAAAGAGAGTCTGTGCCTCTACTGCTGGACGGGCGAGTGGCCCACCAAAAAAGAGGAGACGTCACCTCAAAAGGTTGCGGAACCAGCCCTCGTTTGAACGTTTTAGGAGGACCCATGGACACAGCGTTTGGATTATCGGTTAAAAAAGAGGCGGACAAGCTGAAAGAAGCGGGGATGGACCCCAATCAGCTGGCAAACGCCCTGTGGAAGAAAGACGCCGCGGGCTTCAACTACGGCATCGGCATTATTCTGGACGAGCAAGGGCGCGCCATGGCGAGCTCGGCCACCCTCCTTGAATACGCGAAGCGGGAAGTGGAGGAGAGCGCCCTGGGCGACTACCGGAACTCCAACGCAATTCTGGAAGAGGTCAAAGCCGCCGCCCTCCAGTGGCAGCGCATCCCGGAAACCTATTGGAAAAATTTCAAGCTGATGCTGCCCTCGGACGCCGGCACCGGCGCCATCCAAACGGCCCTCCAGGCGGCCCTCCTGATCAGCCCGAGTCTAACGGCGGTGGGAATTGAAGAGCTGGGCTGGCCGGCCTACAAGGCCATGGCGAAAGCAGCCCGGCTTCAGGTCAAGGAATTCCCTCACGAATCGGTCATTTCCGAAAAAGGGGTCCTTCCCCTCTATCAGGCGGGGCCCATGAACACGACGGGGTTCGTCCAAAACCCGTCGGTGGTGGCGGCGCGAGCCAAAAAGGCGGCGCAAGGCGGCTCCGTGGTTCTTCTCGACCGGGCGTATTCCGGATTTGAGTTCGCACGGGACCTCGCCTCCTCCAGCTACGACCAGATCATGAAAAAGAGCTGCCAGCTACAGCTGGCCCCTTTTCTTGAGGCAGGGGCCGCCTTCCTCCTGGCGATCAGCCCCACCAAAGCCTTCGTAACCTTCTCCTTACGGCCCTGCGGATTCTTCCTTCTCTATAATCCCGATTCCTCCAAGGAAAAAGAGATGACCACACTCCTCAACACGGTCATGAGGGCGCGGGGATCCTCGTTCGAGCACGCCGTCACGCGCGCCTTCGCGAAAGCGATGATCAAAGACCGGCCGCGCCTGGAGGCCGAACACCAGGGGGCCTTGAAGAGATTGGCGGACGTCGAACGCCAGTGGAAAAAGCTGGTCAAAGGAAGTTCCATCGAATATGTCTTCGCCGACAACTACGCCGGCCTTTTCCGAAACCTCAAGGCCAAAGAGGACGCGGCCTCTCACCTCTACGAGGAACATCTCTATCCCGTCTTAAGCGAGGGCCGCTGCCGCCTGAATGTGACGGGACTCCCCAAAGACCCGGCCGCCGCCCAAAAACACGTCTCCCTCTTCGCCACCTACTGCTATTAAAGACGGCTTCGTCACCCCGGCGAAAGCCGGGGTCCAGGCTTTGAACCCGCATTCTAAAGAATGTTTAAGACCTGGATACCGGCTTTCGCCGGTATGACGACTTTTCAGATGCCACGTCATCTACGGCGCCTTTATTGGGTCGGTCTCTGAAGGCAACCAGTTTGGTATGCTTTCCAGATGATCGGCTTTGAGGATCTCTTCGGACTTCCTCCGGCGAAGATAAAACGCCGGGTCGTCATTCTGCCTTCGGCAGACCTTTCCCTTTTTACCGACTTAAAACCGAAATCCATCAGCCGGGGGAAATTTTTCTCCATCGCCAACTCCCGGACGGCCAGCTTCCTCTCCACGCGCTTCAACTTTTTGGTGGGGGATGGCGTCCTCGGTTTGAAAGAGACTTTGGTGGAAGCGATCTATCTCTTCGGGCCGTGCGGAGGGCTTCCGGGGTGCTCGGTGGGAGAGAAGGTCGTCCTTCTGGAAGCGCTCAATTTCGAAAGTTTCAGCCAAATGGTCAAAGGAGAACGTGTGGCGGAGCCCTCACGGCCGGACCGCACCCTCACCGATCAGCTTTTGCGCTTCGGCCGGGATTATTCCATCCAGCCCGCGAAGGGGGCCACGGTGAGCTCTCTCGTGCTCGAAGAGCTTCACGCCAAGGAACTCCGCCGGCAGGGGGTCACGTGCCTCGACATGGAAGCCTCGATCGTTTTTTCCGCAGCGACGGCCATCGGCCGCCAGGCCGCGGCGCTCCTCTACGTCGCCGATGTCATCAACGAAAAACCTTTCTACAAACCCCTCAGCGCCGGCGACAAGGCCCGTCTCCAACAGGGTCGAAAAATGTTGGCGCAATTTCTCATGGACTCCATGGCTCGATAGAAAGGAGCGGTGAATGCCACCGACCCCCGCGACGCATGTGCATGACTATGTCGCCCGGCGCTTCCCGAAGCTGGGCCTCAACAAGCGGCGGGAAACGGCGCGGCTTCTTTTTGAAATCTCAAAGCGGGATGGGCTTCCCCTTGAATCCATCCTCCCCCACGGCGAATTCCACCAATACCGTGACATAAAAAGTTTCCTCGTTAAAAAACGTTTTCCCAACAGCCACACGAAGGCGGCGTTGGGAAATTATTATCTCCCCCAACTGGACGTCAATCCCGACAACGCCGTGCGACTTAACCGGCCGGTTTTTGCCCCGCGGATAATTTACGTTGAGGACGCTGTATCCGACGCTTCGTTGGTCAGGAAGTTCGGAGCGGCTTTCCCGCAAGCCGCGATCACCCCGATCCCCCGCTTAAAAGAATTCTTGAAGGGAAAACCATTCGCCATCGCCGATTACAACCGCCGAACCGAGGCGTTGTTTATCGTCCGCCAGATCACGGATTATTTCGAGCCCTGCCCCTGTACAAAAAAGGCCGTCCACTGCGGCTACAACATCATGAACTTAGGGTTAGGCTGCCCTTTCGAGTGCACCTATTGTTATTTGCAGGAGTATCAGGACGTCCCCGGCATAGTCATCCCCGCCAACATAGAGGATTTCTTCAAAACTTTCGATCCGAAGAAATTAAAACGGGGGGTTTTCGGCGGAGTGCGGGTTGGGACGGGGGAGTTCACTGATTCCCTTGTGCTCGATCACATTACGGGCTTTTCGTCGACCCTCATTGACTTTTTCAGGCAATTTCCGGAAGTCTTTTTCGAGTTCAAAACAAAAAGCGTCAACATCGGGAACATCCTCACCTCCGCACCAGCTCCCAATGTCGTGGTCTCCTGGTCCCTGAACCCTCAAAAAATAATTGATTCGGAAGAAGCCATGACCGCTCCTCTCGATGACCGCCTTAAGGCCGCCCGAACGTTGACCGAGGCCGGCCACCGGGTGGGATTTCATTTCGATCCGATTATTGACACTGAAGGGTGGGAAAAAGATTATGCGGAAACGGTCGAAGCCCTCTTCTCGCACGTCGATCCCCAACACATCGCCTGGATCAGTTTGGGCACTCTCCGCTTCGCCCCGCCTTTAAAAAAGATCATCGAGAACCGATTCCCCCGGAGCGCTCTCCTGGATGAAGAGCTCCTTCTCGATTTCGACGGCAAAATGCGCTACGAAAAATCCCGGCGCGAATATCTCCTGGAAAAAATGCTCGGCTGGATCCGAAACCACGCCCCCTCCGTCCCCGTCTACCCCTGCATGGAAGAAGGTCCAGCCTGGACCCGCTGCGGTCCCTTCCCCTCCAAATAAATCCTTATTTCTTCCTTGGTCGAACAACTTTTTTTATCTCTTCTAATGTCTCTTCCACGAATTCGAGGAAATCCTGGGCTTCACTGGGGTTGATGCCAACACGTCCTTCGTAAAGGTCCAAATTCCTCTTCAGGCGCATCTGATTGCCGATGAGAAAAATATCGGGTTTACTGAGAGTCTCGCTCATTTTTTCCAGAATCCTTACATGATGGCCCGGCACACTTCGTACCTTCACAGACCCTATCTTAGCGATAAGAGCGATGCCCGCTTTCAACAAGGCCTGATAAGCAAAGGTGAACTGAACTTCCGGATGATCGCTTTTCCGAGCGATCTCGAGGTTCCTTATCGCTCCTGATAAATAAGATTCGATCTGGTCGGAGGCGAATTTGACGGTCTTGAAAAATTGGGGGTCAAAATGGGTCATCGCAAGATAACCCGGGGTTTTTGAAGCACGGATTTGAGAAAAGGATCATCCCGCCTCTTCTTTTCAAATTCTTTCGGTGTAAAGCTCATCGCATTAATCTCCCGTTCTGTCTTTTTCTGAACGTCTAGAATCGCCTTCTGCAAGGCCAGGGGCTTATGTCGTCCGATGGCCAGCAAATCAATATCGCTGGCCATATCCATCTTATCTTCGGCATAGGAGCCAAAAAGATATGCTTTCTCAAGCTCGGGG
This sequence comes from Candidatus Obscuribacterium magneticum, assembly GCA_020523905.1. Lineage (GTDB taxonomy): Bacteria > Elusimicrobiota > Elusimicrobia > F11 > F11 > Obscuribacterium > Obscuribacterium magneticum. The sequence goes on from JAJAPZ010000005.1 coordinate 64,978, forward strand.
ACGCCGAGGAGGGCGTCTCTTAATAAACGCTCCAGGCCGACCGATTTTAGGGTGATGCGTTTGTACTCATTGAGGAGGGGAAAAGAGGGATTTAAAGAATAGTATTTTTGAACGCCCTTCGCTTCGCTTTTAAGAAGCCCGTTTCGCTCGAGTTCGATCAGCTTTCTCGTCAAATTGCCGCTGTCGTGCCCGAGGCGGCGGGCCAACTCATTGACATACAAAGAGGCCCCCTCATGGAGGAAAAAGTAGGACAACACATCTTGGGTAATTTTAGATCGCCAGCTGATCATGCGGCCCTCGCTTACTGTAATTATATACAGCAGTTACTGTAATTATTTACAGTAGTTCTGTCAAGGGAATTCTGGACTGACGGCCCCATGGGACCGATCAACCGCCGTGGCGGCCCTCTTCGCAATAACAGGCACGGACGAACGAGTCGGGTGCCTAGACCAAATGGAAGGATTCCGGCAAAGGCGATGCAAGGCGAAGCTTCTCACCCTGGGGGAGGCCGAACTCGATCTCGCTGGCGTGAAGCATGAGGCGCGGAAAAGTTTTTTGCAGGGCTCGGTCGCCGTAAAGGAGGTCCCCGACAACCGGGTGGCCGATGCTGTAGAAATGAACCCGGATTTGATGGCGCCGGCCGGTGACGGGATGGATTTTGACGTGCGTAAATTTGCCGAATCTTTTTTCGACCTTAAAAAGGGTTGTGCAAGGCTTCCCATTCTTCGTATCCACGCCCATGCGGCCGGACCCAAACAGCCGAATGGGTTTGTCAATGCAACCCTCCTCTTCTCGCAAGACGCCATGGACAAGCGCGACATACGTTTTTTGAACGGCCCGGGTGCTGAACTGGTCGTTCAAAAATTTATGGGTGGTCGCATTTTTGGTGAACACGAGGACGCCGCTGGCGTCTTTGTCGAGCCGGTGGACGACATAAAGTTTTTGGGGCGCTTTCGCCGAAAGAAGGGTGAGGACGGAGTCCTTCTGCCGGTCTCTCTCCGGGATGGAGGCCAACCCGGCGGGTTTATCCACCACCAAGAGGTCGTCGTTTTCAAAGAGAACAGGAATCTCAGGGATCATTTTTCAATTCGGCCCAATGCTTACATCCAGCGGTCACGGAAGTTGGGGGCCCGCGAGGAAGCATCCGTGCGGACGGTAAAAGGAACGAAGCCAAGCACCCGCCCGTCCTCCGTTTCCACATCGATTTTCCACCGGCCGACCTGAAATTGGTCCTTAACCGCAAAACCGCGAAAGCCCCGGCCCCGTCCACCTTTAATCAGGAGGGGGACGCGGTCGGTCATCATCCATCTCCCCGAGGTCGGGCTTCTCCAAACCCAGCGTAGGTAAACCTGATGGGAGAAGCGGGTCGGCGCAAAAATGCGGACAAAGCAGAAGAGGCGATCCCCCCGGCGCGACAGAAAAAGGCGGTCGTCCTTCCGCCAGAACCGGACCCAGGGCGGGCGCTGGTACGTCAGGCGGTACCGTCCGTCTTCGGCCTGGACGTTGTGATAGATGCCTCCATACTGCAGGGACAAGGGAACGGGCGGGATCCAGCGGTAAAAATAGAAGACCGCCACTAGAATCAGAACGGCCGCCGGCGGCCAGCCCAGCTGAAAACGCATCCGCTTTGTATTTCCTTTCCATCGGGCCAGCCAATAAACCACCGCCCCCGCGAGGATCAGGCTCGTCACCCACGCCAACGCAAAAATCCAATCTCCCATCCGCCCGATGACGACGGGATACAAATAATTGAGATAGGAGATCAGGCAAAAAACATAAAGGCCGAGCCGCATCGAAGATCCCAGACGGCGCACTTGCGGCATTTCATTGGCCACCATCAACGCGATAATGAGCAGGAGAAAAATAAAGGACTTGGAGAAGGTCGTGCTCTTAAAATAAAAAATGGTGTAGGCACTTAGTAAACCTCCGTAAAAGAAGTGAATGGCCTCGGACTCGTAATGCCAGGCCTTCTCCATCCACCCCGTCGGTTGAAACAGACCGGTGTCATGGCGCGTTTGAAGGAGGACGAGGGAAGTGATCCCAAGAAGATAAGCGCTCTGGATAATGAGATCGAGGGTCGAGTCGATCCGGACCAAAGTGACCGCATCAAAAAGAAATCCCCCAACGAAAAAGAGGAGGTTTCTGTAGCGGGACGCCTTGGAAGCGGCGGCCGCGAGGCGGGGAAACTTGGCAGAGGCGATGGCGGTCAAAGAGGCGACGTTCACTGCGGGGCGAGTAACTTGTTGACTTTTGCCAGGAGCCTTTCGTTGGTGTAGGGTTTGTTCAGAAAATCATTGGCGCCGACCTCGAAGGCGCGGTCCGCGTCTTTTATATGCGGCAACGCCGTGAGCACAAGCACGGGGATGGACCGGGTGTCCTTCTCGCTTTTCAACACACGGCAGACTTCGTAGCCGTCGATGTCGGGCAGCATCACGTCCAGGATGACGAGGTCCGGCTTCTCCGCCCGCGCTTTTTCCACCCCCGCCTGGCCGTTGGCGGCGATCGAAACCTCATATTTTTCGATCCTCAAACGGGCTTTCAAGCTCTCGGCGATGTCCGGCTCGTCTTCAACAATGAGGATCTTCTTGCTTTTTTCAAACAGACCCATCTCATCATCTCCTCTTGGTACCGGTTCTAAACCGTTCCAGCTCGTCCGTCAACTGTTTCAGGCGAAGCATCGAATTGACTCGGGAAAAAAGCTCCTCCATTTGAAAGGGCTTTGTCAAAAGATCATCCGCCGCATGGCTTTTCCCGGAAACCTTCTCCCGCAAATCTTCCTGACCCGTGACCAGGATGACGGGAACGAACGAATCAAGATTCTCCTTTATTCGGCGGCAGACCTCAATTCCATTCTCACCCCCCAGTAGGACATCCATGATGACGACGTCGGGCCGTGTTTCAAGCGCCGAACGAAGCGCTTCCTCCCCCGTGGCGGCGGTGAACGTTTGAAATCCTTTGATTTCCATCCCTTCCCGAATGACGTCCCGCACATCCGCCTCATCGTCGACAATGAGAATTTTTGGGGTCATAGATGACAGGGACGCCGCTTCGATCTTCCCGATGTGCGCTTGAGAAGAATGGGCAGGCGGCATGGCCGATGCGGCATTGGATTCGGGGGGCGGATTGACGCGGGATTCCCCGGTTTGCAACCGGATCATGTCCAACACATCGTTCAGCAACTCCTCAAGGTGGGTGGTGTGGCCCCCTAATTTTTTAAGCCAACGGCGCTGGTCTTCATTCAAGGGGCCGAAGGCGCCGTCCAAAAGATTGTTGACGGTGGAAATGATGACGGTCATAGGCGTCCTCAGCTTGTGAGAGATCGCCGACACCCTGTCGATGGGACTATGGCTATTGATGCCGTCGTTGACATTTGACATTTGATGGCCCCGACTGATATTAACAATGTTTGACGGCTGTCCCAAATGTCAACTAGGTTAGCTGTGAGGCAAGGAGGGTTTTAGGGGAAAAGGGGTCAGGTCTTGTTGCGGCAAGACCTGACCCCTTTTCTCCAATCTTTCCAACTCGGAGCTTTGGCCTTCCCCAGCGGGATTCCTTCGCGCACAAGGGTATTGGCATCCACGGTGCTTCCCCGCCGGCCATGCCGTCCGCGAATATTAAACAATGGAATGGGCGGCTCACCGGAAACCTCCTGGTAACCAAGAAATTCAATCCGTATTGTCGTCATGGTTGGCCCATCAACCTCATTTGCCCGTCAAATAGAACACTTAATTCTTCCGTCTGTTCCCGATAAAACCAAAAGGATTGAGCCCCGCAATTTCTTTGCTTCCATTAAAGGAACAATTGGTTCGCCGGAACGTTTAAGTCTAGTGAAAGCAACTAACCGTAGTAAGGGTAACATACGGTAATAGTGCAGGCAATTAAAAACCGCTAAAGTCCCCCTCCAATATGAAAAAACGCATCCGCGTCGGATCCGATTTTTACCGAAACAAGAAATTAAAAACCATCACGGTTCATGTGTCGCCGAAAGCCCACCAGAAGCTGCGGCTTATGGCGGCTCGGGAGGACCGGTCCTTTCAAAAGACAATCCGCCGCATTCTGGAAGAATTTACGGAAAAGCTGAAACCGGAGTAGAACAGCGCCCATCACAGAAGGCCTCTTTCCCTGAAACTGAAATAGCCCTCCTTCCCCACAATAATGTGATCTAAAACACGGATGTCCAATAACCGCCCCGCCTTTCGTGTGGCCGTCGTCAACGCCTTATCTTCTTTCGAGGGCTTGACATGGCCGCTGGGGTGATTGTGGACAAGGATCACACCGGAGGCATGGCAGGCCAGGGCGGTTTCGATTACCCGCCGGGGGTAAATGGCGACACAATCCACTGTCCCTTCGCTGATAATGCCATCCTGAATGACCTCATTCTGAGCGTCGAGATAAATCACCATAAAGGCCTCATGGGGCAGGCCCGCCAATTTGGCCGCGGAAAAATGAATGACCGACTGGCCGTTTTGTCGCCATCCATCCCGGCTCATGACGGCACGAAAATATCGCCGATTTATCTCTTGAAAAAGCCGCAGGAGCGTTGAGCTCAATGGGCCCAATCCCGCCACTTGCTCCCAATCCCGGGGGGAGGCCTCCAGGATGCCGCGAAGACCGCCGAACCGGCCGATTAACTTTTTGGCAATGGGTTTTACATCCCGGCGCGGGATGGAGAAGGTCAAGAGCAACTCCAGAATTTCGTAATCCAGCAGGCCCGCCCCGTCCGCCAACCTAAACCGCTTCCGAAGCCGTTCTCGATGGCCGACACGGAGCTTCTCATCCGACATGCTCATTTTCCTTCTCCCAACATCTTTGCCGTAACTTAAGCAACCGTCATTCCCGCGAAAGCGGGAATCCAGGTTTTAAACATGCCTCAAAGAAAGGTTTACGGCCTGGATTCCCGCTTTCGCGGGAATGACGAACTTCTCAACCAAGGGGAAGTCACATGAATGGATGGGACTTTTCTAAACGATCAATGAGGGGAGAGGAGGGGGGGTTCCGACTGAGTCGAGAAGAAACAGGGCCTTTTATATCAAAAATGGACCCAGAGCACACCCGTCGACCTTGCGGGCTAATTCCTTTATCGTTTCAGGGACAGGGTGATCCGCAAATAAGGGGCGTTCTTCAATTCGTTGTTGCGGATAATATCCGTGCCTTGGACGAGCCTGAACTTCCGGCGGACGGTCGTCCCCGCGTCCACTTGGAGCTGGAGGACATCCATGGGATTGTAACGGAGCCCCAGCCCCACCACAGTGCGGGAGTAATTGAGGGAATAATCCGTCAATTGAGATGAATTATGAAGGCGGTAGCGTCCCCCGTCGACCTGGCTGAGGAGGCCAACACTCAAAGGGCGCTTGGGTCGATACCAGAGAGATACGTTGTAAGGCGGAGTGAAGTCAAACTGCCAGCGTTCCGAGGCCGACTGAAGCTTGATAAAGGGGAATGCCAAAAGCCGCGGGTCGCCGAATTCATAAGTGTAGCTCAACCCGCCACCCAGAGATATTTGGGGGCGCGGGCTCCAAACACAAAAGAGGCCGCCCCCTGTTTTAAGATCCTCCGACCGTAGGCCGATTTTATCCGCATACAGACCCGTCCGCGCCATCCCGACGACGCGCCACGCCTTTCGGAGAGGAAAAACCATGTTGAGCCCATACGCCAGACCGGTGAGATGATCGGGTTCAACAGGCACGGGGCTGGCCAGGTTCCGGCTGTAATCGATATCGAGATCTTCGTAACTCAGGTATTGAGTGATGACGGTCCCGGCGCGGACGAAAAGGGGCGGGCCCGGCATACGTAACGCCGTCTTCGACACGCCGATTTTGAGATCCTCCTCCCCTAGAGCGGGGTTGTCCAATCTAGAGGAGGCGATCACCTCGTGGCTCAGCGCGGGACTGAACCGCCCACCCCGGGGCGGATTCTGCGCGACGAGAGCCGGAGCGAAGAAAAGAAGGGCAAAACCGAGAAGGCTCTTTCTCAAATTATTTATCGACGACTTTCTTAAATCCCGCGGGAATCTCGAAGGAAGAGTCCGGCACGGGCTTCACGGAAACGGATTTGATTTCGCTCGTCACGCTGAAGGCCGGCTGGCCTTCTTTGGCCTTTTGGCTGGCTTCCATCTTTTTCTTGACCTGCTTGGCGGCCATCTTGGAAGCGAAGCTGCCCAGGGCCCCTTTGACTCCGCCGGAGGTGTCCACACCCGCGCCCTCATCCACTTCTTCACCGCCCTTTTTTCCCTTCGTTGAAGACGCCTCCTTTTCTTCATACCAGTCGGCCTGACTCAGGATGGTTTCGCCTTTCACCTTTTTCATTTCATCAGAGACTTTGGCGAGGGTTTTGCGAACCTCCTTCTCATCGGCGCCCATCAAAGAAACCGCCATGAGGGTACCCATATTGTCCACCTTCCCCGGCGACACCTCCACACCCAGGGCTTTCACGTAGGCTTGGAAGAGCGCCTGCTCTTCCTTTCGGAGCTGCTTCAATTCCGGCGTCTCCGGCGTCGTCCAAAGGGTTTGCAGCAATCGCGTTTTCGATCTCTCCTTGGTGGCAAGCTCCTCCAATTCGATCTCTGTGTCGATCTTGTATTCCCGGCAAGGGAAGCCATTGATGGTTTTGGATTGGTTGGTGGGGGTGACTTTGAAAGTGGAATTGACAACCCGGTGCGTGGGAGCCGCTTTCTTTTCTTCTTTATTCGCACCGGTCTCACCCGTCGCCCCCTCCAGGGAAGCTCCCATCTTTTTAAGCGACGATTCCTGATATGTTTTCTTCGACATATCCAGCCTTTGCTCGATGGATTTGTCCAATAGCATGAGGGTGACGGTATCCGCCGGCTTGGCGACCTTCCCTACCAAGCCCTTCAGCTTGAGGCGGCTCTCTTCGCGGGAGCGTATCCCCCGAATCGATTTCGTCTCCGTTACCTCGCTCCCCCCAAAGCCTCGGAATCCGCTGGATGTTGTCCAACGAACCACCGTCACGTCCGCCCAGCCCGTCGTGTGAAGAAAAAGAAGCCCGATCAGTGAGAACAAAATTTTTCGCATATCAAAATCCTCCTCCGTGTTGGTATATTTCATGTTAAAAATTGTACCCTTTTCCGCAAGAAAAGGGGGCACACACATGAAGCGTACAAACACCCACGCCAGAACGTTCCTCTCGGGTTTGGTGGTGGCGGCGTACTTCGCCCTTTACGTGGCGGGTCTTATTCCCATAAAAACCAATTCCCCCGTCCTTTGGTTTGTGGGGGGCCTCTTGGCGGCGACCGTTTTCCCTTGGCGAGGCCGGCCGTTCTTCGAGCGCTTACGCCTCATGTTTATCACCCTGGGTTTTACGCTGTTTTTGTCCGATATCGTCGGCCGCCATGTCCTTGTCAACAAGCTCACCTATCGCCCCAGTGACCGGTTCGCTTACCGCTGGCCGCCCTTCCAGCAATTGAAGCGTTTCGACGCCAACGTGTCCTATCGGGGAAAAAGCTATGGAGATCTCGCCGCCATGGCGGGAAAGAAAGAATGGCGGGAAGAGCGGCCGATCCGGTTTGAAACGGATGATCTCGGCTTCCGGAATTCAGACACAGCCCGCCGGGGACCGATTGACGCCATCGTGCTCGGCGATTCCTTCGGCCTGGGAGAAGGAACAAGCCAGGATAGGATCCTGTCCACCTTGTTGGAAAAAAAATACGGCCTTCGGACCTACAACTTGTCTTTGTCCGGCGGGCCCTGGGACAGCTATCTCAATCTGCGTCTTTATCTAAAGGAATTAGGGATTCGCAAGGGGACGAAGGTTTTCTGGCTTATTTTCACCGGCAATGATCTGGATGACACCTATGGACCGGTTGAACTGGAACGGCTGGAATGGAACCGCGGTTTCAATTATCTCCACGCGAGTTTGAACAAGTTCCGGGAACGGTCGTCGCTTAAAAGAATTTTGATGAATGTTCGATATCGGCACGAGGAAACACGGGACGTATTGACTCGGACCTTCTTGAACGGCCGAAGGATGCTCTTTTTCAAACCGTATATCAAGGCCGCTCACAGAACCCGGGAAGCGGTCCTGGCCCATAAAAATATTAAAAGTCTGGAGGAGACGATGGCGGCCATGAAAACCTTCGCCGCGGAGGAAGGTCTGGATGTCCGCCTCATTTCGTTGCCGACCAGTGACGAAGTTTATGACTGGGTGCTTCAACGGCAGCCGGCTTGGAGCACGCGATATCATCCATCCGGGTTTTTCACCGTTCTTAATCAACTGGCCCGGAAGGTAGGGTTGAAAACCTATGATTTAAAACCCTTTCTACTTGAGCGTTCGATGTCTGCTTATCAGGAATCGGGGGAATTGCTGTGGTGGGCTGACGACACCCATTGGAATGAAAGAGGAAATAAAGAAGTGTCTCCTTTCATCGCCGGTATTCACTAGCGCTATTTTCGTTTCGTCCATAAATTAGGTAGCCTCTCGCCATGTTTGAGCGGAATTTGGCTCCGACACTTCGTGCGGCCTGGGACGATGCGCCCATCGTTCTTCTCCAAGGCGCCCGGCGGACGGGTAAAACCTCTCTCGCTAAAAAGATCACCGGAAAAGAAAATCCCGCGCGTTATCTTACCCTTGAAGACGACGCGACTCTCTCCGCCGCCACCAACGATCCGGACCGCTTCGCGGCGGGCCTTGATGGGCCCGTCATCATCGATGAAGTTCAAAGGGCCCCGCACATCTTTTCTTCGATCCGAGCCGCGGTCGACCGGAAGCGCCGGCCCGGCCGGTTTTTTCTTTTAAGCGACGCCAACCTGAATGTCTGGCCGAAGCTCCCCGATTCTCTGGCCGGCCGGATGGAAACCTACACGCTCTGGCCCCTGTCCCAGGGAGAGGTGCTCGGCGTCAACGAAGGATTCGTCGATTCCTTGCTCGCGGAGGCGTTCCCTTTGCCCTCCGAGATCCGGGAAAACTCCCTGTCTCTTTTGGATCGCATCTTTTGGGGGGGTTATCCGGACGTTTTAAAACAAGAGGTCGCCCACCGCCGGACAACTTGGTTTCGAACCACCCTATCGACCGTTCTTCGTCACGATGTCCAGGAGTGGCTGCCGGGGGAAGACGGTTCTTCTCTTTCGTCCCTTTTGACGCTCCTGGCGACGTACTCGACGTCCCTTCTCAATTTTTCCGAACTCGCCCGCGTCGTCAAAATTCCGGAGGACACCCTGAAGCAATACCTGACTCTTCTGGAATGGACATATCTGGTCCATCTTCTGCCGGCCTGGACGGGCAGTCATCCCGGGCAGAGAATAATCAAAACCCCGAAACTCTATTTTTGTGATACGGGTGTGATGGCGTCACTGATGGCGCGGGAGGTCAAAGAGTGGACCTCGGACAACCTGCCCTTGTGGCCTCTGCTTGAAACGTTTGTGTTCGCGGAGCTCACGAAACAAATCTCCTGGACCCGGGCCCGGCCGCGGCTCCATCACTTCCGAACCCGAAGCGGCATGGAGGTGGATTTCATTCTTGAATTCCGGGAGGGGGAGATCGTCGGTTTGGACGTCAAGGCCACAACGACCCTCGGAACCGCCGACTTTCGAGGCCTGAAGGAGCTGGAGGAGGCCGCCGGCCCCCATTTTCATCGCGGCATCGTCCTTTATCTGGGGTCTCGGGTCGTGCCCTTTGGCCCGCACATCCACGCCCTGCCGGTCAGCGCTCTGTGGACGCTGGGAGCAAAACAGCCCGAAGAACGGTCAACTCCCCTCCCCGATTTAGAAAAAGTCATTTAACGGCCTTACCGATTCCCAATCCAACGAGCTTCCCCAATCTGAAAATTACCCTTGCGCAATTCCGGATAAAAAATTTTAATGGTGACGGTGAAAATCGAAACGCCTTATTACCTGATTGACGAGTCCCTTCTTTTGAAAAACCTGAAGAAATTCGCCTGGGTGAGGGAAAAGTCCGGTGCGAAATTGGTTCTCGCCCTCAAATGCTTTTCCACGTGGGCGGTGTTTGACCTCATAAAGAAATACATGGATGGGACGACGTCCAGCTCGTTGTACGAGGCGCGTCTTGGGGCCGAGAAATTCGGCAAGGAGGTTCACGCCTACAGCGTGGCATGGTCCGAAAGCGACGTAAAAGCCGTGCGAAAAATCGCCACGAAAATCATTTTCAATTCCATTTCGCAGCTGAAACGTTTTCTCCCCTTGGTGCGACATATTCCGGTCGGTTTGCGCGTCAATCCGGGCGTGAGCCATTCCGATTTCGACCTGGCCGACCCGGCGCGTGCCCACAGCCGGCTGGGCGCCCGGGACTTAAACGAGATTCTGAGGGTGAGTCCCGCCCTCTCCGGTGTCATGTTTCACTGCAACTGTGAAAATGAGGACTTCGGGAGTTTTGAGAAAATTTTGGGCGTCATTTCCGCGAAATTCGGGGGCTTGCTCGAGAAATTGGAGTGGGTGAGTTTGGGCGGCGGCATCACATTCACGAAAGAAAACTACCCGATTGGGAAGTTCTGTGATAAAATTTCGGCGTTTTCTCGACGGTACAAGGTTCAAGTGTGTCTGGAGCCCGGGGAAACGGCGATCACAAGGTCCGGATTTTTGGTGACAAAAGTTTTGGACATCGTTCGAAACAAGGTTGACATCGCCATTGTGGACGCGGCCGTGGAAACGCACATGCTGGATCTCCTGACCTACGGCACGCCGGCGAAAATGGATCTGCCGCCCGGGGGACGCCACACCTACACGGTGGCGGGCCGCACGTGTCTGGCGGGCGATGAATTCGGCACCTACCGGTTCCCGAAAAAACTCCGGGTGGGAAGCCGGGTCGTGATCGCCGACGCCGCGGGTTACACCATGGTGAAGAAAAACTGGTTCAACGGGGTTCAAATGCCATCCATCGTGGTGAAGCGCCGGAGCGGCCGCCTGGATGTGGTGAGAAAATTTAATTATCAAGATTATATCCACAGCTTATCGTGAAAAGGGAGATGAATAAAATGAAAAAAAATGTGCTTATCATCGGAGCGGGCGGCGTCGCCCACGTGACCGCCCACAAGTGCGCCCAGAACAACGACGTTCTGGGAGACATTTGCATCGCCTCACGCACGATTGAAAAATGCGACAAAATCATCGAGAGCATCAAGCGCAAAGGCAATCAAAAAAACAAATCCAAAAAGATTTATTCCCGGAAGATCGACGCCATGGACGTTCCCGCCACCGTCAAGCTCATCAAGGACACCAAATCGGAAATCGTTTTAAATTTGGGAACCGCTTTTTTAAACATGTCCGTCCTTGAAGCCTGCCTCCAGGCCGGCGTCACCTACATGGACACCGCCATCCACGAGGATCCGGCCAAGGTGTGTGAGGATCCGCCCTGGTACGCCAATTACGAATGGAAAAGAAAAGGCCGCTGCAAGGCCAAAGGGATCAACGCCATTTTGGGGGTGGGTTTTGACCCGGGCATGGTCAACGCCTACGCGGCGCTGGCAGTGAAGCATCACTTCGACAAAATCGACACCATCGACATCATGGACGTGAATGCCGGCCGTCATGGAAAATATTTCGCCACCAACTTCGATCCGGAAATCAATTTCCGGGAGTTTAAGAAGGTGTGGACGTGGATCGACCGGCAATGGGTGAGCAAACCGGTTCACGCCGAGAAATGGGTTTACAACTTCCCCGTGGTCGGAAAGCAGCCGGTGTATTTGACGGGGCATGATGAGCTTCATTCCCTGTCGAAAAATATCGACGCCAACAGCATCCGCTTCTGGATGGGATTTGGGGATCACTACATCAATGTTTTCAATGTGTTGAAAAACATCGGGATGCTTTCCGAAAAACCGGTGACGACCTCGGAGGGGGTGGAGGTGGTCCCCTTGAAGGTCTTGAAGGCGGTCCTGCCCGATCCCGGATCGTTGGCGCCCAACTACACGGGCCATACCTGCATCGGGAATTTGGTGAAGGGAACCAAAGACGGCCGATACAAGGAAATTTTCATCTACAACACCTGCGATCACGCCGCTTGCTATAAAGAAGTGGAATCCCAGGCCATTTCCTACACCGCGGGCGTTCCGCCTGTCGCCGCCGCTATTTTGGTGGCCAAGGGCGTATGGAACCCCAAGACCATGGTCAACGTGGAAGAACTGGATCCCGATCCCTTCCTGGCGCTGTTGGACCGCATCGGGCTTCCGACGAAAATCGAGGATAAGACTCCTGCCGCCGCACCGGCCCTAAGCGCCGTTTAAAAGAAAACGGGGGATCCCATCACGAGGAAATGTCTAAATATTGACAATACTCCATAATTAGCGGTTTTTTATGGAGTATGATCCAGAAGATTCTTAAAACAACTGGGCGCAAGGCCTCACCACCCTCGGCCTAAGTGGCCGATAAGGACGGCCCGGACTGTCTAATCTCCATCTAAAAGCCAAAAAACCGCCGATTTTCGGGCCGTTCCAAGAAGCTAGCCCTAAGAATCACGAAACGCACCGTATAATCAACGTTTTTTTGTTATCAAACCTTCATAATTTCTTAACCGCTTCTAAATGAATCCTTAACCCCGTCCGGCTACAATTTGGACATCTATGCGTCTAACCTTCACAAAACCGTCCGCCAAAGGACGGATCCGCCGTGGCGGACTTGCGGTAGGGGTATCCCTTTTGCTTTTCAGCCAGACGGCCCTCGGCGCCCTGGCTGAAAGTTCCATTTGGAAAGAGCGGCGCGATTCGTTAAATAGAAATACGGATGAGCAAAGGGGTGGCCCCCTTCGTTTAGCCAGCCTGCCGGCTTCACCTGAAATGCTCGATCGGGTCCGTGTTTTAAATCAATTTCCAATCCCCGAACCCCGCTTGAATGGCTCGACCCTGCCAAAAGGCATCCCTTCGAATTTTAGGTCATTGGTGGCGTCGATCCCTTTGACCTACGGAACCATTCGGAAAATTTCAGTTCCCCGAAATAAACCGACCGATCGCGTTGTCATTCACATCCAGGACGTTCACATGAATTTGGAGGCCCAGAAGAATATCGGCATGGCTGTCCGGGAAATGATTGGAAAGCGTCAGGTCGATTTTGTCGGTTTGGAAGGCGCCTTCAAACCCATTGACCTGAGACGGTTTCGGGAATTTCATCACCATGACATTATCAGGATGGTTTCCGATTACCTTCTAAGAGAAAACAGAATATCCGGCCCCATCCATACCGCTTTGACCACTCCAGATGGTCTTCCTCCATTTGCTGGAATAGACGACGCCTCCCATTATCGGGCCAACGTCGACGCCTACAGAAAGGCCGTCACCGAGGTTGATGTCCAGAAGAAACGGCTTCTGTCCCAGCGAAGAGAGGTTGCCTCGGAAAAAGAGAGGTTATTCAATCCCTCCTTGATGGACTTCGACCAAAAAGTGGAAGCCCAACGGAGGGGGGAATTGTCTTTGGGTGAGTATCTTCTATCTCTCAAAAGGGAGGTGAAGAGGCTTCCGGCTTCGTGTGAAAAATTCCTGGAAGTCCTGAAAATGGAAGACGGGCTGAATTTTCCCCGAGTGGAAGCGGAGCGCTCCCGAATTCTTTCCCGGCTGATGGAGAAGTTGAACAAGGGTCAAATTTCGGAGCTTTTGAACGCCGGCCTCGCCTATCGGCTGGGGTCGCTCCAAACGGCCGCCTTTTATCGGTATGTAGAAGGCCTCTGTGAGAAAAATGGAGTTCACTTCAGCCGATTCCCCGCCATGCGGAATTACCTGCACTACATTCTGCTGGCGGAGAATATCGACGTGGATGCTCTTTTAAAGGAGGTCCGCCTCGCGGAGGAGAAGGCGTATGCCTCCCTGACGAAAAGCCCTGAAGAGAAGGGATTGCTGGCTCTGTCCCGGCGGCTTTATCTCGTCGGCAAATTGTTGGACTTCGCGCTGACAACCTCGGAGTGGGAGGAATACAAAGTGTTTCATCATCCCCGCGAAAGCGGGAATGACGGTTCTTTATCTTCTTTCGAGTCCTTCTACCACGAAGCCGAAATCCGCGACGCCGCCATGACGGAAAATCTTCTCCGGGGAATGAAAAAAGCCAAGGCCCATGTCGCCGTTTTGGTGACCGGCGGCTTTCACTCCAGCGGAATCGATAGAAAAATGACGGACGCCGGCGTCGCGACCATCACCTTCGCCCCCAAAATCACCAAAGTCGAATCCGACAACGGGACCGGTTACCTGAGCGTCTTCACCCAGGAACGCACCCCGCTCGAAAAACTATTCCAGGGAGAAAAGCTTTTCCTGGCTTTCCCTCCGGCTATCGGGGCCGAGGTTGACCATCCCCTCCTCGACGCCGCCATGCTGCCTCATGAGGCGCAACAAACAATCAACTCTCTTGCTCCCGGATCCGGGTTTAAAGCCGTCGACGCTACCACTGCCGGAAATCCCGAGGCCGTCATTATCACCAATCCCCGAACGGGCCTTCGTGAAAAGATTTCAGTCGTAGCGACGGCGGATCGAATTGTCAGAGTAACCTGCCGGGTTTTGGAGATTCCTCTCAAATCCCTCCTCCTGACAGGCGGCGTATGGGAGGCACTGCATTTCCTGCGAATAGGGATGACCTGGCCTCAAATAGGCGGGGTGTTTCTTCTTTGTTTTTCAATTTTGATGATCATAAGAACCAATAAACGGTGGCAGTGGCCTATCGCCATTCGTGTCTATAAGCTGGCGACTTCCTTCGGACCATCGTTCCCAATCATTGAATGGGAATGGATCGGAATGTTGCGAAAACCCATGAATATGACGGGCACCCTCCATGATGACCAACCATCGCCCCCTGTTGTAATGGCGGGCCTTCTTCATGAGTTATACGTGAGACATGATATGGCAGTAAAAGCCTTGGTCAATCCGAAGAATCGGGCTCTCCGGGCCATATACGAGGGCGCTGGTGCCGACGTTTCTAATTTCTTACTTTCCACAAACGCCACGGAAGCTTATTTTATCATGGATTACTTACTTCCGTCACCTGATGAACTCAGGAGCGCCATCCGTAATCCCGCTTTGACCTTTACCCGCCACACTGAATATATTACACATCCTGATTCGTCCATCGACAACTATAAGCGAAAAAAATATTCCCGGGGCTATGGATTGGGGGCGATTGTTGAATGTGAGGAGGGATTTTTGGCCGCTTTGGTTTCGGAGATGACCGCCCTCGGAATCGACCTGGAGAGGGTGACGGTCGATTCGAACATGGGCAATCCGCGTATTTTCTTTCCATGGACTTACCCCGGCACCTCCCAAGAAACGATGCGTTCCATCACTTTCATTGATGGCGATTTGACCAAAAAATTAGAACAGCCTGAATTTCTGCAAGGCAAAAAGATCGGCCTTTACTATCAGCGGGCCTCAGTGAGTATGCCCCGATACTATGATCGAATCATCCCTCTGTTGGCAACGTGTATGTCAGAGGGGGCTTTTTTTGTAACTGATGACTATGAAAGGGATGATACTTTCCATGATTACGAGGGGTGGAAGAACACAACAATTGAGATCACATCGGACGAAATGCGGTCGGTCGAGAGTGAAATAACGAAGATTAGAAACGAGTTTAGGGAAAGTGATCCCTTCGTTATGCCCTTTTATGGCTGGAAAGTCCGGATAAGAAAATTATCGTTGCCTAAAGGGCTTGAGAATCAAATTCGCAAACCTGAGGGGTCATCGGGACCGGGAGGGGACAGCTTTCTTTGCCTTTTCCTGCGAATCCTTGGGTTCAACCCTTCCCCGCAAATGGCTTGGACGCTCTTGTACGTATTCCTCGTTGAAGGCTTGGGTCTCAGATGGATCGTCCTCAACACGGGGCCTCCGACCGTCATCGCAACCGTCGCCGTCTTCTTGATCTTCCACCTTGCCGCCCGATCCATCCTCTATTTCCAAGGCAAAATCTCCGGCCGATCCGTTTTCGCGGGCTCCCTCAGCGATTCCATCGTTGTTGGCATCTACCTCCTCTCCACGCTTGGTGCAAACTCCTGGCCGATCGTCACATGGCTGCCGATCGCCCTTCATCTCACCATTGATTCGCTTTGGCTCCGGCACGATCTTAGAAAAGCCTCTGAAGTTACCACTCGTTCTCGTCTTCCCGACCGATCAGGAACCATCGGTTTACTCCAGAGGGTTCGTGGGGGAATTGCCGAAGTGGTGAGGATTATCGGGGACTGGGACGAACTGAGGGCAAACGGCGCATCTGTCGAAGAACTCTTGACCCAGCTGGTCGACACGGCAGAAACGACGGCAACTGTGGCCCGTCAAGTTTCGTCGTCACTGGCCCGTGACTTTAGGCACCACGCGGCTGCTATTTACATCACACTGGATTCGTTGGTCATAAGTGGCCAGGTTGTTCGGCGCGATGACGAGACAGTCAGGTTGTGGTTTGACAGATTACGTAACGACGGCGATTTAAGAAGACTCATTGAGCAATATGGACGTGTAGAGGCCATCGCTTTAGATCGGGAAGAGGAGCCGGATGTGACCTCAACCTCCCCCCAACAACGAATCAAAGCGGGGCCAAGAAGCTCTAGTTTTGCTGGCCTTAAACGAACAGCGTTGTCTGTGCTTAACCGAATGAGTGTCTTCCTGGTGGCTCCGATTGTTATTTTGGTCTCCCCCGTGAAACATATTTTGAAAGCGCAGCGGGAAAAACGCGAAAGGTTGTCACGAGCGACTGCGTCGGACGCGGAGTTGGCCGCGGCAAAACAACAAGTTGAGGCTATGCGTAAAGCATTTGGAATTGTGGAGGAAGTGCGAACTCAATGGGAGGATCTTCTTAAAGAGCATTCATCGAACGAACTGCTTCTATTAGTCATTGCGTGTCAGAAGGAATTGGCCAAAGTGGCCGGCGAGGCCCCAATCGCTGGACGGATAAACTACCCTGAGTCGCGGATTGCCGATCTTTGCAGAAATGTTGCTTATCGACTTCAAGCGCGCTTGGATAAACCAGGCCATTCTTTCCATGAAGGGATGAAACGGGAAATTATCGAAAAGGCCGGTCCCGAGCTTGATCAAATTAAATCCTACCTTGCGAGAATCGAAGAGAACACGGCCACGGCAGTTCATCCCAACGAGCCGGGCTTGCGACATAAGGGCTTTTTCGCGGGTTTGAGGGCATGGTTTTTTAGGTTGATCACTTTTGGGACAGTTATATTGGCGCTTGGTCCTTTTAATATATTTGCGGAGTCCCCTTCGCAAGGCCGCTCCATGAACCAGCCTTTAAATTTTTCAAAGTTGGCTGCCGAATATTTTAACGGTATAGGTTACAGAGCCGAGCAGTGGGGAATATCGGAGAAAAATTCAAAGGAATTTGACCTCATCCGCCTTCCCCAGGCGCGACGGCTGCTCAATAAAGTCCAAACCGGAGAAACGAGGCCTGTCCCCCTCGCGGTTATCGATCTTTCTCCTGAAGGGACATCGATTGATGTCATCAGGAAAAACATGCCTTTAGACAGACACGGATTGGCTATGACGGACATCATCAAGCAAGTCGCGGGGTCAAGAGCCGATATTTGGTCAATCGCTGCAGGAATAAAGACCCGGCAAGGAGAATTGAACATAACTCAATTGGCGGAAGCCGTCCGGTTCGTCACCCGAGAAGGGGCAAAAATCATCGTTATGTCTCTTTCGGGTGATGGTCGCACCGAGACGCTCAGGGCCATCGAGGAGGCTCTTGATCGGGGAATCACGGTTGTCGTTGCTGTTGGAAATGAGGGGGTTCAGGACACAGCCCACCTGCCGAGTTTAGATAATCGAATATTGATGGTGGGAAGCGTACTCAATAATGGAGAACGCACCCCCGAATCCAATTATGGGGTCACGATGGAGGGTATTCAGGTTGTTGACGTCTATGCCCCGGGCCGCCTCTATATCACGTTGCCAAACGGTGAGAGCGACCTGGCGATTGGAACGAGTCACTCTGCTCCCGTGGTGGGGGGAGCCGCGGCTTTATTATCTTCTATTGATCCATCCATGAATGGTCGGGATATATCAAATTGTCTTCAGGGTACGGTCTCAAAGGGAAAAAACAATTTGCCGATTCTTGACGCCTCTTCGGCCATTAGAAAAGCAATGGTGCTCAATGAGGTTAAGTTAATTGGACGCAGTCAAAATCTGCTGGCGACACTTTCCATCATCGCCACGGCCTTCTCAGGCGAACGAGCCTGGCTCAAGAATCTCCCGGCGAGAATAGGGTTGGGGTTGGCCATCCCCGTTCAGGAATTCGCCCATATACTTTCGGTTCTTCCGGGCCTTTTCTTCGGCGTTCGATTCGGAAAATTCAAATGGTACTCGCTTTGGACGGAAGTCGCGATCCGCTACAACCACACCCCGCCCCTGGTCCGGGCGTTTATCCGCCTCTCCGGCCCGCTCGTTAATCTCGCCATCGGCCTCACGGGGTTAACCACCTATTTCTTCTTCGGCTTCCCCACGTTCAACGTTCAATTCTTCTTCAGTTGGGCGACCCTCCTCCATTACTTCTATATTTCCAACCTGCTACTGGCGGTTTCGGATCTCGCCTTTCTGCCGCTATTAAGTCACCGATTGAGAGAAAGAAGCGACGCCTGGCTCGCCCTTCAGAACTTCAGGTTGGCGGTTCGCGGCCCCGAAAAGGAATTGGCCGTCGTCTATTCAAAAGCGATTAAAACTCTGGACAAACGAAGCCCGTCAGCCAAAGATATTGAGGCCATCATCGGACCAGCCTTAAATATGCGTCTTCGAGACCTGGATTCTCGGGGAATTTCAATGACCGCCTTCACCCCCATCCAAATGAACCGGTTTGTGGAAGCCCTCCAAAGTGAATTAAAAGGAACTCAACCAACGCAGGTTCTTACGTGGGGTGAGGTATTTAATTTTATTTGGGATTTAGCCCTCCTCCATGCAGATCTGGATAAACCGCAGGAGAATATTCGCGACAAAAACGCCGCTCTTTTTGTTGGAGCTTTTACCGAAGAGAATGTTGGCCGAATTAAGTCTGTTAGAAGGATGATGACGGAGGGCCGGCATCTTATCTTGGTAACAAGACCTGAACTCGAGAGAAAATTTAAAACGGCTTTGAGGGAGGTTGGAGATGTTCATCTTGCCGTTCGGGCCGGAGGTCAAATTTCTGTTCTGGCGGGAGCTGAAAACGAGATTAACCCGGCCGGATTGCAGGTCCTTTTGAACTCAGATCCACTCTTGTCTTCCCTGCTGAGAGACAAAGGCGGGCGCGAAAACCTGGTCGCCGTGATGGGACCCGATGTTACCTTGCCCAAGAAGGAGGACGCGGACCTCGCCCTCCGCCGAATCGGCCTCCAATGGTCCCGCCTGGATGATTGGCTGAAAGGTCTGCCCCCGGTCAGCGCCATCGGGCTTCTCAACATTCTTCAAACTGCCCGCGCCGTTTGGCTTAGCGCCTAACGCGACCGTCGGTAACGGCACCGGATACGCCCCTAATCGAAATGGTAAAATGAGAAAAAGTATCCGTCGAAAGGTCTCACCCTGATAACCATGAAGCCGATAGATCAAGAACTGAAAGGAAAGGGCCTCCATCCCACGAAATACTGGCACCAGACGCCGGAAGGGCGCATCCAATGCGACATTTGTCCGCGGGCGTGCCAGCTTTCTGAGGGACAGCGCGGCTTCTGCTTTGTCCGTCAGTGCCTCAAGGACCAAGTCGTCCTGACGACCTACGGCTTTTCGAGCGGGTTTTGCGTCGACCCCATTGAAAAAAAGCCGCTCTTTCACTTTTTGCCGGGGACGCCGACGCTATCTTTCGGCACCGCGGGCTGCAACCTCGGCTGCCTCTTCTGCCAGAATTGGGATTTGAGCAAATCCCGGGAGATGGACACCCTCACCTCCGAAGCCAGCCCGGAGGAGATCGCCAAAACCGCCCTCAAGAACGGCTGTCCGAGCGTTTCCTACACCTACAACGACCCGGTGATATTTATGGAGTATGCCATCGACACGGCCATCGCCTGCAAGGAAGCGGGCCTTAAATCGGTGGCCGTCACAGCGGGCTATCTTTGTGACGAACCCCGCCGCGAATTCTTCCGGCACATGGACGCCGCCAATGTTGACTTAAAGGCCTTCACCGAACGGTTTTATAACAAACTTTGCAGCGGCCATCTCCAGCCGGTGCTCGACACGTTGGTGTATCTCAAAAAAGAAACGAACGTCTGGCTCGAAATCACGACACTTCTGATTCCGGGGGAGAATGATTCCGAGGAAGAAATGAACGCCCTCACCCAATGGGTGTTTGAAAAGTTGGGGCCGGATGTCCCGCTCCACTTCTCCGCCTTTCATCCGGCATGGAAACTGACAGGGAAGCCTCCGACGCCGCCTTCTTCTTTGGTCCGCGCCCGGGATATCGCCCTTAAGAACGACCTGCACTACGTCTATACGGGGAACGTGCACCATGAAGAGGGGGAAAGCACGTATTGCGTCAAATGCGGCAAACGGCTTATCGGTCGCGACTGGTTCACGTTGACAGAGTGGAATCTGAATGATAAAGGGGCGTGCGCATCTTGCGGCCAAAAGGTGACCGGCGTTTTTGAAGGAGCGGCCGGCACCTGGGGCGCCCGCCGGCGAGCAATCGGCATTTGAACATACATTGTAAGACTGAAAAGCCAAAAATTAATGGAATCGTCATTCCCGCGAAAGCGGGAATCCATTCCGGTGTTCACGTCCTGGATTCCCGCTTTCGCGGGAATGACGATTCCATTACTCATCTTGCATTCTTCATTGAAACAAAATCTTCATGAAACCACGAACCGCAAAAGATGGCGAGACCAAACTCCAAATCGTCACGGAGCACATCCGCAAACGGACGGACGGCCCGGGAGACATCATCGACCTCACGCCGGATCTGACGGAGCTTCTCGAAAAATACGATTTGAAGGAGGGCACCGTCACGGTTTTTGTCGTCGGCTCGACCGCAGGAATCACGACCATCGAATATGAGCCCGGGCTCGTCAAAGATATGGATCGAATCTGGGAACAGATCGCCCCGCAGGGGCCTGACTACGCCCACCACCAAACATGGGGTGACCAAAACGGATTCAGCCACGTGCGCGCGGCACTCCAGGGGCCATCCCTGGTCGTTCCCTTCAAGGAAGGGCGCCTCCTCCTCGGAACCTGGCAGCAGGTCGTCCTCATGGAATTCGACGACCGCCCCCGCGACCGCACCGTTGTCGCGCAATACATGGGATATTGAAGCATCAATTTTCAATGAAAACTCTTCCAAACAAACTGAATCTCACCGCCTCTCGGGTGGCTCTCGGGTTTGTGCTGGTCATTGTCGGGGGGAGTTTCCTCTGGTGGGTGAAAACACGCCCTTCCCAGCTTCTTTATCAGGCTCACCGCCGCTTTGGGGTGGACGACCAAGCGGCCGTCGTCGCCGAGTACCGGCGGCTCTTGCGGCGAAAGAACCTCCCACCGGTTGAAGAAATCCGGCTGCGAAAAGCGCTCGGCGAATTCTATGTGCGGGCGGTGGCCGAAAGCCCGGCGAGCTCCCTCGTTTTCGTCGACGATTACTCGCTGGAAGCGCCCCTTCTTTCCCTGCCCAACCAGCGGGCCCTGGCCACGCAGAAAACCTCCCGGAGCCAGGGACCGGATCATCCCTTCTTGGCCGCGGCCAAAACCGAATTTGACCGGGTCCTGGAGCTGGACCCCAACGAGGCACCTTCCCACTATTATCTCGGGCGGATTTTCTGGATCCGGAAGCTCGAAAAATACGCGCTGGAAGAGTTAGAGAGAAGCCGCGCGTGCGACCCCCGCGATCCGCGCCCTTTGACCTATCTCTCCTTGATTCATCAATCCCGCGGGGACGCTGGCCTTGGCCGGGAACTGGCTCTCCAGGCTCTGGCCATCGACCCCCAATCCGACGACGCCCGGGCGGCCCTCGTCTCGGCTTATTCGAATCTCGGGGCGTATGATAAAGCCCTCGAGGAATATGAAAAGCACTCCTTCGCCTACAAGTCCATTCCGGCCGTCAAAGCCCGGCACGCGCTGGATCTGGCCCAACAAAATTACTGGCCCGAGGCGCTGAAAGAAATCGAAGAGGCACAGGGTTTGGACACGCAGGATGGGAGCGTCAAACTTTTTCGCGGCCAGATTCTTCTGGCCCAGGGCCGCTTCGATGAAGCCGCCGGCGACTTCGCGCAAGCGACGGCCCTGATACCGCGAAACGCGAGGCCCCTCCTCTGGCAGATAAAAGCCTATGCCTTGCGCGGCGACTGCGACGAGGCCGCAAGCCAGGCGCAACTCCTTTTAATTTCTCTTCCCCGCTGGCCGTGGACGCACCTCGCGGCCGCCTGGATACACCTCTGCCGCGGGGACGACGCCCCGGCCCTCTCCTCATTGGATGAGGCCCTCCGCTTGGCGCCCAACTTCCCCGAAGCGATCTTGGAAAAGGCCCGAATTCTCATCGACAAGGGGCAATTCGAGGACTTGGGCCGGACCTTAAGACCCCTTCTGGACCGGAGGTCCCACGAAGCCCAGGCTTACACGTTTCTGGCACAGAGCCTTTACCTTCAAGAGAAATACGATTTGGCCGAAGAGACGGCCTCCACCGCGATTCAACTCAATCCGCGTGATCCGTGGCCTTTTATTTGGATGAGCCTCTCTCGCGCCCGGAAAAATGATGCCGACGGGGCGGAGCGGGCCATGAGAAACGCCGCCTCCCTTTCCAAATTTCCGCCGGTCCAGGCGCACGAGGCCCTCCTTAAGGGGATGCTCGGAGAAACCGAAGAATCAGAAAAATTACTGGGCAAAGCGCTGACCCAAGACCCTCGAAGCGCCGCCATTTGCATGATTCTGGGAGACGTGGATCAGATGCAGGGCCGCACTTCAGATGCGACGCAGGCTTACCTGAGTGCGGTCGACCTCAAGCCGTATCTCTTACGGGCGCACCTGGGGCTCGCCGCGTGCTATCGGGCTCTCGGAAAAAATAATTTCGCGGAAAAAGAAATCGATGCCGCCTTCCGGATCAACCCGAAGGACCGGGAGGTCCTCTCCTGGCGCGCCAGAATCAAGGGAGCTCCAAAAAGCGGAGTGAAGGCGGAGTGAGAAACGACGTGTCATTGCGAGTCCGCCGCAGGCGGACGAAGCAATCTGTCGTTTAGATAAATGTCACCGCAAACAATTCCCTGAACGACAGATTGCTTCACTTCGTTCGCAATGACATACGACTTAATATGAAAAGATTAAAAACACAAGCTCTTCTGGCCTGGCCCTGGAGCACGACCCTCATCGGGCTCCTTCAGATTTACGTCTTCACCTGCGAAAGACGAGCCATGAACTGGGGGATCATCGAATTTTTCATGAGAGATTATGCTTTCAACTGGGCGTCCTTTGCCGCACATCCGCTCCAACAGCTCCCTAATCTCGTCAGCCACACCTTTCTCCATGCCAACACCGCCCACATCACCTCCAACCTCATCTTTTTCCTTCTTTTCGCGCCGGCCGTGGAAAAGGCGTTGGGCCATACGGCGTTCGCCGTCGGTTATTTTTTATGGGGCGGAGTGTCCGCTCTGACGCAAGGATTTTTCACGCCCTTTAGCAGCGGCTTGATCGGCGCCTCGGGGGCCATCTCCGGCGCCGCCGGGGCGTTTTTCGTTCTCTATCCTCTTCGGCTGCCTTCCATTTGGTTCGAGCGTGCGGGCGCTTCCCTCGGCCTTCGGCGTATCATCCCCATGACGATGATCCCGGCTAAGGTGCCGGCTTTTTTCTACATCGGGCTTTGGTTTCTGTCGCAGATGGAGGGGGGATTTGTTTCTTTAAGGCCGGACATCTACGGCCTCGAGGTGACGACCATCGGCTACTGGGCCCACATCGGCGGCTTCGCCGCCGGTGCCATCACCGTCGCTCCCTATGTCCTATTAAGCCAACCCACCAAAGACAACTAGGAGCCCGGGAAATTAGTCTGAATTTGTCATTGCGAAGGAGGCCAAAGGCCGACTGAAGCAATCTGTCTTTCAGAATGGGGTTACCAGTTGATTCTTTTAGCAACGACAGATTGCTTCGCTTCGCTCGCAATGACAAATGGCTCAGACTCCTAATCCTCGGTTTCAATTCCCATGCCTTCCTGCATATAGTCCACGACGATGTTGATGATTTTCCTGTTCAATTAAATTATTTTAGTGACGGTTTCATAGAGATCGGGCAACTTGTCTTGTCGTAGTCTGAATTTGGTGCCATGGTTATGCCCCGTTCTGGCGTCAAAATCCACTAGGACCGACCCTCTTTCAAGAGCAAGGAGGAATTTAACGAGGCTGAATTTTTGCAGCATCAAAACTTGATCATAATGAAAGAATTCATCCCCGTCTTCCTTTTTGACGCTCGCGCGCACATAAAAGCAGTTAACCAGTTTCGTTCCCGCCTTGTGACATAGATCATCAAAACCCCAATAGGGCTGTGGGTCCAATTCTTTTAAACCAACTCTTTTTGAAACGGTCTTCAGCCAGCTTTTATGGCGGGGATCGACTTGTTTTGAATCAAAAGAAATAAGAACTTTCTCCGCGTTGCGATTGACAACAACCATGAAACCCCGATCACTTCGGCTTAATCCATGGATCGTTTGTCGAAAGGACATTTCTGATTCTTTATACCGGCCCCCGGCTTCTTCATGAACCCAGCCATATTTTGGCAGGAAAACCCTTGGAATAAACCGCAAGGCCCGGGGTGACGGCTCCATATGGAATAAGGTTGTTAAAGAGGAAGTATTGGCTCGCTGACATTTCAGTTCCCATTCGGAAGCATTGGGAATGGGGAGATTGTTCTCTTCAATCCCCAGCAAGTCTTCCAGGGTGTTGCCGACACCGCCGGCATTTCCTGGCCGTGCGTTCTTAATCCAACCTTGGAGAGATATGGCTTTGAGTTTTTTAATGAAGTCTGCTTTGTCAATGGTCTCCGTCATTGTGGGTCGGTGAGCACGGCTTCATCCTGCCCATTATTTCTGGAAACTCCGACGTCAGACAGTGGGGGACGCCAAAAATCGAGGAGATATTCGAACGTAACCCCCATCGTAATGTAATTGGACGGCCAACCAAAAATCCCGATATTGTTGACGATGTTGGTTCGATCCCAAATGATAATGTTGCGAAGCTCATAGCCCACTTTCCGGAGGGCTTCAACAACGGCAATATGAATCGTGATTCTCTTGTTTTCCCACCACATATCCGGCACATTGATAACGCAATGCCCCTTTGGTTTTAGAAGCGGCAATAATTCTTTATAAATAACGGCCATCTGTTCGGCATACGTGTCCAGTTCAAGCGTTCCCAGGTCCCTCGGATCCTGACTGTACTGTTCGACCTTAAGGTACTGATCATTCTTCCTCTGTTCGCCACGCCGACTCTTATTTAATCTTTTTCGATTTAAGAGATTGGCGTAGGGCGGAGACGTAAACATCAAACTGACGGTGTCCGGCTTAATGTATTTCGAAATATTTCTCGCGTCGTCGCATAGCGCCAATTGCTTTGAGGAATTAAAAAGATCATTGGTATTCAGCCTTGACTCGCAGAGTTCGATGTATTTTTGTTGAAGGTCGAAACCGACGGCATTTCGATCCAAATCTCTCGCCGCAACAAGCGTTGTTCCAGAGCCCACAAAGGGATCCAAAATAAGTTCTCCTCTGTGGGAAAAAAGTTCGATACATTTTTTAGCCAGTGAAATTGGGAATGTTGCGGGGTGCAAGCTCTTATCCCGAACATCGCGGCTCTCAAATCCGAATTGCCACACGCCGAGCTGGCTTTTAATCCATTGCTTGGCTGTCATGCAATTGATGTGAGTCGGGCCGCAATCGCATGTCCTTTGGTGGCCGATGCCGGTTCGCGTACGGGTTTGAATATCCTTCGTTCGGGTTAATGTTTTAGTTGCCATTTGATCGATATCGTCAATTGTCGGTTGCGTCAATGCTTGGTTGTCCATGTTGATCCCCTCCTTGTATTTTTGGGAGGGGTTCCAACTTCTTTTAAAAGCGACTGCAGCTTATCCTTCTCATAAAGCCGGTAACCGTTTAAAGGATTGCGAATGGAAGGGAATTTTTTCAAATTATCCCACCGGCGGAGAGTTTTCGGTGAGACGCCGACAACCTCAGCAGCTTCTTGAATGGTGAGATAGGACTTGAGGGTTTTCATTGCCCAAGATTGCCAAACCTTAGACAGACCTTACTTTAAGCCAATCGGTTTGTCAATTATGTTCGGGCGGACCCGAAATTAATCAGTCATTGAGGTAATCCAATACCTGCCTGGGGCACAGCGATACCGTTGTACCCCAAAAAGATGCAAATTCTGCAGGCTGTAACGGAATTGTAACGGAGCGCGGCGCCTGTTTGTTACAATGTCCCGGAACCTTTAAAAGTGGAATCTGTAACCTGAAAAGTGGAAAGAAGGTGTTGTCTTTGTCGTTGCCGTTGTCTTTAAGTCTTGAGGGCTATGTCGTTTATAGCCCGACCCCGCCGAAAAATTTCTGAACTTGCCATAAGCTCATGGAGGAGGACTCTTCCATGAGACGACAGAAGAAATGCCGTTACTGCGGCGAGTGGTACACCCCTTATCCCCAAACTTACCGACGACAGAAAGCCTGTTCGAATCCGGAGTGCCAAGCGCGACGCTCTCGCGAAGCGGCACACCGGTGGCACCAGAAGAATCCCGCTTATGATGACGGTCGCCAGGCGTATGTGAAAAAGTGGCGAAAGGAACATCCGAGGAATTGGCCTCAGTATCGGGCCGAACACGCCGAGTCGACGAAACGCAACCGAGCGCAACAGAGAGGGCGGGACCGAAAACGACGATTTCTTGCAAAACAACACGATTCGGATTCGGTTCACCTTGAGAAATTGAAGCGAATTCGGCGTTTTGGCGATCTTGCAAAACAACACAATTCAGATGTGGCCGTGTTGCGGCAGACCGAGGAGATATGCCGGTATCTGGCCTGTCACTTTGCTGCTTGCAAAACAAAACGATAGTGACAAAGGCGACGCCCATTTCGCAGGATAGCGGTCATGGAACTGGGACGAATTCATGGAGATGCAAAACCGAACCGCCGGCGGCGCCAATTGTCCAAACGGCAGAGATGGCAGACAATCTGGCAGACGGTGGGGGCCTTTGCCCGGCAGCGGATGGCGCCGGAGGTGGCGTGCCGGTGGCTGGGGATCGGGCGGAGCCGGTTGTATCAATTGAGGCAAAGGTGGTTGGCGGTGTGCGATAAGAAAC
This sequence comes from Candidatus Obscuribacterium magneticum, assembly GCA_020523905.1. Lineage (GTDB taxonomy): Bacteria > Elusimicrobiota > Elusimicrobia > F11 > F11 > Obscuribacterium > Obscuribacterium magneticum. The sequence goes on from JAJAPZ010000005.1 coordinate 92,113, forward strand.
CCCATCCGGATTGGTTGAAGCGACCCGCTAAGCGCTCCTCACGCGAATTGCCGTTGGCCATCCGGCGCCTGTTAAACCGAGAGATTCATTACTGCAAACACGAGTCGGAGTTTTTCAAAGGGCACATCAACTTTTCGCATTTGGCCGAGGAATGTCTCAAACGTTACCGCAAGAGGGTGCACCGCAACAGTTTAAGACGATGGGCGATTCGCAACGGGCTCTACACCCCCGGCAAAGACAAGACCGGGAAAGCCTTCATTCGCTTTGAGATGGGCGGCATCGGAATGCTATTCCAGCATGACTCATCGCACCACATCTGGGTGCCCCACATGGGCCTTAAACACACGTTGATTATGACGGTGGACGATCACTCGCGTTTGGTTGTGGGAGCACGGTTGGTCGAGGAAGATACCGCCTGGTGGCATTTGCGAGTCTTGAGAGAAACGCTGGAGACGGTTGGCTGCCCATTGGCTTATTTCACGGACAACCACATGATCTTTACACCCAACACCCACACCAATGCTCAGTTTTCCCGTGTTCTTCAAGAACTCCATATTGATCTCAAACACGCTCGCAAACAACATCCCGAAGCCAAAGGCAAAATCGAGAAACTATTCGATTACTTTCAACGTCGTGTGCCGCAAATCTGCGAGCGGCGGAAGGTCACGTCTTTAAAAGAAGCGAACCGAATTCTCCAAGAGGTGGTGGAGTTCTACAACCGGTTTCATCGGCATGAGACAATTCAAGAAACGCCACTGGCTCGCTGGAAGAGAGCCGTCAACGAACATCGCTCCTACTTAAGGCCCATCGACTACGAGGGTTCTCTCGACTTGTTGTTCGGGCTGCACTATGTGCGCGGCGTGAAAAAAGACGGCCGGCTTCAGTTCGGCGGGTTCCTCTGGCGGTTGCCGCGCGCCCCGCGATATGGACAAGTAACGGTGGTTGTGCGTTATCCCACATCGTCGCGGCGACCGCACACCGAACTCTTTATACTCTTCAAGGGCACGTTGCTCAAACACTTCATCCTTTCCAAAGGACAACGGTCCACGCGGTCGTTCTCGGGACCGGAGCGTTGAAAACCATGAGCCAAAGCCTTCTTCTGGTCATCGCCGAGCGCTCCGGGAAAATTCTGGCCGCTCAGTTCGTACCGACCGACAACCTCCAACATGAATACAATCGGCTCTTCGAACATTTTCAATTCGGCAATACGGATTGGGACACGCTATCGCACGTCTCTCGCACGGTTACACTCGTCCTCAGGAGCCGTTCAGGCCGGCTGGAGCCGGCGGCTTTTTCATCTCATCGCCTTCTCCTCTGTCGTAGAGCCGACCTCCCCTGATTGGAGGCTCCCAGAGGCCGAAGGACATCATTGCAGCGATTTGCCTCTATAAATCCAGCTGTTTGTCCACTTTCGGGTTCCCAAATGTCCACTTTTGAGGTTACGGAACAGCCCGTGTTTTTACAAATGATTTACAACTTCTTAATGCCTTCTTAATCCCGCCTGTTTAGACTCATAACCAATGAAGGAGGGCCGCCCTAACCAACGCCCCGACGGCCCTTCTTCTTTTAGATCGCTAAATTGATGTAAGGGGATCCTGTTGAACGCAGCGCAACGAATCACCAAAGCCATCTCATTGGGTTTAAGCATTTCCCTGTTCGTGACAAACGTTCTGTTGGCGCACGCGCCCCAAACCAGCGTTTGGGCCGAGCGGCGGAAAGCCCTCACGGCCGTCATTCCGGCGAAAGCCGGAATCCAGGCCGTGAACACCGGCCTGGGATCCGCCGCGGCGGATGACGGTGGGTTGACCGAAGCACAGCTCGCCAGTCTTCCCGCCTCCTTGCCGCCCCTGTCGGCCGGTGGGGCCCAAGGGACGTTGGTTCCGCCATCGTCAAGATTGTCCCTGCCGAAAAATATTGATCCGTCTCTTTATTCTCTGTTGACGGCCATTTCTCCGGCGAATGCCACCCTTCGCGATGTCTCCCTGCCAATCGGCGGGGCGTCCGGGAAAACCATCGTTCATATCCAGGATGTGCACCTCAATGCGGAGGCCCAGAGTAACATCGCCAAGACGGTCCAGGAATTGATCGAGCGGAATCAAGTGGGGCTGGTGGCGTTGGAGGGAGCTTTCACGCCGATTGATTTATCCGCCTTCCGGTCTTTTCCCCGCCAGGCCACTATTCGCAAGGTCGCGGATTACCTCTTTAAAGAAAACAAAATATCAGGGCCCGTTTATGCGGCGTTCACCAGTCCGGAGCCCCTTCCGTTTATTCTAGGAGTTGATGACCCTTCGCATTACGAGGCCAACATCAGGGCTTATCGGCAGGCCCTGCGGCAGGCCGCGGCTGAGAAAACGCTTCTCGCACGTAAGCGCGACGACCTACATAAGCAGAAAAGAGAAGTTCTCAACCACCCGCTTCTTGAGTTTGACCAGAAGGTGGAGGCTTACCGTCAGGGCGCGTTATCGATGGGGCCTTATGTTCAATATCTGGGCGCCTTATCATCCGATCCTTCGACCGCGGTGGAGGTTTTCTTGGAGGCTTTCGCCTTGGAGTCGAAGCTGGATTTTAACCGTGTGGAGTTGGAGCGCTCAGAGCTCCTATCTCAATTGCTTAAACGGCTTTCTCAGGAAGAAACCACGTCTCTGATCAATCACAGCCTGGCCACCCGGCTGGGAACCATCCCGCACGCCGATTTTTACCAATACTTAAAGGAGCTCTGTGAGAAAAAGGGGGTAAGCTTGGCCCGCTTTCCAGCCATGTGGGATTACATCCACTATATTCTTCTGGCGCAATCCATCAAAGAGGAAAAGCTCTTGGCGGATATGCGAGGGATGGAAGAGGGTGCTTACAGTCGGCTTATTAGGACGAATACGGAGCGTGATTTGATTCGCGCCTCGCGATCGCTTTATCTGGCGGGGAAGCTTCTCGATTTCGCGCTCACCCCCGAGGAGTGGAGTGAGTACAAGACGCTTCGTCATTCCCGCGAGTCCGTCATTCCGGCGAAAGCCGGAATCCAGGCTTCAAACCATTTTAAGAAGCATGTTGAAAACCTGGATGCCGGCTTTCGCCGGCATGACGATCAATTAGCCTCTTTTGAGTCGTTTTACGGAGAGGCCGAGGCCCGCGACCGGTTGATGGCCGAAAAATTGCTAAGGGCGATGGACGAACGAGGCGTCAAAATCGCCGTCCTGGTCACCGGCGGTTTTCACGCCAATGGGATTGAGAAAATACTGAGCGAGAGGAATGCGGGACGCATCTCTGTCGTCCCGCGACTTTCGCGCGTCGAATCAGAGTCCGGCTCCCGCTATTTGACCGTCTTTTCCCAGGACAAAATGCCCTTGGAAAAGCTCTTTGAAGGGCAGATGCTTTTCCTGGCTAATAACCCTGTCGAAATTGGCGAATTCCCCTACCTCGCGGCGGCGATTGACCATCCCAATCCCGCCGGCGTCCAAGCCACCTCCGATGAATTATCCCGCCGCACCGCCGGACAAGTCCGGTTGGTTCGTGAGGAACCCGGGGCTTATGCTGAACTCAACGTCGTCAATGAGAAATCAAGTTACAGGGGCCTGTTGAAAGTCCGGTACAACGCGCAGGCCATCTTAAATGTCATCTGGCGGGTTTCATCTCCCTTCGGAGCGCCGGTTCGTGAATTCTTCCGCTGGATCAAAGAAAAGGGAGCGGGTTCTGAAGGGGAGGCGGACGTCGCTTTGTCGCACTCCGGCCGGCGGTACCGTCTTGACGCTTGGACGGCGATGCCCTACTTTCTCCCCTTGACGGCGCTTTCCGTTGGTCTCCTGTGGTTCGCGCCGCTGCCCGAAATGTCTCCTCTTCCATCATTAATCGTATTAACCGGCTTTTTCATTGATTATTTGGTTCAGCCCTGGGTGTCGATTCTTTTCGGCCGGCGGCATGGGAAGGAGGCTTACGAGGTGGCCCGGCGGATTTACAAGGACAAATGGGGTGTGGATCTGAGCGAAGATGATTACCGCGACAAGTTGGAGAAGGCGTTTCAAGGGTTGGCGCAGCGGACGTCCGTCGCCTTCCTCCTTGGTTTTGTTGTTCTCAGTTTACCGGGGCTCGCCCCGGCTTGGGTGGCGACTTATTCCCTCGTCATCGCTTACGTTCATAATTTGTTAAGTCATATCAGAAACAACGTCGAATTTTTTAAGACCGGTCCCTCCGCCGCCGCTCCCGTGGCCATGTCGCATTCTTCTTCGGATCAGCCCATTCAATGGCTCAACAGCGATGTCCCGGAGGAGTTAAAGGAAAGCGTGGAGGATATTTTTCGATTAGACGATGAGATCCAGGCCATGCTGAAAGATTTATTGGGAAGAGACAAAAAGCTTTACCTTCTCTATGGCGGCCAATTGGTGGTGCCGAGCCTAATTGACGATGAAACCCGTTCCATGATCACCTCCCTGTCAGAGCTTGAGGTTCAACCGGAGGAGGGCTTCATTATCAACATCCCGGAGGATTGGTTGACGCCGGAGGACATTCGATTCGATGAACTCCTCTACGCCGTATCGAAGCTGGTCTCATTTGATATTCACCGTGTCATCCACGATCGTTGG
>JAJAPZ010000060.1 GCA_020523905.1 Candidatus Obscuribacterium magneticum
AATTGGGAAGGGAAATGTCTTTGAGCTCCGCGCCCAATTTTTTCAGCACCTCGCCCGCCGCGCGCACGGCTTTTTCCACCTCGGGATCGATCCCTTTCACGAAGTATTCCTTCGGCACACCAATGCGGAGGCCTTTCAACGGCCGACCCAACTCCTTTGAAAAATCCGGCACCTCTTTATCGACGGAGGTGGAATCCTGGCGGTCGTGGCCGGCGATGACGTTGAGGACCGCGGCCATGTCATCGGGGGAGCGAGTGAAGGGGCCGATCTGATCCAAAGACGAGGCAAAGGCCACCAGGCCGTAGCGGGAGACGCGCCCGTAGGTCGGCTTCATCCCGAGCACGCCACACAACGACGCCGGCTGGCGGATGGAGCCGCCGGTGTCGGACCCCAAGGCGATCGGCACTGTTCGAGAAGCCACTGCCACCGCGCTTCCGCCGGAGGAGCCGCCGGGGATGCGCTCCAAATCCCAGGGATTTCGGGTCGTGCCGAAGGCGGAGTGTTCGGTGGAGGAGCCCATGGCGAATTCGTCGAGATTTGTTTTCCCCACGAAGACGGAGTCGGCCGCTTTCAACTTTTCAATGACGAAGGCGTCGTAGGGCGCGAGGTATTGACCGAGGATTTTGGAAGCGCAGGTGGTCCGGGCCCCGCGGATCATGATGTTGTCCTTGATGGCGACAGGAACGCCGGCCAGGGGGCCGAGGGGTTTCCCCTCCTTGACTTTCCGATCCACCGCCCGGGCCGCCTCGAGCGCGGATTCCTCCAATATCGTAAGGTACGAATTTAAATCCCTGTTTTTTTTCTTAATCGCTTCGAGCGAGGCCTGCGTAACCTCTCTCGCTGAGAACGTGTTCTTTTTTATCCCATCGACAATTTCTTTGGCCGACAGCTGGTTCAATTCCATCTTAAATCCGAATTCATTCGATGACCTTCTTCACCTTGTAGAAGGTTTCCTCCATCTCCGGGGCGTTTTTGAAAAGGTCCGGCAAATGCGGGAAAGGGTGCGCTTCATCCGCCCGCCAGACGTTGGCGACCTGCAAGGGATGCGCCGTCGGCAGGACGTCGTCGGTGTTTTTGGTTCTCAGCTGGCTGACGTATCCCAGGATTCGTTCCAACTGGGCCTGATATTTCTCGAGCTCTTCCGGTGAGATAGCGATCCGCGCCAGCTTGGCCACGTACTCCACGTCTTTTTTGGTGATGATAGTTTCAGCCATGATGAGGGATCATACCAAAGGGGAAGGGGTCAGGTCTCCAAGGGACTCCGGTCGTCATTCCGGCGCAAGCCGGAATCTAGTGTCATGCCAGGACCTGGATCCCGACTTTCGTCGGGATGACGGGGAAGGGGTCAAGTCTCCAAGGGACTCCGGTCGTCATTCCGGCGCAAGCCGGAATCTAGTGTCATGCCAGGACCTGGATCCCGACTTTCGTCGGGATGACGGGGAAGGGGTCAAGTCTCCAAGGGACTCCGGTCGTCATTCCGGCGCAAGCCGGAATCTAGTGTCATGCCAGGACCTGGATCCCGACTTTCGTCGGGATGACGGGTGAGAAACTAGGCGGGTTCGATCGGGGCGAACTTGAGGAGAAGTTTTTTCCTCGTGCCGGAGGCGAAAAGGACGGTGATCTTCGCGTGGGAGCCGGAACCTTCTTTGGCGGTGATCGTTCCTTCGCCGAAATCGGGATGACGGATGCGCTGGCCCACTTTCCAGGTGCGCCGCAATGTCGACGGCTCTCCCCCGTCATCCGCCACGCCGGCGCGCTCCCATTCGGGCAGTTGACTGAAATCCTCTTCCTCCGGCGAACTTTTCTTCTTCGGTGGTTTTTTTGGAAAAGACCGTATCCCCCCACCCTGATCCGATCCCGTTGGGAGAGGAAACCCAAACCCTCGCGTGGAAATGATTCCCGACCCCTCTCCCTTCGGGATCGGATCAGGGTGAGGGGCTATAGTCTCACCGATAACACCAGCCTCTTCTATAAAACGTGACGGGAGGTTCATTCGCGGCGAGCCGAAAATCCGGCGGCTGGCGGCGCAGGAGAGATACAGCTTTTTCTTCGCCCGCGTGATGCCGACATAGGCCAGGCGCCGCTCCTCCTCCAGTTCATCCTGATCAAAGGCGGCGTCGCCGATGGGAAAAAGGCCTTCTTCCAAGCCGGTCAAAAAGACCACGGGGAACTCCAGGCCTTTCGCCAGGTGAACCGTCATGAGGGTCACCACACCGCCTTGATCGTTCCATTCGTCGATGTCGGTGAGAAGAGACACCTCCTGAAGAAAGCGCGCGAGCGTAGGCTTATCCTCGACCTCGTTACTGACGTCCTCCCAGCTCGTCTCGTCACCCCGGCGAAAGCCGGGGGCCAGTCCGGTGTTCACGGCCTGGTCCCCGGCTTTCGCCGGGGTGACGACGTCCGACGCCATCCGCTCTTCAAAATCCACGGCGGCGTTGATGAGTTCCTGGAGGTTGTCCAGACGCTCCTGGGCCTCGGGGTCGTCGTCGGCTTCCGACGCCCAGCGGTCCCAATAGCCTGATTCCTCCAGCGACCGGCGGACGACCGTCGCCGCCTTGAAGTCGACGGCAGTGCGCCGGAACTTTTCGATGAGCTGAACGAACTCGTGGATGCCGCGGCGGGCCGAAGGAGAGATGCCCGACACGGCGTGGGCGTTTTTAAACGCCTCCCAAAGGGAAAGCCCTTGGGAAGCGGCGTATTGCTCCAGAAGCCCCAGGGAATTTTTCCCCAGTCCCCTCGCCGGCACATTGACGATGCGCTTGACGCTCACCGAATCCCTCGGATTGACCACCACCCGCAGGTAGGCCAGGGCGTCTTTGATCTCCGCCCGCTCGTAGAACCGGAGCGCCCCGATAATCGCATAGGGAAGAGTGAGGCGGCGCAGGGCGTCTTCAAAAACGCGGGACTGCGCGTTCGTCCGGTAAAAAACGGCCATCTCCCGGAGGGCGAAGCCCTCTTCGTCCCGAAGGCGCATCATCTCGCCGACGACAAAGCGCGCCTCTTCCTGCTCGTTCGCCATCTCTATAAAGCGGATGTCCTCGCCGGCGGAATTGTTGGTGAACATGCGCTTCTCTTTGCGCTTCTCGTTGTGTGTGATAAGGCTGTTGGCGATGTCGAGGATTTTCCGGGTCGAGCGGTAATTCTCCTCCATTTTGATGACCTTGGCCCCCGGATAATCCCGCTCGAATTCCAGAATGTTTCTCAAGGTGGCCCCGCGCCAGGAATAAATGGACTGGTCGTCGTCGCCGACGACGCAGATGTTTTTCTGGGGTCCCGCGAGATATTTGGTCAAGAGATACTGCGCGTGATTGGTGTCCTGATATTCATCCACCAGGAGATATCGAAAGCGCTTCTGGTATTTCTCGCGAAGGCCCGCGTTGTCCCGGAGGGCCTCGACGGTTTTCATGATGAGGTCCCCGAAATCGAGCGCGTTGGCGCTCCGGAGTTTCTTCTGGTATTCCAAATAGATCCGCGCCACGCGTTCCCGAAAGGGGTCGCCTTGAGTCTGGGCGTGTATCGCGTAGGATTCGGCGTCGAGCATCTCGTCTTTGGCGCGGCCGATGGCGGAACTGATCTGGCCCGGCGGGCAGTGCTTCTCGCTCAGCATCATCTGCTTCAAGATTTCTTTGATGACGGAGAGCTGATCCGAATCGTCGTAGATCACGTAGTTGGGATCGAGGCCGATCGCTTTGGCTTCGACCCGGAGGAATTTCGCCCCAAAGGAATGGAAGGTGGAGACCCACACCGCCCGCCCCCGGCCCGGGCAAAGGGCGTCCACGCGGTTTCGCATCTCCCCGGCGGCTTTGTTGGTGAAAGTGACGGCCAGGATATTCCACGGCGGGATGCCGTTCTGAATGAGGTGGGCGATCCGGCTGACAATGACGCGGGTTTTCCCCGAGCCCGCCCCCGCCAAGACGAGAAGGGGGCCGTGGATGTGCTCCACCGCCTCCCGCTGAGGCGGGTTTAAAGAAGATAGATATCCCGGAATTGTCATAATGAAATGAATGTGGATCGAAAAAGAAGCCCCTCCCCCAGTGGGGTTGGGAGTCGAAGCTTCGCAACGCCTCCCGACCCCATTGGGGGAGGGGCTTCAATCCGCAATTCCTTTTTTTTCACGACTCAAACTCCTGGTTTATCAATCGCATACGGACGGCGGTTTCAACATGCTCGGTGTGCGGAAAGAAATCCATCGGTTTTACGTCGATGATTCTATATTTTGCCTGGAGGAGCCGCAAATCGCGGGCCAGGCTATCGGGGTTACAGGACACGTAATAAAGGGAAGGCGCCCCAAAGGCCAGCAAGGCCTCCGTCACTTTTGCGTGAAGCCCCGCCCGCGGGGGATCAACGATGACTCCAACATCCCTGAGTATTCCGTCCTCCCCGCGCAGGCGGAGATCCAGTCCGGTGTTCACGTCCTGGCTCCCCGCCTGCGCGGGGAGGACACCAAAGTCAGGAACGTCACCCCGGCGCAAGCCGGGGGCCAGGCCGTGAACACCGGACTGGACCCCGGCTTGCGCCGGGGTGACGGGGTCCTTGACCCCGGCTTGCGCCGGGGTGACGAGGCCTGGGATGACGGCAGCCATCTCTTCCAGCCTTCCTTCATAAAAGGAGGCGTTTCGAATCCCGTTGGTCTCCGCATTCACGACCGCTTCATTGACGGCGCTTTTTTCTAATTCGATCCCAACCACGTTTGCAAATCGATCCGCCAGGTTGAGGCCGATCGAGCCCGATCCGCAATAGAGGTCTAATAAAACGTCCGACGTGCCGCGACTGTTTTCATCGACCCATCCCGACAAAATCCCAAGCATCGCCTCCGCGGCATGAATGTTGGTCTGAAGGAAAGACATCGGCCCCACTTTCATCCTCAAAGTCCCGACTCGTTCATAAATGAAACCCTCCCCCCAAAAAATCTTCCTCGGTTCGCCCCGCGCGACATCGGACACGCCGTCATGAACGGTCCACAAGAACGTCGTGATGGGAATGCCGGAGAACTCTAGCTCATGGGCCAGGTCCTCCGCCGAATCGAGACGGGAGGTGGAGAAAAGGTTGACCATGCGATCCCCCGTATTTTTTCCCTCCCGGATGACCAGGTGTCTTAAGGTACCGGAATTATCTTTCCGCAGGTACGTCGGAATTTGCCGGCGCGTCGCCCAATCGGAAACAATCCTCAGGATCTCTTGGCTTTCCGGCGAGAGCAACCGGCAGCGGGGGGTCGGCGTGACGAGGGCATAGCGGCCTTTCGGATGCAGACCCAGGTGGACAGCTGACGGGTTCTCATGCCGAGGAAGGGGGGAAGCCAGGCCGTGAACACCGGCCTGGCTTCCCCCCTTCCTCGGCTTGGCCGCATCGGTCGTCACGTTATCCCCGCCTGGGACGTCATCCCGGCGAAAGCCGGGATCCAGTCCGGTGTTCACGGCCTGGACCCCGGCCTTCGCCGGGATGACGATGCCCGGGATGACGACCGGCGTTGGGACGACGGTGTTGGTCTTTAAACCTTCCAGGATCTCAACATCCCGCTCGTTGCCGAAGGAAAACTCCATCTTGTTGCGGTAAAAATAAATTTCAGGGGAAGGGAGAATGGGATGGAAGCGGTCCACGGGAAGGCCGTTTAACGCCTGCCGGACCTTCGCCTCTTTTAATTTCAGTTGATCGTCGTAGGGGGTGCGCTGGAGGGAACAACCGCCGCAACGGCCGACATGAGGGCAGGATTTACTTCCAGAACGCTTCGGCAAAATCGAGCCAGTCTTTGGGAACGGTCTTCAGGGCGCCGGTCGCCTCCTTCAAGGGAACGGGCACGACAGATGTCCCTTTCAAGGCGACCATCTTGCCGAAATCACCCTTATGGATGAGATCCGCGGCGGCGTGGCCGACGCGAAGGCCCAGGATGCGATCGAAAAGGGTGGGCGACCCGCCTCGTTGAATGTGCCCGATGACGGCCGAACGCGTCTCGATGCTGGTCGTCTTTTCAATGAGCTTCTGCAATTCTTCGGCGACGCCGCGCTCTTTCAAAAGAACATGGCCGAAATCATCCTTTTCCGGTTTGGCGCCTTCGGAGCCGGGCAGGGTGATCCCCTCGGAGGCGATGACCAGGGCCGTCCCTTTCCGGGCGTGAGCTTTCTTCAGGTGAGCGCACATCCGCTCGACTTCCGGTTTTTTCTCCGGCACCAATATCCAGTCCGCGGCGGAGGCGATGCCCGTATAAAGCGCCACCCAACCCGCGTGCCGGCCCATCACCTCCAGCACCATGATGCGCTCGTGGCTCTTGCCGGTGTCTTTCAGCCGCTCGGCGGCGTCGACGGCGACGGTGGTGGCGGAATCGAACCCGAAAGTGAAGTCCGTGGCGGAGAGGTCGTTGTCCATCGTCTTCGGCACGCCGACGACAGAGACCTTGTGCTCCTCAAAAAACCGGGTCGCCACGCCGAGGGTGTCTTCCCCCCCCATCGCGATGAGGGCATCCACGTTAAACTTTTTTAGGTTCGCGAGGCACTTCTCCACGGCCCCTTCCTTTTTAAACGGATTGGTCCGGGAGGATTTGAGCATCGTGCCGCCAAGTTTGGCGATGTCCTCCACATCCTCCAGTGTCAGGGGTCTCGTTTTTCCTTCGACGAGGCCCTTCCAACCGTAGAGAAACCCGATGAATTGAAATCCATGATCCAGGCCCCGCATCACGGCGCCGCGAATGGCGGGGTTGAGGCCGGGGCAGTCTCCGCCCCCCGTCAAAATACCGACCGTCTTAGACATAACCAACTCCTTTCACTTAAGGGGCAAGGGGTCAAGTCTCCCTTTTCCCCTCCTGAACACGGAGGGGAAAAGGGAGACTTGACCCCTTCCCTCTCAGTAGGCTCCGGCGGTTGTTCCCGAGGCAGCCGCGACTTTTTCCCCTTCCATGTACCAATGAGGATCGACCGCGGCGGCCAAGTCCGCGTCGGTGAGGCCGTAACGTTTAAACCAGGGCTGCGCGTACTTGTCGACGAGGACATTGAGGCGATTCATCCGCTCGACACCCGTCGTCTTCAAGAATTGCGTCCGCTCTTCCGGCGTGTCTTTGTCAAAATACTCCTGGAAGATGGCGCGGCCGGCCATGGTCCCGGAGCAACCCGCCTGCATGGTGAGCTCCACCTGTTTCTCGAAAAGATCGAACTTGACCCCGGCCGACAGGAGCACCCAGGGGCGCTCGGCGATCTCGTTCACCTTCGAAAGGTTTTCCTTCACGAGGGATGTCGGATCCGATTTGATATCCGCCGGAAACTCGAGCTTCAAGACGTCGGCGTAAGGATTTAAGAGCTCCGCCGATTTGAAGATGTTGTTCGCCAGGCGCTTCTTGTAGGTGTCGGACTCTTTCGTCTCGCCCGCGCGCGGGTAGGAAAGCTCTTCAATCATAAGAAGAATGTCGTATTTTTTGCACTCGCCGGCGACATAATCCACGAATTTCATCTGGCCGTCGGTGGCCTTTTTGTCCTCCACGTCCATGTAGACAAGGAGCTTGACCGCGGTGCCGCCCATCTTCTTGATCTTTTCAATGCTCCAGCCGGGCTCCATCTCGCCGGGAAGGCCGGCGTCGCGGGAGGCCTCCGAGCGGACGATGAGACCCACGCCCTTGGGGAGGGCGCCGCTATTGATGCACTGGCGGGCACCGTAGTTGACGTCGAGCAAAACCGCGGATGAGGACGGCGACAAAACCGTCGTGATTTCCAACTTCGCATCGCGGATTTCCTCGAAGGTGGGATCGGTGTTTCTCCCTAAGCGGGTGTACTGCTTCTTTAAAAACTTGCGGAACGAGTTCGACTGGTCCAGGGCCAGCACCTTGAAGCGGCCTTCCGTATCGGTGACGCCTTTTAATCCCATTAACTTTCCCGGCGTCAGGCGGAGAAAGTGGTCTCGAGCGGCGGTTGACATGTTGTTCTCCTTGTTTAGGTGCCGCTGCTGACAACTGACAAACTTTCGACTAAAAATCTTACCGGAGTATGTCAGTTGTCAGCAGCGACACCTGGTTTGTGTCCGGATTATATTAAAAAATTAGGAACGATCTTCGGCGAAAGAAGGGGAGGCTTCGGAGGCGGCGGCTTTTTTGCCGTTGGTTGGGGGGGAGCGCCTTTTCCTTTCGGGGCCGGCACCGGCGGCGACGGTTTCCAGCCACGTTCCCATCCGGCGAAACTTATCATACCGGCCATCCAAAAGCTTTTTTGTGGAGAGCCCCCTTAAACCTTTCAAGCGCCGCAGAAGGACGCCCTTGATGTTGGCCGCCGTGATATCGGGATCCTGCTGGGCGCCGCCCAACGGCTCGGGGATGATTTCATCGATGATGCCGGCACTTTTAAGATCCGCGGCCGTCAGGTGCAGGGCTTGGGCCGCCACTTCGGCTTTGGCGGCATCATGAAACAAAATCGAGGCGCACCCTTCCGGAGAGATGACGGAGTACCAAGCATTCTCCAGCATGAGAATGGCATCGCCCACGCCGATAGCCAAGGCCCCTCCGGACCCCCCTTCTCCCAAAACGGTCACGATAACAGGGACTTTTAGCCCGGCCATCTCCCGCAGGTTGACCGCGATCGCCTCGGCCTGGCCTCTCTCCTCCGCGCCGATGCCCGGGTAGGCCCCGGCCGTATCAATGAAGGTCAGGACAGGCATCTCATACCGCTCGGCCAACTTCATGAGACGGAGGGCCTTCCGATACCCTTCCGGGTGGGGCATGCCGAAGTTCTGCTCCATGGCCTCCTGAACCGTACGGCCTTTTTGGTGGCCCAAAAGCATGACGGGACATTTGTCCAGAAAGGCCATCCCGCCGAGGAGTGCCGTGTCGTCCGCAAAAAACCGGTCCCCATGGAGCTCCAGAAAATCGCTGAAAATCCGGGGAATGTAATCGGTGATGTAGGGGCGCTTGGGGTGCCGCGCCAGCTGGACCCGCTGCCAGGGAGTGAGCTCCGAATAAATCTTTTTCTTCAACTCCTCGCACTGGGTCCTAAGAGCCTTCAGCTCCTCTTCGACCGCCGCTCCCCCCTCCGCTTTCTTGGCTTCCATGTCGCGGATCTTGGACTCCAGCTCGCAAACGGGCCTTTCAAATTCCAAAAACATGTTGTCGTTCATAACACTAAAACGCTCCCGTGTAATTGAGACGCACGATGCGCTCCGTTTCCCGGTCCTCGCTCCGATAGGTCTTCGGGATATTGCGCCCCACGAGATCGACGGTAAAAACAGGCGTGATGAAGTACTTCAACCCAAAGTTAAACCGGCGATCCTTGTAATCCGAGGCGTTGGCGTACTCCAGAAGAAGCCCGAGCGTTCGCTCATAAACGTAGGAAGCATTCGCAAACGCGCGCCCGGCATGAGCCTCTTCAAAATCGAAATTATTGGCCCCGATGCTCAGATTGAGGTCGGGAAGGATAAACTCCGTTGTGGCCACGACATAAAAACCCATCTCCCGCTGATTATAGTGATCCAGATCCTTATTCCAGAGGGTACCCTGTCCGTCAAACCCCAACGCCAGAGCCGGCAGCAGTTTTTTCCCATCAAAAAGCCGGTATTTGACGTTCAGCGTAGGCTTGTTAAATTTCGAATCATCGGTCCCCAAAACCTTCTCCCCATCCAAACCAAACCCCAAATTAAGCCGGGGAAAAATCCCGAAGATCGGCTTCGCCTGGAGCGCCCCGGCACTCCCAAAGCGGAAGGAAACATAATAGCCATAGTTGTCGACCACCTCCGCTGTCGGGGTATCGACGACTTCAATCAACCGGACCGTCGCCTTCTTTACAGCGGCTTCCTCCGCCCCCAAGCCCGCAAGGGCAAACAAGAAGCTCCCGCCGATCAAAAGGGCAAACTTTTTCTTCAATTAATAGACTCCTTTGAAACCAAGCGCTTTGCCACATCTATGAGCTCTGGAATTTCGAACGGTTTGGAGATAAAAGCTGTTGCGCCCGATCCTTTAACGGCCGCTTTATCCTGTTGAAAATCCCTGGAGGTAAGAAGAAGAACAGGAGGGGCTTTCGGGTCCTGGCTTATTTCCTGAGCCACGTGATAGCCATCCATATGGGGCATCATGACATCGAGGATAATCAGATCAAACTTCTGGGAGTTGGCCATATCCAAGGCCTTTTTCCCATCAGTGACGGTGGTCACCTCAAAGCCGGCGGCATCCAAACTAAACCGCAAGAGTTCCAACAGCTCGCTTTCATCATCCGCAATTAAAACACGTGGCACAGGGCCTCCTTTAGGGGTCAAGTCGCGACATGCGACATTCCCCAATGAATAAAATACGTTGAGCCGCAGCTTAAGAAGAAATGTCGCATGTCGCGACTTGACCCCTAATATTATCAGTTTCGGCGCGAGTGGTTGTTGTTGCCGGCCCCGCCGAAGGTGTAGCCCTCCGGGCCCAAAACCTTTTCCAGCTCTCCCACAAAAGTGGCCGTGGGTTTGACGCCGGTCCGCGTCTCGAGCAAAACCTTCCCCTCCGCCGGATTCTGAAGAAGGAACTTGACGCGGCAAAGCCCCGGGTGGCGTCCGAACACCTCTTTCAACTTTAGGAAAATCGAATCTTCAAGAGACTCGGCTGTGACCGACACGGTCAGGGATTTCACGAATTTCTCCCGGGCGGTGGCAAAGGAAACGATCTCCTCCGCCAGAATTTCACGGTCTCCTCCCGTCTCGCCGAACTCCCGCATCTGCGCGCGGCCCTTCACCACCACAATCGAGCTCGGATGGAGGAGTTCGTTGACCTCGGGCGTCAGGCTCCCCGGGAAAACGATGATCTCGGCTCCCCCTTCCAAATCCTCCAAATGAAACCGGGCCATCAAATTCCCTCTCTTGGTGGTCATCCGGCGGACGGACAAAATATGCCCCGCCACGCGGACGACACCCGATTCCGGCAGGCGGTCCAAGGCGCAGGTCGTGTAGCTGGCCATCTCCTCCTTAAACTTCGACAAGGGATGCCCCGACAAATAGAGGCCCAACACCTCGCGTTCGTTCACCAAAAGGGTGAGATCGGGCCACTCGGCCGTGGACGTTTTCTGGCTGGGGGCCAGTTGGGTCATGGCTTTCAGTTCGGATTCGCCAAAAAGAGACTGCGTGGCAAACTCCGAAGCGGCCTTCACCTTCGAACCCGCCTCCAAGGCCTCCTCCACCTGCTCCAAGAGGAGCGGCCTTGTCCGGTGGGCCGGCGTTTGTTCCAGCGAATCAAAGGCGCCCGCTTTGATCAAGGACTCCACCACTTTCCGGTTGGCTTGCCGCGTGTCCACGCGCGAGCAAAAATCAAAAAGAGACTGGAAAGGCCCTCCCTTCCCGCGGGCCTGGATGATGGACTCAACAGCTCCTTCCCCGACATTCTTCACCGCCAAGAGGCCAAAACGGATCTGAGGGTTCTCCGAGCCGACGGGGCTTTCCACGGTGAAAATGGTCTCCGACCGCTGGACATCCGGCGGAAGAACCTCGATGCCCATGTCCTGGCTGTCCCCCAGATACCCCGCGAGCTTGGATTCCGTTTCTTTTGACGCCATGGTGGAACGGCCGATTTCAGACGAACACAGGGCCGCCATGTACTCCACCGGGAAATTGGCTTTCAGGTAAGCCGTCTGGTAGGAAATCAAGCCATAGGCCGAGGCGTGGCTCTTATTAAATCCGTACCCCCCAAAATGCACCATGAGATTGAAAATGGATTCGGACAGTTTCTTGTTGATGTTGTTTTTGGCCGCCCCGTCAATGAAGTGGCCGCGCTGCTTTTCAAGTTCCTCGCGGATTTTCTTGCCCATAGCCTTTCTCAGGCCGTCGGCTTCGCCGGGGGTGAAGCCCGCCAATTCCTGGGCGATGCGCATCACCTGCTCCTGATAGACGATGATCCCGTACGTTTCCCCGATGATGGGCTTCAGGAGGGGATGGTCGAATTTGATTTTGGAGGAGTCGCTTTTCCTCGCCACAAATTCATCCAACATGCCCGAGCCCATGGGGCCCGGGCGATAAAGGGAGATGAGGGCCGTGATGTCCGAGAGATTGGAGGGCTTCAGTTTCCGCAGCAAATCCCGCATGCCGGAGGATTCCAGCTGAAACACGCCGGAGGCATCGGCCCGGGCCAGGAGCTCATAGGTCGCCTTGTCATCGACCGGAATACGGTCGATATCAAACATGGGTTCGTGCCGCTTCTTGATGAGGTCCACCGCATCCCGGATGACGGAAAGCGTCCGAAGCCCGAGGAAGTCCACTTTCAAAAGGCCGAGACGTCCGAGGGCGTCCCCGTCAAATTGCGTCGTGACGATGTCATGCGCGTTTTTGCAGAGGGGGACATATTCCGTGATGTCGCCGGCGGCAATGACGGTTCCGGCGGCATGAACCCCCGTGTGGCGCTTCAAGCCTTCCAAGCGCCGGGCCAGGTCCACCAGCTTCGTCACCTCCGGATTGGATTGATAAAGCTGCTTGAATTCGGGGACGCCCCCCATGGCGGCATCGATGGTGATGCCGAGCTCCCGGGGAATGAAGCCCGCAATCTTATCCACCTCCGGCAAGGGCATATCCAGGACGCGGCCCACATCCCGCACCACACCCCGGGCGAGCATCGATCCAAACGTGATGATCTGCGCCACGCAATTTTCACCGTACTTCTGCCGGACATATTGAATGACCTTGTCCCGGCCGTCGTCGGAAAAATCGATGTCCAGGTCGGGCATCGACCGCCGGTCGGGATTCAAGAAGCGCTCAAAAAGAAGGCCGTTTTCGATGGGGTCGATGCTGGTGATCTCCAACCCATAGGCCACAAGGCTTCCCGCGCCGCTCCCGCGGCCGGGCCCCACGGGGATCCGGTTTTCGCGGGCGAAATGGATGAAATCCCAGACGATGAGAAAATAGGGGGCGAAACCCATTTTGTTGATGACGCCCAGTTCCGTCTCCAAACGCTGCCGGTATGGGTCCGCGATGGAGCCCTTTTTCTTTTCCAACCCCAGAAGACAGAGTTTTCTTAAATAAGACTCCGGCGATTCCCCGGCGGGTACCTCATAACGGGGAAGGAGGAGCTGATCAAATTCCAATTTGAGGTCGCACATCTCGGCAATCTTGACCGTCGAGGCCAACGCCTGCGGAAGCTCGGCGAACCGCGCCTTCATCTCGGCCGGAGACTTGTAGTAAAACCCCGGCTCCCGCTTTGATAAGGACCAACGGATGGGCGAGTCCATGTACCATCTGACCGTTCTGGCCACCAGCCGGCAGGGTTATCAAAACCTCTTAAAGCTCACGACCCTCGCTTATCTCG
>JAJAPZ010000061.1 GCA_020523905.1 Candidatus Obscuribacterium magneticum
CCCACAATCCCAATGGTCCATTTGTTTTCCAATTTAAGCTCTTCGCGGATCACGTTTCTGTTGAAACGTTCCGGATTGAATTTATTCATATCGACTCCGTTATGAATGACGGTTGTTCGGGACGCGAGGGACGGTATTCTTTCCAATAGTTCATCTTGAAGGTTGCGTGCCACGCAGATGGTTTGGGTGGAAAGAGAGGCTGTTGTCCGATCCAGCAGCATATACAACGATCGTTTCCAGGCGGGGATGGGATAATCCTGCAGGGCATTATGCACGGTGGAGAGACACGGAACGTTGGCCACCCGCGCGGCCAGCCGGGTATAAAAGTTGGATCGCGCTCCGTGCGATTGAACCATACGGGCGTTCCATTTGCGGATTTGTTTGGCCAGTTTCCAGATGGGGCCTGGATATCCGAGGGGTGAGATCGGGATCATTTCACAATCGATTCCCTTGTCCCGGAGTCGCTGAATCAGCGGACCCTGTTCCGGACAAATGACGTGAAATGCAAACCCTCTTTGCCTCAGAGTGTCCATGAGTTGAATCAGATGGACTTCTCCCCCCGCCCATTGGGCGCTGCCTGAGACTTGAACGATATGAATTGGACGATCTTGATTATGTATTTCCATAATTGTTGTTTGATGCATTATGATTTTACAAAAAGAGGAAGCTCGCGGGGGATCCGGTCATTGTTCATCCAGTGAAGTGATTGGAAATAAAAACCGTCAGGATCGTTTGAGCGGGGTAATGATGGGAATACTGTCAACCCGCCTCGTTTGGTGTTGGTGGTTTTTTATCATTTGAGAAAGCCGATTTTAAATGTTCTTTGATAAGAGCAACATCCGACTTCCGTGGGATCAGCAGCGTTTTCCCACTAATTCCGGTTTGCATTCGAAAAAGAAAGAACAAAACGAGGGCGTTGACGATATACGATATGGAGGAAGCCGCCGCCGCTCCCCGGATTCCGAATCGCGGGATCAGAATGATGTTCAAGACGACGTTGAGGATTAAGGATATGATCGATGAATAAGTGCCGTATTGTGGAAAACCGCGTCCGGATAGATCCGATCCAATAATTTTGCTTAAACACAGCGCGAGGGTTCCCGGGAGAAGCCACCGGATCACCGCGGAGGATTCCAAAAATTTTGGTGTAAACCACCACGGGATAAAATATTCCGCCGTGAGTCCGATTCCGATGGCCGCAAAAATGGCGAGTCCCATGGTGTATCGTACGACCACAGGAGTGAGCGTATTCGCCGTTTCCGTTTTTGAAGCGGCGGTTTTGGAATACAAAATCTGTCCGACGGAACCGGGGAGATACCATAATATTTCAGCAATCATGACGGACAGGGAATAGAGCCCGACGGCGGTGGGATCCAGAAAGGCCGCCAGGATCAGCGTGTCCACGCGATAATTCAAAAATTGGGCGACGGAACCGATGTGTTGTCTTATTCCGAAATGAAACAGAGAAGCAAGGGCGGATCGATTCGGCCAAAGGGGGTCGGTTGTTCTCCGGACGCAGATGATTGCGAAGGCCAGGACATAAGAGCCGACGAGGCCGACGGAAAAAGCCGTCATGACCTTATTGACGGTGAGAAGGGGTGTGAGGTAAAAAGCCGCCAAGCATGCCGCATAGAGGCCGGGACGGATCAGGAGAACGACGCTCATTGTTCTCATGTCCCGTCTGGCCAGAAGCACGGCGACAAGGATGTCGAGCGACATGAAAACGGGAATGAGAAATCCCATGGAAGCCAGCACGTTTGAAGACACACCGCGGAAAATCGTTTGGGAGAGAAGCGGACAGAAAGGAATCAGAGCGAGAGCCAGCAGAAGGCCAAAACCATTGGAATAAAGTAAGGCGGAGGAGAGAAGCGCCCCCTCTGAATGTGTTTTTCGATTCAGGTGATACACGATGGCGGATCCAAACCCGAATTGAAACAACGTATAAACCACCGTCGGAAGGAGAACAGCCAAAGCGTAGAGGCCGGTGCCGGCCGGTCCGATCGATCGGGCGACCAACGTGCTGGTGAAAAGAGAGATAAGGAATACGAAAATTTGAGTCGTGAAATGAATCGAGATGTCTTTGATAAATGCCGGGCGGTAGGGTTTGAACATGTTAACCAATACGAACTTTTTCAAGTATATGTTTCCATTGATCGGCCGCTTTGGGAGTCGAATAGAACTGAAGAATGCGTTCCCGAGCAGCCTGGCCCAATCGAACGCGCTCGGTTTCTTTTTCCCCAAGATAACAAATAGCATCTGCCAAATCGGCCACGTTTCCCGGATGGACTAACAGCCCCGCACTCGAGACCTGTTCTAAATTCCCTCCCCGGCGAGAGGCGATCACCGGAAGGCCTGTGGACATGGCTTCAAGCAGGGCATAAGATAATCCTTCCGACATGATGGATGGCAAAAGAAAAACATCCGCGGCATTCAGAAGAGAGGTGAGATTTGAACGGTTGGACGGCTTCAAAAAACGGATTCGATCTCCCGCCGTTTTGGCCGTATTTCGCAGGGAGGTTACGTATCGCTCATCAGACATATTGCCGGATAAGAGCATCACGGCGCGCGGCATGCGTTTTTGAACGGATTTGAACGCCTCCACGGTCAGGTGGAATCCTTTCGGTCTCCACATATTTCCAAGTTGAAGAAATGCAATATCCGTATCTTTAAGGCCCAATGTTTGGCGACCTTTTTGTCTGAGGACCGGGTCCGGTTTGAAAAGATCAGTATCGATCCAATTCGGGAGGCAGAATAATTTATCCGGCGGTATTCCATAGATATGTTTGAGAAGATCGGCGTTGAACTGTGACACTGACACGACGGCCCGGACTCGACGGTAAAACGGAATTTCGAAGCGGACCATCCGTCCCATAATGCGGAAAATGCTGGCTCCGAAGTAGGCAAAGCAGGATCTCACGGAATCGATTTCACGCCAGCCGTTGGAAATATGAATGAATGCAAAATTATGGACGAAAGCGATGATGGGAATATTGTGAAGATGAGTGTTGCTCAAAAGATCAAAGGCGTAGTATCCTTCGGAAATAATCAGATCCACCGGATGGTCGTGATGGAGTTTAAGAAAAGCGGGCGTTACGCATGTTTGAAACGATTGTTCTGTCACAACTCCCTGGTCTATTGTGACCGGAATATATCGGATTCCGGCAGACGATTCACCGCGTTCCACGGATGATAAGGTTAGTATGGAGACTTCGTTTTTCAGCATGAGCAGAAGGCGGGCCAAGGACTCCGTGTGTGTGTGCACTCCTCCCCAATGATCGGGATTCATCGCGGATTTTGGGGAAACGATACAGAGGTGCATGTGGGCGGGATCAGAACTCTTTATGGTACTGTTTTTTGCATTCCAGACGGAACGAAGGTTCGTCCTGTGTTTGTGAACTTTGAGGTTTGGCTTCGATGATCGACGTGAATCCGATTCTTTCAAGAAGGCGGGTCAGTCGGGCCGGTGTATAGCCGAACAAATGGGCGTCGCCGGGGAAACGTTGGTGTCCGAAAATGTTTTCAATCCGCGATTCGTTTCCCGAAAGATAGTCCTTCACCGCTTCGTCGAAATGAGGCAGTTCCAACACCAACCGCCCGCCCGGGGCTAAAACGCGATGCCATTCTTTAAGCACGGATGGCACTTTGGGGTGGGATATGTGTTCAAGCACGTGATAGGACTCTACCGTTTCGGCTGCCCCATCAGGCCATGGCAGGCGGGTGATATTTCCCACTACGTCCACGGCTTCATTCAGCCAGAGATCCATGTTTATGTAACCATCAAAATGTTTGTGTCCGCATCCGAGATGCAGTTTCACGGGCTGCCGGCCGGTCAAACTCAGGGCGTAGGAGCAACGAATGACGATGGGATCCAACCACCGTCGGAGGGGCGAAAGAAACCACAACCACCAACGATAAATATTCCCAAGGCGCAACTTAAAATTTGTTCCCAACAAGGAATCCAAGGATGCCATCACGCGTCGGACAACGTTTCTAAGCGGATTCACGTCAGGGTTGTTCGTCCTCTCCAAAGGTAGAATGAGAAAAAAACGAAGGTGCGCACCGCGTAATAGGCAACCATCATCCACAGAAAAAGAGAAGCCAGATTTAAAGTGAGTGCAACAACCAGGATCAGGAGTTGTAAATTCACGGCATGAAGGTTCATAAAAACGCGGTAGAGAAAAAAGCGGCGATATGTGGAACTTCCGATGACCGCCGTCACTTCTTGAGTCGTGTGTTCTTTTTCATTCAGGAGTTTTGCATAGGATTCCACGATGCAACTGCTTAAAAACCATCCCAGAGACATCAGAGACCCCGCCACCAGCAGGGAAGTCGACCCCGTATCTCGGAAAAGACCCAGCCCGAGGAAAAAGCCATAACCGCCTTCCACCACGGCTCCGAGGATGCCGTCCAGATATTTCCCGTAACGGGTCACCTGTTTTGTGGTGCGGGCCACGTTGCCGTCCACCGCATCAGAGAGCGAACACAGAAACAACAGAATCACTCCCGTCCAGACGGAGAGTTCTGAAGAAAAGGACAGCGCAACACATCCCGAAAGACCGATCAGGAAACCTGTCCAGGCGACTTTGGCCGGCGATGAGGTGAGTTTTAATACGATAAAGGCGATGGGGAAGGAAAGGGGGCGGAAGAGATAATAACTGACAGGGAATTGTTTTTCCCATTCCCTTTTTTGTGTGTAGCTGTCCTTTATGTCCTTGTAACTGTAATTGCTCACGGTATCATTCTAGTTGTGGAATGACATAAATGCAACGGTCAGTTTTGGGTATTTTGAAGCAAAAGCGCCGAGTGAGCCAAATCCTATTTTTTCCATACAAGTAGAAAACCTCCCGAAAGCCGGGGAAAATAGTAGCCCATTTTCCCATACAGTAAATCACGTCGAGAAAAAGAGTCAGCCCCGGAGATAAAAGACCTCTTCCATTCAAAAGGCGATAGCAGGAAGGCGAAAAGAAAGAAGAATGCGCGCATCCAGAAATTGGAAAAACGGTTTTGAAAAATCCGCAGGCTGATTCCTCTGATGGAACAATCGGGGAACAGAGAGCGGAGTTCGTCCAGCGAGAATTCTTTCAGGTGGTATCGGTTCGGGGCGGTGTAGGGATTGTCGCTGTTAAAACGGCGGTTGGGGGTCGATAAAATCAATACCCCCCCTTTTTTGAGCGATGTTTTCCATTGTTGTGCGGCGCGGGCCCCATCGCGGATATGCTCCAAAACTTCCAGGGCAACGATTCCGTCGTATGTGTCCGGCGGAACTGAGTCTTCGGTTGAAACCGATTTGAAAGACAATTGCGGGAACCGCCGTTGGGCCTCCTGAATCGCTTCCGACGATGTGTCGAGACCTGTCACGCGATAACCCAGGGAGTTGAAGAGGTTCGTTCCCGTGCCGGTGCCGCAGCCCATTTCAAGAACGCTGGCGCCGGCGCTCACATGGCGACAAAGAGTGCGGGCGGCCCAGTTGTGACGCAAAAAGGCAGTGCATGAATTCCGGAAGTTCTGTTCGCAGTTTTCCCGTTCGGCCGTCTCCGGCAAATCGTTTTTCATTATCATTCTTTGGTATTGATTTGACTAAAAAAAGAGGCCAACTTTTCACGCGCCGTATTTTTTTGAAACAGGAGGTGCGCATATCGTCGGGCGGTTTCTCCGCGTCGGCGGCGTTCTTCGGGATTGCCGGCCAAAAGGATCATCGCCCGTGTCAGATCCCTGATGCTTCCGGGTCGTACGTAAAGGGCGCTTTCGCCCAGGGCTTCCGGTGTTCCTCCGCAGCGGGTGCCGATGGCAGGGAGTCCCGCCCACGCTGATTCCATGGCCGTGTAGGGCAGTCCTTCAATCCGGAGCGTGGGGAGAAGGAATACATCGGCCGCGGATAAGATTCCGGGGATCTCCGTGTTTGGACGATGTCCCCAAAGGTGGATCCGTTGTGAGAAGGCCGAGCGTTCCGTGAATGTCTTCAGCGTTTTGAATTCCGGACCGTCGCCGACGATGACGAGATGAGTGTTGGAATGTTTTTCGGCCATCGCCAGAAAAGCCCGCAAGGCCACATGGGCTCCTTTTTGGCGGCTTAAAACGGAGTTGAACAGAAAGACAGTGTCCGACGGAACGGCTCCCCATTCCGAGCGTCGTTGTTCCCGATCATCAGGAGCAGGAGTGAATCTGTCATCCAGCCAATTATGGAACAGTTCAATCTTTGATGAATCGATTCTATAGAAGAGCCGGTGCCTTCGGCAAATATGTGGTGCGCTTCCCCAAAACCGGGTCAGGGAGCGGCTGGAATAACAATCAACGGCGGTTAAAGCAATGTTTTCCGGCACACGAATAAAAATGTATTGCAGGACATCCTTGACAGTGCGGAATTCCCTCCACTGGTTGATAAAATGTTCGGCTTGAAGCCCCTGCGAAAATTCTGCCATAGGCGGACGGTTTTCAAGGCGGCCCAGCGGTGCTGCGGCGAATCCTTCGGACAGAATGGCGTCGAACGGCTCTTTGTGATGAAGGGATTGAAAGACGCGGCGGCTGCCAATCCACCAGCGTGGTCCGAAAAAAGAGGTTGAACTGTCAACCACATGTACAGGGCAACGAGACCAATTTTTGCCGGTCGGAAAAGCTGTGGTGAGAACATGCGGCTGGTGGCCCATGTCTTGAAGGAGTTCCACCAAATAGTCCAAGTGGCGTTCCATACCGCCTTCCTGATGTCCGGCGGTCGATAGGGAAACAACGAGAATTCTCATGGTGAGAGGGGTCTCAACCGGGAGATTCGATGAAAAGATGGATTGCGGCGGCACCAACGACGCATATTAAATTCCTCTTTTCGGTCCGCGACGATCGCGAAATCCGTCTCCGAAGGATTGAACGATCAGTAAAAGTTCTTTTATAACCCCTGTCGGTTTTCTGAGGACGGAACTGATCAGCGCTTTCGGGAAGGATAAAAAAATATGGGCCAAATAAGCCGTTATTTTGAATAGTCCTTTGAAATTTTTACGGATGACAAAAAACTTATTCCGGTATAGATAATAGAGCCGTTCGTTTTTTGGGTGAGACAATTCGACGGCATGGAGGGCTGTGACGGATGGAAGATAGGTGATTGTAAATCCAGAATGTTTGAGGCGGAGACAGAGATCGACTTCCTCATGGGAAGAAAAGAAGGAGGGGTCAAGCCCCCCCACGGAGTAAACGCTGTCCGCCCGGAACAGGCAACAGGCATTAATCAGCCAATCGCAATCAATTTGGACTGCTGATTGAACATGCGAATAAAAAGATGTCCAGTGATTCACGAAGGACGGGAAATGACATTCTTGTTGAGGATTTGAGGCGAGACAAAACCGGGGTCCCACCGCAGCTGTTTGCGGATGCGAAGACAGGTGGGAGATCATTTCAGAAAGGCCGTGAGGTTCCAGAGTGACATCGTCATCTAAAACAAGAAGAAAAGCAGGTTTTGTTTTTTCAACACGCAATTCCAATGAATGTCTGGCGGCGACAACGTTCCGGCAGACGTCGTTGCGGATGAAGTTCAGTGAATTCCATCCCTCGTTTTTTTGTGAATCGAAAAATGAAGTCACAATCTCATCCGATCCGTCCGTTCCCCCATCATCCATAATCCAAAGAGCGGTTTGGTTTTTTGGAAAGTTTTGCAGGACCAAAGATTCCAGGCAGGATTTTAATGCGAGTCGACGGTTATGCGTGGTGATCAGAATGGCGACAGCGGGCATGTCGGGGGGCGGCACAGAATTTAAAAGAGAGTTCAGACTTTTGCGTTGTCTTCCGATTCGTGGGAATAATACTTATAGTTATAGTAATAGCTGCCGTAATGCGGTTCCATTTCCGTCGAGTGGAGATTGTTTAGGATCACGCCGATGACGTTTGATTTGACGTTGAGCAGTTGGTCTTTGGCGCGTTTAAGGGCGCCGCGCGCTGTTCGTCCGGCCTGATAGACCAAAATCATTCCGCTCATTTTTGGCCCGATCAAAAGGGTGTCGGCGAACAGCATGACCGGAGGACAATCGAGGACCAGTAGATCGAAATGTGTTCTCAATTCGCGGAGGAACCGCTCCATTTTCGGCGAGCCCAGTACGTCGGCCGGATTCAGAGGGCTGCGTCCGCAGGGAAGGAAACGGAAATTTTCAATTCCCGGACTTTTCAGAATCTTGTCGATGTCCAGATCGCCGAGGAGAAAATCGGTTGTTCCACGCGAAATTTGCCAGTTGCTGTTTCCGAGAATGCAATCCGTCAGGCCCGGTTCCCGGGAGACTCCCAGCAGCTTATGCGCCGTCGGGCGTCGAGTGTCCGCTTCGATCAACATTGTTTTAAGGCCGCTTTGGGCGGCTGTCAGCGCGAAATTCACGGCTGTGAGCGTTTTCCCCTCCGAGACCCCGGCGGAAGTGAAGGCAACGGCCGCTCCCGGTTTGTTTGCCGTTCGTTCCAGGGGCATCCGCAAGTTTGTTCTCAGTGTGTGATAGGCTTCGATGAAAGAAGAGGTCGGTGGATGATAAAAGGCGAGGCGCATTCGGTTGTCTTCCACAGTCGCCGGTTTCATGAAGTGGAAGGGGGTCAACGGTATTTTTCGTCGAACAGTTTTGGATGTCGGGATGTGTGGAACCACCGCCAAGACCGGCAGGCCGATCTGTTGTTCCACATCTTCAATGGTGCCGATGGAGGTGTCCAGATTTTCCAGAATCAACGCAATGGTGATTCCGAAGAAAAGGCCCGCCAATAGCCCGATGCTCATGTTCATTCCCTTGTTCGGGCGAATGGGTGTTTGGGGAACCATGGCCGGACTGTCGATGAAGGCATACTGTTCCTTTTGGGATTCTTCGATTTGGGCTTCTTTGAATTTTTTTGACAGGAAAGTGTAGAGTTCCTCGTTGATCCTGACCTCTCGCGTCAGACGTTGAAGTTCGATTTCTTCTTCGGGTAACTCCCGAATTTGCCCTTCCACAATTTCGATCTGGGATTTGATGCGGACCACTTCCGGATGTGTTTCCGTGTAACTGCGGCGAAGTTCCTGAAGTTTTTCCTGGAGGTTCACAAACTGGCTCGTCAGATATCCCCCGATCCCTTTGGCTCCCGATTTTTCGGAAGAAAGTTTTAAATTATCTTCTGCGGTGCGAAGTTTGGTTTCGGCCTTGGTCATCTCCTGCTCGGTGAACTCACGGGATTCCCGGGCTTTCCGGTTTCGTTCTTCCATCCCCTTTTGAATGTACGCTTCCATCATGGCGTTGACCACCGCGGCGGCCCGGGTCGGGTTGTCCGATGTGCCGGAGAGCTTCAGAAGATTCGAATCCCCGACGCGATCCGCCTTGATCTGGGATTGGATCTCATTGGCCGCCCGAAAACGGTTTTCTTGGGGAGCATTTTCAGCGATGTCTCCCAGAAGAATGGCCGCCCGTTCCGACACCTTCGAGCTGCGGATGCTTTTTACTTCCGTATTTATCAGGGCCCAGATGTCCCATTGGTTGACGGTGTTCATTCCGGGGATGGAAGCCGTCGGTTCGATGCGGACGGTTCCCTCCGCTTGATAAATCGGAGTTTGCATCGCCGTAAAAATCATGGTCGCCAACAACGTTGTTCCCCAGACGAGGATCAGCGCCATTTTTCGCCTGTGAATGATTCTCCAGTAGTCTTGAAGAGTGAGTTCAGTGGATAAGGGCATGGAGGTCTCCTATCGGGTGGCGATCACGACGGTCATAATAACGGTGATCAGATAGGCCCACGGCATGAATACGGACGTCATCCAGGAACTGCTGGCGTAGGTCGATTTCTGCGGCACCATGATGATGTCCCCGGCTTCCAGGGGGATGTCGTCTTCGGGATGACCTTTCATGATGTGATCGAGATTCACGGGAAGAACTTTTCGCCGTGAGGCTTGTTGGCGAAAAATTTTAACCTGTTTCATCTTGGCGGACGGGGTAACCCCACCGGCCTCGGAAATAAGTTCCAGGAGCGTGATATTTTCACGGTGTTCGTAATGCCCGGGAGTAGTAACCTGTCCGATGATAAAGATGGTGTCCCCTCCCTTGAGCACCTCGATGATGTCTCCAGCCATCAAGGAAAAATCTTTCGAAAGGTCACCCTGGGATAAAGTTTCTTGCGCGTTAATGGTGAATGATTTTTTTTCGTCACCGCGCCCGCGGTAAATTTTAATTTCATTCCGGTTCGATTGCTCCGTAAATCCGCCCGCCGCCGAAATGGCGGATAACAGGCGAAGACCGTTTCTGAACAGCTGCGGGCCGGGAGATTTGACCTGTCCCATGATGAAAATATTGCGGTTCGAAAATTGTTTGATGGAGACATTCACTTGAGGTTTTGAAACGTAGGGTTTGAGACGTTGCATGATGGCTTTTGAAAGGAGAGGAGCCGTCAGGTTTTTTGTTTCCAACGTGCCGACCAGCGGCAAGACAATGCTGTCGTCGGATTGAACCACCAACTCGCGACTCAGTTCTTCCGCCGGGGATATCTGAATGTTCAGGAGATCTCCGGGTTGGATCCTGTAGGAAGAATCAGCCGTGGTTTCCACGTCGGAAGTTTGTTCGGGTTCAACGGCGGGGCCCGTCTCCAAGGATGACGTAAATTCAACACAAATCAGATTCCCCGTGCGCACCACTTTGTAAGCGGGCTGTCCCCTCAGTTCAAGTTGTATCCGAACGCTTTTGGGGTCTTCCTGTGAAGCGGTGACCTGGCTGAGCGGACCTGAATTCCAGTTCAATTGTTTGGAGATGTTGCTCAGGCTTTCCGTTGTGTCCGGGAGGTCGATGATGAGCAAGGGATTTTGGGGTTGTTTCGGATCTTCGACCCGAAGCGCTTTGGGGATAACGGGGCTGTTAAGCTCCAAGACGAGGCGCACCCCGTCCGCTGTTTCTTCCCTGTAAATGGATTGAAGGATGGAAAGAGTTTTTGGAATATCGGCGAAAACAGGGGGTTTGGGCTTATCGACCGTGGACGCCGGAATGGGGGCCGGTGAGGAATCCCGCAAGGATTTGATGCGGGCTATTTCTTTGTCCAAGGGATTCAGATTGACTCCCGCATTCTCATATTTTTCCCGGATACGCAGAAGGACGAAGAGCCGGTCGTTGGGAGACATTTTTTTCTGAATGCCGACTTTTTTATAGTAGGCCAGATCTTTTTTGAGATCGGACGGGCTTTGGGCCCGGAGAGGTTGAAATTCCGAGCTGATGAGGAGACAACTAAGGATGAGTGAAAGCAGGCAGCGCGTTTTCAAATTGGTTTAACGGGCCGTGGTGTCTTTGACGGTGATGAGAGAACGACCTTCCGGAGCGGTTCTCGGATTGTTGGGATCACGAACCACTTTTCCGTCCACAAGATAGTTGTAGGTGTAGTCCCCGGGTTCCAATGGAATCATCGTGCTCCAAATATAGTTGGCCCCCTTCTTCATCCGCAGGGGTTTCCAGTTGTTGAAACTCCCCACAATTTCAACGCCTTTGGGTTTTGAATTGCGATAGGTGAATAAAATCCGTCGGGGGATGCCGGGTTTGGAGTCCAAAACTTTTTGAGCGATTGACGGAGCGGCGGGCTGCTCGGCTGTGTCGGGGAATGGTGTTGCCGCCGGAACTTTTTTGGCCGGTTCCGGTTGAATGGGAGAAAATGTTTTAGCCGGAATACCTGCTGAGAGAGCGGGTGGCGTGATCGTCGTGTGCAGCCGATACCGGTCCACCATCACGAAGAAAGCTCCCCCCATGACGAAAATATCGGCCAACATGATGGCCAGAAATGTTTGCCGGTCTTTCATGCGTTCTTGTCCGAAGAGTCGTCGAGGGAAAGGCTCTCGATGAGTTTTTGCAGTCCGCTCATCTTTTCCATGAGGATTTTAATTTCCTTGTCGTTGACGCCGGACTCCGCCGGGGTTTTAGTCGAGAGAGCCGTCTTAATCTGGGATATGGAATTTTCAAGGCTTGAGATCCGATCAACCAGAGGGCTGAGATTGCCGGCCGGCGCGGCGGAACCATCGGAAACAGATCGACGGATGCTTTCAACCTGGTTGAGACGTTTGTTGAGTTCTGAAAACTTTTCTTCAAAGACGCTGTAGATGACGCTCATATCCCCTTCCATCGCAGAAGGCAGGGTGTTCGCCCCATGTGTCGCCGGGGCAACTTGTGCTTCTGTTTTAGGCGTTGCCGAAAGGCCGTCCCGCATCAATAATTGACTTCCGGATCCCGAGACAACGGTCGGATTGTTATCGAGAGGCGTGTGTCTTAAAACAGGTTTTTCTTCCCGTCGTTCCACCGGGGATTTTATCTGGGCCAGACACCAGAAAAACACAATCGCCCCGATTATGAAAACAATCAGGGCCGCGGAAAACAAAATATCGGTGAAAAGTAATTTCCACATAGGTAAAAATGTAGTGGAAATGGGCGCATTTGTCAATAGTTTTTATAACGTGTTTATTTGAGGCGTTAATAAGGAAGATAGTAACTAGGCGATGGGAGCTGGGGATGAGGCATTTTTGAAGATGGAACAGATCAGTTGAATTCCCCCCCGCAGAAATTGCAGGCACAAAAAGAGCGGACGAATCAAATAGGCGCATGGAAGAGGGATTTTCCCGTAACGGCGTTGTTGAAAGAGTCGATCGGGAAACAGAGTGCGTGTGATGAGTCGAAGACGACTGTTCCAGTCGGGCAATAGGAGGAATCGAAGGATGTGGCCCGTCTCGCGCGTTGGATTTTTCAGGATAAAAGAATAACAATGAAATCTCACTTTGGAAACCAAATGGACCATTGGGATTGTGGGACGCATCACTCTTCAGAAAGGACACATCTATCTTCTGGAAGCCCTCCGCGCCTATCGAAACTATTTGCCGCCGTTCAAACTCCTGATCGTCGGCGACGGACCTCTCCGATCCCTGCTGGAATACAAAACCGCCTATTTGGGATTGAGACAAAATTGCCGTTTTTTGGGTGTCCGTCTGGATATTCCGGAAATACTGTCCGCAATGGACCTTGTGGCCCTTCCATCTTTGTCGGAAGGATTTCCTTATGCCGTCCTCGAGTCCATGGCCATGAAAAAACCGATCATCG
>JAJAPZ010000062.1 GCA_020523905.1 Candidatus Obscuribacterium magneticum
AACCCATTAAAGAACCTCGCAAGACGGCAGTAA
This sequence comes from Candidatus Obscuribacterium magneticum, assembly GCA_020523905.1. Taxonomy (GTDB): domain Bacteria; phylum Elusimicrobiota; class Elusimicrobia; order F11; family F11; genus Obscuribacterium; species Obscuribacterium magneticum. The sequence continues at coordinate 34 of JAJAPZ010000062.1, forward strand.
AACCTTTTCTTTGTCTGCACCCAATCACCGGCAATCAAACGCGCTGTGCGAACATGCCGTTCAAAAATAAGATTCAACAGGTCGGAGCCAGTTAACTCCTTTTTACCAGTGGAAATAATCTTCCCTTTTGAATGATCGAAGAAAAAAGCATTGTTCGATCGCAATTCAAGTGGTTTCATGGACGCTTTTGACAGCTCCAAAGATTCTTTAGTTGGGCATTTTTCATCATCGAAATTATATCCCCAGTGGTTTGCCATCCAACGACTCCAAACCGACACGCTTATTTCCAAAGGAACTCGTAAGGGGTTAAATTTCCCGTCGTTGTCATCAGGATGGAGATAGACAACTTTAATCAGGGCGACACTATCGTCTTCCCCTGTTTTAGTTTTGGCTGGGATGAAAGGAAGGCCTGAGGGATATTTACGCTTAACGCTAAACCCTGCCCTCATATCTTTGAAGGGGGTAAATTCCACGTATTCCTCAGGAAAGTCGCCCATGGCTTTCCGAAGTTCTTCTGCGTTTTCAAATGGTTTGTATTCACTCATAATGTGACAGCTAGACATATAGATTCAACAGCAAAAATGCGGTTCGACTTTTCTTGAACACGCCAATTTTCTGGTCAGCATTTTACAGAATATCTTGGTGTGGAATAAGAAAAGCAGGGGAAAAGCGTCGAAGGAGGATGATGCGCCGGTGTTAATCCAGAAGGCTCAGGAGCGCAATGCGCCGACTGAAGCCACTGGTTCGAGGCCGACTTTTAGCTGGCCTGAAATTGGATGGATGAAAGTTCTTGTTCCGACACACGGGACTTAATTCCAAGGAACTCAACTCCAACAGCCCGTCCCTTTTCGTCAAAGTCCACAATAATGCCAGGACGTACTTCTTCCGATTCAACAACATCGCTGTCGTTCAAACGAAAATAAAGCGCATCATTTTTTTGTCAACTTTCAATTTCATGAAGTTCGTTTGGTCCATGTCTAACGAAACTTTAACATGTTTTAATCATCGTCGACAGACTAAAAACCCGTTATCCCTTCAACCATCGAACAATAAGGCTGAACCGCCCGCCTGCGGCGGGTAAACTCCCCGGCCAACCTCTAATTAAAATTTTTTGCTTTCATTTGCGACGGTTTCAGGCAAGCATGGGGATTCCTCCTTAGGCTAAATGTGCTGCTTCAAAACAACACATTGTACCGAGATCCTTTACCTATTGGATCAAAGGATCTCCGGCTTGGCTTTCTTCATAAAAGTCTGGTTAGGCGCCTTCCATGATATAATGGATATATGAGAAAGAAGCCAATTACATCATCCCCCGATATTATGAGCGGAACACCTGTATTTGCTGGTACGCGTGTCCCTGTTCAAACCCTCTTTGATTATATCGAGGGCGGCGAAACTGTTGATGATTTTCTTGACGGATTTCCGACTGTTAAGAAAAGTCAGGTCGTCGCTGTCCTTGAATACTTTAAAAATACCCTCAAAAAAGCTGCTTAACCAATGAAGCTTTTGTTGGACGAGTGCATGGACCGCCATCTGGCGCGCTCGCTCAAGAACCATTTTGTCCGAACCGTCCCTCAAATGGGATGGGCTTCATTTAAAAATGGCGAGTTACTTGCCCTCGCACAAAATCAATTTGATGTCTTCATTACGGTTGACCGCCATTTGCCAAATCAGCAACACTTGGCTAAATTTAAAATTGCTGTCTTGGTTATTCGTACGACCAGCAACCGCCTTGCCGACCTAAAGCCGTTACTACCAGCCATACTTGCGGCTATCGAAAGAACAAAACCCGGCCATGCAATCTTTGTAGGCGCCTAACATTTCTTAAACGCGCTAATTTTCTAGTCAGCATTCTTTCTACAGAATATCTGGGAGTGACATAAGAAAAGGGGGGCAAAGCGTCGAAGGAGTATGGCGCGGATAAGACCACGCCCCAAATCCTCCCCGCGATGCATGGGGGCCACCGTAGATCTTCCGTCTGGATGACGAAAATAGGCATGGCTCCCTTTCTGACGAAGCAATAAAAAACCCAGATGCCTGAGGATTTTCGACATCTGGGCTGCGTTGACAATTGAAAGTGTCTTGGCCTGACTGTGACATCCCTTCAGGTCAGGTACAATTCCTACGAACCACCCGTCCTCATCTTGTTCGATTATCATAGGGAACCGAAATTTCTTTTTCATAAATTCCTCCAGTAACTATTTAGCACACTTCTGCTTCGTCGGCAATTCATCTGAGGAGGATGTCGGCTCTGCATTAATAATAAGGAGGAAAGGCAAAAAGGGGTTGGAAAATTTTTGTCACGGAATCCTCGTTTAATTTTGTATCGATAAATCAATTCGAAATGAGTGGAGGGGACTCGACGGGAAAAACAAGCAAAAATCGAGAAATTTAAGGATTTTTTCATTGAAATTGAACCCTTTCGCCCTTATCCTAACTGTGTCTTAAACAACGCTTGAATAACGGGTGACAGGAATCGATGAATTCTGACGAACTTCGGCCCTATCAAACTGAAGAAATAACAGACCTTGCCACCGCCAAACTGGCCCTCCGTTGGTCATTGGAAAAAATCCGCCAGCTGGATGATGAAATCCAAAGACTGTCCAACCGCCTCATCGCCAAAGAAGATGAATCCTCCCGCCTCTCAAAAGAATTGGCCCATCAATCCGCGGTCAGTATCAATGAAAAAGAAATCACTCAAAAAACCCAAGAGCTTCTCACTGAGTACCGAGGGCTCATGGGAGCCTCCATGGAACAGCTTTGGAAAAAATTTGCCCCTCAAGAGGCGGAGGCCAAAAAACGATTGGAAGACAATATCACCTCCCTCGAGCACGACCTCCTGCAAACCAACCGATTAAAAGATTTGAACGAAGAGAATTTAAAGAAAGCCGAGGAAAACCTGGCCAGGGTGGATAAGGAAAGGCTGGACCTGCTTGAAGCGATAAGGAACAAAGACACCGAGGTGGTCGGTTTAAAAGAAAAATTGCTGACTTTGGAGCCGGATGTTCAACGGCGCTACAACGAAAAATTAAATCAGCTGCAGGTTGAATTCACCAACCAATTGGAGAGGCAACAAGAAAAGATTATTCAAAAAGAAAAAGAACTCCAGGACCGCCTCGAACAAAATTCACTCCAACTTCAAAGAGAAAGAGAAAAGATAGAAGTGGACGCGGAGAGGCGGCTTCAAATTAAGAAAGAAGAGTTGGATAAACAACGATCCTCTTGGCACAGAGAAATAGAGCAAAGCCGGATTCAGATTCAAGGCGATTTGGACAAAGAACGACGGCTTCTTGCCGAACAACACGCCGCTCAAGAGCGGGAATTAATGGCCCGGCGGGCCGCCCTTGAGGAGGATTTCTCCCGGAAGGTCTCCGAACTTGAGACGGGAAAAGTCAAATTCGAGGGAGACCGGTCAGCCGCGCTCGATAACCTCAACAAGGAGCGTGAAGATTTAAGGCGGGAATTTTCCAACCGGTTTCAAGAACTGGCCAAGAAAGAACAGGATATCGAGAGACAATATCAAGAACGGGCCAACGAGCTCTTGAAAGAGCATGTTGAAAGGCAACATCTTTTGACGGACGAATTTTCCAAGAAAGAGAAGGATCTCAAGGACGGTTTCACCTCCAAAGAAGACGAATTCCAGAGAAGCAAAGCGGAATGGGAAAAACAGGTCCACGATAAGGATATCGAGCGGGAAAGAGAGGTGAGGCTGAGGAAAGAAGCCCTTGAACGAGCCTTGGAAGAGCAAAAAAACCGGTTTATGGTTGAACGGCAACAGTGGGAGATGGAGCGTGAACACAACCTCCAGGAAATTGAATTTGAACGCCGGTCCCTCCAAAACTTGGCCGGGGAAGAGAGAAAGCGGCTGGAAAACGTCGAGAAATCGATAAGAGACGAAAACTTTAAGGTTCTAAATGAACAAAAACGAATTTTAAGAGAGGAATACGAGAAAAAATTCCAAGAATTGGAGATCAACGGACAATATTTAAAAGAAAAAGAGAAGACCCTGCTCAATGAATGGAAAACGAAAGGCGAGCAGCTGTCCCAACAAATGGAGCAAGAGCGGCAAAAATCTCTCACCGAGCTGCAATTCCAAAAAGACCAATTCCAAACGTTTGTCAAATCCGAAACGAACCGTTTAAACGCCGTCGACAAAGACCGTCAATCGGCTTGGGAAAACAGAGTCCGGGAGGCCAACGAAAAGCAACATGTCGAGGAACAACGGTTGCAAGATCTGGAATCATCCCTCAAAGAAACCCTGCTGAAAGAAAAGGCCGAATTCGAAGCGAAATTGAATACCGAAGTCCAAGTCCGAGCCCAGGCCCTCGATAAGGAGTTCGAACAACGGGCGCTGATGATCGAAACCAATTATAAAAACGCCGAAGAGCAGAGGGGACGCTCGTTTGACACGCTGAGAAAAGAACTGGAGAGGAAATACCAGGAGAAGGAATACGGCCTTCTCATGGAAAAACAACAATTTGAGACCCTGCGCGCCGGGATCTTAGCGGCCCTCGAAAAGGATCGAAAGACGTTCGAAGTGGAGGTGTCGCAAAAGAGAGAGTCCGTCGAAAGGGAAAAAGAAGAGCAGATGTCCAAAATGCGCCAGGAAAAAGAAATTTGGGCCGCCCAGATGAAATCGGACCAAAAACGACTGGCGGAGATGGACCAGCAAATCATCGAAAAAGCCACCGAAGAACAAAAACTTTGGCAGTCCAAAATGGAAGAGGAACGCAACCGCATCGATATGCTGGAAAAAGACCTCATGGTGAAGGTTGAAAACGAGAAAAATCTCCTTCAGCAACGGGTGGAAGAGGTCTCCCAAAGATTGGACATGGCGGATGCGGAGGCCCAGAGAAAAATTGAGGAGGACCAAGTTGCGGCGAGAGCGAAGATCGAAGCCGCATACCAAAAGTTGGCCAACGACGAAAGGACCTTCAGGGATAAGATGAACCGCGAACAAAGGCGGTTGGAAATCCGGAATGACGAAATTTTAAGGGCCTGCCAAACCGAATTGGATCAAAAGGAACAAAGACGATCCCAAGAATTGGAGACGGCCTATCAACAACGGCGCGAGCAGCTGGAAAGCTCCCATCAAGCCCAATTCGCTTCCCTGGAACAAACCTACCGGGAAAAAGAGGATCGGCTAAGGACAGAGCAACAAGAGTGGGGCAACCAAAAAGAACGGGCCCAGCTCGATCTTGAAAACAAAAGGTTAATTCTTGAAGAAGAAAAGGCGCTCCTTGAAAACCGCTCGAAAAAATTGGACCAGGATTTGAACGAACGGCTGGCCGATGCCCGTTTGAGGCTCGAACAGCAACAGGCCGCTGAAAGAGAAAGGATCGCCAACCTCGAAAGATCCTTAAAGGAAAAAGAGCAGGACGTCGAAAGAGAAAGGATCCAACTCACCTCCCAAATGACCTCGCTCGAACGAAATATCAGGGAGAAGGCGACCGCCGACCTTTCAGACCAAAGAGAAAAACTGGAGGCTTTGCACGAAGCTAAAGTTCAAGAGCTTGAGAAAGACTTCAAAGAAAAGTCGTTCCAACTTGAAAGAAATTACCAGGACATGGTTGAGAAAAACGCGAGGATGTACGAAACCAAATATTTGGAGTTGGAGAAGATCGCCTCGGAGAAAGAAACTCAATTCCAACTTGAAAAACGCCAGTGGGAAACCATGAGGGACAGATCGGAATCGGGCCTCAAAGAAGAACGAATCCGGATATTCGCCGATTTGGAGAGACGGCAAAACGAGCTTGAGGCCAAAGAGACCCATTTGAGAGCTCAAACGGAAGAAGAGAAACGAATCGTTGAGGCAAAATTGACCAGCGAGAGGCAGAGGCTGGAGGGACTTGAAGAAGAACTTAGGGCCAAAGCCGATACCGAAAGCCGCATGTTGAAAGCTCAGATTGTTGGGGAAAGAAGAAGGATTGAGCTCTTAGAAAAGGAGCTATACGAGAAATTCAAAACGGAACAGGAAATTTTCAATCAATTCGTCTCTGAAGAGAAGAAAAGGTTGTCGGACCTCGACCAGGAATTGAGAGAACAAACGGCCCGCAGAAAAACGGAGCTGGAGGCTCAAGTCGAGGAATCCTTTAAGAGACGGACCCTGGAACTTGAAGAACTCCACAAGAAACGGGCGCAAGAGCTCAATCAAATCACCGAAGAAGAGAAGAACCAACACGCCCGTATGTTTGAAACCAAGAAATTGGAACTGGAGAGGACATTTCAAGAGAGAGAGGCCATCCTTTTACAAGAAAAGAAGGAATGGGAGAAAGAGAAAGCGATGTCGGTCCAATCACTAGAATTGGAAAGACAACGGATGATCGAATATCTTCGAGCGATGGAAGAAAAAATAAACAGGCACCAAGAAGCCTGGAACGCCAAACAAAAAGAAGTTGAGTTCTTAAAGACCGAAGAATATGCAAAGAAACAGGCCGCCGTGCAACTCGAACAAAAACGAATGGATGACCAAAGGAAAGAAATGGCCGAGCAATTCCGGGCCAAAGAAGAGGCCCTTTTGATCAAACAAAAGCATGAAGACGAAAGAATCGCCGATTTAGAAAAATCACTATACGAGCAATATGCTCAAAATAAAAAAGCTTGGGAGGATACTATGCTTAGAGATACCGAACAAATGGAGAAGTTTGAAAAAGAACTTCGTTCAAGAATATCCATGGAACAAAAAAACTGGGAAATGAAAGCCGAACAATCTCATCGACAGCTCGCTCAAGAGTTGGAAGAACTCTGGAGAAAACGGGCTGCCGAACTTGAGCAGGACGCCCTCAAACTTGAGGCTGATCGAGAGAAGTCATTTCAAGACCTCAAGAAAACTCTCCTCGAAGAAGCCCAGGCTAAAGAGGCTGATTTGAGGCTCGCCCAAGCTCAATTTGAAGAGGAAAGGAAAGCCACCCTTCAAAAACTCCTGACTGAGAGAAAGGCCACCGAGGCCAAAATGGGCCAGGAGCAAAAACGGCTGGAGGCCCTTTCCGAAGAAATGAGGATCAAAATCCAGCAAGAACAAACCCTGATGTATAAACAAATGGAGGAGACCCTCCAAAGGAGGGCCGCAGAGCAAGAACTTCTCCTGAAAGAACACCAGGAGCGTTATCAAAAGAAAATCGAGGAAGACGATGGAGCGCGCCAAACCTTATTTAAGGAAAAACAAGGCGTTCTTGAAGGGCTTGAAAAGCGATACAAGACCGACATGGAGCGCTTAGAAAGGGATTATAGGGAGCGGGTCTCCCATCTCGAGACCCATAAACTACAATGGGAAAAAGAGAATGAAACCGCCCTCCTCCAGCTCGACCAAGCCAAAAAGAAAGCGGAAGAGGAAGCCGCCCAAAACCGGCAGGCCTACAAACAGAAAGAAGATGAAATAATGAAAATTCTTTCCGACAGAACGGAGGAATTTGAAAATTATAAAAAGACGATGGAAAGAGAATGGCCCGACCGGTTTGAACTGAGGGTCACCGAGATCGCCGAAAAAGCGCGGAAGGAGTTGGCGGAAAGAGAGGCGGAGTTCGCCGAAGCGAGAAAGAAGTGGATCGAAGAAACCACGGACATGAAAATGAACTTGGCTTCGAAAATGAACGAACTGCAGGCATCGTTCGCCAAACAAGAAGAGGAGCTTCAAAGGCAATATCTCCAAAAGCAGCATGAGATGACGGTTCAATCGGAGAGGACCATGTCGGAGCTCCAAGCCAAACAGCTTGCCTTTGAAAATCAAAAGGCGGAATATGAAAGACTAAGCGAAGAAACCGCGGAGCGGAAGACGGAATTGGAAGAGGCGAAGAGAGACTTGCAGAGACGGCTTGAGACCCTCACCGAAGAATTCATGCGGCAGCAAGGCATAATGGACGAACAGATGAGGCGGCTCCAAAATGAAAAGCATGATCTAAAGACGCAGGTGGAGGAATTCGCCCAACAAATGAGGAACCAGCAAAAAGCAGCTTAGCTCTTTTTCTCAAGGATTCGCCTGATTGATGGTCAGGGACGCGGTTGCTCCATAGGCTGCTCCCGTCCCCCCAACTCGACCCATATCTGTTGTTCTTTTCTTGCCCGATCCAACTCGCCCAATGTTTCATAGGCTCTCCCCAATAAAAAATGGATTTGTGGATCAAACGGATTAATGGCGTTGGCACTGAGGAGGAGCGGAATCGCCTCGCCCGCCGTCGTTAATTTTGCCAATTCGATGTAAGGGGTTCCATAGTTGGGATTACTCTGGATGGCTTTTTTCAAAGATGTTTCCGCAAGATTCGGCTCATTAAGAAGCAAGTCAGTCCTGGCTATTTTTAAAAGAATGACGGCATTGTCCGGTTCCTCTTTCAAAGCGCTTTCATATTCGATTAAAGCCGCCTTAATAAGCCCTTTCATTCTCATCCGGTCGCCCAGCCGAATTTTTCCTTGAGTATCGGACCCGATAAGAGACTCTTCATCGACCTTCTCAAATAAGATCCGATCGGAGATCGAACCTTTTGTAGGCTCCCATTTCTCCGTTCCCAGTTTTGAAGTCCAATACCCCTCAAAATCGTCCGGACTCATTTCATAAACTTTCAAAAAGGTTTGTTTAAATGAAGTGTCTCGAAGTTTTTTAAGGAATTCGACGAAAATCTTTGGGCCCTTTTCTTCGATCCGGTTCCCAATAGCATAGGAGACCTCGGAAAAGGCCAAGGAGACTTCATCCTGATTTTTTAAAAACACCATTGAGGGCGACATCCTTGCGAATGAGATAAGCGTGTCGGCCTTCACGGCTTCTAAAAGCTTGGTCTTTTGATCCGGAGTCAGATATTCGGGAGGATTCGCTCGATAGGCCGTTTCAAAATATTTGGCCGTTCCTTCGTGCAGCCAAAGCTCCGCGTGAGTCCAGCTCAGTTCGTTGACCAAGAGGTGAATGTATTCATGGGCCAAAGAGTCCAACCAGCGATAACCCAAGGGGAGCCCTTGTGGAGATAAGATCATTAATCGATGAAACTTACATATACCGATGGCGCCGGACCTTTTTAGAGTCTCCGTACTTAAGGTTGAGGCGCATGAAAAATCTTCCTTTGTCGGATATATTTCGATTCGAATTTTCCCTTTCGGCCGAATTTGAAAAATATCCTCCATTTTAGCGGAGACTTTTTCCATAACTGGAAGCGCGTAATCAGCCAAAAATATCTGATCCGGCGGGGCCATCAGGATAAAATGTTCGGATTCGATTGATTTGAGGGATGTGGAGACACAAACAAGGCCCTCAAGATAGGACTTCAACCATGGAAATTTCCCGTTGACCTCAGGAGAAAGGGAATCCAAAGCTTTCTCGTATTCTCCATCTACCAAATAATAGATGGGGAGAGGAGCATTTGTTTTATTCGCAAGGCCGGATTCCAATATCTCAAGCGGCTGGAGGCTCTGGCCGATTCGTTCCCGCCCCTCGGGGTTCGGGGTTTGATGAGCCATGCTAAAGGCACACATCCCGATGAGAATACTTTCCCCAAAAATGAATCGAATAACTTTCAAGTGAATCATCTTATACATGAACCAAACTCCTTTTTTTAATCCGCCAATCTTTTAAAATATTTTTGGATCGTTTCCTTATAAATTTCCGGATATTTTTCCTTTAAAGCGTCCAATAGGTCTTCCCTAAATTCTTTCGGCGGCTTATAATCCTCGGCAGTCGGGATCTTGACTTTCCCTGTCTGAGTTCCCGTCGCACCCCTCGTCCCTCCTCGAATGATCACCTTCGGCCCACTCATTCCTCCAGGCTTCATTTGCCCCATCTGATCGGAGGCCATCTCCCCCATCGAGTCCAAGGATTCACCCAATTTGGATTGAGAATCGGATAAATGTCTGAGGGCGGATTCTTCAAAGGTCTGGGCGGGTTGACTTTGGTTTTGACCGAGTTCTTTTGAGGCCTCCCCCATATCAGAACGCGCCTTCCCCAATGAATCCAGCAAATCCAAACTTAAATTTGCCGTCTTCCGGGCCAATTTTTGGAGGGACGTCTGTACTCCCTTGGTCTCTTCGGCCAGCTGGGACTGTTCCATTTGGAGAGAGCTGAACTTTTTTAAATCCTCACCATCGAACGATGTTTGAGGTTGGACGGGAGTCGAGAGCATTTTCAGGATATCCTCTTCTTCCTGACGCAAGCCCCCCGCGCCCGACACAAAAACAGCCGGCGCGGTCGACTTTTTCAGGTCAAGCTCGGCCACAGACAATTGAGCGATAATGGCTTGGAGGTTATTCCGGCTGTTTTGCAATCTCTTGGCCTTAAATTCCGTAAGGACATCGGTCATGGGCCTCAACTGCGCGCCGAAGATTTGCCTGATGAAGGGGCCCAATTTTTGCTGTTCGGAATACTTCCTTGTCGACTCAATGACGTTTTCTTGTCTCTTCGCCAAGGCGGCCAGAAGATCGTCTTGGGCTTTCAAGACGGACGCCAGGCGTTTTGATTCCAATTTTTGGGTCTCAGCCAACACCTGCTTTTGTTTCTCCGTTATCTCGTTTAGTTTCTTCCCCTCCTCCATAATTTTTTCTTTCAAATCTTCGTACGAATTCTCCTGCAAAAAGGATTCGTGAGCGTCGGAAAGACTGGATTTCATTTTTTGAGCCATGTCTAAAAACTTTTTGGCCAAATCCTTGGCGGATTTAAAATCTCCCCTCTGAATGGCCTCCGCCAATCGGCTCAAGAGATCTTGGGATTCACCCATGGGGATATTCTTTAAAGCCTGCTGGTTCACGAAATCTTCGGGGAGTTCTCCGGGAAATTTCTGAATCGAACGGGCCATATCGGACAGCATTTTCTGAGCTTGTTCCAACAACTCGTTGATCTCCGCCATCTCTTTCGGACTGATCCCTCCCGGAGTTTGCGAAGCAGCATCAAGATTCTTAAGCAAATCTTCGCCAATATCCGACAAATTCTCTCCCGAATCCAAGATGTCTCTCACCCTTTGTTTTTTACTCATCGATTCCGACAGGGCCGACATCCGTTCCAATTCGGATGTAATCTGATCAAGTTGAGATGAAAGAGCCTCGCGATTCCCTGTTTGGAAAGAAGCCTGGGCTCCTTTAAATGCCCCTTGATTAAGAGCCGAAAAATTCTCGGACAAGGCCTTATGTTCCGCCCAAACGGAATAATCGGCCAAAGGATCTTCCTCCATCCTTGAAACTATTTTTTCGAGGTCCTTTTCCAATTTTTGGCCCTCCGCAAGGCTTTGATTAAATTGGGGCGATAATTTCCCGAGATCGCTCTCAGGAGACTGAACTTCGCTTTTAACCATATTCATCTCAGCCAGGAGCTCCATGACCTCATCCCGCCAAGTCTCCAAAGACTCCTCCACCTTTTCGTGACCTTTCTCAAAACTGGAAATCTCCAAGGTCCTCTCTACGGTTTCGGCAAATCCGGGCCCCGCCACGACATTCCCGTCGGAAGCTTTGATTTTAAAATGAATGACATCCCCGGGTTGAAACTTCTCCTGGGCCATATCCCACACAAAAGTATCGAGGATTGACTCGGAGGCGGGATTGAGGTTTTTTATGAGCTCCTCATTTTTTCCTCCGGCCTGTTTGGACCATACGAGGCGAATCTCTTTCACCCCGAAATCATCTTGGGCCATAAAGGTGAGAGGGAGTTTCTCTCTTTCTCCGACAATTAGATCTTTCTCCGGAGACAGAAGACTGACCCGGGGCGGCTGATCGTCGAGAGCCAGTATAGGGTAAAGCGGATTGGTCCGGAAGACTTTGCCTTCCTGGCTGGTTATGAAAAAACCATAAGCCCCGGTATTGGAAATCGGAAAGCTCAAAACAAAACGCGTCCCCGAGATGAAATCGCTCTCCTTCTCCGAACCGTCGGAGAAAAAGGCAAGGACCGTTTTCATGTTAACGTTCGATTCCACGTCCACCTTGACCAGGCTTCCCCGTAAACCTTTTAATACCGGAGAGTCCTGAGTATTTGCTTGACCCCCGACATAATCAGGTTGGCGAATCGTCACAACCATCTTTTCCAATTGAATGCTTTTGTAAGGTTGAATCTGATACTTCCTCCCCCAATCATTTTTCCACCGAACGCGGTAAACCAGTGGCTCAACAATGTTTTTAAACTCATAAACTTGAATTTTCGATTCGTCCCGAACCGGACTCACCATCATCCAATCCTTCTCCGTTTTGGTATAGAGGGCGGGCTTAAAGATGGTTTTCCCTTTCATGGCGACTTTAATTTCAACAGTCCCTCCCCATTCAACTTCTCCATTTCCGGGAACGACATAAATCATGTCTTCAAAGTCATTGGACCCAAAAGGAAATAGGAGTTGCGGATTAAAAGGAAAATAATTAGGGAAAAAGGCCCATAGGGTTCCGGAAAGAAATAAAGGGATGGTCGATAAATAAAGCGCCCGCTTCCAATGCCAGGAGGGAAAGCAAAAAACGGGAGATATGGACCGAAGGCCCTTCGCAATCCGGGCCAAAAACTCGTGTCTAAAGGATGAGGAGACATCCTCCGCCGGAGGGGCCTTCATAAATTCACCGGCAATTTTTAAGTCGTCCGATCTAAAGTGAAATTCAGATGGAACCGC
>JAJAPZ010000063.1 GCA_020523905.1 Candidatus Obscuribacterium magneticum
CAGTACGGGAACTATTCCGATAACTAATTCTGGATTTACGATTGAGAGCACCTCGGGCACATCAACAATCAGAGCAACGTCAGACACTTTAGCAGTAACTTTAGCTACCACAGCTCCTCAAGATGTTTGCGCAACGCTTATAAGTTCAGGGACAAAAACTCTGGAAGTGAATTTAAATCCTCCTTCCGGAGTTATTACTACTTTAATTTCTCCCGACACTTTGTCTGATGTTGTTAAAGTTCGTTTTCAAATACCTAACTCAGCTTTTCCTGCTATCTCTGCAACTCTTTTGAAAACGGCCCCGGAATTTCAATCTTTTGTTGATGAAAACCCATTACATCCCGCTCTCTCTTTATCGCCTTCCATATTAAAAGGAATTGGAATTGGTTTAGAAATTTCTTTAAGCAAAGCGATTCAACCGCTCAAACTTGTTCCTATTACTATCACTTATAGAGACTCTGACATTTCCGGTTCAGCGCCGGAAATTCTCACTCTTGCTCGGTTTGAAGATTCAATACAGAAATGGGTTACTCTCTCAAGCATTGTAGATTCTAAAAGCAGAACGGTAAGAGGAACTACTAAACACTTTAGTAAGTTTCAATTGATGGCTCTCACGCCGGCAACGGATGTGAACCAACCTAAAGTCTATCCGAACCCTCTTCGAACACATCTTGGTCAAACGGAAATGGTCTTTACGAATTTAAGTTCGCAAGCGAGTTTAAAAATTTATACTTATTTGGGGGAGTTAGCGAGAGAACTAAAAGCAGATGCAACAGGAACTGCTCGTTGGGATGCTAAAAACAGTTATAACGAAAAAGTCGCCAGCGGGGTTTATTTGGTTTTAATAGAAGGCGGTCAAGATTCTCAGAAAGTGATTAAAGTAGCGGTGGAGAAGTAAGGCAGAGAGAATGGGATAACAAATGAAAGGAATAACAGGTCAAGAGAATAATAGGATAAGGGGTCAAAAGGTCAAGAAGTCAAAAAACATTTTTATCTTTTTATCTCTTCACCTTTTTGTCTTTTTGTTTATCTGTTTATCTTTTTATCTCTTCACCTTTTTGCCTGATGTTTCCGCTGATTTTAGAAAATCCGTCGGGACCAGCGGAGCGCAGTTTTTAAAGTTGGGAGTGAACGCTCGAGCAATTGCTATGGGAGAAGCTTATTCAGCAGTAACTGACGGAGCCGACGCTATTTATTGGAATCCGGCAGGTCTTTATCGTATAGAAAATAAATCTTTTTCCCTCATGCATGCGGTTTATTTACAAAACATCTATTTTGATTTTGCTTCTTATGCTCAAAGGATCGGGAATGCAGGCACGTTTGCATTGGGGGTTCAGTACTTGAATGCAGGTTCTATTGATCAAACTGATGAGCTCGGCACCAATGTAGGAGCATTTAAACCTAGTGACCTATCAATCAGCGTAGGTTGGGCAAAAAAATTTCATGAGATTGGCAACGATAATATTGATTCTATAATAGGAATAACCGGAAAATTTATTCGGTCCAGAATTATTGAGACAGCAGACGCTGGCGCAGTGGACTTGGGAGTCAATTGGAATTTATTTGAAAAGTGGTGGCTAAGTTTCGGAATACAAAATTTGGGCTCTGCTATAAAGTTTAAAGAGGAATCAGACACGCTGCCCGTGAACGTACGATTGGGTTCTTCTTACCAAGTTTTTAGGCCATTTCTGGTTGCTTTAGATATGAATATTCCTCGAGATAACAATGTCAATGTGGGAATAGGGACAGAATATAAAGCAATGATTTCTCAGGAAGGATGGTTTGCGGCGCGATGTGGATACAATTCCCGCACCACATCGGATATCAGCAAAGAAATCTCTTCAGTGAGCGCAGGCGCCGGATTAGGATGGAAAGGATACAGCATAGATTTAGCTTGGGTTCCATTTGGCCAATTAGGTTCTGCTTACCGAATTAGTCTCTCCTCAAAATTTTAATCTTTTCTCATTTATATAACTTTTTTAGTGGAAGAGGTTGCCCCATTTTAGGCGATAGATATCATCTACCTTAAACATAAAATATTTCAACAACTAATTTTAAAATGAACACCTTTTAAAAAATGGGGTGATAGAGGAGGCAAGTGGAAATGAACAAAATAGTGGATGAATATTGTGAAGGATTAAAAAATGTATTGGGAAACAACCTAATATCAATTATCCTCTACGGCAGTGCGGCGAAAGAGGAACAGATTCCGAAAGAATCGGATGTGAATTTGATGATTATTTTAAGGGAATGTTCTCTTGAAAAATTTTCAACAGCGGAAAAAATTATTTCGCTCGGAGAAAAAAAAGGAAACATCAATCCTGTTTTCTGGTCTGAAGATGAGCTCAGAAATTCAGCGGATGTATTCCCTGTTGAATTCTTGGATATCAAAGAAAAATATCGAGTTCTTCATGGTAAAGATATTTTTGCTGAAATTGCCATTGACACAAAAAATTTACGCCATCAATTAGAATTTGAACTGAGAAGCAAACTTTTACATCTTCGAACTGAGTGGCTCAATCTAAAAGGTTCAAAAGGTCTCCTTTTTTATTTTCTGACCCGCGCAGGGACTTCTTTTCTGCACCTTTTTAAACATGCACAAAAAATATCGAACGGGAAATTAGACAACTCGCTTGCACAGGATTTTCAGACCTGCATCAAGCTAAAGAAAAAAGAAATAAAAATGGGCACAAAAGAGTTGGAAAATCTTTACGAACAAGTTCATGATTCTCTTACCCGAATCATTTCTGCTATTGACTAAAGAGATACGCCCTACCGACGAACCGGAAAGAAAACTTTGACAAAAGTTTTTACTATTAGTTTTACTAATAATTACTATTAGAATTTTTTGTGTTGCTTATAGATTAATATCTGCTATAATTGTCAAAATTGATTTGCATAAAGTTGTGCTCTCCCTAATAAAATGGGGAACGCAAAACGATCCCGGTTTATTCAAAGCCGCGTGTAATAAAAACAGGCAAAAATGGAAAAACAGGCAATATTGAGGAATGCTGATTTTGGGACTTTCGTAGAAAAGCTCTCCCAACAGTTCGACGTTTATTTTCCGGTTAAAAAGAACGAACAGCGTTTCTTCAAAAAGTATGCGTCTTCAGACTTTCAGGCAGTTGTCGGAGAAGTTCGGGCGTTCGAACCATTAAAAGCTTTCTTTTCCCGCGCGCGTGAATGCGTCGCACAGGATTTTAGCTCGGAGGTCCCCTCCCCTAATCACAAACCGTTCGCTATTATTGGCGCTAAAGCCTGTGACCTCAAAGGGATGAAAATTCAGGATTTTGTTTTTAATGACCACGATTATAAAGATCCCTTCTATATTGCCGCTCGTGAAAAAAATCTCATTATAAGCGCTGACTGTACCTGCGCAATTGATACTTGTTTTTGTCTTGCGTTAGGAGTAAAACCGCATCCAAGCGATGATTTTGATTTAAACCTTTCTTCAATGGCGGATGGATTTCTTGTTGAGGCGGGTTCAGCTAAAGGGCAAAAAATCGTTAATGAGTTTTCTTCCTTATTTATACCATCTGATGAAAGACATATTAAAGAACGAGACGATCAGAGAGTTCGAGTTGCGCGCGAGGTGGAAAATAATTTAAAAAAATTTGATGTGCCCAATCAAGATAATTTTAAAGGAATTTTTGAACAAAACAGTACGGCAATTTGGGAAGATGAAGCAAAAACATGTGTTGAATGCGGAGCTTGCACAAACATTTGTCCGACTTGCCATTGTTTCCTTCTTTATGACCAGCAGAAAAATGAACAATTAGCGCGGTTTCGAATATGGGATTCCTGTTTGATACGGGATTATGCTAAAGTTGCTGGAGGCGGCAACCCGAGAAAAAAGCTGTGGATGCGGCTGCGAAACAGATTTGAAAAGAAATTTGATTTTTTCCCTAAACTGATGAATATGTATGCCTGCACCGGATGTGGACGTTGTATCAGCGCGTGTCCTGCGAAGATTGATATTCGACGAGTTTTAAGGAGGTTAGTTCAGCTCGTTGGCAATTCCAAGGCGGTTTAAAAAATGAAACGGGTTAAATCTGATCCAACTTTTTCTGAAATTTGTAACGGGGTAAACCATGCCTGAAACTAATCCTTATCATTCGGTTCGTTCGGAAGTTTTGGACGTTATTACTGAAACGCCAACGATCAAAACGATTCGGTTTCGCCCTGCTCGACCGATCAGTTTTCGTACAGGACAGTTTGTTGCGGTTTCCATTCCCGGCGTAGGAGAAGCTCCTTTTACGCCTTCATCCCAACCTTCAATTTCAGATGTGCTTGAAGTAAGTGTGATGCGGGTAGGTAAAGTTACCGAACGAATTCACCAATTGAAAAAAGGAGATATCATTGGCGTTCGCGGACCTTTAGGCGCAGGGTATCCGTTGAATGAATTTAAGAATAAGGAAATATTGATTTTGGGCGGCGGCTGCGGTTTTGCTCCTCTGCGAAGTTTGATGTATTCTTTTTTTGAAATGAGCGGTCAATTTAAGAAACTGTATTTTAGGGGCGGATGCCGCGCTCCGGGCGAATTTCTCTATCGGAAAGAAATGGAGGGGTGGGCCAGCAGAAAAGATCTGAATTTGGAATTGACTGTTGATAAAGGAGACGAATCTTGGAAAGGGCATGTCGGGGTTGTTACCACTATCCTCGACAGCGTGGAGATGGATTTTAAGAATGGGGTTGTGGTTGTATGCGGTCCGCCAATTATGATGAAGTTCGGGACAAAAAAAATTCTGGAAATGGGATTCAGAGAGGAAAATATTTATCTTTCTATGGAAAAAAATATGTCATGCGGAATTGGAAAGTGCGGACATTGCCGGCTGGGAACACATTATTGCTGTAAAGACGGCCCTGTTTTTAAGTATAGCGCCATTAAACATCTTTCTGAAATTTGGGATTAAGAGATCTAAAAAATGAAAACGAGTAGTGAACAACTTCATCAGGGGCAATTGAACATTGAACCCAAAAAAGGAAACGACCTCCGGCTGTTTGTAGATTTGGATATTTGTTCAAAAGAGAAATGCGAAAAGTGTGAAGTTGAATGCAGCTATTTTTATAGGCGACAAAGGCCGGAAAATAATGGAATTCGGTCAGTGGTGGAATTGGCAACTTACGCGCTGGTTTGCCGACGATGCGAAGAGCCGCACTGCGTAAACTCTTGTCCTAAAGATGCGTTGGAACAGCAAAAAGAAAAAGGAAAACTTCTTGTGCGTCATCCGATGAGGTGCGTCAGTTGTAAATCCTGTTCTCACGCCTGTCCTTATGGAACGATTTATCCGGAAAATGTGCCGTTGTTAGTGCATAACTGCGATTTTTGTTTGAACCGACGAGACCAGAAAGGTGAACCGCTCTGTATTTCAACATGTTCTCACGGCGCTTTAGCTTTGAAGAGCGCTGAAGGAGATTTGGGCGAGAACACGTTTTTAGTTGGAGATCATTTGATTATCCATTCCACGCACTGGCAGAGAGAAAAAGTATGATTCATTTATTATATTTGGTAATATTTGGTTTTTCTTTGACTGCAGTCTTTGGCCTTTTAGCGAGCGGGATTGACCGCATAGTGACTGCTCGCGTACAGTACCGAACGGGTCCGCCAATCATTCAGCCGTTTATTGATATTGTCAAACTCCTTGGCAAAGAAAACTTAGTGCCAATCGGCGTTTCTAAACTTATGTTTTTCGGCGCGCCTCTTATTGGTTTTGCCAGCGTCGTCCTTGTATCTACTTTCTTATGGATCAACAATTTTAATCCGAACCAGAGTTTTGGCGGCGATTTGATCGTTGTGCTTTACTTGTTAATTATTCCGTCAATTAGTGTAATGATGGGCGGTTTTGCTTCGAGAAACCCTTTGGCGAGTTTAGGTTCTTCGAGGGAAATGAAACTGATTTTGAGTTATGAGCTCCCTTTTATTTTGGCGGTGATGGTTCCGGTTATCAAAAGCGGTTATTCTATTCGTCTTGGAGATATTATAAATTCTCAAGCTCAAAGTGGAATGGTGTTGATGAGTATGTCCGGCCTGTTGGCTATGGTTGTGGCTGTTTTGTCAGTGCAGGCAAAATTAGGGCTTGTCCCTTTTGATATGGCGGAAGCTGAAACTGAAATTGTGAGCGGTCCGCTGATTGAATATTCAGGAGCAGGTCTTGCTCTTTTTAGGTTAATGAAAAATATGCTTCTTTTTGTGCTGCCATTTTTGTTGGTGATCCTCTATCTTGGGGGAGCTCAGGTGACCGGAATTCAGTTCCTTTGGAGCATATTAAAATTTGTTGGTGTATTGGTTTTGATTACATTAATTAGGAACACTAATCCGCGCGTCCGTATTGATCAGGCGATTCGTTTTTTTTGGAGTCATCTAACAATATTGAGCGTGATAGCAGTAATTTTAGCGTTGGTAGGTTTTTAAAATGGGTCCTAAATTAAGCGCGCTGCTTAAATCTCCGTGGATTTTTCATCTTTCCACCGGCAGTTGTAACAATTGCGATATAGAAATTTTGGATTGTTTAACCCCGAAGTTTGATATTGAACGGTTGGGCATAGTTTTGGCTGGAAGCATTAAACATGCCGACGTTCTCTTGGTCACAGGTTCAGGGAACAGGAAATCAATGGAAAGAGTAAAGAAACTTTATGAGCAAGTGCCGAAACCCTGTTTGGTTGTTGCTATTGGTGAATGCGCATTATCGCGCGGGATATTTATTCAGAGTTATAACTGTCCGGTACCCATAGATAAGGTGATTCCCGTGGACGTCTATATTCCAGGATGTCCTCCAAGGCCGGAAGCAATTATTGCCGGTATTGCCAAACTGATTGCAAAAGTCCAAGGTAAAGTTAGTTAAATAGGAATGGTGAAGAATGAATCGTGATACAATTTTAAAAGATTTAAAGGAAAGATTTAAGGAAGATATCATAGAGCTCCTAGACAAATCTCCCAAAAGAGTCTATATCCAGATCAAACCTTCATCTATTCGCAAAGTTGCGGGATACATCTTTAAAGATTTGGGGGCGCGTTTTAATATTGCGTCTGGAATGGACGATGCCGATCACATGGAAATTCTTTACCATTTTTTAATTGAAGAGATAAATTTGTTAGTTTCTCTGCGGGTGATACTGCAGAAAACAAATTTAGAAATTGATTCAATAACTCCTTTGTTTGAAGCGGCCAATTGGATAGAACGGGAAATGCAGGAACTTTTAGGAATCAAGTTCAATGGACACCCTGATCCGCGACGGCTTTTATTGCCTGACAACTGGCCGGAAAACGTTTTTCCTTTACGAAGAGATTATGAAGAGTGGGACCCGAACGCGATACGGGATAGAGGTGTGTAATGTCTAAAACAATTGTTCCTATAGGCCCTTATCACCCGTTACTCGAAGAGCCGGAATTTTTTCTCCTTACAGTTGAAGGGGAAAAAGTCGTGGATATTGATGTGCAGGTGGGTTACAATCACCGCGGCATTGAAAAACTGAGCGAATCAAAAAGTTACGATCAGTCCACTTTTGTGATGGAAAGAATTTGCGGAATTTGTTCTACCAGTCATCCTTTTGCTTTTGTTCAAGCGGTGGAAGATATTGTGCAAGTTGAAATTCCTGAACGAGCCCAATACATTCGCACCATTATAGCGGAAGGCGAGAGAATTCATTCCCATTTGTTGTGGTTAGGGTTAGCAGGACATTTCCTTGGATATAATACTGTGTTTATGTGGGCCTGGAAACTGCGGGAAGAAATTCTGGATGTAATGGAAATTCTTTCCGGCAACAGAAATAATTATGCTATGTTCAGGCCCGGCGGAGTTCGGCGCGATATAAAAGCTGAAGATATTCCTACTGTAATTAAAAAAATAGATTCGATTGTGCCGACTCTGGAAATGCTGAAAGCAGCAGTGATGGACGATCCGGTACTGCAGGCTCGAACTAAAGGGATTGGTATTCTCACCAAAGAACAGGCGATAAATTTTAGTGCGCTTGGCCCTACAGCCCGCGCTTCCGGTGTGGCCAGAGATATTCGAAAAGATTGTCCTTATGCGGCGTATGACCGCGTTGAGTGGAATATGATCGTGAGAGAAACTGGCGATGTTTTTGACAAACTTGTTATTCGAGTGTTAGAAACGTTTGAGTCCATAAAAATTATGAAACATTGTTTGAATAATCTTCCGAACGGTGAAATTGATGCCAAAATTAAAACGATTCCTCCGGGCGAAGGAATCGGTCAACATGAAGCGCCGCGAGGAGAATGTTTCCATTATGTGCGAAGTGACGGAACAAATCGGCCGGCCCGACACAAAGTCAGAGCGCCGACTTTTATGAATCTGCCAACTTATAAAGCAACCATTATTAACCAGACAATTTCTGACGCTACTATTATTCTGGCAGCCATTGATCCTTGTTATTGCTGCACGGAACGGGTAGCCGTAAAGAACACGAAAGGAGCGAGGATTTTTAGCGGCGAAGATTTGGCGCGGCTGTCTCAAGAAAAAACAGAAAAAATCCGCAAAGAAATGGGACTATGATACAAACAATTTTGGAAAAATATCCCTCCTATTTTTACGTTGACCCGCTTTCAACTTTTGTGGGAGGGTTTGCAATTTTCTTTTTCTTTCTTGCTCTGATCTATTCTTTTCCCTATATGGGTCATAAAGGGACTGTACGGTATTATCTTTATCTTTTTCTAACGATGGTTTCTTCGTTGGGAGTGATCTTTTCGAACCATTTAGTCGTTTTTCTGATGTTTTGGGGATTCTTGGGATTCTTGCTTTATCTTCTTATTAATTTCGGAGAAAACAAGGAAACGCCCGCTACCGCGAAAAAAGCTCTGATTATCATTGGCGGAACTGACGCAATCATGATTTTGGGGCTGGCGGCAATATTTTATTTAACAGGTTCTCTTTTAATGACAGAAATTCATTTGGATTTAAACTCCAGAGCCGCTGTTTTTGCATTCTTGTGCCTTTTATGCGGTGCGCTGGCGAAAGCAGGTGCGATGCCTTTTCATACGTGGGTGCCTGACACTGCTTCAGATGCGCCTATCCCCGTGACTGCTTATCTCCCTGCGTCGTTGGATAAACTGCTCGGTATCTATTTTCTTGCGCGACTCTCCTTGAATTTATTTGGAATGACTCCGTCCATGAATACGCTTCTGATGGTGATAGGAAGTGTCACCATTATGGTGGCAGTGATGATGGCTTTGGTTCAGCACGATCTAAAAAAATTGCTGGGATATCACGCTGTGAGTCAGGTGGGATATATGATCCTTGGGATCGGGACGGGGAATCCTTTAGGGATTGCCGGCGGACTTTTTCATATGCTCAATAATGCCATTTATAAATCTTGCCTGTTTTTTTGCGGAGGTTCCATCGAAAAAAAATGCGGCACAACAGACATGGAACATTTAGGCGGACTGTCGAAAACTATGCCGTTTACATTCATTGCGTTTTTAATTGCTTCTTTAGCCATTGCCGGAGTTCCTCCATTAAACGGTTTCGCTTCCAAGTGGCTCATTTATCAGGGGATTATTGAAACCGGAAAAAGCGGCGGCGCTTTATGGATCGTTTGGTTGATTGCCGCCATGTTTGGCAGCGCATTAACTTTAGCCAGTTTCATGAAAATGATCCATGCTATATTTTTGGGACAATCATCGAAAGATCGATCGGTCGAACCCAAAGAGAATAGTTTTTTAATGTTGGCTCCTCCAGTTGTCTTATCGGTTATCTGTATTGTTTTCGGGATTTTTTCCTATCGGATCCCTCTTAAAAAATTTATTTTTCCAAGTATCGGCGCTGAAATTTCATTTGCGGGAATTTGGTCTCCCAGCATGGCCACAGCATTGATTTTCGCCGGGCTTGCAGTTGGGCTTTTAATTTACATTTTTGGTAATTTGGCCAAAATGCGCGAAACTGATGTTTTTGTCGGCGGGGAATCTCTCAAAGAGCATCCGGAGATGAGGGTCTCAGGGACAGAATTTTATCATACCATCCAAAACATGGAACCTCTTCAGAAAATTTATGGTCATGCGGAACGGAAAAATTTTGACCCGTACGATGTCGGAGTAAAAATGAGTATGGGCGTTAACCGGATTTTAGCCCGTCTTCATAACGGGATTCTTTCTACTTATTTGTCATGGTGTCTTTTAGGAATTTCTCTGCTGCTTTTATTTTTTATATAAATTATGGTTGAACTTTATATATTATTCGGTTTTATGATTATATCAGCTCTGGTTGCTATCGAGCTGGATGACCTTGTTTCGTCTGTCATTGCTGTCAGCGCGGTCGGCCTAGGATTATCCATGGCTTTTATTGTTCTTAAAGCGCCGGACGTCGCATTTACGCAATTGGTGGTTGAACTTTTGTGTCTCATTATTTTGATTAGGTCAACCATTAAGCGAGATTTGCCTTTTTCAACTTCCGGCCGCTGGTATATTAATACGTCCATCGCTGTTTTTTTTATGGTGGCTTTTGGAGCTTCGATATTTAAAGTGTTGCAGGAATTGCCGGAATTTGGCTCTCCGATTATGAGAGTATCTCAAACTTACCTGAATGAAGGTTTCATTCAAACTGGAGCGACCAACATTGTTTCAGCTATCCTTTTGAATTACCGTGCTTATGACCGTTTAGGCGAAGCGACCGTGTTGATCATTGCGTTGGTTGGAGTCGTATCGCTGCTTAGACAAAAAGGACGGAAAGGAAAAGATGAAACCGTTCAGGAAAAAATGGACTAATGAAAGAAACTAAATCGAACCTTTCTTTAATTGTCAGAACAATTGCGCGGGTAGTTGCCCGTCTTATGCTCATCTTTGGGCTTTATGTCATTTTTCACGGACAAATTACCCATGGCGGCGGTTTTGCAGGTGGAGTTATTATTGCGTTAGTGTTAATTTTGCTTTTGTTGGCATATGGAAAAGAGACTTCTTTTCCAAAACTTTCTCAGGATAAAATTCTGTTCATGGCCGGTTCGGGCGCGCTGGTGTTATTATTGATAGAAATCGTGGAGTTTGTTAAAGGACAATTTTTTACAAATCTTTTGGGCACTGGAACTCCTTACAAATTGTGGAGCGGTGGAGTGATCCCGTTTTGCAATCTGGCGATTAGTCTTGTAGTTATTGCCGGCCTTTATGGCATTTATGTGACTTTAGTTACTTTTAGATCGAACGAGGAGCAAAAATAATAGGTGATGGTATGACCGTCTATTTACTCTGTCTTCTTTTGTTTTGTGTTGGGCTTTATGGAACTCTGCGTAAACGCAACGTGATCAAGATTATCATTGGGATTATTACTTGTGAATATGCGGCTAACCTCTTTTTAATCCTTGTGGGATACAGGGTGGAAGGTCGCGCTCCGATTATGTCTCAAGGGAAAGTGATTGAAAATATGGTGGACCCTCTTCCTCAAGCAATGGTTCTTACGACTATTGTTATAGGTCTTGCCACCACTGCCATTTTGGTCGCTTTGGCTGTACGATTGTATGAAAAATACGGCACATTTGATATTACTAAGATCAGGGATTTAAAAGGATAAAATGATCGGTAAACTTCTTCCGCTTTTCGTTGTTATTCCTCTCGGCGGCGCTTTTTTTATTACTGCTTTTGGCAGAAAAATAAAATCTTTGCCTGAAATTCTGGGGATTTTTGTTCCGTTATTTCTCTGTTTTATATCAACATTTGTTCTTTGGTCTTCCTATTCTCACAGCGCTATTTTGCATTTTATTGGCGGCTGGCAGCCTCCTTTCGGAATTTCTTTAGTCAGCGATGGGTTAACGACTTTTATGCTGATGATTGTGCACATTGTTGCTTCATGCATAGCGGTTTATTCCCATGCTTATATCAAGAAATATACTTCGCCATGGATATTTTTCACGCTTTTTCTTATTATGCTTTCAGGGATGAACGGCGTACTGATTACCGGTGATCTCTTCAATCTTTTTGTCTTTATGGAAATCGCTTCTCTCGCCGCTTGCGTGCTGGTAGCGTTCGGGACTGAACGGCACGAACTTGAGGCAGCGTTTAAATATGGCGTAATGAATACAGTTGGAGCTCTTTTCATTCTAATCGGTATTACTCTGCTTTACAGCGAAACATCAACTTTGAATATGGCAGATATGGCGAACGTTATAGCTGGAAAAGAAGCTGGAAATAGGGTTGTTATTTTTTCCTCTTTACTTTTCTTAATGGGCTTCGGTCTTAAAATGGCGTTAGTTCCTTTTCATGCATGGCTGCCGGATGCGCATCCATCAGCTCCTGCTCCAATTTCGGCGTTGTTGTCCGGACTGATCATTAAATGTCTTGGGATATATTCTCTTTTTAGAATTTTAG
>JAJAPZ010000064.1 GCA_020523905.1 Candidatus Obscuribacterium magneticum
CGCGCAGGATGAATGGCGCTTGCAAGTAAATTTCCTTAAAAGAGCGGCGTGGATTTTGGTCCGAGCCCGGATGCGTTTAAAAGAAAGCGATCCAAAATGGATCCAGGTGAATGCCCTGGTTCAAAAAATCTCTCATTTATGGATTAAACACGCCGGGAACATCATGCTTCAGTATTCTCAGCCCACCAAACCGCATCAACCTTTAACCCATGAAGACCGTGAATCCTTTGCGCGGGCCCGAAACGCGTACCCCCCTGGGAGCAAGGTCAGAGAATACATCCAAGATTTCATGACTCTTCACTTTGGGGAGATATTGAAT
Source organism: Candidatus Obscuribacterium magneticum (assembly GCA_020523905.1). Classification (GTDB taxonomy): domain Bacteria; phylum Elusimicrobiota; class Elusimicrobia; order F11; family F11; genus Obscuribacterium; species Obscuribacterium magneticum. The sequence goes on from JAJAPZ010000064.1 coordinate 320, forward strand.
TCCCCGAAATACCTGGGAATTCTTGAAGGCGCCCGGCGCCTCAAAACAAACCCCGAAATTCATTTGGGGCCTCAAAATGGGCTATCGTCCGAAGAGGAAAGTCTTATTTTTGCGGCCAGGGATTTAAGCGAACCGGAAACAAATAGCGAACTCATCGCTCTCCTTCGAATTTCGGGAAACGGCTTTAAAGTTCCTGTAAACTTCTTCCCAGTTATTGAGTGTGTGGGAAAATTCTTCCAGGACTTCTTTTAATTCTGCGCCAAATTTATGAGTTTCAACGCAGAAGACTTTGACCGCAGGCAGTACCTCATTACTAAGTTCCCCTAAGGTGGCCTCCATCTTGGACAAGAGGTCCTCTAAGTCAGTCCGAAGCTCAGGCGTGAGGGGGGGAGAGTCAGGTAAAAGGCGGCTGGCGATGGCCGCGACCAAAAATTCAAATTGACGGCGGCTCATCCGGACCCCAGGAGCCGCCTTTTGTTCCGATGATTCTTCCGCGGAATCTGCTGATATTAGCTCGGGAGTTCCTTTATCTTCATCGCGATGAACACCGGCCAAGGGGCTATCCTTCTTTTCTGAAGGATCCTTGGCCTCCCGGTGCCAAAACATCATCCCCAAAACCACCACGCCCACGGAAAACCAAGAGAGCACCAGCGTGATCAAGAAGAACGCGCCCACGGATTGAACCGCGGGACTCGTGGAAGAAGCGCCCTTCAGCACAACGCCCAAGGTGAGGAAGATGGCAGGATTCAAGTGGACCCCGGGTCTGGATTTGGTGGTTTTTGAAGATGATTTTTTCCCGGCCTTAGGGGGACCGTTTTGGAGGGTTTCATAAGCAGCCTGTACGGCCCTGAGGTATGGGGGATCCCAACTGGTCAATTTTTTAAAGGTGTGGGCGATTTCCGGCCCCGTCATCGTGTCCGGATTCAAATGCCGCCGCTGAAATTTGGCCAGGATAGACTGGTGGGTGGACTCCTGTCTTAATCCCTCATCCAAAAGGGGAAGTGCTCCACGCTGGCGAATGGTATCGATCTGCTTGGCGATGCGGCTGTGATAGAGATGATAATCGTCTCCCCCGGATTCATGGATCCACAATTCATGGCCCCCATGAAGGAAAGTCAACGTCACATGTTCCCTCGCTTGACCATTGGTGATTTCGACTTCGGTCTTTCCGGCAAAATAAGAGGGGGGAGTCGTTGTCGTCTCCCGGTAGATGAAGGGATATTGTCGCTGGGAAAGCGACGGATGAATGAGGAGCTCCCCTTGAACGCCGTCGCCTCCGCTCATTTCCAGCCTCCCCAAGGAGCCGGCCATAAATATGCAGGGGGCGAGAATCAAATTGGCCCCGGGGATCTTAACTGGATGAGATGTCGATCTCACCATGGGAACAGCGACTTCCTTCTTGGGCGGCGAAGGCTTCGTGGCCGCAATGACGACGTCTTCATTTTCAAACGGCAATGTCTCCTCAGGAAGAGGCTGAAGCACTAGCGGTGTTTTGCGCGCCACCGGAACCTTCACAAAATTCTTCTCGTGGGTTGGAACGGGCTCTTCTATGACACGGAAAATCCGCTTGGCCTGGGGATATCGGCCTTTGTTGTTCCAGAGGAAGAATCGGATTCGGTTCAGCATTTTATTTCTAAGGAACATGTCGAAGCTCAATCCCTTGCCCTGAAAGGACGGCCCCAAGTGAAGCTCGCGGTCAAGAACGCCGTGTGGAATCCCACCCCACACCTCCGCAATGGAATGGAGAAGAATGACCATGGCCGCCACCCTGATGAGGGAATCCTTGCTGGCGTTCTTTATGGCCTTTTGCATTTCTTCAACATAGGCATGGAAAGATCCCTCCGTAAGGCGGATGAAAAGATGGTTTCCGTCCGGCTGGGCCACGGTCTCCATGGCCCATTGCCCAGAAGGATATTCGCCTCCCTTAAAGGGTCCTCGATAAATTTCAAAACTGAGGGAATTCCCTCCCAGGTCTAAAACCGGCTTGAGGAGGCTAAACGCCGATCTCATGGCCTCGTAAAATTTCGGGGATTCTTTCTCCGACAAGAGTTCAAACCCCGCGTGGAAAAAGAATATTTGATCGATTTCCGGAAACGGAAGGAGCGATCGAACGCTATTGGCCATCAAATACAATTCGCCCATCCCAATTTTCTTTGGCCAAGGCCGGCCCAGCTGCCTCAGGACGTCCAACACTTTATTCCCCCACGTAAATTTTGGGAGGTCCCGCACGTGCTGATAGAAAGCGGTGGTGAAATGGGGACTTAACTGTAGATTCTCTCTTGTGGTGAGGAGCCTTCTTAGTGCGTCGATGAGTCTTGGGAGGTTCCCAACCCGTACAATGGCCCACATAAGCAGGAGGACGGGATCATTCCCAAAAATGGCCCGTGGCCCGGCCCCATGTGAACCGTTGGACATGTGTGCTTCGGGTCTTGATATGTCGCGGACGGACGTTTGTGTACGTATCAAATCGGCAGGGTCTTCCAGATTCAACGCGTAGTAACCGTCAAAATCCCGTAGCGGACCGGCGAAGGTTGTTTCAAAATTCTCAACTCTGAAGGCCCTGTCTGCAAGCCAAGGGGCTAAAAACTTTTCAACAATCGCGCTTCGCCTCCTCACATCATCAGCAGGAAGGAATCCTCTTCGTAAATAAAAAAACAAGATGTCCTCACCGCAATAAGCATTAACAGGGACAATAAATCTGGATGAATTAAACACTTGGTTTAATGTGCTCAATCTCATGGCAAAGAGATTCTGCATATGCCCTTGATGGGCCAAGGATTCGTCATCATTCCCCAGCTCGATATACGTTCCCCCGTGTTCAATGCTTGCATACCCATGTGCAATATGATGCCGGTTGACATAAAAAAATTCCTCTATTATCTGGGCAAATAAATATGTGGAATCAAATAAACCCAACCAAATATATTCCGTTCCCTCTTTGAAATATTTCGAAATAAAAAGGCGCCTAGGCCCTTCATGAGTCGAGAAATAATGTTTTATCCGTTTGGAGACGTCGGTATCGTCTAATTGGTTTAAGCCCAAAAAGTTGAGAGCTTCTTTTATATCGGTTGTCACCAGATGTTCATAATTGGATTGCTTGATGAGGTCCGCCTGAGCTCGAAGGAAATCGACCACTCTGGGCCAGGGCCCAACCGCGGGGCCTTCCGTTAGGAGAGCGGCGGGTTGGGAAGCTGGCGGGCTTGGTAAATTCGGAGCGGGGGATTTGACATCCACACCAAATAGCGACCCGCTAAACTTAAGTTCCTTCAAATGATAGCCGGATATTTCATGAAGAGAAATATTTCGCGGGTTCGAATTGGAAAGAATATTTTTTGCCACGTTAACGGCCTTGTCTCTTTCAAATCCCCAGGCCAACAAATAACTTCCCAGAAAAACACGCCCTGTATCCTTGACGACGCGAAACATTTCCTGGCCGGTTTCCCCGGCATCTGATACAGGACGGGGATCGGATAGGGCACCGGTCCTGATAAGAACAAAATCAACACAGTCGTCCTGCAATTTGTCCTTGCTAATCGATTTGGGGGAGGAGGAAAACTCTCCCAAAAACGCAACTGCTGCGCCTCCATTTCGAGCAAAGCCCATCATTTTAAAACTATCGTTTGCCATCTCCACGAATTGCCCATCCAAATCGAACATGATGTAACGGGCGCCCATGAAAGAGGCCGCCAAACCCACGATAAATTCTGGGGGACCGACATCGACAATCGTTTGGCCCTCCTTAACTCCAATTGTTTGGAGAAAGTCGACGGCCTCCAAAAATCTTGGTTCCCCAATGAACCTCGTTACGACACTCGCCTCTCCTTCGGGGCTTCGGGGAGGGAGGGGCAGAACCACTTCCAAGGTAAGCTCTCCTTCTCTCACTTGTCCGTTGTAAGGCGCCACGAGCGCGCGGAGGGAATCGATAAGAGGTTGGGGCCTGGGATAACTTAATCTCTTGGTAAGATGTGAGGAGATTATCAGCCCTTCTTCACTCAATCTCACTTTAAACTCCACTGGATGGCCATCAGCGGTCACATGAGCTTGGCTGAGCACCAATCCCAGTGAGGCGTTAAGAATAAGTCCCCTTGGAAAAACGGCCACATTTGCTGCCACCTCATCAAACGCCGTGCTGGTTTTAATTGGTTTATTATGCTTTAGGGCCCCGCGGTGCCTGTCGGTTGCGGTGAAAACGCTTCGAGGAAAGTCCAGGGGAGAGCCGAGTTCAAGAATTTCTCTTATTGTTTGTGTCGACTCTTGCTCACTGACGAATTTTCTCCAAATTGTGAAATATTTCTCAAGTTTTCCCGCGCCTTCAAAAATGTTTGCAAAAGCCCCTCTTCTCAGATAACCCGCTTTAGATTTCACCATTGGAAAATTTTGTTCACTGGCTTTTACGGTCTGAACTTTTTCTTTAAGAGATTGGAGATTCGTAAGCACTTCAACAATCGAAGCAAGGATGGTGTCAGCGGATTCAGACAACAAAGAATCTGCGAATTTGCTAAAGGACTTTTGTACCAAATCAGTTTCTTCAGACAAGCCCAAGGATTCGCTCGCATATATTGTGAGGCTTGCGGCCTCGGGGCCAAGATGAGCCGTATTGTCATAAAAGGCAAACCTGATTAAACCTTCCGGGCTGGGGGATTGAGGGGTCGCCACCCGCTCGGGAAGTGAAAGCTTCGCTTTGAACAGGCGGTTGGCGGCCCGGTGAATGTCGAAGCTCGCTTTGATGGCGGCTTTCAATCCGGCCCACCGGCCGCGCGCGGCTAATTTGCCGTCTTCAAGGATTTGTTTGACAGCCTGGCCCATGAGGTGAATGCCGAGGGCGCGTTCAATGACATCGGCCAAATCCATATTTCGGTGTTGTCGCACCACCCAGGCCGTGGCGCGGCTACCAAACCAGGGCGAAAAGAAAAAGAGCGGAAGTCCAAACAAGGGAACTAGTCGTTCGGGAATAAGGGGCAACCGTAGGAGCCAAAGATACGGCCGGAAAATGACGCGAAGAAGCGCGAAGAGAAGGTCAACCGGTTTTTGCGCCTCCGTGGACTTGACGGTTTTAATGGATCCATCGGCGTTAAAAAGAACGTGAAGCTTTACGGTCTTGGGCGTGTTGGCGCGGCCCAAGTCAAGTTGGACCTCGGCGGCATTTTCACCGGGGATATCTTTCACATCAACATTTAGTGCTTCGATTTGTTGGCTTGAGAGTCCGTCATCCCGGCGAAAGCCGGGATCCACAAATCCGTCATTCCCGCGAAAGCGGGAATCCAAAATTGGATCCCCGATAGAAACATTCGGGGATGACGCCTTCGGCGTCACCTGGATCCCGGCTTTCGCCGGGATGACGACTGTAAACCACGCCAGGATTTTTCTGGCTTTGGGGAGGAGGTCCGCGGCCCGCGCGGAAGTTTTCCACGCGTCCACAACACCGGCGGCGGTGACAAGAGACGGGGCCGTGGAGAGGCCGTCCGCCGGGGGAGGCGCCAGGAACAATTTCGTCCCCTGAAAGAGTTGTTCCAGCGGGGTCTTTTTCTGGGCGAACACACTGAGGTAAAGGGGCGCGTTGGCGGCTTCGATCTTCGTGATTGTCGGCACGAAGGTGATGGTGGTCATCCCTTTTTCCGACAGGCGCTGGCGTAAACCCTTCGAGTGAAAACCGCCCGTGACCAGCACGGCGACGGAGGCATTGTTTTTATCCATGGCCTTTGACAGGTGGGCGGCAATGGCGGCGTCACGCGCTTCGGCTTCGCGGTAAAAGGCTTCGAATACCCTAAGACTGTTCCCCTCCCCGGTAGGGGAGGGGTTAGGGGAGGGGGCGAGAGACTGATTCCGAAACAAATTGGAGAGATATGTCCCCGCTTCAGGCCCCCCTCCTACCCTCCCCCCTATCGGGGGGAGGGACTCTTGTCCCTTATACTCCACCCATTCTTCTGAGGTCAGCGCAAAATCCAAAAGTTTCCCGGTGAGATAAAGCGCGCGGGATTCTCTCACCAATTCTCTCTCTTCCGGCGTCCGGGCCAAGGTCCCGTAGGCAACTCGCTCAAGCGCCGCCGCGTCCTGCATCAACCGATCGGCATCAATGGACTCGGACAAACAGACATAAGTGAAATAGGCCTTCATGGACGGATACAAGCTCACATCCAGCCCACGGCCCCGGCACAAGGCGTCCAGTCGCCGGTAAAAATCCGCGTGTGAAATTTGACCGGCCCGGAAAGCCACGCTGGCTCTGACCAGATCTTCATTGGCGTTTTGGTCCAATTTTCTGACGAGCTGGTTCAAGAGCGCGGTGCGTTCTCTTTCAACACGATTAAAATCAAGGGTTTCCTCGGCCCGAGCGGCTTCCAAATACGTCTGGAGGGACTCCGGTTCTTCTCCCGCGGCCTCAACGAGAGTGGAGAGATATTCCTTCAAACCCATCCGGTCGGCGCGATAGGCCAGCACTTTTTCGTCGAACTGTTGAAGCCGGGCGCTAAAAACCCTCTTCTTTTCTTCGGCCAGACTTTTCACCCGGGCGGCCAGCGCCTTTTTGTTCCCATCCGCATAGGCCGTGGAATCCCGGTAAGCCTTGACGTTGGCCCGGTAATGACGAGCGTCGTCCACGCCGAGGATGTGGGGAATGTCTTTGGCGGTGGTGAGCCCGGCAAACACGGGGCCGGATATCCGGTTATTCTTCAGCAGATAATCCGCCACCCGCCGGATAACGTGAGGGTCCGGATATCGCCGGAATCGCGAAAGATCAATGGGATCAAAGGCGCCTTCCAGCGCTACCAACCCAACGCGGCCGCTCAACATGAGATCCCTTACGGCGTTGGCGATATTGGTCTGCGCCTCGGCGTTGAGATGAACATCCTGGATGTGGATGATTGTTTTTTCCGAAGGTCCTCTGCCGGGAAGAGGGGCTTTTCTCACGCTGCCGTATTGATACGGTAGGGTGGCAAGAATTCCATCGGAAGAGACTTCTTGGGCGGGGATGAAACCGGATCGAATGTTTTTTTCAAATGGTGTGGTGGCTTGGTTGAAAAACGGGGCGGGCGGCGCTAGCTGCAACGCAGCCAATTGCAGGTTTTGATTTTTTCTTCTTTCCGCCCAAATGGATGCCTCAACGGCATGGGCAAGGACCACATTTGTCGTCAAATAAATCAGACACAGGCCAGCGGCCAAAATACTCTTAATGAACCGATGAATACGCATCATAATGTAATTTTCAATGCAACGTTTTATATGCGGGACAGGGTGGTGGAGGTGTCAAGGAAATTAAACCGAAATGGGATTAAGATTCTCGGAAGATCTTGTAAATCTTCTGTAACAATCCGACGGAAAAGTGAAGGTAAAATGGCCTAAAGAGGGGGGGTGAGGAGGGGAGAGAGGGTGGGGGGTGGGGGGGTGGTGTGAGGGGATCCCCATCATCCCGGCTCTATCCGTCATCCCGGCGAAAGCCGGGATCCAATTCCGTCATCCCGGCAATCTTCTGGCCGGGATCCAATTCCGTCATCCCGGCAATCTTCTGGCCGGGATCCAATTGATTGGATTCCGGACAACGGCTTTCCGGAATGACGGATTTGTGGATCCCGGCTTTCGCCGGGATGACGGATTACATCAGCCCCCGTTCCAGAAAACTGCAATATCCCGCTTTCCCCACCACCAGGTGGTCGAGAAGACGGATATCCAGAAGGCGGGCGGCCTCCCGAATGGAGCGGGTGAGGTTTTTGTCCTCGTCGGAAGGATCGGTATAGCCGCTGGGATGATTGTGCACCAGGATGATTCCCGAAGCATGATGGCTCAAGGCTTTCTCCACCACCCGGCGCGGGTACACCGCCACCTGGTCAATGGTGCCTTCGTTAATCACTTCGCTGTGAATGAGTTCATTCTGCGTGTTCAAGAACAACACCATAAACGCCTCGTGGGGAAGCCCCGCCAGTTTTGTGCGCGCAAAATCCACCACTTTTTCCGGCGAACTCAGCATGTCCCGCCTCTCCAGGCGCCGGCCCAGGTATAATCCGCTCAATTCTTTCACCAGGCGAATGAGCGTGGCGGAGGAGCGCCCCATTCCGGGCGCCTCCGCCAGTTTATCCAATGGCGCTTCCAGCACTTCGGGCAATCCGCCAAAGCTCTGCAAGAGATTTTTGGCGATGGGTTTCACGTCTCTCCGGGGAATAGCGTAGGTGAGAAGGAGTTCCAACACCTCGTAATCGTGCATCCCGTCGGTGAGAGCTTTGTTGAACCGCTCCCGCATTCTCTCGCGGTGGCCCTTGGGACTGACTTCGTATGTTTCCATAAGGCCCTTATTTTACCGTCCTCAATGACAATTCTGCATCAATGAATCGTAAAAGAATGGTAAAAATAGATAGGCTGTGTCCCTATGCCGCTCCGGTAGGCTATGAACCTCCGCGGCATAGGGACACAGCCAAGGCACACTGCCCGGCGACACCCGGCCTTGTGACGGTGCCACGCAGGTTCATGGCCTACCGGAGTGGCACCATCACGCGGCCTTGGCACCCCTTTAGTACTGGGTGGAGGTGCCCTTGTTCCGGTAGACTATGAACCTCCACAAGGGCACCTCCACCCATAGTTGATAATGAAAATTAAGAAGCAGGGAAAAGGAAAAAGGAGACACCCCATGGATTTGACATTTGGACAAGCGGTAAAAACCGAAGCGGACAAGCTCAAGGAAACGGGCATGGACCCCAACTTGTTGGCGAACGCCCTCTGGAAAAAGGATGCCGCCGGTTTCAACTACGGTATTGGCATCATTCTCGATGAGCGCGGAAAAGCCATGCCCAGCTCCAAAACGCTTCTCGAATACGCCGCAAAAGAGGTGGGGGAAAGCATCGCCGCCGACTACCGGAACTCCAACGCCATCCTGGAGGAAGTGAAGACCGCGGTCCTCACATGGCAGCGAGTGCCACAGTCCCATTGGAAAAATTTCAAACTGGTCCTTCCCTCCGACGCGGGGACCGGCTCCATCATCGCCGCTCTTCAAGCGGCACTCCTTTTGACGCCCGAGGCTACCGGAATCGGTATTGAGGAATTGGGGTGGCCCGCCTACAAAGCCATCGCCAAAGTGAACCGTCTGGCCGTCAAAGAAATCGCCCAGGAAGCGGTGGTGACGGAAAAAGGACTGATTCCCCTCTATCAGGTGGGCCCCATGAACACCAATGGATTTGTGCAGAACCGCGCCGTTGTTGAAGCGCGCGCAAAAAAGGCCGCCCAGGAGGGAACAGCCGTTATTTTGGACCGTGCCTATTCCGGATTTGAATTCGCGCGGGAAATTCTTTCCTCCAGTTATGACGACCTCATGAAGAAAAGTTACGAGCTTCAACTGGCGCCTTTTATTGAGGCCGGCGCTACGGCCTTCATTGCCGTGAGCCCCACCAAGGCCTTTTTGACATTCGCCCTTCGTCCGTGCGGGTTCCTCCTTGTTTACAATCCAAATCCGGCCAAAGACAAGGAGATCAATGCCACGCTGGCCATGGTCATGCGCGCCAGAGGCTCCTCCTTTGAGCACGCCATCACCCGCGGCTTTGCCAAAGCCATGGTGAAAGATCTGCCGAAACTGGAGGTCGAGCATCAGGGCGCTCTTAAGAGGCTGGCGGAGGTGGAACTCCAATGGAAGAAACTCGTGAAGGGATCCGCCATTGAAGCGGCGTTTTCAGACCATTATGCCGGGCTTTTCCGTAATCTCAAAGTCAAGGGCGACGCCGCCGTGCACATTTACAACGAACATCTCTATCCCGTTATCAGCGAGGGGCGCTGCCGTTTGAACGCCACGGGACTGCCGGCAGACGCGGCGCTGGCACAGAAACATGTCTCGGTTTTTGCCTCACATTGTGGCGGAAAATGATCGAGTACTTTAGCGGAATTGTGTCATTGCGAGGGAGCCGAAGGCGACCGAAGCAATCTGTCATTTAGAAAAGGGCACTCACAAACCCTTTTCTGAAAACCAGATTGCTTCAGTCGCCCTCGCGCCTTCGGCGCGAGGAGCGCCTTCGCAATGACACGACCTGCAATATGGTCATAGTCATGAGGAGGAATGTATGTCTGAAAAAGAAACACAGATCGTGATGGTGGTTGACGATGAGGAGGGCGTTCGGGATTTCGTCAGAATGACGCTGACGAAAGTGGGGCTGTCAATCATCGAAGAACGGGACGCGACCTCCGCCATGAAATCGTTGGAGACAAAAATCCCGGATCTGATCCTCCTCGATATCATGATGCCCAACATGGACGGCTTTGAACTTTGCCGCCGCATACGCGCCAATCCCACCCTCGCCTACATCCCCATCATTTTCATCACGGCCTACGCCGATAAAGACAGTTTGAAAAAAGCGGTGGCGGTGGGCGCCCAAGGGTTCATTGAAAAACCCATCGAAGTGGAGGAGTTGATTCACCAGGTGAAAGAGGCCCTCCACGGCCGCTTCACCATGCCGAAGAAGCTGAAACTGATTGGGAAAAGGTGAAAACCAAATTGGGGCCGCCGTGGAGAGCGTCATTGCAAGGTGTCATTGCGAGGGAGCGCCTCCCAGCGACCGAAGCAATCTGCCGTTCAGAAAAGACTTTCATAAACTCATTCTCAAAGACGGATTGCTTCGGTCGCCTTTGGCTCCCTCGCAATGACACCACTTTCTAGACTCTGTTCTTTGTCCGCCGCCTTTGCCGGTCTTTCTGTTTCCGTTTTTTCTCCCATTCGCGCCGCCGGTCCGAGGTGGCCGGTGAAATTTTCATCTCAATTTGATCCACCAATTCCCGAAGAGCCAGAAAGCGGTTGATGTTCCGCTGGCGTTCACGCTGAACTTTGACCTGAATGCCGAGCGGCGGATACGTCAATTGGACGGCGTTGGCGGTTTTGTTGATTTTCTGCCCGCCGTGCCCGCCCCCTTTTACAAACTGCTCTTCAATAAGCGCGGGATGTATTTTCAATCGTTCCATTTTTCCCAGGAGAAGCTGCATTTTGGCGGGGGTGACGGCAAAGTGCTCGTTTAAGTTCATAATCCTTATTTTACATCCAACATTGTCATCGCGAACCAAACAATGTGTCGTCATTCCCTTTTGTCGTCATCCCCGAATGTTTACCCCCCGCCGTCATCCCCGAATGTCCCTCCGTCATCCCCGAATGTTTTTGTCGGGGATCCATTTTCATCCTGTTTAAGACAGAATGGATCCCAGCCTGAGACATGCTGGGATGACGGAAATGCGTC
>JAJAPZ010000065.1 GCA_020523905.1 Candidatus Obscuribacterium magneticum
CGGTCCGCTGCATCGCCACGGACATTCAAACGGGGCGGCAAATCGTCCTCGATGAGGGAAACGTCGCCGAAGCCATCCGGGCGAGCCTCTCCCTCCCCTTTTTCTTCCGTCCTTATTATCGAAACGGCCGCTACCTGGTGGACGGCGGTCTCGTGGATCCCGTGCCGACGTCCCACATCGTGGCGCAGGGCGCCAACATTCTCATCTCCGCCAACCTCACCTGTAAAACGGAAGACCGGCGGTTCCCCAATCTCCTGGGCCGGCGAAAGACCTTTCGGCATCTGTTGAAAGGGCCGAACATCCTCGAAATCCTCATCAAAACCATCTACACCATGCAATACGAGATCTCCGCCGCCCGCTCGGAAATCGCCCACGTGGTCCTCCACGTGAACACGGGCGACTATCAATGGTGGGATTTAAACAAGGCGGATGAAATCATCCGCTTGGGCGAGAGCGCCGTCGAGGAAAATCTGACCAAAATAAAGTCCCTGCTTCCTTTCTTCAACGACAATTGCAAAGTGATGCTGCGAAAATCCGGGCCGAAACTCCGCTAGAAAGCAATTTAAATTGGCTTTGTACGGGCGCAGCATTGCTGCGCCCGTACCGCCGATAATACTGACCACTGAAGGGACGAGGGCACCCTACTGTCCGCCGATGACCAACTTCTTGATATGAACCGTGGGAAGGCCGTCGGAAACGGGAACGCCCTGGCCCTCCTTGCCGCAGGTGCCGATGGCCCAGCCGATGTCGGAGCCGACCTTGTCGATCGTCTTTAAAACCTCGGGGCCGTTGCCCAAGAGGGTGGCGCCGCGGACCAGACGCTTCTTTCCGTTCTTGACGGCGTAGCCTTCCTCCACATCGAATACGAAATCTCCGTTGGCGGTGTTCACCTGGCCGCCCCCCATTTTCGTCACTAGGAGGCCGTTCTTCAGGGACGCCACAATTTCGCGCGGATCATCCCGGCCTGGCGCCACAAACGTATTGGACATCCGAGGAATCGGCGGATGCTCATAGGACTCCCGCCGGCCGTGGCCGTTGGATCCCCTTTCAACCAAGCCGCGTAAGTCGGGCTCATTTCGGGCTGAAAGGGCCGATTTTCGATCAAATAAATAATTTTTTAGAACGCCCTTTTCGATAAGAACGGTCCGTTCCGAAGGATGTCCCTCGTCGTCCAAATAAAACGAGCCGCGGGCGGAAGGAAGAGTCGGATCGTCAAGCACCGTCAACTTTTCATTGGCGACCATCCGCCCCAGCTTTCCCGCGTAAGCGGGCGAGGTCCCTTCCAAAACGGCATCGGCTTCCAACGAGTGCCCGACCGCCTCATGAATCAACGTCCCCCCGGCGCTGGCGGCAATGACAACCGGCATCTCGCCCACGGGAGCCCGGGGCGCCTCCAACTTTTGATGGGCCCGGTTAGAAACCAGCCGGGCCATTTTCTCCAACGCACCCCCCTTGAATATCTCGAAGCCCGCCAGGCCTCCCAACGCTTCGTATGCCGTCTGGAGATCGCCGCCCTTCCCCACCGTCACGATGATCCGAAAAACCAAATACGTCCTTTCTTCGATGAAGGACTGCCCCAAGGAATTCAAGCCGCCGATCTTTTTCCACCGCTCCAAATAATCCAGGCTGATCTGCCGGATGAAACGCCCCCGGCCCGCGACATCATAGGCATTGCGGAGGAGACGTATCTTTTCTGGAAGAGAATGAGCCGAGGGAGGATCCAGAACGGGGTGAATCCAAACCGCCGGTGGGGCCAGCGGTCTCGGTTTCTTAAATTTCAGTTTTTCTGTCAGCTGCTTCTCAAGGCGGGACATTTCCTGTCGTTCGCGCTCCGAGAACGATGGGCCGAAGGGATAACGAACATTGGTGTGCGCGTAGCGGGTTTCAGGGCCATTCAAAATACGCAGCCCCACCCCGGAGTCGTCGGCCTGGGTGATGGACTGGACCTTCCCGTCCTCCCAATGGATGGAGAGGCCCCGGCTCTCTTCGAGATAAACGTCCGAAAAGTCGCCGTAGCCGAGAAAGTTTTCAGAGATGCGAATCAGAACTCTCCCAGAACCGAATGGATTTTCTCAAAGGCATCTTTCCGGATATCTATTCCAAGCGTCCCCAAGGTTGACATTTTCGACTCCTCGAAAATCATGCCTGGCCCTGTGGAAAAGGGATCTTTAAAATAACTTTTGATGTTTTCTGCGACTTTACTGCCCTGGGGGTGGTTAAGGACCATCTGTTGAATTTCTTTGATCAGACTCGATGATTCCGGATCAAATCGTAAGACATAATAAGCATAATATAGGTCTTTCCCTTTTTTACTGGATGTTGGTCGCTCTGTAAACGTCAAAATCTTGTGAAAAACATAGCCGGCGGGATGAGGGATGTTGACGAAAATTCCATCGACGTTGACGGGTATAGTTTTCCTCAACAGAATATCCACGAACGGCAATTTATTGACCAGAATTTCTCGGCCCACTAATTTCTTACTTATGGCGTCGGATGTTTTGGCGTCACTAATAAATTCGATTTCCGCTTGGGTCCCCTGCTCCGATTTGACGACCGGGACAAACGGAATGTCTTTTCCGATTTCCAAATGATGCTCCCCATATTTTTTCCTCGTCACGCGGTCGGCGATTGTTTCGTTGCCTTGGTAAGGAGTATTCTTAAGGCCGAAATCGATATCCCTCGTCAGGAGAGGTTCCTGATTCATGTCAGTCCATAAATAACGCGAGTAAAGAAAAGGAACCCACCCTCCCACCAGAACCAGATAGGGGAGAAAATCTTCCAGGTCTTTTAAGACTTTGAGGAGTAGAATCTGCTCGCCCGAATATTTCCTAGGCAAACCATGTCCCCTTTTCTCGCCATAATTTCACCAGCATTTCGGCTTGCTCCGACCCTCTCGGAATGAAGTGATATAAATCCAGATAGAGCTGCACGTGAGATACAACCGGGAAACCCTTAATCTTTTGGACGCCATGAAAGACGGAGTTTTTGTAATAAGGTCTGAATAGGATGACGTTCCCCCCTTCCTTGAGTTCCTTCAGATCCAACTTTTTCCTTAAATCGAAAGCGGTTCCCTGGAATTTATCCGAATCCAAATAGACGTACACGTTCGGGTCTTTCACATAAGATGTCGTGAGGTTTGCACCGGAATGGAGCGTCAGCGCGTAGGCTTTGTCTCCGCCTTTTTGTCTAAAATAGCTTTGAATGAGATTTAAAATGTCTTCTTCTGATGAATAAAGAACAAGCGCTTCATTTCTCTCCATTCCATAGTTATTTGTCCATTGCTGGAGGAGTTCTTCCGGATTTCTCAATCGGGAACCCGCCGACCGGCCCCGATTTTTCCCCTCGATAAATCCCTTATTTCGAAGTTCCTGCAGAACTTCGGACACATGCCCCAGAGATAATCCAAGTTCATTGGCAAAGTCGCGAACCACCCAGGTTTCCTGAGGTTCCGACATCATGGCCCTCAGGACGAGGCTGGCTTTATCGCCAAAGACAACCGGGTTTAACCGCATCTTATGTTCACACCTCTTAAATGTTCACTATAATATGAACATTATAGTACTATGAACATAACCGCGCAAGGTCTTTCCGTTATTTATCGAGGGGAAAACGGACTGAAAAACAACTGCCCTTCCCGATTTCCGACTGGACCGAAATCGTTCCGCCCATGTCTTCAACGACCTTCTTGCAGAGCGAAAGCCCCAGCCCCGCCCCGGGCACCTGGCCCGTGAAGGAATTTTCGATCTGGTAGAACTTCTGAAAAATCTTCTCCTGCTCCTCGGAAGGGATGCCGATGCCATTGTCCCGCACCTGAACGGTGACGGCGGAATCCTCGCGGGAAGAACACAACGTCACACTCTTCTCTTCCTTGTCGTTGAACTTGACGGCGTTTTCAATCAAATTTTTGAAGACCTCGACGGTCAGGAGCCCATCGATCATGAGGGCTGGAACCTCCTTCAAGGAAGGCTCGATCTCCACCACGGCTTTTTTATCGTGCATGAAAACCTGAAGGGCCCCGACGGCTTCCTCCAAAAGAGGAGTGAGCGGCACCTTTTCGGTGGGCTTCTTTAATCGGCCGGACTCCACAATCGAAAATCGCAGCAATTTATCGACCAACGAACTCAGGTGCTCGCTCTGGTTCAAAATGGATTTCGCCGCCTTCTTCTGAAATTCATTCATTCCTTCGGGACTCGCCGTCAGCACGGGGGCGTAACCGAGAATGACGGTCAACGGCGTCTTCAGCTTATGGGAGATAAGAGCGAGGAAATTGCGTTTGAGCATCTCCCCCCTCTTTTCCTCCGTCGTATCGCGGAGGATGACGATATACCCTTCGGGTGAATTGGGATTGGGGTGAAGCTTGTGCACGAACGTGGTGAGATAAAAATCTTTTCCTTCCCGGCGCACGAAGTCGACGGTCTCGTCACGTTGGGCCAAGGGGCCCAAATCCGAAGGCCTTGGCGGATTTTCAAACCCGTTAAAGAGGTCGGCATCGAATTTCTTTTCCGTGGCCTCCGCTGGATCAATGCCGAAATAGCATCCGCCGGCCGGATTGATCATGAGGACCTGCCCGGCCTCATCCAAGAGCATCACCCCTTCGGACATTTCCGCAAACACCGTATTGAGCTTGGCTTTTTCCCGCAGGACGTCGGAAAAAAGACGGGCGTTTTCAATGGCGATGGCGGACTGGCTGGCAAAGATTTCAAAGGCTTCCCGGTCCGTTTCGGAAAAGTCCTGTTTCATCTCTTTATTGAGAGCTTCGATGACGCCGATGAGCTTCCCCTTGGCCATCATGGGAACCGCCAGGATGGAGCGGGTCTGAAATTTCGTGGATTTGTCGACGCGCTGGGCAAAGCGCTCATCCCGGCTCACGTCATTGACGATCAAAGGCATTTTTTCTTTCGCGACCCATCCGGCGATGCCCTCCCCGACTTTCAACCGCATCCGTTTGACGGCGTCTCCGGCGCTGCCTAAGGCCACGTCAAAATAAAGTTCGTCCGTCTTTTCATCCAACAGAAGAAGCGACGACGCCTCGGCGTGCACGACTTTCGTGGCCAATTCCAAAACGGCGCGCAGCACCTCCTCCACGTCCAGCTTGGATGAAATGATCCGATTGGCCTGCAGAAGAAGTTCGAAATCGACCGTGGACAGGCTCATGGTCAGTGGTTCTTCCTTTTTTTATTCTTATTCCGTTGATTCACCTTGTTGGTGTGGTCACGGTAGTTGGTGGAAAAGGTGTGCTTCCCGTTGTCCGTGGCGACAAAATAAAGGTAGTCCGTCTGGGCCGGCCAGAGGGCGGCGTTCGTCGCCGGCTCCCCGGGGCTGCAAATGGGCCCCGGCGGAAGGCCCGGCCGCAAGTAGGTGTTGTAGGGTGAAACGACGTGCCCGTAATCTTCATAGGTGAGCCTTTTTTTCCAAACCCCCAGGGCAAATTGGACCGTGGGATCGGCTTGAAGCGGAATCTTTTTCTTCAAGCGGTTGTGGTAGACGCCGGAAATCAACGGGAGTTCCGCTTTATCAACCGCCTCCCGCTCCAAGATGGAAGCGAGGGTGACGACTTGGGCTTGGGACCAGCCCAGGGCTTGCGCCCGCGCAACCTTCTCGTCGGTCCAGTGCCGGTCGAACACCTCTTTCATCTTGCGGGCGACCATCGAAGGATCCATCCCATATTCAAATTCATAGGTCGCTGGAAATAGAAATCCTTCCAGTTGGCTGCCGGCCACCGCCCGCTTAAATCCATCGGCTTCGCAGATTTCGAGTTCATCCAACCGCTCGGCGATCTGCCAGGAAGCGAAACCTTCCGGAATAACGGCCTTGGCTTTGACCGTTCGCCCTTGAACCAAATCATCCACGATCCAAAACGCCGACCGCCCTTGGGACACCCGGTAGCGGCCCATTTTGAACCGCGCGCCGGCGTTCCTCAGGCGGGTCCAAATGAGAAAGGGATAAGGAGAACCGACCAATCTCTCTTTCTGCAATAGCTGAAGAACATCCCGCGCCGTCATCCCCGCCTTAACGTCAACAAAATAATAGCACGTCCCGGCGCCGGGCCAAAACGTGGTCAGTCCGATGAGCAAGCCTGCACCAAGAGCCAGATAAAGAAGCCGTCTTTTCATGGCACTAGCCGGATGTGATCACGTGCCGGAGGCTCCTGTCGGCTCTCACCGGCTCTTTATCCAGGAGGTCCGAAACCGTCACGAATTGAAAGCCTTGCTCTTGCAACAAGGGCAGGAGACGTTCGAGAGCTTCGAACGAATTGGGAAGACCGTTGTGCATGAGAATGATCTCGCCGTCTTTAAGGGAGGAAACGATCCGCTGAACAATGGTGTCGGGCGACAATTGTTCGTTGTCCAAACTGTGGACGTCCCATAAGACCAGCCGATAGCCGGCCGGCACCTTGAACCACTTGCGCAGAAAGGATTCGCTGCTGCCCGGCGTGCGGAACAGACGTGTGTCACGCCCTGTTAAGCGTCGAATCAACCGCCGCGTTCGATCCAATTCCCAGCGGAGTTGCCCGGGCTTGAAGTGCCGGATATCGGTATGGGTCCACGTATGGTTGGCCACCTCGTGCCCGTCCGCCGCCAGGGAGCGGATCAGTTGGGGATGACGGGCCGCCACTTTCCCCACGATAAAAAAGGTGGCCCTCACGCCGTGCTCGGCTAACACCCGCCGCAATCGATTGGTCGGAAGTGTTCGGGGGCCGTCGTCAAAGGTCAGCGCGATTCTCTTTGCCGGCACAATGGGGGTGACGGAGGGCATCGATAAAACCAAGGGATGCAATAGGAAAATAAAGGTGAGAAGGGGAAGGCAGGCCAACCGTTGGGTACTGTTTGTCAATGGGACCTCAAGGGAAAAGATTCAACATCTTCATAACGCGCTCCCCCGGCATGAAGAAAACTCTGAATCAAATCGACCGTGGTCACCTCAAACGCGGGAGACGTGTAACTGGCGAAAAGTGTACAAAATTGATCCAGAGGCGTCATGGCGCCCGGCTTGGATCTTTTCATGGGTTCCATCAAGGCGCTCGGTTCCTTGACCCGGGCGACCGTCAAATGCGGATGAAAGGAACGATTCTCTTTCGGAAATCCCAAGGAAACAAGGGCCTCCTCAAGGGTCTGCGCCAGGGTGAGTAAAACGCCCGTGTCCCCCCCCACGGCCGTCCACAAAACGCGCGGAGACCGCCCCTCGGGGAAAGCGCCTCCCGAATGGAGGCCGAGATGGAGAACGGGATGGCGCGCGGCTATCTCAGTAATGACGGGCTTCATTTCTTCGACCTTGGGGAGTTCGCATTCCCCAAGAAACTTGAGCGTGAGATGAAAGGATTCTTCCGGAATCCAACGGACCCCGGGCAGCTTCCGGACCGCTCTGAGCGCCTCGGAAAGATGCGCCTTCACATTACTTGGGATCTTCAACCCAATGAACAGCCGCACAATATCCCCATTTTAATACAACATTCTCAATCCGTCATTCTCGCTTAAGTCGGCGTCCCTCCGAAAGCAGGGCGCCAGGCCGTGAACACCGGCCTGGCGCCCTGCTTTCGGAGGGACGCCCATTCAGATCAGTTTTTAATTTCCCTTGAAACCCAACTCGCCGCCGGTAAACTTTCATTAGGAGAATTGCATATTCACATATAAAAAGCGACTCGTTTTTATTATCAAAGACGGCGGGTCGCCGGAGCTATTATTGGCATGAAAATGTTTTCTTTGGCCCCTTTGCGTTTCCGGCTCTTTCCCCGGTTCGTCTTTTTTCTGACGCTTATCGCGGTCGTCCCCGTGGCCACCGTCAGCACCCTCATCGTCCGCATCAACGACGACAGTCTCCAGAAACAGGTGCAGCGCTTTCACATCCAACTCGCGGAATCGCTCGCCAACCGGATGGACGAACGCCTCTCCACCCTTCAGGCACAGCTTTTCCTCGGCATCTCGGCGCTGCAAAGTCCCAACTTAAGCTGGGCCGGCCGGCAGGACTTCCTTCGGTCTCTCCTCGACTCCTCGGAGCAATTTGGAATCATCTCGGTCGTCAACAACTTCGGCCAGGAGGTCATGAAGGTCTACAACCCCGTCTTGGAACCCGACATCCGTGAACAGGAAGCCCTCATCTCCCACCGGACCTTCCCCCTATTTCTGTACTTCAAGAAGACCGGGAAACAAAGCGTGCGAGCCACCCGTCGAAACGGCAAGACATTCGCGGAGATCTACCTTCCCTTCGAAACCCCGGCGGGCTTAAACGCGATGTACGCCAAAGCGTCCTTGAATGACTTGAGCGACGTCATCTCCCAAAAAGCGATCGGCCTCACCGGCTACGCTTACGTGGTCGGGGCCGACGGAGAATTGTTGACGTCTCCGCCGGCCGCCGCGGGTCCCAACATCCAAATCATCAAAGACCCGTCGATGGTAAAGACGGCGCTCATGGGCAGCCTCGGCGCCCGCGAATTTCGTGATGAAAACGGCATCCGCTGGGTGGGAGCCTCCGCTCCCATCAATAAACTCGGCGGGGCGGTTCTGACGCAACAAAAGAGAGATGAAGCCTACGCCGACGTCATTAAAGGCAAGCGCACCGCCGCCCTAAACGTTCTGATCACCATTTTGATCATCCTCATGGCCGCCTATCTTCTGGCGGGGTCCTTGGTTAAACCCCTTTTGGCCATCACCCGCGTGGCCCAAGATGTCGATCTGGCCCGGGGGGCATTCCCTGAGCCCGTCCGAATAACGAGCGGTGACGAGATCCAGGACCTGGCTCAAACCTTCAACAAAATGATCGAGAAACTCAAAGGCTACGCGGACATGCAGGTGGAAAAACTCATCATCGAGCAGAAGAAAACGGAGGCCATCATTTTCTCCATCGAAGACGGACTCATCATGACCGACTATCAGGGAAAAATCCAACTTATTAACCATCAGGCAAAAAACATCCTCCAAATTCCGGGGGACACCGACGCCCTGGGCCAGCCGCTTTGGAAATTCCTCCCGTCGCCGGACTTAAAAACCGCCTTTGTCGACGTGCTCACCAAGCCGGAGGCCAAAAAGGCGATCGAGGTCAAACTACCGCGCGAAGGAAAAGACAATTTCTTCGCCCTGAAATCCGAACACGTCCGTCCCCCCAACAAACAAGAAACCCTCGGCGTCGTCACCGTCATCCACGACATCACGCTCGAAAAAGAACTGGACTCGATGAAAGAGGAGTTCCTGCACTCCATCACGCACGATCTGCGCAATCCCTTGACCGCCATCCGCGGCTTTATACGCCTCTTCCAGTCCGGTCAAACGGGGGTGCTGACCGATCTCCAACGCAAAATGTTCGACACGATGGACAAAGCGAGCCTGCGCCTGATGACGATGGTGAACGACATCCTGGACCTGGCCCGCCTGGAAGCCGGCCGGCTCAAACTCAACCTGGCATCCATTCGGATCGAAGACATCTCCAACCGGGTCATTGAACTCTTTACGCCCCAAGCCCGAACCAACACCATTCAACTCTCCATCGAAACGGCGAACGGGCCCTTGCCGCCCGTCACCGCCGATCCGGCGCTCATGGAACGGGTTTTCACGAACTTGATCGGCAACGCCATGAAATTCACGCCGGACGGAGGGACCATCACCATCAAGTTGGCCGCTTCCGACGACGCCTTCATCGGGTCCGTGAGGGATTCCGGGGAAGGAATCCCCAAAGCCTATCTGGATGCAATCTTTGACAAGTTCAAACAGGTGGAGGGCCGCTTCAAAGGCGGGGCGGGACTGGGACTCACCATCTGCAAACGGATTGTGGAAGCCCACGGCGGACGCATCTGGGCGGAATCCGATGAAGGGAAGGGATCGATCTTCACCTTCACCATTCCGCGGAATCTCGTCATTCCTCAACAGGAGAAAGCCGCATGAACCAAAAACATTGCGGAATCCTCATCGCTCTTTCCTTTTCTCTTCTCGTTCTCGTCGGAGCATCGGAGGAGATCTTTCAGGAAATCACGGTCGAGCCGGGAGACACCATGTGGGGCATCGCCAACAAGTACCTGAAAGATCCCCACCGCTGGCCCGACCTGGTGAAGTACAACAAATTGCCGACGTCGGATCCCACGCTCGCTCTGCCGGGAACCAAAATCAGGGTCCCCATCCTCCTCATCAAAGAGGAATACCGCAACGCCCAGCTGGTGAGCGTCGTCCCCGAAGTCCGCTACCAGCGAAAAGGCACCCTGGACTGGGCCGAGGCCACGATGGACATGACCCTCCACTATGAAGACAGCTTACGAACGATGACCGAGGGCCGCGCCCGCGTCCGTTTTCCCTCGAACGAAATCGTCCAGATCAACGAGAATTCTTACGTGGTCTTACGGCCGGAAAAAATCCTCCAAGAGGTGGAACTGCTGCAAGGAAACATCCGGGCCTCCCGCGCGCGCGTGGTGCTGCCTCACGGGACCGTGGTACAGCCCAAAATGGCCAATTCGGACTATCATGCCCGCATCAAGGAGGATGAGACGGAGCTCGTCTTCGTGTACAAAGGGAAAGTCGATGTCACGGCCAAAGGAAAAACCGTGACCGTAAAAGAGGGATTCGGGACACAAGTGCCGAAGGAAGCGCCGCCGATAAACCCCCTTCCCTTGAAAAGTTTTGCCGAATTTAACCCGGCGGACATGCCCAAAGAGAGCCCCATCCGCACCAACATCGATCCCGCCAAGGGTCTGGTCACGATCGCCCCTCCCACCGCCCCGCCCAAGGAGACTCCCGCGTCCAAGGGGGCGAAAGCCGTCACGGACTCGCAGCTCTTCTCCAATTATCGGCTTCAACTGGCCACGGATGATAAATTCACCCGCATCATATTGGACAAAACCCAGCCCTTTAAATCCCCCTTCGATTATAAACGGCAACCCATTCCCGACGGGAGCTATTACATGCGGGTGGCTTTCATCGATCCCTTAGGGATTCAAGGCAAGTTCTCCGAACCCATCCTCATCATCAAAGACACCCAGGCCCCCGTGATCTCAGACTTGGTGCCTCCCGATGGACAGAAATTCTCCGGGGACGACGTCTATTGCGATGTGAAAGGGCACGTCACCGGTGCCGCCATGCTCTCTATCAACGGCGACGTCGTTTTCGTAAACCCATCGGGGGAGTTCTATAAGTTCCTGACGCTCAAAGAAGGTATCAACGTCATTCGGGTGGTGGCACAGGATGTTCAGGAAAACGAAACGGTGGTGGAGAGAAAGGTCACCTACACCAAATAGGGGTCAGGTCTCGACATTCGACATTAGCTAATGTCGAATGTCGAGACCT
>JAJAPZ010000066.1 GCA_020523905.1 Candidatus Obscuribacterium magneticum
TTATAAACCGGAATTGCCGGAAGGGAGCGCGCGGTGCTGCACGCAGAAACAAGAGAGCGGCCTCGATTCAGTTTTGGACCGGGAACTCATCGCACTTTCCAAGGAGGCTCTTGAAAGGTACCGGCCTGTCCATATTTCCTTGCCGATCCATAATACGAACAGGACGACGGGAGCGATGTTAAGCGGTGAAGTGGTTCGGAAATGCGGGGACGGCGTTTTACTGGAAGATACGATCCGCTGCAGATTTAAGGGGATCGCCGGCCAGAGTTTCGGCGCGTTCCTCGCCAAGGGGATCACATTCGAACTGGAAGGGATGGCGAACGATTATGTGGGGAAGGGGATTTCCGGCGGAAAGATCATCATCTATCCCGACCGGAAAGCGCTCTTGGAAGCGGATCAAAATATTCTGATCGGCAACACCACATTCTACGGCGCCATCACCGGCGAAGCCTATATCAACGGCGTTGCGGGCGAGCGGTTCTGCATCAGGAACTCCGGGCTTTCCGCTGTCGTCGAAGGGGTCGGAGACCACGGGTGCGAATATATGACCGGCGGACGGGTCGTGATCCTGGGAAAGACCGGGAGGAATTTCGCCGCAGGCATGTCGGGCGGGATCGCCTATGTCTATAATGAAGACCGGAATTTTAGGAACCGGTGTAATATGGACATGGTCTATCTGGAAAAATTAAAAGAGGAAGACCAGGACACCATCTATCATTTGCTTCACAACCATTTTAAATATACCAACAGCAAGAAGGCAAAAATGGTCCTGCGCAATAAGGAATCGGAATTCAAGAAATTTATCCGGGTCATTCCGATTGAATATAAGCGCATTCTTGAGGGCAAGGTGATCGAGGAGCAATTGGACCTGGTGGAGGCTTCCGATGGGTGATAAAAGGGGATTCCTTAAACAGTCCAGGCAGAACAGCGCGCACCGGGAGATTGCGGAACGGGTGAAAGATTATAAGGATGTGACCCTGCCCCGGCCCGTGAAGCAGTCGCAGGAGCAGGCTTCGCGCTGTATGGATTGCTCGACCTCGTTTTGTCATTGGGGCTGCCCGATCGGGAACTATATCCCGGAATGGAACGATTTTGTTTACCGCGGCAACTGGAAGGCGGCCTTCACGCTTTTGAATGCCGCAAACAATATGCCGGAGGTCACCGGACGGGTCTGCCCGGCGCTTTGCGAATATGCCTGCGTATTGGGGATCAACGACGATGCGGTAACCATCCGCGAAAATGAACTCTCCTTGATCGAATATGGATTTAAGAACGGATATCTTCAGCCTCAATCGATCAAGCACCGGACAGGGAAAAAGGCAGCGGTGATCGGTTCGGGTCCGGCGGGACTCTCCTGCGCGGCGCAACTGAACTGCGCGGGGCACGAGGTGACCGTGTTCGAAAAAGATCATCAGCCGGGCGGGATCCTGCGGTACGGCATCCCCGATTTTAAGCTCGAAAAATGGATTTTGGATCGGAGGATCAATCTTTGGAAAGAGGAGGGGATCGTTTTTAAAACCGGCATTGAGGCGGGGAAAGATATCTCTTCGCAAAAACTGCTTGAGGATTTCGATGCGGTCTGCCTGGCAGGCGGGTCCCGCGTTCCGCGAGACCTAAAAATTGAAGGGCGCGACCTTAAAGGGATCGTTTTTGCCATGGATTACTTGACGCAGTCCAACAAACGCGTGGCCGGTGAGAAAATTTCGCGAGAAGCCCTGATCGATGCCAAAGGCAAAAAAGTGGTCGTGATCGGCGGAGGCGATACCGGATCGGACTGTGTCGGGACCGCGAATCGTCAGGGCGCAGCGCAAATTGCGCAGATTGAAGTCCTGCCGAAACCTCCCGAACAGCGGCCCAATGGGACTCCCTGGCCGAGATATCCGATGCTTTTAAAGACCACCTCCAGTCACGAGGAAGGAGCGGAGCGCCATTGGGCCGTGATGACGAAAAGATTTATTGGCGAGAAAGGGGCAGTCAAAAAACTCTCCTGCGTGAAACTCGATTTCAGCGAAAAAGATGCCAAGGGCCATCCCGTCATGAAAGAAGCTGCTGGCAGCGAATTTGAGATTCAAGCGGACCTGGCCATTCTTGCGGTCGGTTTTCTCCATCCGCAACGGGCCGGCCTCCTGGCGGATCTCCATATTGAATTGGACCCCAGGGGCAATGTGAAAACGGACGGAGAGCACAGGACCTCGGTCCAGAAAGTTTTTTGTGCCGGGGATATGAAGCGGGGGCAGTCGCTCGTCGTCTGGGCGATGTCCGAAGGGCGCCGGTGCGCCCATTTTATGGACCAATATTTGATGGGCGCAACTCATTTACCAATCATTTGAGGTATCGCATATGATCAGCACTGGAATCAAAGGTTTGGATGGAGTATTGACAGGACTCAAAGCCGGGGACAACGTCGTCTGGCAAATTGACGATGTTTCCGATTATATCGATTTTGTGCAACCGTTTGTACAGGAGGCGCTGAAACAGAAGAAGAAGGTTATTTACTTCAGGTTCGCCGCTCACCGGGAACTGATCGCTCCCTCCAAGCAGATCAAGCGGTATGATCTCGACGCTTGTGAAGGATTTGAATCGTTCACTTCGAAAATAAACCAGACCATTACTCAGGAAGGGGAAGGCGCCTATTACGTTTTCGATTGCCTGTCGGAACTCCTTTCCGCATGGGCTACGGATTTAATGATCGGAAACTTTTTCATGGTCACTTGCCCCTATCTCTTCGAATTGAAGACGCTGACTTACTTTTCTCTGCTTCGCAACAGCCATTCTTTTAAGTCGATCGCCCGGATCCGCGAGACGACCCAGCTCTTGATCGATGTTTATCACTGCGAAGGCAGCTGCTACATCCACCCCTTGAAAGTGTGGAACCGGTATTCCCCTACCATGTTTCTTCCCCACCGCAAAGAGAAAGAGCATTTTGTTCCGGTCACCGACAGCGTCAATGCGGGGAAGATCCTTTCGCATATCCATGAAAAAGGCGCGGACGATGCCAAAAGAAATCTGGATCACTGGGACCGCCTGTTCCTTGAAGCCGAAGAGCTGATTGAATCCGGCGCCCCCCGGGAAAAGATCCAGGAGACGACCCTCAAAATATGCACGTTGATGATCAGCAAGAACGAAAAGATCCTGCCGATGGCAATCTCCCATTTTACCCTTGAGGAGTTGATTGAAATCAAATCGAGGCTCATCGGGACCGGGTTTATCGGCGGGAAAGCGACCGGGATGCTCCTGGCCCGAAAGATCCTTTCGGAAAACAAGTCTCTGGGCTGGAAAAAACTTTCCGAAGAGCACGACTCCTTTTATATCGGTTCGGACATATTCTACTCCTACATCGTGCAGAACCATTGGTGGAAACTGCGCATGGAACAGAAGACGGATAAGGGGTACTTTCGGATGGCGGAGATCCTGAAAAACAAACTGTTGTACGGCGCTTTCGACGAAGAGATCATGGAACAGTTTCAGCAGGTCATTGAATATTTCGGCTCCTCTCCGATCATTGTGCGTTCCAGCTCGCTTTTGGAGGATGGTTTCGGGAATGCGTTTGCAGGCAAGTACGACAGTATTTTTCTGGCGAACCAGGGCAGTCCCGAACAGCGCTACGTTCAGTTTGCCGAAGCGGTCAAAAAAATCTACTCGAGCACGATGAGCGAAGATGCCCTGGCCTACCGAAAACAAAGAGGGCTGGATAAGCTGGATGAACAGATGGCGCTTCTCGTCCAGAGAGTTTCAGGAGCGCATCACAAGAACTATTTCTTCCCGGATCTGGCGGGAGTCGGAGTCTCCTCCAATATTTACCTGTGGAATGAGAAAATGGATCCCAAAGCGGGCATGCTCAGGATGGTGTTCGGCCTCGGGACCAGGGCGGTCAACCGCGTGGAAGGGGATTATCCGAGAATGGTCGCTCTGGACGAACCGCTCCGAAGGCCCTATGCGGAAAAAGAGGACCTTAGAAAATTCTCCCAGCACAGCATCGACCTGATCGACACGCAGGTCAACCAGCTCAAGACGGAGGATATTCAGACACTGATCGATGGGAAAACCTATTCCGATCTGACCCGCATCGCGGTCAGGGATGACGAAGCGACGGCAATGATGAACGGGCGTGAAGGCCAGGCAAAAGAATACTGGATCGTCACTCTCGACCCATTATTCAAAGAACGCTCCTTAGCGGATCATTTCGGGAAGATTTTGAGGACTCTGGAAGAGAGCTACCATTATCCGATCGAAATAGAATTTACCGTTAATTTCACCGGAGAAAAAAACTACAGGGTCAACCTGCTCCAATGTCGTCCGATGCAGACCCGCGGGATTGGCCGGAAAATCACAATGCCGGCAAAGATCAAGAAAGAACAGACGCTTTTTGAATCCAAAGGCTATTTCCTTGGCGGCAACGTGATGCAGAAAATTGGAAGAGTCATCCTCATTGACCCGGAAAAATACAACAGCCTGAAATTGTCGGACAAGTACGAGGCGGCGCGCATGATCGGGCAATTGAACCGCGCCATCGGGAATAAAGAGGAGATGCCGACGCTCCTGATGGGCCCCGGACGATGGGGCACTACCACCCCTTCCCTGGGAGTGCCCGTCAAATTCGCGGAAATCAACAACATGGCGGTCCTGGCAGAAATCTCTTTTTCAGCCGGCAATCTGATGCCGGAGCTTTCTTTCGGCACACATTTCTTCATGGACCTGGTCGAGACCAACATTTTTTACATTGCGTTGTTCCCGGAAAAGAAAGAGGTCCTGTTTAACCGGGATTGGTTCAAAAAATCGGGAAATTGCTTTTCAAAACTTCTGCCGGAATCCGCAAGGTATGAAGATCTGATCCATGTGTATGATGTGCGTGACAGGAATGTCCATCTCTATTCTGACGTGGTTTCTCAAAGAGTGTTGTGTTTTTCAGAGGGGCCAAAGAACGTCAGTCCCGCATGAGTATAAGATTTTTCAGCAGTGCCGGTATGTGCACACAGATTTCAATGATGAGACTGCAGTTGCGGCAATGGCGCCGTAAATTAAAACTTACGAGGTAAAACCCATGAATAAGAGAGACCATATTGAACCACTGATCGGCAATATCAACCGCAACGCCAGCCTTAAGCTTGGCATTAACAGTATTTTCGGCGTCAACGTTTTTAACGAAAACGTGATGAAGAAGATGCTTCCCAAGGCGGCGGTTGCCGCTCTTAAAAAAGTGCAGGCAGGGGAAAGCAAATTGACGCCGGAAGTCGCGAACGTGGTGGCCCTGGCAATGAAAGATTGGGCCATCTCCAAGGGGGCGACTCACTATACCCATTGGTTCCAGCCCCTGACCGGAAGGACTGCCGAAAAGCATGACTCTTTCCTTTCGCCGAAACCGGACGGCACGGCGATCGCAGAATTTTCCGGCAAACAGTTGATCCAAGGGGAGCCGGACGCCTCTTCTTTTCCGTCCGGAGGCATCCGGGCGACGTTTGAAGCGCGCGGCTATACCGCCTGGGACTGCACGTCCCCGGCGTTTTTGAAGGAAGATGCGGCGGGAGATGTGACGCTCTGCATCCCGACGGCGTTCTGTTCCTATACGGGCGAAGCTCTCGACAAAAAGACTCCCCTGCTCCGTTCCATGGAGGCGGTCTCAAAACAGGCTCTGCGGGTTTTGCGCGCACTGGGGAATAAGAGTTCTATGCGGGTCACCTCCACCGTCGGCCCCGAACAGGAATATTTCCTGATCGATAAAAGCTACTTCGACCAGAGAATCGACTTGATCACTACGGGACGCACCCTTTTCGGTGCGCCCAGCCCGAAAGGACAGGAGCTTGAAGATCAGTATTTTGGCGCGATCAAAGACCGGATCTCCAAGTTCATGAAAGAGCTGGATATTGAATTGTGGAAAATGGGGATTGCATCCAAGACCAAGCACAACGAAGTGGCGCCGGCTCAATACGAGATGGCCCCGCTTTTTTCCACGACGAACATCGCGGCGGATCACAATCAGCTTGTGATGGAAACGATGCAGAAAGTGGCGCTTCGCAACGGATTAGTCTGCCTGCTGTATGAAAAACCGTTTGCAGGCGTGAACGGTTCCGGCAAACACAATAACTGGTCTTTGGGCACTGATGACGGCCTTAATCTCCTTGAACCGGGACACACTCCCCAGCAAAACGAGGTCTTCCTCACCTTCCTTTCCGCAGTTTTGACGGCGGTGGACCGGCATGCCGACAAACTCCGCGCCTCGGCGGCCAATCCCGGGAATGATTTAAGGTTAGGGGCGAATGAAGCTCCTCCGGCGATCATCTCGGTATTTTTGGGAGAGTTTCTGGTGGAACTGCTTGAAAACATCGCAAAAGGAAAACCCACCCAGCTCAAAGGGCAGAAGTTCCTGAATATCGGCGTGGATTCCCTGCCCGCGCTTCCTCTCGATAATACCGACCGCAACCGCACTTCGCCGTTTGCTTTCACGGGGAACAAATTCGAATTCCGCATGGTGCCCTCATCGGGATCCATCGCAGGCCCCAACACCGTGTTGAACACCATCGTCTGCGAGGCGCTGGACGAAATCGCCGCGCGCCTGGAGAAATCCAAAGACAGGAACAAAGAGGTGTCCAGCATCGTGAAGGAGACCTGGCAGAAACATAAGCGGGTGGTCTTCAACGGCAATAACTATGCGGAGGAATGGCTCAAGGAAGCCGAAAAAAGAGGACTGCCCAACATCCGTTCATCCGTTGAAGCGTTCAAAGCGATGGCGAATGATGAGGCCGTCCGGTTGTTCGGTCATTATGGAGTGCTGTCCGAAAGGGAGCTCCATTCCAGATATGAAATTTATCTCGAACAATACGTGAAACATGTCAACATTGAGGCAAAGGCTTCCATCCAAATGGCCAGGACGCAATACATTCCGGCGGTGATTCAATATGCCGGGGCTCTTGCGGAGGCCCTCCTCAAAATTCAGCAGGCGGGCGCAGACGCTTCGGTCGAGTCCGAACTCCTTAACAGAGTGTCGAAACTGCTGAAATCCGCCGACAAGAAGCTGGAAGCTCTGGAATCCAGCAGCGACAAGGCGGCCGCCATCGAAGATTTTGAAAAGAAAGCGGCATCCTATCGGGATCAGGTGTTCACCGCGCAAGCGGATTTGCGGCGCGATATCGATGCCTTAGAACAGCTTATGCCTAAAGATCTCTGGCCCGTGCCGACCTACGCCGACATGCTCTTCAACTTCTGATATTCCGCCGGGCGTGATTTGGCACCTCCTCCTGGCCTCTTGCGTGGTGCAGATATCCATGCCCGGGACGATTTCCAAACCAGGTATCGCCTGTGAGGCGATACCTGGTTCTGGGAACAAACAGCCAAATCCTAATCTTCTGTCCAAGAGTCTTCCTGCGCAAGTGCCCGGAATTTCAAAATCTCATGATACATTTTGGAATGTGGTATAATGTAAATTGATGAGAAAAATCATCTGTCTTTTCTATTGTCTCAGTTGGTTTTTAGTTTTTCTCCATTCCCATCCGCACTGTGACGGACAGCTTCACTCAAACCACTCCGATTGTGCGGTTTGCGCTTTCATATCCAATAGTCCCCAGAAATTTCTAAATAGCGTTCAGGAATCTCCTGTTCGACCGCAAGTCTGTTGTAAGAATGACATTGAAACCCAACACTTTGGAATCTGTTCCGTTAGGGATCAACTGCATTTTCCACGCGCACCACCGCTCTAATCCATTTCAATATATTGAATCTTATTTTTGCCTTCAATCTGTTGTTGAAGGAATCAAATTCATTTTAAGGAGGCTGCAATGAAATTGACATTCATAAGAAGTTCCGTTTTTTCATTCTGTTTGTCCTGTCTCTTTTTATTTTGCGCACATCTGCAGAGCCAGGGCTTTGATACCTCTTGGCTGAGGACCAGGACCCTCGCCAACGCCTTGAATCCTAATCTCAGCGTCATCGGCGACTTCACCGCCAATGCCGGCCCCATGAAGGACGCGGCGTCCAACCGTTTTTCCCTGCGGGAAACGGAGGTCGGTCTTCAGGCGTCGGTGGATCCGTACGCCAGGGCTGATTTCTTTGTCTCTTTCCCTGAAGGGGAGGCCGTGGAGCTGGAGGAGGGGTATGCCTCTCTGCTGTCACTGCCCTGGAATCTGAAAGCGAGGGGAGGGAAGTTTCGCGCCAATTTCGGGCGCTTGAACATGACCCATCCTCACGAGTACTCGACCATCGATACGCCGATCGTTCTCTCCAGTTTTCTGGGAGAGGAAGGGCTGAACGACACCGGAGCCGAGATCAGCCGCATTTTCGCTCCGTTTGGCCTTTTCCTGGAAGTGAGCTATTCTTTCTTAAACGGGCTCGGCGCGCACGAACATGAAGAAGATGCAGTGACCACCACGGTGACGGACACAAACGGGAACGTCGTGACTGTCGCTGTTCATCGTCCTGAGGAGACCGTCGAGCGCCAGCTCAGGAATTTCGCCCATCTTTCGAAGATCCGTTTTTACAAGGATTTCACCGATACGACGAATATCGACCTGGGGTTTTCGGGAGCGCTTCATCAGCCGAAGGAGCGCAAGGAAACGAAGATGGGAGCCATTGACGTGACGCTTCGATGGAAGCCGATCCGGGAAGGGTTGTACCGTTCCTTTTTGTGGAGAACGGAAGCGTTCTATTCCGATCGCAAACTCATGCCCGAGACGGACCTGTTGACGGGAGCGGTCACCGCAGCGGAGCGGAGACTCCATCGACGAGGATGGTACTCCAACATTGAAGTTCAACCCGCGCAGAGATGGAGGTTCGGCGTCAGAGCCGATTACGTCGAAAGTCCGGAGGCAGACATTGTGGTCATTACGCTCGAGGACCAAACGGTCCGGGAAGTGGAGACGTCGATCACCCGGGCGGTCAACCCGTACATCACTTTCACACTGAGCGAATTCAACCGTTTCCGCGTTCAGTACCAATATCAACAGGTGCCGGGCGACGACGAAGAGCACCGCGTTTTCTTCCAGTGGGTTGTGGTGCTGGGCCCTCACGGCGCTCATCCTTTTTAAGAAGCGCGTCCATGAAAATTAAATACTTAATTTTGATTTCTCTGGTACTCCCCGTTTTTCGGAGAGTGTCGGAAGCGGCTTTGAATGTAGTCACCACCACGTCCGATCTCGCCTCCATCGTCCGCGCAGTGGGAGGAGACGGGGCTAAAGTGCAGTCGCTTGCCTCGCCGGTGCAGAATCCGCACTTTGTGGATGCGAAGCCCTCGCTTATCGTGAAGTTGATGAAGGCGGACCTTTTCATCCAGACCGGTATGGAACTGGAAATCGGATGGGCTCCGCTGTTGATTCAATCCTCAGGTAACAAGAATATCCAGGCGGGCGCAAAGGGTTTTCTGGACGCCTCCACCGCGATCACGCCGATGGAAGTGCCTCAGAACCCTTCCCGCGCGATGGGGGACGTCCATCCGGCGGGAAATCCGCACTATATGACCGATCCCGATAACGGCAGACTGGTGGCGCGGCTCATCTGTGACAAATTGGCGGAACTCTCTCCGAAAGATTCCGAACTTTTCAGGCGCAATCTCAAAAATTTCGAATTGAAACTGGACGAGAAGGTCGCGCTCTGGGAAAAAGAGATGAAGCCCTATGAGGGGACGAAGTTCGTCAGTTTTCATAAAATTTATCCCTATTTCTCCGCGCGGTTCCGTCTGGTCTCTCTCGGAGAGATCGAGCCGAAACCGGGGATCCCGCCGACCGCGGCGCACACGGCTGAACTCATCGATCGGATGCGGTCGGAAAAGTGCCCCTTGATATTCACTCAATCCTGGTACGAGCAGCGCACTCCGGGATTCATTGCCAAACAGACCGGAGCCGTCGTGCTGACCCTGGCGGTTTTCCCTGGCGCGAATGAAAAAACCCAAGACTATCTCAGCGTGATTGACTATAATGTTCAAGAGATCGTGAAGGCGTTGAGCATCAAGAAATAAGATGAGAGGTCAGAACCTGATTCAATTTGACAATGTGTCGTTAGGATACGGCGCGAAAAAAGTCCTTGAAAACGTCTCCTGCTCGATCGAGTCCGGCGATTTAGTCGGACTGGTCGGCCAGAATGGCACGGGGAAAACAACCTTTTTGAAGGGGATTCTTGCGACGATATACCCTCAGAAAGGGACCATTGAGCTTCAGGACGGCAAGAAATTCGCTTATGTGCCTCAGATTGAAAACCTGAATCTGGTCTGGCCGCTCACCATCCACGAAGCGGTCTGTCTGGCGACAAGATCGAAGAGGATATTCGGAAAAAGAATGCCGGAAGAATGTATTCCGGTCGAGGAAGCGATGAGGAAAGTCGGGATCTCCGGCGTTTCCGAAACGCTTCTTCGGGAAGTATCCGGCGGGCAGAGACAGAAAACAGTCTTGGCGCAGGCGCTTTCACAAAAACCTGATATTCTGCTTTTAGATGAGCCGACCCGGGGACTGGATGTGGTGGCGGAAAGGGATTTTCTGGAGCTCCTGGTCCGGCTCAACCGCGACGAAGGACTCACCATCCTTTTTGTCACTCACACTTTGCAAATCCCGTTGAACTACATGAAAAAAATCCTGCTTTTTCATGAGAATGCGGTGACAGCCACGACTCCAGAAGAGCTCGTCAGCACAAAAATACTGGAAACGATTTACCATATTCCGTTTTTACAGCATGAGCAAGAGGGAATGCGATGGATCATGCCGGCAAGGAGCGGTTTGTAATGCCCGCTCCTTTTTCGCTTCCTTTTATGCAGACTGCGCTGTTGGCGAGCCTTCTGGCCGGAAGCGCTCTTTCATTGATCGGCATCTTCATTTTCGCGAACCGCAACACTTTTTCAGGGCTCAGTATTTCTCAGTTTGCCGCTTTAGGCGCGGTCATCGGCGCCCTTTTGGGATTTCACTGGGGCAATTTCGCGGTGGCTCTTCTCTTTGTGGGATGCGGCATCTATTTTCTGAACCGTTTGAGCCGCGATGCCCGGATCCCTGCGGATTCGTGGATCGGCTCTTTTTATATTTTAGGCGCGGCGCTTTCCGTGCTGATTCTCTCCAAAATGGCTCACGGCGAGGCGGACACGATGAATATTTTCTTCGGGAATATTCTTTCTTTGGATTGGACGGAAGTTCTGGAATCGGCGATCCTGCTTTTAGTTTCTATCGGTATCCTGCTTTTTCATGAGAATGCGGTGACAGCCACGACTCCAGAAGAGCTCGTCA